>JAAUQI010000015.1 GCA_012032345.1 Leptolyngbyaceae cyanobacterium RM1_1_2 | reverse complement strand
AATCGGCGTATTCCCACTCAAGCGGAACTGGGGGAGCAAATTAAGGCTTGGCAGGATGAGCGTAATGCTAGAAAAGCCACGCTCAATTGGAGATTTTCGAGTGCGAGTGCACGGATTCGCTTAGAGCATCTATATCCGAAAGTAGAGCAAGAGCCGAACCTGGAGCAAGAGCCGAACCTAGAGCAAGAGAACTAGGCAAAGTCTCTTTGGTGGACTACTAGCTTGATAAGCCTTTAAATAATCAGGTTTTTTGCGGATGGCCTGAGTAAAGTACTCAACGGCTTCTTGATAATTCTCCTGGATCAGGCTATTCGCACCTGATTGATAATACTCTTCAGCACTAACAGGGCGGGTAAAGATATTGGTTTTGAGTTCGCTGTCTGGAACTGATTCGAGATGTAAAATTAGCTGTTCGTAAGCGTTTTTAATAGACTCAAAATTCTCGCGGGCGATTTTTAAGCGTTTGGGATCATGTAAGAATTTATCTGGATGCCATTCCTGAGCTAGTCTTCGATAAGCCCGTTTGATATCTTGCTTTGAACAACCAGGAACCAAGTCAAGAGTCTTGTAGTAATAGCTTAGGCTGTCCATACTGAGTGGATACTGACTTTGATGTTCTTTAAAGAAAGATAGGCAGAATGCGGGCTGCTAGCTCTGTAATTCCATGCACAAGCACTAAAATGAGAATTACTGCAACCAAGGGCGATCGCTTGCATTTCCTTAAAAAGCTAGAGAGTATAGACTAAATAAGCTGAGCGTAGCGGTTTAATAGAGAGCCATGAGTACGGTCTTGATTGTGGATGACAGCTCAACCTTGCGAGAAATGATTTCGGGTCTTTTAATCAAGGCTGGTATGACAGTCATTGAGGCCAGAGACGGGGTTGAAGCCAAAGAGAAAATTCTAGCTGGTTCCCCTGATTTGGTGGTTCTAGACATCGTCATGCCAAATATGAACGGCTATGAGCTATGCCGCTGGGTTAAGAGCAACGCTGGCACTGAAAATGTTCCCGTCGTGATTTGCTCTTCTAAGGGAGAGGAACACGATCGCTATTGGGGGATGAGACAGGGCGCAGATGCCTATATTGCCAAACCGTTCCGTCCGGCTGAAATGGTCGAAACGGTAAAGCAGCTTTTGCGCAGTCGAGGCTAGATCGTCCAGGAACCGGGTTACTGCCATTGTGAACCCGGTTTCTGTGGCTAATACAGGCTAGCGGCCAATGCCAAGATAGCGGAATCCAGCCTCTTCGATAATGGCCTGGTCGAGGAAGTTGCGACCATCAATGAAAATGGCAGAGTGCATAGACTCAGCCATCTTGACATAGTTGAGATTCTTAAAGTGCTTCCAGTCAGTAACAAGAACAAGTGCGTCGCAGCCGTCGGCTAGCAGTTCAGGATCGGTTTCGACAATGACTCCGGTCAGACCGTTGCGCATACCGCTTTGAGAAATAATCGGGTCGTAGGCTTTGACCTTAGCCCCCAAGCGATTGAGTTCTTCGATCAGCTTTAGCGACGGGGCATCGCGCATGTCGTCAGTATCGGGCTTGAAAGTCAGACCTAACAGGCCCACGGTTTTACCCTTAAGAATTTTTAAGACCTGCTGCAGCTTTTCAAGGGTAACCAACCGCTGACGCTGATTGACATTAATTGTGGCATTGAGCAGCTCTGCTTCGTACCCATAGTCTTCTGCGGTGTGAACTAGGGCCGAAACATCTTTCGGGAAGCAGGAACCGCCCCAGCCTAAACCTGCCTGTAAGAATTTATTGCCAATGCGAGAGTCTAAGCCAATCCCTTTGGCAACCTGAACTACGTCTGCGCCGACGCGATCGCAGATGTTGGCAACTTCGTTAATAAAGCTAATTTTGGTGGCTAAGAAGGCATTAGAGGCATACTTTACCATCTCGGCTGAGCTGAGATCGGTAACCACAATTGGAACCGGCGGTAAAGACCTGTCTTCAGCCACCTGACGCTCTACGATTGGCGTGTAGAGTTCCTTCATCATAGCGATCGCTTTAGGACTGTTACTGCCCAGCACAATGCGGTCAGGGTTAAATGTGTCATGGACGGCAGATCCCTCACGCAGAAACTCAGGATTGCTAACAACATCAAAGTTAGCATCAATGACCGGGGGAGCTTCAACCGGAGCGCCTGCCCCTACCAGTGCCTTCTTGCGCTCGGCAATGCCGTCTAAAACAATCATGCGCACCCAATCGCCCGAACCGATAGGAACCGTAGATTTGTTGACGATGACTTTGTAACCGCCATTGAGGTGTTCGCCAATGCCGCGAGCAACCGCTTCCACATAGCGGGTATCGCTCTCACCCGTCGGCAGGGCTGGAGTGCCCACAGCAATAAAGAGAATTTCACCGTGGCTGACTCCGGCAGCGATGTCTACTGTAAAGGTGAGTTTGCCAGTCTCCATAGAAGACTTCATTAGCTCAGACAGCCCCGGCTCATAAATGGGGGATTGCCCAGATTTCATCAGCTTTACTTTCTCTTCATTGTTATCAACGCAGATGACGTCGTGGCCTGCATGGGCAAGGCAAACACCTGTTACCAGACCAACATATCCAGTTCCAATTACACAAACACGCATAGGGCTGAATCCTCTTTAATAAGTTAGGGCTAATAGCTCTTAGAAAACCTTTATCAACCAAACAATAGTGAAAGCGTCACCTGAGGTCAATTTCGATTCCAGGAGGCGATACTTCCTGAGAAGCTATCGCTCGCAAAACACATATTACACGGCACTCCCTACAGGTTTAGCTTAAAACGGCTGTCCTTAAGCTGAGGTAGCCGCGATCGCTTTTTCTGTAATTAAACGCTCTTTAAAATCACGGATGGTTAACTCTAGACCCTGCTTTAGCGGAATGGTAGGTTCCCAATTCAGCCAGGTTTTAGCGCGGGTAATGTCTGGCTGGCGACGGCGGGGGTCATCCTGAGGCAGTGGCTCAAACTTAAGTTCAGCATTCGGGTTAATCATGCTTTGAACCGTTTGGGCTAATTCCAAGATGGTGTATTCATCAGGATTACCTAAATTTATAGGGCCTGTGTGCTCCCCATTCATCAGACGCATCAGTCCTTCAACTAGATCCGACACGTAGCAAAAACTGCGGGTTTGTGAGCCTTTGCCGTAGACCGTTAGCGGCCTGTCTTGCAGAGCCTGTACGATGAAGTTGCTAACGACGCGACCGTCGTTTTCCAGCATCCGAGGGCCATAGGTATTAAAAATCCGAGCGACCCTAATCTCAACGTCGTTTTGTCGATGATAGTCAAAAGCTAGGGTTTCAGCAACGCGCTTGCCTTCGTCGTAGCAGCTACGAATACCAATCGTATTGACGTTGCCCCGGTATTCTTCTGGCTGAGGATGAACTTCAGGATCGCCGTAAACTTCTGAAGTAGAAGCCAACAAAAATCTAGCCTTGACCCGCTTTGCTAAGCCTAGCATGTTGAGCGTTCCCATCACGTTGGTCTTGATAGTCTTGACTGGATTGTACTGATAATGCACCGGCGATGCGGGGCAGGCGAGGTGATAAATTTGATCAACTTCTAAGCAAATAGGCTCGGTAATGTCGTGGCGAATCAGTTCAAAAGCTGGGTTGCCAAGCCAGCGGAGAAGATTGCGCTTATGTCCGGTATAAAAATTATCCAAGCAAATAACTTCGTGATCTGCCGCCATCAGCCGATCAATTAGATGAGAGCCAATAAAACCAGCACCACCCGTGACTAAAATTCTCATAACGCTAATAAGTTGAGGAACATTAGGGACTAAACCTATACCAGCGCAAATCAGGGCTAACTGCTCTGAATACAGCACTAAGCTGCTGAGTTGCAGGCCGCGCTGAGCCATGTTTCATTAGGACTTAAGATCTTCTTATGGGCATGCGACTTGGCGGGTGACGGCAACCACCTGACTTGCAAGCAATTTAGCAGAGGATTTGGGACAGAGTTGAGCAACTCTATGCGGGTTTACTAAAACTTCAAGGCTCTCTAAAGGAATACCCAAAAAACGCGGTTTCTTATCAAGTGGCTGTTGAGAGTGAAGTAGCCGCGTAGCTGTCTCTCGTCTGTCTGTCTTGCTAAAGCTGTGCTGACCACGGCGGCTCTGCTAGCTGAAATTCTGGTTTTTGCTATTCATGTTTGTATCGGCCCGATATTTATTACTATGACGACAGTCAATAAAAAGTTAAGGTTGCCGAAACAGCCTGAGAAAGCATTGAGTCTTTAAATTTTTTAGGCAAATGAGCGATTACGGTTTAGGCTTTTCAGCTATGTCTGACTCAGGCTGGTTTGTTAAGATTTGCCAGAGGCTGCGAGCAAACCAGACGGCTGCCGTCAACAGCAGCAGCAGCAGCAGGGGAGCTAACCCTGCAAACGGAGCCAGTAAACTCATTAGCAGTAAGCCAAATACAAAGATAGTCAGGTTGGGCCGATTCATGAATTTGTCAAGTGATAAGCATCATTCCTAACTTAAAGGACAGGCTGCTTTTCTGTCCCCTGACGATCGAGATATTTTACGGCTGTGAGGATGAGTCCGCTAATACAGTTCGGCTAAGGTGCTCTCGATATAGTAACGGAAATGTACTCACATGAGGTTTTATGTTAGTTACTCAACAACCTGTCCTGCGCCGCTTTTGGTACCCTGTTGCACCTGTAGAGCAGCTGTTAGAGACACCCACTTCATTTGAACTACTCGGAGAAAAGCTGGTTGTCTGGCGCAATCAGGCAGGACAGCCCGCTGTGTTGCGCGATCGCTGCTGCCACCGTTCTGCTCAACTGTCGCTTGGCAAAATTAAAAACGGCAATATCTGCTGTCCGTATCACGGGTGGTCGTTTGACGCCGAAGGGCATTGTGTCTACGTACCTCAGGTTCCTGAAGACGGTACTATCTCCTCTAGCTATCAGATCCAAGCCTATCGCTGCTGCGAACGTTATGGTTATGCCTGGGTCTGCTTAGCTGACGCCCCCCTCAGGGAAGTTCCTGATATTCTTGAAGCCAACGACCCAGACTTTCGCCTGATTCATGAGTTTTACGAACCCTGGAACTGTGCTGGTCTGCGGGTGATGGAAAATGAGATGGATATGGCTCATCCTGCCTATGTTCATCCCACTACCTTTGGTAGTGAGTCTTATCCAACGCCAGATTCAATGGAGCTAGAAGAAACCGAGTGGGGACTTGACTACCGCAGCACTTTAAAGGTGGTCAACCCTGATTTGCAAAAGCAAAACCTGAAGATGGCTCAGGATCAGACTGTGCGAACGATGACAATGCGCTGGTTTATGCCCTTTACCGTGATGCTGCGAATTGACTACCCCAATGGGCTGTCCCATGTGATTGTGAATACAATGACGCCGATTAGCGATCGCATGTCTCAGATGGTGCAGTTTTGCCTGCGCAACGACAGCGAAGCCGAAGTTAAAGCCAGCGATGTAATTGCCTTCGATCGCGCAGTGACCTTAGAAGACAAGCGCATTCTTGAAACTACTGATTATGATGTGCCGCTGGCGCTAACCCGTGAACAGCATATGGCAACCGATAAACCCGGCATTCTGATGCGTAAAAAGATGGCAGCTTTGCTCAAAACTTACGGCGAAGTTGAACAGACTCGACACCGAACTGCTGAGTCTGCTGTTTTGAAGATGCAGCTAGCTTAGAGAAGATCATGACTGGTAAGCTAACGACCCATGTTTTAGATACCGCCCATGGCTGTCCTGCCGCGCAAATGGCGATCGCGCTGTGGCAAATTGATCCTGAGTTAGAAACGCGATCGCTGCTCAAAACCGTCACAACCAATGCCGATGGCCGCACCGATACGCCGCTTTTAGCAGATGAAGCCTTCAAAGTAGGTACATACGAGCTGGTTTTTTCAACCGCAGATTACTTTACTCAGCGCCTCAGCAATCTGAGCGAGCCTCCCTTTTTAGACCAGATTCCCATTCGCTTTGCGATCGCCGATACTAACCTCCACTACCATGTCCCCTTGCTAGCGTCTCCCTGGGCCTACAGCACCTATCGCGGCAGCTAATTTAGCCGTTTTGCGTCCAATCTTTGGCCTGAGGGCTGGCTGTGAGCCAAAGATACTGGAGACTTCAGTCTTGTACCTTTGATAAGATCAAAGATACGATAAAGGGCTTGCAGCTAAAAAAGTTAGCTTAACCTGGCTAAAAGGAGAATCTTCAATGGCCCGCATGTACTACGACACCGACGCTAATTTAGATTTGCTCAATGGCAAAACCGTTGCCGTCATTGGCTACGGTTCTCAAGGACACGCTCATGCTCTGAATCTAAAGGACAGCGGCGTCAACGTTATTATTGGCCTTTATAAAGGTAGCAAGTCCAGCGCTAAGGCCGAAGCTGAAGGTCTAACCGTTAAGCCTGTTGCCGAGGCTGCAAAATTGGCTGACTGGGTGATGATCTTACTCCCTGATGAAGTGCAAAAGACGGTTTACACCCAGGATATTGCCCCTAATCTAAGCGAAGGTAATGTCCTTCTGTTTGCTCACGGATTTAATATTCACTTTGGTCAGGTTGTCCCTGCCGCTAACGTAGATGTGGTCATGGTGGCTCCTAAAGGGCCAGGACATTTGGTGCGCCGTACCTACGAGCAGGGTCAGGGGGTGCCGTGCCTGTTCGCTGTGTATCAAGATGCCTCTGGACAAGCCCGCGATCGCGCTATGGCCTATGCCAAAGGAGTCGGCGGTACTCGTGCAGGGATTTTGGAGACGACCTTTCGAGAAGAAACCGAAACCGATCTGTTTGGTGAGCAGGTTGTTCTCTGTGGGGGGCTGAGCGAACTGATCAAATCGGGTTTTGAGACTTTAGTGGAGGCAGGCTATCAGCCAGAGCTAGCCTATTTTGAGTGTTTACACGAAGTCAAGCTGATTGTCGATCTCATTGTTGAAGGAGGTCTTGCCAAAATGCGTGACAGCATCTCTAACACCGCAGAATACGGCGACTACAGCCGAGGCCCCCGCATCATCACTGATGAAACCCGCAAGGAAATGAAGAAAATCCTGCACGAAATCCAAACGGGACAGTTTGCCAAAGAGTTTGTGCTGGAGAGCGTAGCTGGCAAAGCGGGTTTTACCGCTGTTCGCCGCCGTGAGGCTGAGCATCCTATTGAAGAAGTGGGCCGCGATCTGCGAGCCATGTTTAGCTGGCTGAAAAAGGTCTAAAAAAACGGCAGGAGCGGGGACACAACCTGCTCCTGTTTGCCTTGGCTGGCAGTAGCTTTAATCACGTTCTGGTTTGCGCTAAAGACTTGAATGTCTGGCACCGTTACATAACCACCATCATCGGTGATGATTTGAGTGATTGCTTGTTGCTGCATGGTTTTTAGAAGGAACAAGTCGTAGCCATCTAGCAACTGCGTTTGAAAGCGGTTAAGTGCGGCACCACTGGTTGAAGCTTCAATGACGAGATCCAGTTGTTCTGCGTAATCGGTTGTGACTTGTCCCCATGCTGTTTCAACTTCTCGCACAACTTTTCTTCGCTCTGCTGAATAGTTGTGGCGGTACTCTTTAGGTTTTAGAGCGTGATAGCTGGAAAGCCGCTGTTCAGAGCTTTCAATTAAACTGGCAAGTTCTGCCAGTGTCAATCCACTGTAATGGAGCTTGGAGCCAATACTGACTGCTGAAGGGGTGCATCCCAGCCTTGTAAGACTCAGGATGAGAACTGGCCGTTGAGGTAAGCACAACGCTGTAGAAGCACCTGCGGCAGGTTGTCTTCCTTCCAGTGAGCACCCGAAATCTTCACTCGTCTGCCAATCTGCTTGATACTCGACTCCACCGCACCAGAACCAATCGAAATGCCCTCGGCTTGGTAGTAACTGTAGTTGACGATGCGCTGGCAATGCTTGCCTAGGTAGGCGACAAATCGCTCTACACGCTCATGCGACCAGTCATCGAAGCCACCTCACTGCCGCATCGACATGGCCTTGCCATAAGCAGGCTTCGACTGCCTCAAGACGCTCTTGAGAACCGCCCACTTTGGCTAAGTTCTCCATCAGGTGATACCAGTCCAAGACCTCAAGGCGTTCGCTCGGGTGGGCGAGCTGTTCAAACAGGTTCCAGATGCCGTCGTGCTCATCGCCTAAGCAAACTAGAGGCTGAGCTAAGGGTTGCTGGTTGAGCCAGCTCACCAAGCTGTCGTTGTCTTTGTAGAAGGCGCTAAGGCTGCATTGATGCAGGTTTACCCCTTTGTAGTCGCGCCACTGACAGGGCTGTCCTAGAAGGGTACGTAAGCGCACTTTGCCCCCGTCTAGGCTCATCTCTTTGACCCCGCAATCTACCGCTGGCAGTTCTAGCTACTGACTCCAATACAATCAGGGGTACTGATAGCTTAGCGCTGATGCCCTCACCTACATCCTAAGTACTTATACTCATCGCAAAGGTGGGATGCACCCTGTTGAGTTTCATGGCTTTAGCCTCTAACCAGAACATCTGTACCGAACGATTCTGTATCTGATTGTAAATCGTAATAAGTTGGATCACATTGAACTGGCTCAAGGTTTCCCTGAATATCACCTCGCAGGGTACTCCAGTTAAAAATAGCTCTGCCACCGCTTGCTTCAACAAGACGCGCTAAACCACCCAAAAACGCAACGGCATTTTGACGCAAGAATTGACAGAAGGAGAAATCGAAGACAAATGCTGATGATTCATACCAAATCCGAATCGTATAACCCCGATTCAAAGATAGGTGACTTGCCTAGGGGCAAACGGTGTTTGCCCAGCCTAATCGGGGGTAGCCAAAGAGGATTCAGTATCAGAGGCTTTAATGACTTGCCAAAGCCGAAAAAGCTGGATGAAATCTGCTGGCATGTCGTTTAGGGTAGGAACCCGCAAAGTTTTCATCATGGGGTTCTAGGAGATGAGAGTCATGCTTCTAGCTGCATGGATCACCTACATATAGCGTTTTCAAGTTTTACAGAACGCTAAATATATCCTAGACCACATTTCACGACCTGAAACAAACGTACCAGTTTTTCTTCTGTTCTTTCCTCTGCTTACGAATGCACACCAGAGGCGACAGCAAGTAAACATATAGAACAGCCGAAATCAAGTTCGGCTTTATCTTTATCTTTGTCGTACTCGTAGAGGTGACTAAAGATCTCGATCAGCGCCTCAAATAGGTTTGGTTTCTCGGTACCGTTTTTGCAGACAAAGACATCGACGCGGCAGTGGGTTTGTATCTTATTAAAAGCTAAGGTTTACAAGGCTGTAGACAGGGCTACAAATACTCGACGTATCTTGCAGGTACACGGAGCGCACCAAACACGAGTTCTCCGTCTGTATCTTGTCGGTTGTCGATTAACCGTAGGGGAGCTTTTCGATCAGCCAGATCTACCTACGGTTTTTTACCCGTCCTCTGCTGTAGATCAGTTTTGCGACTAACTCAATCCCGTGCACGCAATCTGCACACAAAACGGTGTATCAAGAAGCTTTACCAAGTATCACCAAGCGCTAAGGCGGTGAATCACTGAGGCGCTGAAACCCTTGCTGGAGTGGCTGAAACCTTGATGGACACAACTGGACTCGAACCAGTGACCCCTACGATGTCAACGTAGTGCTCTAACCAACTGAGCTATGCGTCCAAACGGATAACCAGACTATCACAGGTTTAAGAGTCTCTGCAATCTCTTTTGATTTCACCCGAGAGCAAACGCATACTCCTGAGAACATGGCTTTGATGCGCCAAGTTGCGCTCAACCTGCTCTTAAAAGAAACCTCTGCCAGCGTTGGCAAAAAAGCCAAGCGGCTCAAAGCTGGATGAGACAATGCCTATCTCGCTAAAGTCCTCACTGGTTAAGTGTGCGTTTGCCCTGCTGCAACTCACCCATTACTTGAGTTTGTCCGGTGCATGAGATTGTTAGGCCGCGCTGAAACTCCATGATTTCGCTTGCACTACGAGATCTTGCGGCTCCTATGGCATCTTAATCAATCACAGCAACCCAAAGTTTTTCCTCAGAAGAATACTGCACTATGCCTTTTACTTCTAGCGCTTCTTTCAACAATCGTCTCTAAAGAGGGTTCGCGCTGATCGTGAACCCATTTGAAGACGGCTGAGCGATCGATCTGCAAAGCAACCGCCAGCTTGTTTTGACTAATGCCGTAAGTTTTTAGAACCTGTTTCAGTGACTGACTTGCCCTGCCCAACTTGTTAAGCCCTATCGGTTTCAAATGCTTCAATCAGTTCATCTAAGGAACATTGATAAAGCGTCATCAAAGCTTTTACCTCTGATAGTGATAGCCGGGGCTGGGTTGCGCCTCGTTCCCAGTCGCTAATCGTTGTGACTCTCTTACCCAGCGTTTCTGCAACCTGGCGCTGCGTCAGTCCTGAACGTTTTCTTAACAAAAGTGGGTTTAACGGCTCTCCGTTTTCTGGCATGAAGGCTACTCAACAATTTTGCCCAGATAGAGATTTACAAACTGTCTGGCAGCGTCAGGGTTAATCTGCTGCAAAGCTTCTGTCACCGCTACAATATTCTCTGCACTAGGGTCTAACCCGTGGTACCAGCGCCCCACATTGGCACGACTGATGCCCATTGTGACAGCTAGTTTGTTTTGGCTAATCCCATGCTCGTCCAAAACTTGCTCAAGCGCCTGACTTGCCTTACCCATGACCCTGATCCTGTCAGCGATCGCCGCACCAGAATCTTGACCAAATGGCTGCGTAAGCCCTGAGCCAAAAATTGTCATTGCTTTGCTGTGGCCTCCCCCGCCGCACATAGGCTTGAATGGAGCCTATTTTAGGCTAGGATTGCTACGATCATTTCAGCGCTGCACTGAGACAAAACTATGGTCACCCACTCTCCCCGTCAGTCACCTACCCGCCCGCCTCTGCCACCGCTTGAGAGCGGCGATCGCCTGACGCGGCCTGAATTTGAGCAGCGCTATGCGGCTGACCCCGACATTCAAAAAGCTGAACTGATCGAAGGAATTGTCTACGTGGCCTCTCCTCTGCGCTTTCAACAACATGCTGAACCCCACAGTCGTCTGCACGGATGGCTCTGGACGTACCAGGTTTCTACACCAGGACTGCGGCTGGGGATTGAGCCAACCGTGCGTCTCGACCTAGACAACGAACTGCAGCCCGACATCGTGCTGATTTTAGACGAGGCTGTCGGCGGAGGCGCTCGACTCAGCCCAGACGGCTACCTAGAAGGCATGCCAGAACTGGTGGTTGAAATTGCGGCCAGCAGCGCCGCCATCGACCTCGGCAGCAAACAGCAGGTCTATCGCCGCAGTGGCGTACTGGAATACATCGTCTGGCAGTCCTTTGAACAGCGGCTGGACTGGTTTCACCTGGTAGAGGGAGCCTATCAGCTTTTGCAGCCCGATGCAGACGGCATCCTGCGCTCTCAGGCATTTCCAGGATTATGGCTGGCAGCAGAAGCGCTGCTAAACAATCAGATGGCCCAAGTCTTAGAAATCCTACAGCAGGGCATCGCCTCACCTGAACACACCGCCTTTGCTCAAAAGTTACGCCAACTGTCTGAGCAAGCAGGATAGTCGCTAGCTTAAAGTAGGCTGTCACTATATTAGAGATGGCGACGCAAAGCTGGAGTCAGATAAGCGGCTAGCGTCGTTGGGTCAACACCCAAATCAGTCTTTTCCTGCGCCGCTAAGATGCCTGCCTGAGCGTGCCACCAGACGCCGCTGAGGGTGGCGTCTAGGACTGCCTGCCTGTCTTCTGATCCTGACGCTGCCAGGTGCTGAGCCATTAGCCCGCCGACAAGCCCCGTCAGCACGTCACCGCTGCCGCCTCGCGCCAGAGCTGGCGTACTCTCAGGATTGAACCAGAGTCGAGGGCTGGGGTGAGCGATCGCGGTTCTAGCGCCCTTTAGCACAATGACTGCTCTGGTTTTCTGAGCTGCCGTTTGAGCGGCCTCTCCCGCATCTGCCGCCGCTGCCAGAATGTCAGGAAACAGCCGCTGGAATTCTCCCGGATGCGGGGTTAGCACTGTGGCAGCCTGCCGCTGGCCTAGTATCTTAATTGGATCTAGCGCTGCCAAACAGTTAAGGCCGTCGGCATCTAGCAGCAGCGGGCGATCGCTCTCTAAACAATGCTCAACCAAGGGCTGGGCCTCTAGGGTGAGGCCGGGGCCAATGGCAACTGCACTGAAGGTACTCAGGTCGGTGCCATTAGGCAGACGGGCGATCGCGCCTGAATCAGTCTCAGGGCAGCCAACAATCAGCGCTTCGGGGTGCTGGGCGACCAAAATTGGCCTCAGAGACTCTGGCACCGCGATCGAGAGCATGCCTACGCCGCTGGCCCTAGCCCCTAGCCCAGAGAGAATGGCCGCTCCCGAGTAGCGGCTAGAGCCAGCAATCAGCAGCAGGTGACCCGCCTTGTATTTGTGAGCCGCAGCCGGACGGGGCAGCGGCAGTCGGGCGATCGCCGCCCCATTCAC
The DNA here is from genome assembly GCA_012032345.1 of Leptolyngbyaceae cyanobacterium RM1_1_2. Classification (GTDB taxonomy): domain Bacteria; phylum Cyanobacteriota; class Cyanobacteriia; order Phormidesmidales; family Phormidesmidaceae; genus Sphaerothrix. Next base: position 79,611 of record JAAUQI010000015.1, on the reverse strand, counting down.
TAGCCGCTGTGTTTGTAGATTTTCTCCCAGCACTGCCTGAATATCTGCCAGCGGTATATCGAAGTCAATCAGCAGCGGTTTGCCAATGAACTCTAAAGCCGCGTCCTGCACAAACGAACGTTTCCACAGTCCCAAGCAGCAGGTGATGGTGGCGCGCAGGGCCGTCCCCATGACCTCACCGCGATCGCTTCCAAGACCAGAGGGCAGGTCAATGCTTACAACGGGGAGTTGCCAGCGATTGATCTGATCGACAGCAGCGGCCACATCCCCTGCTAAGGGACGGTCTAAGCCAAAGCCAAACAGCCCGTCTACGATCAGGTCGCAGTGTTGCAAATCGGTGATGGCTGCAGTAAACGCAATTCCTAGGCTGCGGACATACTGAGCGTGCTGCTGAGTCAGCGGCTTCAGCTGACTCAGCGGCTGAAAAACTCTGACCTCATAGCCTCGAAAGTGCAGCTCTCGCCCCACCACTAGCGCGTCGCCGCCGTTGTGCCCCGGCCCGACTAAAATGCCGACGCTGAGCTGTCCTCGGGCAGAGCGCGATCGCGGGTATTGCTCAGTCACGACCTGCACAATTTGCCCTGCCACTTTTTCCATCAGCGCCGCAACGGGCATCCCAGCCTCAAAAAGTCGGCTCTCGATCTGCTGCATCTCGGCAGCAGTGACCAAAAAGGATGAATTTCAAGGCGTGGCAAACCGGGCTGAGAACTCAGAGCAACCATAAAAACTATCGGTCGAAATACACCCTGGCGTTGAAGCCATAGCTGCGTAAATATTGATTCCACTGCTGGGCTACACTGCGATCGCTAAAGGGGCCAACCGCAACGTGAGGGCCTCTCGGCGAAGTCCGAGCCAGTACCTGAGCGCTGTCAATACCCAGTTGGGTAATGTTGGCTGCAGTTGCTGCTATCTGGTCGCGGGCAGCAGGCACCGCAATGTAATAGCCTCGGCTGCTCACAGCCGGATCAAAGCTAGCCGCTCCGCCAGTACTCGGCGGCGGCGGCAAAGGCGACTGACCAAACTCAACGCTGTCATCTGGCACTGCGATCACAGGTAAAGGCACAGAGGGGTCGCTGCTGCCAGTAAAAGGCGGCGTTGGCAGTGATGATGACGCCGCCACAGCAGCCACGGGAGCGCGATCGACTTCGGCAACTTCAGCCCCCACGCCCCACTCTGAGAGAGCTGCGACCTGGGCTTGAGCATTTGCCAGGTTATCAAAAGCCCCCGTCTGGATCACGGTTCTACCGCTATACTGCCGTCGAAACGCTTCCGGCTCAATCTGCTGAACCTGATTTAGCAGCAGAGGACTGTTGCCGTTGACGTACACTATGTAGCGCCGTGCTGCCGCGATCGCCGTTTCGCCGTCAAACCTATTGGGCTGCACTACCGTACCCGGTAAGGGTGGCAGTCCTTGGGCGAGCTGAGTTGAGCTAACTTCAGGTGCGGCCTGGGCCATTAACAAGGGCGAAGAAAGCAGACTACAGCCGACAGCAGCCAAAAGTACTATCAGCCTCTTGCTGGACATAACGGATTTCCCATCTGCCAAAGAGTAGGCCAGCCTGGAAACTAAATTGCGAGACAGATGTCTGTAGAAAAAGGCGTCTTTGTACCCCATGCCCGATTCACACTCCATCGCAACCTGCACTAACTTCAAAAATTTAGGCCAGAAGCTTATCTCAGGTTCACTGAGGATAGCCTGCGGAAATGTTAGCCTAGATAGTGGGCAATTTTGCAAAAACTTCTAAGATCTGTAGGGCATCATGAGCAAAATTGTAGTAGGTCTTTCCGGCGGCGTAGACAGCTCAGTAGCGGCTGCGACCTTACACCACCAGGGCCACGACGTCATTGGCCTGACTCTGTGGCTGATGAAAGGCAAAGGGCAGTGCTGCTCTGAAGGGATGGTAGACGCGGCTCAGCTCTGCGACGATTTGGGCATTCCGCACCACATTGTTGATAGCCGAGAGATCTTTGAAAAAAATATTATTGACTATCTGGTTTCTGGCTACGGTGCGGGGATAACGCCGCTGCCCTGTTCGCAGTGCAACCGGGCGGTTAAGTTTGGCCCGATGCTGCAGTATGCCCGGGAAACTCTGGCGGCTGATACCCTTGCGACCGGACATTATGCCCGTATCCGCCACAATCCTGAAACAGGTCGCTATGAGCTTTGTCGGGCTGTCGATCGCAGCAAAGACCAGTCTTATTTTCTCTACGATCTTTCCCAGGAGCTGCTGGCAAAATCGATTTTTCCGTTGGGAGAGTTAACCAAAGCCCAGACGCGGCAGATTGCGGCTAGGCTCAGCTTGCACACTGCAGACAAGCCTGAGAGCCAGGATCTTTGTCTGATTGAGCAGCATGGCTCAATGCGAGATTTTCTAGACAAGTATCTAGCGCCCAAGGCGGGCGATATCGTCCATACTTCGGGTCGCGTCCTCGGCCAGCATAAAGGTATTCATCACTACACCATAGGGCAACGCAAAGGAATCGGTATCGCCGCTCCTGACCCCTTATACGTCGTTGCTCTTGATGTCGCTCGCAATCAGGTGATTGTGGGCGATCGCTCCAGCGCTCACCAAGCCGAATGTACTGTGCAGCAGGTTAACTGGGTGTCTATTGCAGTGCCTACTAGCCCCATCCGCGTCATGGCGCAGATTCGCTATCGGTCTCCGGCAGTGCTGGCAACGGTTGTTCCTTTAGCGGCTGAGGCAGGCGGGAAGAGCCGGGTGCGCTTGGTGTTTGATCAGCCTCAGTTTGGCGTCACACCTGGGCAGGCGGCTGTTTTTTATGACGGCGATCGCCTGCTGGGGGGTGGACTGATTGAACCTTTTGAGGCGCAATCAGCGACCTCATTGACCCAGTCCGTAGCGGCTGACTCGGTGAGCAGTACAGACTCAATCAGTTAGGGCTACCTTACATATTTCTGAGTTTAAGCGGGTTAAGCTGTGGCAGCTAGCCCCATGTGGATTGCAGTTAATTAGCAGAAGAGGACGGTATCTTGAGTAACATGCAAGCGGGGATTGCCCCCCACGGTGGTACCTTAATTAATCGCGTTGCCAATGCTGAGCAGAAGCAGATGTTTTTAGACAAGGCAGACTATCTGCCTCAGGTAACGCTAGACGAGCGAGCCGCATCTGACTTAGTGATGATTGCCATTGGAGGATTTAGCCCCCTAATTGGCTTCATGGAAAAGGTAGACTACGACCCGGTTGTAACCGATATGCGGCTGGCTGGCGGTCTACCGTGGTCGGTGCCAGTCACGCTTTCAGTGGCTGAAGCGGTAGCAGCTCCCCTGGAAGAGGGCAGCCTAGTCCGTCTAAATGATGCTGCCGGACGCTTCATTGGCGTGCTGGAACTCACTGAAAAATACGCCTACGACAAAGAGCACGAAGCCATTAATGTCTATCGCACCGCTGAAGATAAGCATCCTGGTGTCAAGGTGGTTTATGAGCAGGGGCCAATTAACCTGGCTGGCCCTGTTTGGCTGTTAGAGCGTGATCCCCACCCCTTATTTCCTGACTATCAGATTGATCCGACAGCATCACGGGCGATGTTTGCTGAAAAAGGCTGGAGCACAGTGGTAGGATTCCAAACCCGTAACCCCATTCACCGCGCTCACGAGTATATTCAAAAATGTGCGCTTGAAACTGTAGACGGTCTGTTTTTACATCCTCTAGTCGGAGCGACTAAGAAAGACGACATTCCGGCAGATGTGCGCATGCGCTGTTATGAAATCATGATGGAGCATTACTTTCCCCAAGATCGCGTGATTCTGGCGATTAATCCCTCAGCAATGCGATACGCTGGGCCTAGGGAAGCCATTTTTCATGCTCTAATTCGTAAAAATTATGGCTGTACCCACTTCATCGTGGGCCGGGATCATGCCGGAGTCGGCGATTACTACGGAACTTACGACGCTCAGCATATTTTTGATGAATTTGAGCCGCAAGAACTCGGTATTATGCCAATGAAGTTTGAGCACGCGTTCTACTGCACTCGAACCAGCACGATGGCAACAACCAAAACCAGCCCTAGCACGCCAGAAGAACGAGTTCACCTGTCAGGTACTAAGGTACGAGAGATGCTGCGTCGGGGCGAACTGCCCCCACCGGAGTTTTCTCGCCCTGAGGTGGCAGCAGAGCTGGCGCGGGCTATGCAGGCACCTCAAGCAGTTTAGGGAGGATAGTCACCTCTGTGGGTTTAAAGCGACGAGATTTATTGCAGCGAACTGCCCTTTTACTGAGCGCATTGGGCCTGAGTGAGGCTAGTTTGGCAGGCTGGGCTGAGCGCTACCAGCAGGCGCTAGCTCAGCCAACTCGTCGCAAGTTGGCCCTGTTAGTCGGCGTTAATCAGTATCCGGCTGCGGTCTGTGACTCGACTTCAGATCAGGCGCTCGCTCTGCGCGGTAGCCTGACAGACGTACAGCTTCAGCGAGAGCTATTGGTGAGTCGCTATGGATTCCAGCCAGCCGATATTGTGACGCTGAGCGATCAGCAGGCGACTCGCCAAGGCATCGTGAGTGCCTTTCAGTCGCACCTGATTGATCAGGCTCAGCCGGGAGATGTGGCCGTTTTTCACTTTAGCGGTTACGGCAGTCGTTTCAGGCTGGCTTCTGAGCCTAAGCTGGTGCAGAACAGCCTGGTGCCTGTAGATGGCTATCTGCCTACTGAGGCCAATCCGCAAATTCAAGATTTAACCGAAGAGGCGCTAAAGCTGCTGATTGGCGCGGTCAAAACCCGGCAGTTTACCAGCGTAATTGACGCGGGTTTTTTAGATATTGGCCGTTTGCTGTGGGGAAACTTGCGGGTGCGATCGCGGCCTAACGCGCCCACAGGAGAGCTAAGCCTAGATTTGCAAAGGCTGCAGGAGACTCTGGGGTTTTCTGGTAAAGCCAATAGAGAGAACGAAGCCAACGGCTCCAAAGAGCTACCCGGAACGGTGCTGGCAGCAGCAGCGCCCCATCAGCTTGCCCTTGAGGGTCGCTGGCAAGGATTTGATGCAGGCATTTTTACCTATGCTCTAACGCAGCACCTCTGGGAACTGCAGCCAGCTCAAACGCTACAGTTTGTCCTCAGCCGCACAGCGGAAACAATGCATCAGTGGACGGGTCTAGAGCAGCAGCCTCAGATTCGAGGTCAACAGTCTGAAGAGACGACTACGGTTTACAACCTCAAGCCAGAAGCGGCTACAGCAGCAGAGGGTGTCATCAGTGGAACAGACGATGGCCGCAGCTTTACAGTCTGGTTAGGTGGCCTGCCAGCTACTGCCTTAGAGCATTACGGCGTTAACTCACTGCTGAGCTTAGCCTCGACCCCCAATGCTCTAGAAACAGGCTTGCAGCCTGCGGCAGATATCAAACTCAAGGTTCAATCTCGCAACGGGCTGACGGCTCAGGTAGCGCCCCTAGAGTCTCAGACCGGAATGATTCAGGCGGGCCAGCGTGTCTATGAGTCGCTGCGAATGCTATCTCGTAACGTGCCTCTGCTGGTTGCTTTAGACAACAGCCTAGAACGAATTGAGCGAGTAGATGCGACCAGTGCCCTATCGGGTATTTCCTTTGTTTCGTCAGTATCACCGGGTGAGCAGCCCGCAGACTGTCTATTTGGTCGCTTGCTGACGGCTTCAGGCTCTACTCTGACAGCGTCTTTGCTGAGCCAGGGTGAGCGTGGCGGCGTTGCTCCGCTCAAAGATACCCTGCCCAGCAAGGGCGGCTATGGTCTTTTTTCTCCCAGCCGGGAGCTGGTTCCTGGCACTGTAGTCAAACCTGAAGAAGCGATTAAGACAGCTCTAGGGCGGTTAACGCCCCAGCTAGAAGCGATACTGGCCGCCAAGCTTTTGCGACTGACCGAAAACCAAGGGGCTTCTCGCCTGCCAGTGCGGGCTAACCTGGAGATGATGGAGCCGCAGGAGCGAATTTTGGCGCTGCGGGAGACGACGCGATCGCCAGAGCCTTTGCCCAAGAGCCGTCTAGCCCCGCTGTTTACCCGAGGCGAACGGACGATTAAAGTGCCGACAGGCAGCCGGATTCGCTATCGGCTGGCTAACTTTGGCGATCGCCCGCTCTACTTTACAATGATAAGCTTTGACGGTCAGGGACGGGCGCTGGCGCTATTTCCCAAAGCCTCAACTGTCAACCAGGCTAGCGATGCTCTGCTAGAAGCGGTTCTAGAAAACAATGAGCTACCGCCAAACGATGTCCGCTTTATTCCGCAAGCCGGGACTGACTGGATTGCCGATGTCACCAGCGATTGGATAGAAACCCATATCATTCTCAGCGTCAAACCTTTAAGTCAGATGTTTAACCTGCTGGCAGAAGAAGCCAAGTCAGCCGGCAACAGTGGCCGGGTTAACCCCCTACCAGAACCCCTGAAGGCGGCACGCTATATTCTCAGCGATCTGGATCGCGCCAGTGCGACAACCCTGAGCGATAGCAATAGCCCAGTGGATACCTACGCGCTGGACATGAATGCTTGGGCAACCCTGAGCTTTGTTTATCAGGTCGTTTAGCTACCCACATATTGAATTCGGTAGATACGATTGTTCATCTCTTCGGTAACCAGGAGGCTACCGTCGGGCATGACCAACAGCCCCACCGGACGCCCCCAGGTTGTGGGGCCGCTAGGATCAACCAAAAAGCCCTTTAGAAAATCCTCATAGTAGCCTACGGGGCGATTGTCGGCAGTGAAGGGAATAAAGACTACTTTGTAGCCAGTGCCCTGACTGCGGTTCCAGGAACCGCGCATAGCGACGAAGGCTCCATTACGATAAGCCTCAGGGAAAGTATCGCCGTCGTAAAACTGCAGGCCCAGAGCGGCAGAATGAGCCTGAAACAGGACGTCAGGGGTCTTTGTTTGGGCGACCTTTTGTGGATCGCGGCTGCGATCGCCCTGGAGCTGACGGGGATCGAGGTTTTGGGGCGCGAGATAGGCGTAGGGCCAGCCAAAGAACTCCCCTGACTGAACTCGGGTGAAGTAGTCAGGCACTAGGTCATCCCCTAAACCGTCGCGCTCATTGACTGTAGTGTGGAGAGCACCCGTCACAGGATGAAAGTCCAGCCCCACCGGGTTGCGCAGCCCGTCGGCAAAGGTCTGCTGGTTAGAGCCGTCTAGATTCATTACCTGGACTGAAGCTCGGGGTAGGGGTTCCTGGCCGACGTTAGAGCGGGAGCCGACGGAGACAAAAAGCTGCTGACCATTCGGCGCAGCCACAACATTGCGCGTCCAGTGCTGGTTATAGCCGCCCCCCGGCAAATCGGCAATTTTTTCACCCGGCCCCGCTAGCTGCTGCTGCCCGCTCTGATAGGGAAACCGCAGGACAGCGTTGCTGTTGCCCAAAAAGAAGAATCCTTCGGCAAAGGCCATACCAAAGGGAATATCTAAGCCGTTTTGGGCATCGGCAAATGCCTGATTGATTTCTGCTACGCCGTCTCGATTGCGATCGCCCAATAGCCGAATCTGATTTTGCCGCGTTTCAGTCACCAGCACATCGCCTTCAGGCGTCAGGGCTAACCAGCGGGGCTGATCGAGATTATCGGCAAAAACGTTGACGACAAAGCCTTCTGGCACCTGCAGCAGTGGATTCTCAGGAACAGGGATGACGCTGGGCGACTTACGGGCGCTCTCGGAGGCATAAGGCTCGGGTAAGTCAGATAGCTGAACCTGAATCGGTTTGGGGGTAAAAGATTCAGTGGGGATCAGGCGATCGGGCAGAGCCGTTTGAGGCTGAGAGCTGGGTTCTGCCGCTCCTTTAGGTGAGCTAAGGGGAGCCGTTGACCTAGTAGATTCAGCAGCATTAGGGTTAGCCTGCAATGTACTACAGCCTGTCAGCAGGCATAAACCCAGTAGTAGAAAAAATGGTTTCAGCGTCATGCCCAATCGCTATAAGTCTGATCTTCTTCTATCTTGCTACAGCAATTTAAAACTGACAGACTTTGAAAGATCTTCACTAGAAATCGTGCTTAAGATAGTGGGGGAGTTGTTCTGACATCTCGTGTGAACGGGATTCCCAATTCATTTCATAGATTGCCAACCAAAGCTTTCCGGATTAAACACGATGAAGATCGCAAAGCGTATTCCTATTGCTTTAACGGGTATGGTTTTGGGTTTAAGTGCGGTGCATTCTTACCCGCAGGCAAAGGCACAGACCTTCACCCAAATCGAGAGTCCTCAAGAACTCGTTGATGAAGTTTGGCAAATTGTTGATAAGAGCTACGTTGATCCCACCTTTAACAATCAGGATTGGCAGGCGGTACGTCAGGACTTTCTCAGCCGTTCTTATCCTTCTGACCAAGCGGTGTACGAAGCTTTAAAGGAGATGATGGGGCTTTTAGGTGACCCCTTCTCTCGCTTTATGAACCCAACTGAGTTTCGTAACCTGCAGGTTGACAGTAGCGGGGAGCGAACTGGCATCGGTCTGCAACTGTCACAGGAGCAGGATACTCAAGAAATTGTGGTGGTTAGCCCTATAGATGGTTCAGCAGCCTTTGAGGCCGGAATTTTTCCGGGAGATATTCTGCTCAGTATTGACAGCATCTCTACAGCCGATATGAGCCTTGACGATGCGGTTGCACGGCTCCAAGGGGCCATCGGTAGCGAAGTTGAAGTGAGCATTCAGCGAGAGCAGGTGCAGCAGACTTTTCAAATCAGACGTGTTCCTTTTGAAGTACGTCCGGTGCAGTCCCGAATTCAAGAAACTGACGCCGGTAATATCGGCTATATTCGGCTGACTCAGTTCAGCGCCAGTGCTTCTAGCAATATGAGGACTGCTATGACTGACACAGCCGCAGCAGGCGTAGACGGCTACATCCTGGATTTACGCTCTAACCCAGGAGGACTCTTGTACGCTGCTGTCGATATTGCGCAACTGTGGATTCAATCAGGCTTAATTCTCTCGGTCATTCACCGGGAAGGGGTTACAGATGAAATTGAAGCGAACGGACGGGCGCTCACGGATAAACCGCTGGTGGTTTTGGTAGACGCAGGTTCAGCAAATGCCAGTGAGATTTTAGCCGGGGCGCTGCAAGGGCAGCAGCGAGCAATTTTGGTCGGCGCTCCTACCTATGGCAACAATTTGATTCAGTCTGTGCGGGGACTATCTGACGGCTCAGGGCTGGCAGTTACAGTGGCAAAGTGGTATCTACCCAACGGTCAAGACGTCAGCGATACCGGGCTGCAACCCGATATTAGAGTAGAGCTGACCGCAGCACAGTGGCAGACGCTAGTGAGAGAGAAAAACATTGGTACGCTCTCTGACCCGCAGTTCGTGGCTGCGGTTGCAGCCTTGTTGCCGTAGCTTAAAAGAGACAACCCAAAAGATGTCAAAAGTGCCTACTCTAAAATAGCTTCCGTGGGTTCTGATTCGTAGATATAGGCATAGTCAAACTGAAAAGAGTTGGCATGACGAATAATGGAAAATCCAAAACCAGTCACTACATCTGTTGAGAATGTAGCCATACCCAGCTCAATTAAGCGCTTGCCTGAAATCTTAGGAATTTGTACGAAATAAGCTCGACGAGCGAAAAAGAACTCCTCATCTTTTGGCACAATCAGTCCGTTAATTCGGTGAGCATATTGAATGGGACGAATATACTGGCGGATGAAGTCTTCCTGACTAACCTGTAGTCGATAGAGCCGCTCCTGCTGCGACCAGCTCATACGAAACATCAGTTTAATCAACTCGAAGCCCAATATGTAGCAAAAAACGCTATTGCGCTCTTCAGTACTAGCAACAAGTTTCAGGGCAGATTCCAGATAAAGCCCCGGCTGCTGGCGCATATCTTGGGCAGAGTGAATATAAAACTGACGGATGTAACGCCTAATCACAGGTTCGCTCAGCTCGGTCTTAATGTGCAGCTGCTGCAGATGGCTGTTGACTCGCTGCTGAGTGTCTCGGTCTTGAATAATGCGCGAAATCAGACCATCGGCAGTGTATTCATCCAAAAATTCAGCCTGCATTTCCGGCGGAGTGGCACACATCAAGTGACACAGCGACAGCACATAGCGTCGCTTTTCCCAAGGCAGGCTTTCAATCCATTCTTTAGCCTTTATCGGCAAGGTGCCTAAAACGGTGTCTGTCTCTTTTTTGAGAGATAGCGGGTTTTGGGTAAACATTGCTTGAATCCAAAACTAACAGGCAGGACGATAATAGACATCTGAACTGTTTGTGACTTAGGTTCCCCAGTTCAGTGCTGGCAGCTGAGCATAATTCAGCCAGAATTCTTCTATTAAAGGTTCCCAATCGCTAGTCGTTGGCAAAGCCAAAACAAAGTTTACGAAAAGGCTTTGTAAACTGACCTCTGCCAGTTTATGGATGCTTGATGATGGTAGGTGAACTAGCTAAAGCGATCGCTGTAGCGCTCCTGTGCCCAAGGTTCTCCTCGGTGGTGATAGCCATTGCGTTCCCAGAAACCAAGCGCCTGATGATCTAGAAATTCAAGCTTGTTGATCCATTTAGCGCTTTTCCAGGCGTAGAGGTGGGGAACCACCACGCGCATGGGGCCACCGTGTTCTGCTGGGAGCAGCTGATCAAAAAGTGTATGGGCAAAGAAGTTTTCTGCTCGCACAAAATCTTTTAGCGGCAGGTTAGTAGTGTAGCCGCCGTAGCAGTGTTCCAAAATGTACGCAGATTTAGGGTCAACCTCAATATGCTGCATGAAATCAGTCACTTTGACACCGCGCCACTTGACATCTAATTTTGACCAGGTGGTGACGCAGTGAAAGTCAGCCGTAAATTCACTCTGGGGCATAGCCATAAAGTCATCCCAGGTGAATGTCTGGGGCTGGGCTAACCCGCTCACCTGGAATGACCAGTTTTGAATATCAATTTTAGGGATATCACCGTAGGTTAAAACTGGAAAACCGTTGGTGAGGTGCTGTCCTGGTGGAACGCGATCGGCAAGGTCAGGGCTAGGTTTAGTGAAAAATTTCATCAGTGCAGTAGACTCTATAGCCATCTCTGTTAAGACTCTACTGCACTTTTGATCAGACAGCACTGCTAGCGGACGCTAGTGCGTTGCCACAGCTAGAAATTAGGGTGGGTTAGTCAGTGCTTTAGCGCTAAAGCGCTAACTACGAACTATGCATCACCCTAAAATTAAGTGTTGACGCTGCACTAGCGGGTAATCGTATACTAAATTTTTGATTCAGATATCTGACCTGATCAGAGTCGGAAAAGCAAGCTGACAGTGAAATTTATTGTTCTCGAATCAGACGCAGGTAGTTTTGTTTGAGCTGAATGTGATTTTCGCTGATGCGCTCTGACAGATGCTTTTCAACCTGGCACATCTCTTGCCAGAAGACGGCTGAGCGCTGGCTGGCGACATACTCTTTCCACAATAGCTGCAGTAAGTCGGCAGCTTCAGGCTGGCTAGCGGCTAGCTGATCGTATAAACCCTGAAACTGGGCCTGGGTCTGCTGGCTGTTGGCGGGATCTTTAGCAGAAGCGATCGCGGCTTGAAGGGCAGCCGTAGCAGCTTGAACGGTAGATTTACTCATAGTCGTATCCTAAAGGCGTGACAACAAAGAAGAGATTTTAAGCGGCGGTAAAGTCTTATAGACTCTTCACAGAGTTTGTAGGGTGATCTTAGCGATCGCGCTAGGTCATATTTGCACAAGATGAGTGGTTATACTACCCATTTAACGCTTGTAAGGCTGGCCTGATCAGGCTTTCAAAATGCGGTGATTTACCCATTTTTGCTAACGTGACGAGTCATGGCGAGAGTTTTGTCAGCTTGATTAAGATAGTAAGTTTACAAAACTCTAAATACGAGTATAGAAGACAGGGGTACTAGACTAGACCATTATGGAAAAACAGCGTATTCTTTCCGGCATTCAACCGACAGGGCAGCTTCACCTCGGCAACTATCTCGGCGCTATTCGTAACTGGGTAGAGCTGCAGCAGAGCTACGACAGCTTCTTGTTTATGGCCGATCTCCACGCTATTACCGTGCCCCATGACCCGCTGCAGCTAGCCGAGAACACCTATCAGGTGGCGGCAACCTACATCGCCTGTGGCATCGACCCGCAGCGCTCTACCATTTTGTGCAGTCTCACATTCCGGCCCACAGCGAACTGGCCTGGCTGTTTAACTGTATTACGCCGCTCAACTGGCTAGAGCGAATGATTCAGTTTAAGGAGAAGGCGCTGAAGCAGGGAGAAAACGTCAGCATCGGTCTGCTAGATTACCCGGTGCTGCAGGCAGCTGATATCTTGCTCTATGAGCCAGATTTGGTGCCTGTGGGCGAAGATCAAAAGCAGCACTTAGAACTAACCCGCGATATTGCGGCGCGGCTCAACTATCAGTTTGGCAGCGAAGACGCCCCGATTTTAAAGGTTCCAGAACCCCTGATCCGAGCGGAGGGAGCACGGGTAATGAGTTTGACAGACGGCACTAAAAAAATGTCAAAGTCTGACCCGTCTGACATGAGCCGCATCGATCTGCTAGATCCGCCGGAGCTGATCGTCAAAAAATTTAAGCGGGCTAAAACTGACCCAATGCGAGGCTTAGAGTTTGACAATCCAGAGCGCCCGGAATGCCACAACCTGCTGGGGCTTTATACGCTGCTGTCTAATCAGGCCAAGGCTGCTGTTGCCTCTGAATGTGCAGAGATGGGCTGGGGCCAGTTTAAGCCGCTGCTGGCAGAAACTGCGGTTGAGGCGCTGAAGCCAATTCAGGAAAGGTATCAGGCGCTGATGAGCGATCGCGGCTACTTAGAGACCACGCTGCGGCAGGGGCGAGAAAAAGCCGAGGCGATCGCCCAAAACACGCTGATGAGAGTCAAAGACTCTCTAGGCTATTCTAGAGCGCTGTAGCCGTTGGGCAGTTTGGAGTGAATTCGTCATTTCTAGGTTAGCTGCATTCGGCCTGGTGAGGCTGTCATTGGGCAAAAATGCGATCGCTTCATTAGAACTTGATATTTTTGCTAATTTTTTGCCGATGTGTGAAGCTGCGATGAACTAAATCTCAGAGAGTATCCAGGTTTCTACGCTGCTCGTATTTAGAGTAGACGACCGCGAAAGCACGGAGACAGTTCAGACCCGTTTGAACATTGCTGCATAGAGCGATGGCTGCTCTGTGTCTTTTGCTTTTTGTCTGCTTGTAAATATTGCTACTCTCTTGTGAGGTCTTATGAAACTAGGACAGTTTGGTCTTATCACCAGTTTGGCGGCGGCGGCAGTCCTCAACCTATTAGGAAATCAGTCGGCTGAAGCAGCTAGCATTCGACTGTTTGGCCTAACCGACAGCAATTCTATAGTCTCTTTTGACGTCAATAAGCCCAGCGGCCTCAAGACCCTCGAAGTGACCGGAGTGAATGGAACTTTGCTAGGAATTGACTTCCGTCCGGCTAATGGGCTGCTCTATGGCATTACGGATACGGATGAAATCTATACCATCGATATCATCACTGGGGCAGCGACTCTGCAAAGCACGCTTTCTCCTTTGTCCTATGACGGCAATCAGCAGTCAGGATTTGACTTCAATCCTGCTGCCGATCGTTTACGGCTAGAAGGGGTTACTGACCAAAATTTCCGCATTAATGTAGATACCGGGGCGATCGCAGACTTTGATCCCATTGCCGATGGCGTACAGCCAGACGGAACTTTGGCTTATGTCGCTGGTGACCCCAACTTTGGCGTTGATCCCAATATCACAGCAGTTGCCTACACCAACTCTTTCCCTGGGGCACCCGCAGGTCGAGCCACTCAGCTCTATGCTATTGACTACGTGCTGGATACGCTAAGCTTGCAAAATCCTGCCAACGCGGGTGGACTCAGCACCATAGGCTCTCTGGGCTTTGACTTTGATGCCCTCGGTGGCTTTGATATCTTTTCCCCTGCTGCTGGAAACAATACGGCCTATGCCGCATCCGGCTCCACGCTTTATTCTATTAACCTGACAACGGCAGAAGCAACTTCTCTAGGCGCTATCGGCGCAGGTAACACTACGCTGGTTGGACTGGCGGCAGCGTCGGTTCCAGAACCCGGTATGGTTGGCAGTCTGGCTGGGCTGGGTTTGTTGGCACTCTTCGGTCTACGGCAGCGCTCTCAATCACTCTAATCTTTCCTTGAAAGTTTAGAGAGTCGCTCTCACGCTAATCCATAAGATTAGTGGGCAGCAGCTTTGTTTCATCCAGGGACAAAGGCGCTGCCCTTTATTGTATTTCGACCTTACTGGTATGATTTAAGCCGCGATGAGTACGGTCATTCTGTCAACGCGATCGCTGGTGTAGCGATCGCACAAATGCCTGATGCTCCGGCGAATTTATCCCCTGGTGCAACACGGCCAGCACCGTTGTCATATCCCCTGTCAGCAAAGCCGACACTGCCAGCCATAATCCTGCAAAGATACCGCTGCGAACGATGCCTTGCCCGTCAGGGGATTGAGATTGATAGTCGTCTGTCTTTAAGACAAACCAATCCAGCTGTCCTTCTAAGGTGCGCCAAACGATATATTCCCGCACCTGATTGCGTCGATAGGCTCGCTCTTTACCTGTGGCATAGCCATATAGCGTCGCTCAAACTCAGCCTGCCAGAGGCGATCGCCATTTTCTAAAGGCGGCACGGCAGGTCTAGATTCTGGAGTGGCAACCATCAATCTTCCCTCAGTCTTGCTCCCATTCCAAACCGGGTTTGAAACGAGGGTTTGGGCTTACTCCTTATACTTACTCCACCCTGCCGCTGGGCTATACTGAAGCCAGTCTTGCTGGGGAACTTGCCATGATACGTCTTGATCAAAATCCCCGAGCTGTGGGTGAAGACGCCCCCGATATTATTGAATGGCCCCCTTGCGATCTCTACAGTGATGAACCGCCCTTGGAAACCGATTTTCATCGCAGTCAGATTGATCTACTGATTCGGTTGCTGAACCACTGGTGGCGCGATGGTCAAAGACCAGCCCCGAAGGGCTATCGACAGGATTTCTACATTTCTGGCAACCTAACCGTTTATTACAACACCCAGCAGCTGAAGTCACGGGATTTTAGAGGTCCTGATGTCTTTGTGGTGCTGGAAACTGAAAAAAAAGATCGCCGCAGCTGGACGGTTTGGGAAGAGGGCGGCAAGTATCCCAATGTGGTGATTGAATTGCTCTCAAGTTCTAAGGCGAGTGTGGACAAAGGCACCAAGAAAACCTTGTATCAAGACGTATGGCGACTGCCAGAATACTACTGGTTTCATCCAGAAACGCTAGAGTTTGCCGGGTTTCATCTGGTTGAGGGGCACTACAAAGCCATTCCCCCAAATGAGCACGATCGATTACCCAGCCAGCAGTTGGGGCTAGAACTCGGAATTCATGAACGGCAGTTGCGCTGGTTTACCGCTGAGGGTAATCTGATTCCTTTACCAGAAGAGGCAGAACGCCAGCGAGCCGATCAGGAACAGCAGCGAGCCGATCAGGAACAGCAGGCCAAAGAGCGCCTCGAAAATTACTTGCGATCGCAGGGCATTGACCCCAATCAGCTGCCTAACGGGTAGCCTCACAGCCGCAGAGAGAGCTACAGGAACAGCGGGCTAACAGAGCTACTGTCCAGCAGGAGGGGGAATGTCAAGGTTATCAAAGGGTTATGTGTAAGGTTTACGGGGGATGGGGATGCGCTTATGCCGGGTATTGTTTGTCATCTCATAAACCGTAAACCGCCTTCTCATCCACCCCCCCCTACCTTGATTACTCTGTTTCCACACCAACCATTCCCCCTGCTGTCCCCCTGCGGCGAGCCGTTGTCCGTTGGGGATCTAGGCGAGGGTGGAAAAGCCGTGGGGAGATCCTTCTAGAATTTGGGTAGCCTGTTGAGCTTTGGGCCAGAGGCAGACCCTGCCATCTTCGGCGGCGGCGGCAAGGAGGGCACTGCCGGGCTGAAAGGCGATCGCGTTGACTCGCTGTTCATGTAAGTCCAGCGTTTGGGCATCCCAGCCGTCGCTGACGTTACTCTTTTTGCGCCAAATAACCACATCTGAACCACTAGCGGCAGCGAGGAGGGGGGCCTGACCGACAGTGATGTCACACCAAGCAAGCTGGCGGACTTTGCTGAGGAAACCGCGATTTGCCAGGGATAGTCGCTATCGAAGGGCTGAAAGCCCTCTCGCCTAAATTGGCCCTGGTGCATCAGCACGAAGAAGCCTTCAGAGTACTGTTTGATGCTGACGAATGGTCACAGACCTCGCTCGACTTCCTGAATTGGATGGCAGCGGCTAAAGACCTCTACCCGGCTTCCGTCGCAACGATCCGTCGGTGGTTTGGCGAAATCCTTCAGTACTTTGAAAAAAGTATAGAATCACCAGTGGAGTCGTCGAAGGCATTAACAATCGACTGAAGCTTATCATCAAGCATTAAAACTTTTTTACCCATTTCTGCTAAGGCAGAAGCTAGATGATACGTAAGAGTGGTTTTACCAACACCACCCTTATTGTTAAAAACAGAAATGAATTTCATACCTTCTCTTAAATTTGTTAAAAATCTCAGCAATCACTCCACTCATAACTCTAAAACATAAATCGACTCCGACACCCATATAAAAGTGAACAGAACTGAAACCATCAGGGGACAAGCCAGCTAACGGCCAAACTCACCCGCCGCTAGTAACTTTGGAACTAACCTCACAATACTATGGCAGGTCGGGTGCAGTGATTTGTTAACTTGATTTGGGGTAAGCTGACTTTCTCTCACTCAGCAAAATGACCAGCGCAGATGATGCAAACCCTCTTTCAACATAGTCAGCAACCCTTCGGTTCAACTCCACAGAGAAACTGTTGTGCGCTGGCAAGATAACTATTATTAGACTGAATCTTTCCGTATAAGATCCCGCACTGGGTGATTAGACGGAAAGATTCGGCATAACACCCCAAATTTCCAACTTCGCAAGAATCTTTCCACAGAATAGCCCGCTGTGGGATCTTAGGCAGAATCTTTCCGCATATCTTCCAATTTATTACGGAGATGAGAAATGTACTATTAGATACGCCGTACATCTACTCGTCCTGATGCAATCTCCTCCTAAAAAGTTGTTAGAGCAGGCCCGCGATACCATTCGCCTCAAGCACTATGCCTACCGCACCGAAGAAACCTACATTCAGTGGATTCGCCGCTACGTCCTCTTTCACCACAAGACCCATCCTAAAGAGATGGGTAAAGCTGAAGTCGAAGCCTTTCTCACACACCTGGCTGTGCAAGGACAAGTTGCAGCTTACACATAAAATCAAGCTCTCAGTGCTTTGCTATTTCTCTATCGAGAAGTACTCAATCTAGAAATCACAGAAATTGATGCCGTTCGCGCCAAACGCCCTCAGTACATACCAACGGTGCTGACCAAGCAAGAGGCACTGGCAGTCATTGAGCAGTGCGAGGGTGTTTATCAACTGGTGGTGAGGCTACTTTATGGCAGCGGTCTCCGCCTAATCGAAAGCTTGCGGTTGCGTGGCAGCAGAGCTACGAGTGGAACAGTGTCTGCTCATGCACCTGTGTGGGCTGTATGGGTGAAAATACGTCTGCCTATTTCCCCTATGAGGGTGATTGGGCAGAGTGATCTAATCTAGTTCCTCCAGTCAAACAGCCTCAAGTTTTGTAGTTGACGCGATCGCCCGATACTCTACAGTCTCTCACTAAGCTGCTCAACTTAACCGTTGCAGCTTGCTCGTAAACAGAACTCAAGAACTTTAGCAGCCCCTGAAGGTGTATCCAGCACCAACAGGAGCCTAAACCCCCCAAACTCATAGGCAGTTCGGGCAAGGTCTAGGGGAATTTTACCCCTTAGCCCCCCGTGTTGCGTTACAGGTCGCGGGGTGGCTAAGTTTTTGGGTTCTGGCAACTCGCCTCGGTTCCCGCTGGCCTAGTCAATGGGGACTAAACCTAAGGCAGAGGGCCAGACCTCAAAATCCAAAAAGGAGTAAATCATGTTTCAAGACCCCAACGCAGGCGATCGCGTGAGTGCGATCGCCACCGATTCGCCTAGCCCTGACGAAGACATTCGGCTGATAATCTTTGGCTGTCTGCCCTGTGTGCGTCAGGAGATTCACCGGCTGCACGCCAAAGGCAGCATCGAGGCCAGCGCCTGGAGCCGTCCTGTATCCACCGGGCGACCCAACGAAGTCATGGTGATTTTAGTCAAGCGCTGCCGACTTGACTAGAGCTAGCGGCTGAGGAGGCTAGAGAGCGATCGCAGACTCCGCCAGCCAAAAAATAGCCAAGCAAAAAGAATAAAAGGGATGTCGTGAACATCCCTTTTACAAAGTTTCATCCATAAAACTTCAGACCAGCTTGCTCACGTTCTAAAAGGAGCTAACCCAGCACCGCTCTAGCGTGAGCCAGTACGTTCTCAAGGGTGTAGCCAAACTTCTCCATAACTATGCTACCCGGTGCAGAAGCTCCGAAAGTTTCAACGCTGATCATGTCTCCATCTGCGCCCATGTAGCGGCACCAGCCAAAGCTAGAAGCCGCCTCGACCACCAGCCGCTTAGTTACAGACTTGGGCAAAACAGAGTCTTTATAGGCTTGATCCTGAGCTTCAAACAGTTCCCAGGAGGGCATCGAGACTACGCGCACTTTCTTGCCATCAGCTCGGAGCTGCTCAGCCGCCTCCACGCAGAGAGAGACTTCGCTGCCCGTCCCAATCAAAATGATATCAGGCGTCTCTCCAGCCCCAGAAAGCACATAGGCTCCCTTAGCCGTGTTTTCAATGGAGGAACCGTCCAGGTTGGGCACATTCTGCCGAGTAAAGGCAATCAGGGTGGGTGCTTTGCGATTTTCAACAGCAATCTTGTAGGCCCCAGAGACTTCGTTGCCGTCTGCAGGGCGAATTACCGTCAGGTTAGGAATAGCGCGTAAAGACGCAATGGTTTCGACGGGCTGGTGCGTGGGGCCATCTTCACCCAGGCCCACTGAGTCATGAGTCATGACGTAGATTACGCCCGCCTCAGAAAGCGCTGCCAGACGAATTGCGGCCCGCATGTAGTCAGCAAAGACCAGGAAGGTGGCACAGTAGGGAATTAAGCCAGAGTTATGTAGGGCAATGCCGTTGCAAATGGCCCCCATACCGTGTTCCCGCACCCCAAAGCGCAGGTTGCGGTTTTCGTACTGTCCCCGCTGGAAGCTGCCAGAAACCTTAAGCTCTGTGAGGTTAGAGTGGGTGAGATCGGCAGATCCACCAATCAGCTCAGGCAAAGCAGGCGCGAGAGCATTGAGCGTAGCCTGAGAGTGCTTACGGGTGGCAGTGCCTTTGTCTGCAGGTGTAAAGGTGGGCAGACCATCGGCCCAACCTTGGGGCAGTTCACCTGTCAGCATCCGCTCAAACTCAGCGGCAGCTTCAGGATACTGGGTGCGATAGGTGGTCAAAATTTCTTCCCACTCAGATTCATAGTCAGCACCGCGATCAACGGCTTTGCGCATATGGCTTAGCGCGTCTTCGGGGACTTCAAAGTCGCCGTAGGTCCAGCCTAGGTGTTCGCGGGTGGCAATGATTTCATCGGTGCCCAGAGCTGCCCCGTGAATGCCAGGAGTGTTGACTCTGTTGGGAGAGCCGTAGCCAATCAGGGTGGTGACCTTGATAAACGAGGGCTTGTCAGTTACAGCTTTGGCATTTTCAATCGCCTTGGCGATCGCCTCTGTGTCAGTGTTGCCGTCTTCGACATGCTGAACATGCCAGCCGTAGGCTTCAAAGCGCTTAGATACATCTTCGGTAAAGGAGATATCCGTTGAGCCATCAATAGAAATATGATTGTCGTCGTAGAAAGCAATCAGCTTGCCCAGACCCAGATGCCCTGCTAGCGAACAGGCTTCACCCGAAACCCCTTCCATATTGCAGCCATCACCCAAAATAGCGTAGGTATAGTGATCGACTAGGGTGCAGTCAGCCTGGTTAAAACGAGCGGCCAGATGCGCCTCTGCCATCGCCAGACCGACGGCATTGGCAATGCCCTGACCCAATGGCCCTGTAGTCACCTCGACTCCGGCAGTCTCAAAGTTCTCT
Organism: Leptolyngbyaceae cyanobacterium RM1_1_2; assembly: GCA_012032345.1. Classification (GTDB taxonomy): domain Bacteria; phylum Cyanobacteriota; class Cyanobacteriia; order Phormidesmidales; family Phormidesmidaceae; genus Sphaerothrix. The sequence goes on along the minus strand of JAAUQI010000015.1, from coordinate 59,663 downwards.
GGGTGGCCAGGAGTGCGAGAACCCCACTGACGAAACTGCTTGATATCTTCGATGCCAACGCTGTCATAGCCCGTAAGATAAAGCAGGGCATACTGCAACATACAGCCGTGACCGGCTGAAAGCACAAAGCGATCGCGGTTAAACCAGCCCGGATTTTTGGGGTTAAACCGCATAAACTTGTCCCACAGGACAAACGCCATTGGCGCAGCCCCCATTGGCAGACCAGGATGACCAGATTTAGCCTTTTCAACAGCATCAATGGCTAAAAACCGGATTGAATTGATGCAGAGTGCTTCCAGAGATTGGGTTGCGACAGCCATAGTCCTAACGATTTTTAGTAACGGTACAAGGGGCCTGGGTCATCAGTGCAGTTATGAATGCCCTGAATTCGAGGTACAAGACATTTCTCCCATCATCCCATCCTGAGGGAGCGAGGATCAAGCAATTAAGGTTCGTAGTTAGTGCTTTAGCGCTGCAGCCATTCAATCAATCTTTATGCTTGAAGGTTCGTAGTCAGTGCTGTAGCGCTAAAGCGCCAACTACGGGCGAACGAATGTATGAGGTCAGCGACTAAACTTCCGAAAAGCCAGGGTAACATTGTGTCCGCCAAAGCCAAACGAGTTAGAAAGAACGACGTTAACTTCTAAAGCCCGACTATGATTAGGCACGTAGTCCAAATCGCAGTCTGGGTCTGAGTTATCCAGGTTGATAGTAGGTGGTACCTGGTCTTGAGCCACAGCCATCGCGGCGGCGACGCCTTCAATGCCGCCAGAGCCGCCTAGCAGGTGCCCGGTCATAGATTTGGTAGAGCTGATGGCAACTTTGTAAGCGCGATCGCCTAAAGCCTTTTTGATGGCTTCGGTTTCGGTAGGATCGTTAGCTGGCGTACTGGTGCCGTGGGCATTGATGTAGCTAATGTCCTGCGGCTGCAGGCCAGCGTCTTTGAGAGCTAGCTGAATCGAGCGGGCTGCCCCTTCGCCACCGGGCACAGGAGCCGTCATATGATAGGCATCGCAGGTCATACCGTAGCCGACAATTTCAGCATAAATTTTGGCACCCCGGCTGAGAGCATGTTCTAGCTCCTCCAGCAGCAAAATGCCGCAGCCTTCCCCCATGACGAAGCCGTCGCGATCGCGCTCAAAAGGGCGACTGGCACGGGTTGGATCGCCATTGCGGGTTGAGAGCGCTCTGGCCGAGGCAAAGCCAGCCACTGCCAGCGGGGTTACGGCAGCTTCAGTGCCGCCTGAAATCATCGCTTGAGCATAGCCCTGCTGCACTAGACGAAAAGCATCTCCAATTGCATTAGAACCTGCCGCGCAGGCCGTCACCGGGCAGGAGTTAGGGCCTTTTGCGCCAACATGAATAGCCGTCAGCCCTGCTGCCATATTGGCAATCATCATCGGTACCATAAAAGGGCTACACCGACTAGGGCCACGGGTGAGATAAATTTCCTGCTGGTCTTCTAAAACTTTGATGCCGCCGACGCCGGTGCCAATCATGACACCGACCTGCTCGGCGTTTAAGTCAGTAATTCGGAACTGGGCATCTTCAATTGCCTGCTTGCTGGCGGCTACTGCAAACTGGGCAAAGCGATCCATGCGCTTGGCATCTTTGCGATCGACATAGTCGAGCGGATCAAATCCTTTAACTTCGCCCGCAATGCGGCAGGCATGTTTAGACGCATCGAAGGCAGTAATGACGTCAATACCGCTACGGCCACCGATCAATCCCTCCCAGTAGTCAGTAAGGTTATTGCCCAGTGGTGTGACGGCCCCTAATCCCGTGATCACAACCCGCTTTTTATTAAAATCTGCCATGACTTGTTAAAACTAATCGATGTCTACTCAGAGCGCAGATAGCCCAGACCTTCTTACAGACGTATGCGCAGCTCTAAGCAGCAGATTTTTCCTTAATGAAATCTACAGCAGCTTGGACAGTGCCAATATTTTCAGCCGCTTCATCGGGAATTTCAACGTCAAACTCTTCTTCTAAGGCCATTACCAGCTCAACGGTATCGAGTGAATCGGCACCTAAGTCATTGGCGAAGCTGGCCTCTGGCTTAACTTCAGATTCCTCGACTCCGAGTTGCTCAGCAACAATCTTCTGAACTTTCTCAAAAACTGCGTCCTGGCTCATATTCCTTTTCTCTTAGCGACCGTAGTAAAGCAGTACATTTAGCAGCACCTAAATCACGATACAGGGGGGCTTAACTAGCCAGCAACTCGCCGCCAACACTGGTGACAACTCTGGGGCTAACCGCCGTGTTGTGTTTAAGCATTCCTACATCTTAGTCTGAAAGCGCACCCCGTTGGTCTTAATCCTGCAATTGGGCCTGAAGACCTGTCTGCTCTAACCTGCAAGCGGGTCTATTTAGGCTGTTGGATATTACGTTCCATAAAGTTTTAGGGCTGAGCCTTCAATCTGTAAAATCCCTCGCTATAGACTGTTCTTTGATTGGAGAACCCTTGTCGGATGGTTGATTCCAGAGATCACCTTGATTTTCTGGTTTTCTACTATTGAAAATCTTTAACATTGGAGTCTTAGATTCAATGTCTCATTCAGTCAAAATCTACGATACCTGTATCGGTTGTACCCAGTGCGTCCGGGCCTGTCCTACAGACGTGCTAGAGATGGTGCCCTGGGATGGCTGTAAAGCCGCCCAGATCGCCTCCTCTCCCCGAACCGAAGATTGTGTAGGCTGCAAGCGGTGTGAAACGGCTTGCCCGACCGACTTCTTGAGCATTCGGGTTTATCTAGGGGCTGAAACCACGCGAAGCATGGGCTTGGCCTATTAGGGTCACAGGCTAGTTTGACTAACCTGTGGTCTTTTTTGAAAGCTACTTTAGCTGCGGGGGAAATGTTTCCCCCTTTTTTTGTTCTTAAATTTTGGTCTGTAAATCAAACCTACTTGAGGCTGGGCACGTAGGACTGAGCTTGCTCATCTAGGGTCAGCTCAGCTAAGGTCAGATCTCGTCGCATCAGGCGACCGTTAGGCCCGACAATCTGACGCGGCAGGTCTTCTAGAGCAATGACGCTGCGATCGCCCATGTTGTAGCCCGTATAGACCGTCGTGTCTGATTCCCAGAAGATATCCATCACCGCCAGCGTCTGCATGGGGGCATCAATGCGCCCTAGCCAGGTACGGGGGCCGCTGCCGAGTGCCCCGCAGTGGAGGAACTCTAGATTGCCAGCTCTAGCCGGATAGTAGGCGTGGTGGTGGCCGCAGATGTAGGTATGGACGCTGTGGCGCTCTAAGAGCGCTCTCAGCTCATCGGCGCGATCTAAAAACTCACCGGGGCGATCGCGGCCCTGAGACACAGCATAGAAAGGCAGATGGCCCATGACAATCCGCCGTTTGGCATTTTGGGCGACGTCGCTGGCCAGAGCGCGATCGGCCCAGGCAATTTCATCCTCAGCGACAGTGGCTGAGGAAGCATCCCAGACCAGATAAAAAATATCGTTTTGCAAAGTGCTGTAGTAAAACGGGTAGCCAGCGCGATCGACAAAGTTGAGGCCAGCGTCGCGCTGCGGGTCGCTCCAGTAGGCATTGGCTAAATCTCGCTCAGTGGCGTAGAGAAAATTGCCGTTGACCTTGACGCTAGAGGCATCGTGGTTGCCCAGGGTAAAAACAAACGGCAAGCCAGTGGCGCGGATGGGCTGCAAAACTTTTTCGTCAAAGCCCTGCCACATGGCCTCAATTTCGGCTGGCGTCAGGGAGAGCTTTTGCCCGGCGACTAGGTCACCCGCACACACGACTAAATCCGGCTGCCAGTCCATCATCATCTGGGCTGCTTCTTTGACTTCAGCCCGGTAATCTGTCGAGCCGTAGGGACTGTTAATATCGCTAAAGACTACCAGGCGCACATCTCCCCGCTGTGGCCCAAACATGCCTGCTGGAGACGGGTTAGTCGGCATCACCGCCTTTATGCCTGTTTTGAGCGCTTCGCTGGCTGGGGCGATCGCCTGGGCTGCTGCTAGGGTGGGCGTCAGGCTAGTGCGACTAAAAACGTGATGAGTGATCCAACTGGTGCTAGCGCCGAGGGTCAGCCCACCCAGAACCAAAAAGTTACGACGGCTAAGGCTCATAGCAGGTAAACAGCAATAGATCACCCAAACTGTAGCACTGAGCTATGGAATTTGGGTTAAGAAGCTACAGGCTAATAATTGGCCAGGTAGTGAGAATAAAAATAACAACAGCGGCGATCGCCAGCAGACCGTCAATCAGGTTACCAATCAGCGAACCGACCACGGTACCCACGCTGGCTTTGAGCGCTACCCGCACCCGTTCGCCCGAGTCAAGCTGCCCCCGGTGCAGATATTCACCGATGAAAGCGCCGATGAACGGGCCAATCAGGGCACCCAGCAGCGGCCCACCCACAGGCAGCGCTGGCAACAGTCCCACAACCCCAGCTACCAGGCCAATAATGGCCCCAAACATGCCCCAGCGACTGGCCCCAAACTGCTTGGCTCCCCAAAAAGTAGCCAAAAACTCAACCGCAGCGCTCAAAATCAGCAGCGCAAACACAACAACAATGGCCCAGGTAATTCCCGTAAAGTTGGTTGCCAAGGCCCACACTAAAATTGCCGCCAAAATCAGGCTCGCTCCCGGCATACCCGGAATCAGCTCGCCCACGGCTCCCACCACCATGACGGCGACCAAAATCCAATAGAGCAAAGTCAAGTCCATAGCTTCGTCTCCCAGTGAGTTAGCGCAGTCGTGGCCGGATAGTTTGGGCAAAGCCCGGATCGCCTTCCTCTAGCTCTGGCGGAATACCGTTGGGAAACTCCTCGCTGATTAGGGCTTCTAGTCGCTCAATGCGGTTGTCAGGATTGGGGTGGGTGCTGAGAAACTCCGGTGGACTACCGCCGCTGCTGGCCTGGTTGAGAATTGCCATCAGCTCTACAATCCCTTCTGGGGTGTAGCCCGCCTCCACCATAAACTGAAAGCCGAGGCGATCGCTTTCTAGCTCGTCTTCGCGGCCATAGCGCAAGTTTACAAGCTGATTCACTGCCTGAGCCAGTATCGCCGCCTGCCTTGCCTGATCTGGGCTATCGCTGACGGTGATACCCACAACATTTACCAGCAGAGCGCCAAGCTGCTGACGGGCCAAGTGCTCCGCGCCGTGTCGGGCCACCACATGCCCCACTTCGTGCCCAAGAACGCCTGCAAGCTGAGCCTCATTTTCTAAGCGGCCCAGCAGCGCTGCGGTGATAAAAATCTGTCCCCCCGGCAGGGCAAAGGCGTTTACCGTCTCTAGATCTCGCAGCAGATAAAACTCAAACGGGTAGGGTGACTGACTGGCCTCAGACTGCTGCACTACGGCCTGCCCAACTTGGTCAACGTAAGCCTGTAGTTGCTGGTCAGGATATAGCCCGCCGTATTCTGCCGCCATCTCCTGGCTAGCCTGCTGGCCCAGCACTACCTCCTGCTGAGGCGTGAGCTGAATGCGCTGAGATTCTCCGGTGATCGGATTGTCTGAAACATTAGTGAAATAGTTAAGCAGGCCAAACAGGGCAAAAACCAGGCCGATAACCAAGCGGACAACAAGTTTGCTCACACCGATTTTTAAGCTGACACAGGCTGGTGCCAAGTATACGATACTGCGTCTCTTGATAAATCAGTCGCGGGGTAGGTCAAGCACAGGAATTTGCTAAATTCTGTCGAGCAGCCGATCTGAAACTGAGCCGGGACTGATAGTATCTAAACAAATCTTTATTATTGCCTCGCATGACGACTCGGCTAAACGCAGCCCGGCAGCTTAAGCAAGACTTAGAGGACTTTGTGCTTGAAGCTGAAGGCGATCTGGCGATCGCTCTTGAAACTTTTGCTGCCGAGCAGCTTAGAGGACGCAGCTCAGATGCTCATCAGCAAGAGCTGGTAACAGATACCTTTTTATCTGAAGGACGCATCGGCGATCGCGCTCCAATCGATCTGTTTATCGAGGCCCATCCTGATTTGACTTCAGACCAGCGATCGCTGCTGCAAGGCTGGCAGCACAGCTTTTTGGGCCTGTTTGAAGTCAAGGCCCAGTCTGAAACCGAGCTGACCCTGATGAACTGGCTTACCACCAAGTCCTACAGTGTCACCGTTGATGACACGACCGAGCAGCGGCAGCGCTTCCAGCCGGGAGAAATTTTGCTTACCCGGCTGGCGCCGCTTGACCCCGATAGGAACACATGGATGCTGAGCGGGCCTTGTGTCTTTAAGGGAAAACTGGGCAAGCCCAAACTAGCGGTCGTAATCGGTGAATTTAAGGACAACTACCGTTCAGCTCTCTACAGCGATGCGCCCAATTTGCTAGAAGAAGCGTGGCAGTCAGTACAGAAATATCACGACGAGTTCTTAGATTTCTTCAAGTCAGATCAGCTAACACTTTCTGGCTATGAACTCAACAAAAAGATTCAGGCATTTCAGGAAAGCAGTTCCCAAAAACGGCTGGCCGAAGCAGGCATTGATCAAAATCAGTCCCTGGCTGAGATGGCAGACGAGGTTGGTTTAGAAGAGTCAGACATCGCAGCGATGTCTGACTCACTGGGGATTGGGGCCAATGTGATCTCAAAAACCCTGAAAAATACTCAGGCCAATAAAATGGTCATGCCTAAAGTAGAGCTGCCGACGCCCCTGAAACGGGCCGAGCGGGTGACTGTCCTGGCAGATCCGCGCTGGGGGCAGCAGTTTGTCCTCAGCTACGCTAAGTTTCAAGACCTGCTTAGCCCAGAAGCATCAGGTTCAGAAGCACCAGATTCAGAAGCGGCTCAAACTCTGGCCCTACAGTGGCTTAAAGATCCCGAAATCACCGCTTTTACCTGGCAGCGGCTGGCCCAGCAGCACCCCGAGGCGCTAACCTCTGTGCTGCGACAAGCCCTCGATCGCCCTGAATTTGAGCTTTCTAACCTAGACGCCTTGCTACAAGAATTTGGCAAGCGCACCACGCCAGAGCTGCCAGAGATTGCTAGCGTCCCAATTCACCTGCACAACTTATTTCAGGACGCGATCGCTGAGGTAGAGCCGCCTAAAGCTAGGAAAAAGTCAAAGAAGACCAAGTCTAAAGGATTTCGGTAATTGGAAAGGGAGGAATCTGCTTGGGAATCCCACTTTTTTCAAGGGAAATTTAGGAAGATTGGAATAGCGATACCTTACAAGAGACCTTTAAAGCATTCTTTGAAGAGCTCTAGAAAAAACAAAAGCTTACTTTTTATTGGCCTCTATTAAAACTCACTCTTCCGTCTAGGGCTAGCTATATCTGATGACAGACGCAGCGAACAGATAGGTTTTATAAGCTTATACCAGGAATGAAACAGCCCACAAAGAAATACAGTCAAAGGAGCAAAAAACATGAATATTTTAGCTTGGATCGTTTTAGGTTTAATCGCGGGTGCAATTGGTAAAGCTATTTACCCTGGTAATCAGGGCGGCGGCATACTAGCTACTCTAGTACTAGGCGTCATCGGAGCTTTTATCGGCGGTACGCTGGCGACGCTGCTGACTACAGGTACTCTGCAGCTAACTGCCGCTACGCTTAGCATCCCAGGCATTATTCTCGCAATTGTCGGCGCTATCATCGCTATCTTCCTGTGGGGTCTTATTAGCCGTCGGACTGCCTAGTTAAGAGCTTTAAGCTAGCTTCAGTCTACGTTTCTTATAAGATTGGCTAGGCCAAAATCCTTGCTGCTGTCTCTGCTGCAGGGATTTTTTTATTTTTTTATCGCTCCTTCATTTGTTTTATTGCAGAGCTTTAGATGCAATGAGTCAAAAAGTTCATTTGATTTTTAACCCTGCTGCTGGCAAAGGAGATGCAGATACAGAACTTTCAGATATTTGTTCTAGGCTGCAATCCGAATTTGAGCTTTCAGTACACAAAACGACGCCGGAACTAGAGGCAGATTCTTTAGCTCACCAGGCTGTTGAACAAGGTGCAGAGATAATCATTGTATCGGGCGGAGATGGAACTGTTTCCTGTGTTACGTCTGCTCTAATTGATAGCGAAATCTGTTTGGGTATCATTCCGCGAGGAACTGCGAATGCTTTTGCTAAAGCACTGAGTATTCCTGAAAATATTGCAGGTGCCTGCGAGGTGATCTTGACGGGCGCTCAGCAAAAGCTAGACATGGCTCTTTGTAATGAGCGACCAATGCTGCTGCTAGCGGGAATAGGTTTTGAAGCTAAAGCGGTCGAGCGCACCGACCGCAAGGCAAAAAATAGATTCGGGCCTCTAGCCTACCTAATTGCAGGAATTCGGGAGCTAAAGGATTTTGATCGCTTTGATATCAAAATAGAGACTGAGGCAGGAAGAATGGAGACGTCAGCGGCAGCCGTCACAATCGCCAACGCTGCCCCAGCTACTTCGGTTTTGGCTCAAGGGCCTGACCAAATTGAGGTAGACGATGGTCTTTTAGACATCACTATTGTGGCTCCTGAAAGCGTTTCTGATGCGATCGCGGCCTCTTATGAACTCTTACGCTCCGCAATCACCAACAGTCATGCTCAGCACAATAATGTAGGCCACTTTCGAGCCAAACAGATAAGAATTAGCACCGATCCACCGCAAAAAGTAGTGCTAGACGGTGAAGTTATGGGCGAAACCCCAATTGAAGTGAAATGCTTGCCCAGCAATCTCACTGTTTTTGTGCCTGTTTCAGAAGTGGAAAACCCAGAAGAAAAGTTTCAAAAGAAAAGCACTCGTGCAACCTTAGCCAACAAAATGCGCAGCTGGTGGGGAACAGACGAATAGCTCAGGAGGTCTACGAGCGTTCAGCAGCTTTAAAGCGCTGCATGAAGCACATCGTGGTGACCACACGGCTACCGCCCATTCACCTATCCACCCGCAGACTCTGCTCTCGGGATATTAGCCAAACTTGTACCGGAGACTCCTAGTGCATTGTCACAGCTACAAATTGGGGTTGGTAGTCAGTGCTTTAGCGCTGAAGCACTAACTACAAACTATGCATCACCCCAAAACTAAGTGCTGACGCTGCACTAGTCTTCAGTTTCGTCTTCTGCCGCGATCGCCTCAGGTGCCGCGTCTGTTTCTTTGGCCTCAGTAACTTCTAACTCTTCAGACATAGCTTCAGGTGCTTCAAGTGTGGCTGCTTCAAGCTCTTCAGATACAGCTTCAGGTGCTTCAGGTGCGGCTGCTTCAGGTTCTGTCTCAATATCCGCCGGAGTTTCAGCCGCTGCTGCTGCCGGAGTAACATCTTCTGTATCGGCAATATCAGCAGGCGAGGTGGTTGCAGAGTGAATTTCTTGCGTAGGCGCACTTATCGGCGCTGCTGTCGATTGAGACTCTATCACAGCCGGGGGAGTAGCCGCAGCGGAGACACTAGCAACCGTAAGTCCTAACTCGGCGACCCAGTCAGTTTTCATGGCTAGATGACGAATGACCCCGCGATCGAGATCTTGCTTATTCTGCTGCTGCGAAAGTTCAGCAATTTTTTCACCAAGCTGCTCTCCTGCTGCGATCGCGGCTTGATCCGAGGCAAAAACAACTGAGCTAAGCTGCTGCAGCAGAAAATCAAACTCCTTATTGCCTTTGCGAGTGCTAGGGTTTAAGCCTTTCTCAGTAAGAACACGCTTGGCGGCTTTGCGAATTGATTTTTGTGCTTGATTAAAACTGAGCTGATTTGGCATAAAAACAGGTTGGATAAACTATGCTGTTAAGCCTATAAAACTTAGGGCTAACTCACATGCAGTCTCGAATACATTACCTGAAGTTTTGCATCTCTAATTGCTAGCGATCGCCAGACAAGTTACTCAAGCCAAACAGCCGGGTAGGCTTAGCGAAGAAGATAATTACTGCGCTCTAAATCAGTTTGATTACCTGCGCTAATACCAGTCGCTCATCGGATTTGAAGTTACCTTGTCAAACTTATTATCACTGCCTGTACAACCCTGCAACAAGCTTTTTGTCGTCGGTTGCCCTCGATCGGGAACGACTTGGCTGAAGCAAATGCTAGCCGAACATCCCCAGGTATTAGCTATTGGGCCAGAAACCTATCTCTACAATGTATTTTATAACCCGTTTGTAAAGACAGCCCCCCTGTCTTTACAGCAGCGGCTCAGAGCGGCTAGAAGCCTGATTAAAGTTTATGGTCTGCTGCCAATTTTAAAGGGTATATCCTCAAACGACCTTTGGCGAGGCGTGTTGAAATATTACGACGCCTACGCCAGCAAGCAGGAAAAAGTAGGGCCACACCATGCCGTGAGCCGTGCTGACTTACAAAAGTATATTCGCACTGTGCGCACACATTACGCCGACCTCAAAGAACCCGATCAGGCCAAGCAGCTAATTCGGCTAGTTTTAGACGGTTATTTTTCCCAGCATCGCCAGCCATGTCATCAGGTTTTGGTTGAAAAAACGCCGATCAATGTCAAATTTGTAGACGTTATTCTCAACTCTTTCCCGGAGGCAAAGATTATAGAGATTGTCCGGGATGGCCGCGATGTCAGGGCTTCCTACCAGGCTTTTGCAACACTAGAAGCCTGGGCGCGTCAAAATACAGAGCAGGTCATTGCCAACTGGAAAACCTGCATTGAGTACGGCGATCGCTTTCGTCAAGTAGACGCCTTCAAAAATCGCATTCACCGAGTGCGCTACGAAACACTGCGTAGCCAAACAACTGTAGAACTGCAAAAAATTTTAGACTTTGCCCAAATTGATCAGCGGCCAGAAGTCGTAGAACCCATCGCTCAGGCCACAGACATTAAGCGGCAAAAGCACAAAGGAGCCGGCAAGCTAGTCAATAAAGGCACAGTCGGGGCTGGATCTCAGCTTTCGACAACAGACCTGGCAATTATCAACGAAATTGCAGGCACTACTCTACAGCGGCTTGGCTACAGCTAATCTTCTACACCAGTGGCTGAGCCGCCGCTAAAACCGCTGACAGCAGCCCCGGAAACCGCTGCTCAAGATCTTCCTGGCGCAGAGAGTTATAGCATTCCCGACCTTCGGTACGGCTGTAGATTAGCCCTGCTTCTCGCAGCACTTTGAAATGGTGAGAAAGCGTAGACTTAGCAACGGGCAGGGCTAGGCCGCCACAGGTTAGCTCTTTGTGACCTGCTAAGCGACGGATAATTTCTAAGCGATAGTTGTCGCTCAACGCATAGAGAACCGCCGATAGAGAGATGTCTTCTGTTGCAGGGTGATTTAGAGTCCTCATGTTTGCATTATGACAGCAGGCATGTTACTCTCCAATTGTTCGATAATTTTTGAACAATTGAAATGACTGCGATTTCTAGCAGCGTTTTAGTCCAGTCTTACCAGTCTTAGGAGTTGCTTGATGACTGCTCAAATCGACCTATTCACCCCGGTTCAGCTGGGTCGCTATTTGCTGGCCAACCGCATGGTGATGGCACCCCTCACCCGCAACCGAGCCACCGGCAACGTACCTCAGCCCGTTCATCAAATTTATTATTCTCAGCGCGCTTCAGCCGGATTAATCATTACAGAAGCGACTCAGGTTTCGCCTCAGGGGGTGGGGTATGCAGACACGCCCGGTATTCACTCGGAGGTGCAGGTAGCCGCTTGGCAAAAGGTCACAGCAGCGGTGCACAGGAAGGGCGGACGTATTTTTTTGCAGCTCTGGCACGTGGGTCGCATTTCTCACCCAGCGCTTCAGCCCGCTGGAGCGCTACCTGTGGCCCCCAGCGCCATCAAGCCTGAAGGCGAGGCAATGACCTATGAGGGTATGCAGCCTTTTGTGACGCCTCGCGCCCTAGAGACTGAGGAAATTTCGGGTGTTGTAGAGCAATATCGTCAAGGGGCTAAAAATGCGCTGGCCGCTGGGTTTGATGGAGTAGAGATTCACTCGGCTAACGGGTATCTGTTAGATCAGTTTTTGCGAGACGGGGCTAATCAGCGCCGCGATCGCTACGGTGGCTCAGTTGAAAACCGGGCGCGTCTGCTGCTGGAGGTGACAGCGGCGGTCGTTGAGGTTTGGGGCAGCGATCGCGTTGGCATTCGCCTCTCGCCCAGCGGCAGCTTTAATGACATGTCTGACTCTAATCCAGAAGCGCTCTACCGCTATTTAGCCGAGCAGCTCAACGGCTTCAATCTGTCCTACCTCCACATCATTGAACCCAGACCGGGCGAAGACCAGTCTGCCATTGGCACTGGCTACTTGCGTCAGGTTTATAGCGGCACCTTGATTGCGGCGGATGGCTATGACAAAGCCAAGGGCAATCAGGTTCTAGCTGACGGCCAGGCCGATCTGATCGCCTATGGGCGTCTCTTTATTGCCAATCCCGATTTGCCTGAGCGATTTAAGCTAGACGCGCCCCTTAACCAGTACCATCGCTCAACGTTCTACGGCGGCGATGAGCATGGCTATATCGACTACCCGTTTTTGGCCGACTCGCTCAAGCCGAGCCTGATGTAATAGAACGCCCCTTCAGTCAGTCCTTAAATCAGTCTCTATAACGGCAATGATTATTTTGCCGACGGCCCGTTTGGTTTCGCTATAGCGGTGGGCGTCTGCGGTTTCTGCTAGAGGAAAAACGCGATCGCAGACAGGTTTGACCTGCTCGGTCTCAATCAGGCTTTGCAGATAGGCGAGGTCGCTGCCTCGGGACTGGGCTAGCACAAGCTTGCAGGTCTTGCCTGGTAGAAAGCTGGTGAGGGCTACTTGAATTAGAGTTTGGGGGCTGGGCAAAGTTGAAATATAAAGTCCCCGACGCTTGAGTACCCGCTTGCACTGACGAAAGGTTTTTTGGCCGACCGCATCAAAAATCAGGTCGTATTTCTCTGGCAATTGAGTAAAGTTTTCAGCTTTGTAATCAATCATGCGATCGCAGTTGAGCGCCTCCATTAGCTCAAAGTTGCGGCTGCTACAGACCCCCGTCACCCTAGCCCCAAAAGCTTTAGCAATTTGCACCGCAAAGCTACCCACGCCTCCCGAAGCACCGTTAATCAAAACATCCTGTGCGCCCTGCAAATTGCCCAGATCGCGCAGAGCCTGTAGCGCAGTGGTTGCCGCCAAGGGAACCGCTGCGGCTTGACTATAGTTGAGATTCTTGGGCTTAAAGCAGGCGATCGCCTCCGGTATCATCGCATACTCGGCGTAGGCTCCCCCTGCCAGCGGATTGAGAAAAGCATAGATTTCATCACCCGGCTTAAAGGTTGTAATGCGATCGCCGCAGGCCACGACCTCTCCGGCTAAATCACTGCCCAAGATTTTGGGGAAGTTACTGCCAGAAAGCAGCTTCAGCTGGCCCTGACGCAGCTTCCAATCTATCGGATTCACGCTGGCCGCATGAATTTTAACCTTCAGCCCGTCCGGCCTGAGTTCGGGTTCGGGCAGCTCCATAACTTTCAAAACGTCTGCTGAGCCGTATTGATTGATAGCGATCGCTTTCATAGGCCCATTAAATCACCGCCTGACATCGGGTTTGTATGAAGAAACTTACTACCGCAGTCAAAAAACCCCGCCTGAAGCTCCGGACGAGGGACAAAAATTGAGGAATGCTGATCTGGCTCAGCTAGACTGCGTTGCGGCCTAGAACCTGATCTTTAAGCGAGTTAAAGTCCTCAATTAGCTCTTTACGATTAGAAGCCTTAAGCAGATATCGGTAGACAAACCACGCTACGTAGCCCAAACCGATTAGCTCAAACAGCGGTGAGAGCAGAGGAATATCGTTAATGGCGCTGAGAACAGCCAGCATCAGCTTTACTGAAACTAAAGCCGCCAAGATCAGGCCAATGGTCGTAATCGGACGCCGATACTGCCTGAAAAAATCTGTAACATAGTCAGGCAAGTCTGCCAGAAGCACGGAGATCCGAGACCAGATCTTTTGCCACTGGTCAGGTTCCTCAGAGCGGACAGTCGTCATCGTCGGACTCACTGAACCTGCGTTGGTGCTAGCAGGTTCGGTCGCTTCTGGTAGAGAAGATTCTGGTTTTATGTCAGTACTCATATTCACTCATCTGAATCACAAACTAGGACTATCTTGTTAAAGAAAAAACTAGCTAACGTTTAGCGATAGCAGAGTTATAGTCCGAATTGTCCCAATTTTCAAATAGACTCTGTCTTTGAACCAAAGCTCAAGCAGTTTTTAACTATACTATGTATTAAGCTAAGAATCCCTTGCTCCGCAGGCTGAAAAGGCCAAAATTACCCTCTGCCAGCTCAAACTACTCACCAGAGAAGCTTTCTAAAGCTTGCAGACAGCGGTTTAGTTGCTGCCGGTCAATGTGAACCTCCGGGTCTTGTAGCCTGTTTATCACCTCTCGGTACTGAATGTGACGATTGTTTCTTTTATGTATCCGAATAAACCCTGAATGATCGCCTTGTCCACGAGATTCTTGAAGCCCCATGAGTGCTAGCCTCCAACATCGGTAGGTTGAGTGTAGAGAAGTCGTTTATAGATTAGTTTTTTTGTACTCGTATCTTATATTTTCATAGTTCCTGAGCCTGCGCCAAACTATCCACTCAGCTTGTAACAGATAGTTACGGTTCAGGGTGTTAGCTAGACGCTATTACGGCTACAGGTAGACTCTATTAGAATATGGAGACACATTCTTTTCATGTGAAGTTTTACGCGTGTCTGTTGAAACAATCTACGGGCAGTTACAGGGCCTTAAGTCCAGCCAGCTCAAACAGCTAAAGCGGCTTTATCACCAGCGGCTACCGGGCGATCGCATTACAACGGCAGAGTTTGCCCAGCGTCTAGCGGCTATCAGTACTGAGATTGGCCAGCCAGTTTGCGCCTATCTTAACCGCCGGGGTCAGGTTATTCGCGTTGGCGTCGGCAATCCGCGTCAAACCCAGATTCCGCTCTTAGAGCTGCCGCGATACGGAGCCGAGCGGCTTTCTGGCATTCGCTGCGTGGGCACACAGCTCAAAAAAGAGGCTCCCGGCGAGGGTGATCTGACAGCGATGGCGCTGCAGCGCCTTGATGCCCTGGTTTTGCTAACGCTGACCGGGGAAGGCTTTACGCGCCGGGGCGGAGGCGTCACAGGCTATGTGCAGGCGGCTTACCTAGCCCATTTGGTACCTCACCCCGAAGCTAAATGGACAGTTTCGCCGCCGCTAAGCCTTGATGTGCTAGCCCAGCAGGATTTTGTTGATCTGAGTGAAGGGTTAGAAGCTGAGTTTCGCCGCGAGTATGTGGCTCAGCAGGTTGATCCGACTCATGACCGGGTTTTGCTTGTGGGGCTGCTGACAAACCACAGCGATCAAGAACAGTTTGAAAACACGCTGCAAGAGCTACAGCGTCTAGTCGAAACTGCCGGGGGCGAAGTGATCGAAAGCCTGTCTCAAAAGCGTCCCCGCTCCCATCCGCAAACGGTGGTTGGCGCTGGTAAGGTGCAGGAGATTGCCCTGACCGCTCAGACTAGGGGAGCGAGTTTGGTGGTCTTCGACCGTGACCTATCCCCAGCCCAGGTGAGAAATTTAGAAGCCCGGGTGGGGGTGCGCGTTGTCGATCGCACCGAAGTGATTTTAGATATTTTTGCCCAGCGGGCCAAAACCGGAGCCGGGAAGCTGCAGGTAGAACTGGCCCAGCTAGAGTACCAGCTCCCTCGCCTCACCGGGCGCGGACAGGCCATGTCTCGGCTTGGCGGCGGTATTGGTACGCGAGGACCAGGTGAAACCAAGCTAGAAACAGAACGTCGGGCGATCCAGCGGCGTATTGCACGGCTGCAAAAGGAAGTGACCCAGCTCCAAGCTCACCGTTCGCGGATGCGGCTGCAGCGTCAGCAGCAAGAGGTGCCCTCGATCGCGGTTGTTGGCTATACCAACGCGGGCAAGTCTACCCTGCTGAATGCTCTCACCAATGCTGAAATCTATGCGGCTGATCAGCTCTTTGCTACGCTTGATCCGACTACGCGGCGGATGAGTGCGATTGATGCTGAGACCCATGAGCCGCGTCCGTTGGTTTTAACCGATACGGTGGGCTTTATTCATGAGCTGCCGCCGTCCCTGGTAGATGCGTTTCGGGCCACGCTGGAGGAGGTCACCGAGGCAGATGCGCTACTGCACGTGGTGGATCTGTCTCATCCGGCTTGGCAAAGTCAGATTCGAGCGGTGATGAACATTTTGTCAGAGATGCCCATTACGCCAGGGCCGATTTTGCTGGCCTTTAACAAGCTCGATCAGGTAGACAGCGATACGCTGGCGATCGCTCAGGAAGAATATCCCCAGGCCATATTCATCTCAGCTCAGGAGCGCACGGGTCTAGAAACGCTGCGGCAGCGGCTCTTGCATCTAGTCGATTACGCCTTGGCTTTGTAACTTCCCTGCCTGAAATTCAGCTTTTGCGATCGCCTGCACTCATTCCTCAGCCATATCCATTTTGCGCCTGTATAATTTAAGCACTCTGACTGCCTCTATCCTATGCTATCCGCTACGCTCAAGCATTTTAGCCTCGCAGAATATCATCGACTGGCCGACCTAGATTTTTTGCAGGCCAGCGATCGCATAGAACTGATCCGGGGAGAACTGATGCAAATGGCTGCCAAAGGTACCGCCCATGAAGTTTGCCTGACGCGGCTGCTGCGAGAACTGCCTAAATGCTTGGGGGATGACTTTACGCTGCGCTGTCAGTCGCCCATTACCTTACCGCCTGATAGCGAACCCGAGCCTGATTTTGCCATTGTTCAAAATCGCGCTGATGACTACCTCGACCATCACCCATACTCAGCAGACATTTTGTTGCTGATTGAGATTTCCGATTCCTCTATTACCTACGATAGAGAGGTCAAACTGCCTCTATACGCCGAGAATGGCGTTGCCGACTACTGGATTTTTAACCTAGCAGAGACGATACTAGAGTGCTACAGTGAACCCTATTTTAAACCCACAGGGAGCTGGGCCTATCGCACTCAGCGGGTTTGTTTAGCAACTGAGGCGATCGCCCTGCCCAATCTCAGCGATCAGCCATCGCTATTGCTGAGCAAAGTATTTCCTTTAAGGCGCTAAATCTTAAATCTGATCGGGATCTATCCCCAGCGATCGCAGCTTTTCCGCCAGACGCTCGGCTCGCTGACGCTCAGACTGAGTTCGGCACTGTTCCTGTCTTAGAGCCTGTTGGGCTGCTGCTGCCTGCTCCTCTGCAGTGGGTATCCAAGCATGGGTCTGATCAAACCACCGCAGCCAGATCTGTCTGCTCAGTTGGATATTTGAGATGGTACATAGGGCAATTCTATCCTCCAGTGCAATGCTTACTGGTTTCTATCCCCAATGCTAAAAGTTTTTTGAGCACGAGATCAGGGTTAGGGGCTTATCTATAAATAAAAGCACATAGGTATACGCCTGGGGGGAGAGCTTTGGGCAAGCTGTTTGGCGTAAAAAGGTAGATATGTTTTGGATTCTGATATTCATGCAAAGTGATCTGGACTGGTTGGCTAGACAAGGGGCGATCGCAGCCATCGATACCTACCAGCGCGCCCTATCCCCACATAAGGGTTTTGCCTGTCCTCACCGGCTGCTCTATGGCCGTGAATCTTGCTCGGACTATGCCAGACAGCTACTTCACAACCAGTCTTTGCTGCAGGCAGCAAAGACTTTGCCCCAGCGGTTTCGGCTTTGCCAGCAGGCGGCTCAGCAGCTCCAAGCCAGCCAGTATCAGCAGTCTAATTCTGGCTGCATTGTGATTCCCTGCTGCCTGCCGCTGTAGCTGCGATCGCGTACCGTCTATGTCCAGTAAAGAATCTGAGCCTGAGGAAACTTCTGGGCGATCGCGCCTCTAAAGAACGCCTCCAGCTCCTTCATGGTGCCCTTCTCGTAGACGTACTTGGTGCCGCCAAATTTGTTGCGCTTGACGCTGCGATTGGTCTCGTCGAGATCTAGTTTGCTCTTGGGGTACCACTGCTGCAAAATCCCCTTAGACCCAGGGGTAAAGCGGTGAGAAATTAGCTCAAACGTCAGGTCGCACTCAAAATCTAGCGTAGCAGCGGCTTTGTCTAGCAGCTCTGTATACGCCTCGCGCCAGTTCTCAATCAGCATGATAGGGGCAATCACCAGACCCACCGGATAGCCGCCTCCGCCCTGTACTGCTGGCAGCGCCAGTCTGCGGACTGCCTGCAGGCGCTGGTCTACCGTGGCAGTACCGCCTTCTAGAGAACGGGCGATCGCGGCAGCGTTAACACTAAAGCGGCAGCGGGTGTGGCCATTGTGAGGCAGGTCTATGAGGTCATCAACAGCGTCAAATTTAGAAACCCAGCGTAGCTGAGCGCGATCGCGGCTGCCAAAGTAGCGAATACAGGCCGCTAGCCCTCCGGTTAGGTGCTCAATGCCCAGCGGGTCGGTGTAGCAGCTCACCTCGTAGGTTGTCAGCCTGTCAGCGGCTTCGTAGTGCTGTAGGTTGTCTAAAATCTGTGGCAGGTTGGCATAGACCCGAATCACCGGCGGGCCTTGCAAACTTCCGGCTAGATAGCAGTACTGGCAGTGGGCCGGACAGCCTTGAGCAATGTGAAACTGCCAGTCTGCCGAGGGGGGAATCGGGCTGAGCTTAAGCTGGCTGGCAGGAGCTGTGACGACAGCTAGGGTACGCTTGGCGATCGCGTAGGTTTCGCGCTCAGTCTCGCCTCGCAGCCCGGTGAGGCGAGACTGCACTGTAGTCGGTAACCCTAGTGACTGTACCCGCTCAAAGATTTGCTGTCCCCAGCTTTCTTCTAGGGCCGCTGGTGTGAAAATTACCTGCTCGGGTAGCCAGTGATGGTGACGATAGGCCGTCGCTACAGGGGCAGGGCGCGTTACTGGGACAGTGGCAGCATTGACAATGTTGGCAGTAGACAAAAGAATTAGCTGAGAGCGACAAAGTGTTTCAAAAGTGTTCTATGAATGAGTATGGCAAGCTTGCAGTCGGCTCAGACTCTGCTTTAGGTTCGGCATTTTTTTATCTTGAGAGGTATTTCTGCGAGGTACCAAACCTTTGGTCAAACCGTGAGCGAATACTCTTCATGCAACGGCTTGCTCTTGCTTGAGCGCGATCAGCCTCTGCCTGGTGCTAGATTTATGACACTTCAGGCCATATGGAAATTTTATCGGTCGGGCAAAATCTGAGTATAAATAGACTCTTGACAATGATGTTTAGATTATTGGTAGACTTATATCTATGGTTGAGAGAAAGTTCATGCTTCAGTTCTTACTTCAAGCTGTTTGGTTAATTCCCTGCTATCCCCTTTTAGGGATGGTGCTGTCAGCGCTTTGGTCACCGTCGATTATCCGACGAACCGGGCCAAGGCCAGCCGGATATGTCAATTTGGTGGCGACCCTAATTGCCTTTTTTCACGGGATCGTGGCTTTCTTTGAAGTTAGGCAACAGCCGCCTGTCTATGAGTCTTTCCCGTGGCTGCAGGTTGCAGGTTTAGATCTGTCGGTGTCAATTGAGATCTCAGCAGTGACTCTGGCTGCCATCATTATCATCACGGGACTTAACTTTTTGGCCCAGCTCTATGCGGTGGGCTATCTAGAGATGGACTGGGGCTGGGCGCGATTTTTCTCACTGCTGGCGCTGTTCGAGGCAGGGATGTGCGGTCTGGCGCTGTGCAATTCGCTGTTTTTTAGCTATATTTTGTTGGAAATTTTGACCCTGGGGACTTACTTAATTGTGGGGGTCTGGTATAACCAGTCGCTGGTGGTTACGGGCGCGAGAGATGCTTTCTTAACCAAGCGAGTCGGCGACCTATTTCTGCTGATGGGGGTTTTGGCCATCTATCCCCTAGCCGGAACCTGGAACTTTAATGAGCTAGCACAGTGGGCCAAAACAGCTACGGTAGACCCCACCCTAATCGCTCTGCTCGGACTGGCCCTGATGGCCGGGCCAATGGGTAAGTGCGCTCAGTTCCCACTGCACCTGTGGCTGGACGAGGCTATGGAAGGCCCGCTACCCGGAACTATCCTACGTAACGCAGTGGTTGTACAGACAGGGGCTTGGATATTAATTAAGCTATCTCCGGTGCTGATGCTATCGCCCTTTGTGCAGCAGGCCATCGTTGCGGTTGGGGCGGCAACGGCAGTCGGCGCAACGCTGATTGCGATCGCCCAAATTGATATCAAGCGGTCTGTGTCTTATTCTGTCAGTGCCTATATGGGTCTGGTTTTTGTTGCCGTAGGCACCCAGCAAATCGAAGCGGCCTACCTGCTGATGCTGGCCCATGCTTTATCCATAGCGCTGCTGGTGATGAGTACTGGCTCAATTGTCTTAAACAGCATTACGCAAGACCTGACCCAGCTTGGTGGACTCTGGAGCCGTCGCCCAGTTTCAGGTCTTAGTTATTTAGTGGGCGCAGCCGGACTGATGGCGCTGCCACCACTGGGTGGTTTCTGGGCCATGTTAGCGCTAGCAGATGGGCTGTGGCCGAGTCGGCCTGGGCTGTTTGTGCTGCTGCTGGCAGTCAATGCGCTAACGGCTTTTAGCCTCACCCGTGAGTTTGGCCTGCTCTTTGCCGGTCAGCCGCAGCCAATGGCCCAGCGATCGCCCGAAAACATCTGGGCGATCACCCTGCCGATGACTGTTTTAGCAGGCTTTACGCTGCACTTACCGCTAATCTTGCAAAGTCTGGGTTTGCTGCCTGAGTGGATCAACCTCAACCAGGATCTAGCCCTGCTGCTAATCTGGTCAACCTTAACGGGCATCACGATTGGCGCTGTATTGTACGTAGCACAAACTATTCCCAAACCGATTAGGCTGCCTGGAAAACCATTACAGAGCTTTTTCGCCAATGACTTTTACACGCCCAAGCTCTATCGCTCTAGCGTAGTGTTTGCGGTAGATTTACTCTCGCGGCTGACAGACTGGATCGATCGTCACATTGTAGATGGAGCCGTCAATCTGGTGGGCTTTGCCTCAATTTTTAGCGGTGAGACTCTAAAGTACGGCAATGTGGGACAAACCCGCTTCTACGTGCTAACTATTCTCTCCGGCGTTGTCTTGCTGATTTTATTGGTGAGCTGGCCTCTGTTTACCTCCATTTGGACACAAAGGCTCTGGCCTACGCCTTAGAGCAGGTTGAGCGCTCTCAAAACTGACTTTTCTTCCCCTTATTGTTGCCTCAAGAGAGACTTATGCTTAGCGCCCTGATTTGGCTACCCTTCATAGGCACGATTATTATTGGCTGCTTACCCAAAACAGTTCCGGCTCACCGGATTAAGTTAGGCTCGCTGATGGTGTCGGGTGCGGCCCTGCTGTGGACAGTCTGGCTGTTGAGCCAGTTTAATCCGGGCAGTACGGCCTTCCAGTTTCAAGAAACTTTGCCCTGGTTAGAAACCCTGGGCCTGAACTATGAGCTAGGGGTTGATGGCCTATCGCTGCCGCTAGTAGTACTCAATAGTCTGCTGACCTGGATTGCAATTTACAGCAGCTCTGAGCAGACAGAGCGTCCGCGCCTGTTTTACGCGCTGATCTTGCTGGTGAGCAGCGGCGTGGCGGGTGCTTTGCTGGCGCAGAATCTGCTGCTCTTTTTCCTGTTCTACGAGATTGAGCTGATTCCGTTTTATCTGCTGGTATCTGTATGGGGTGGCAGCAATCGCGGTTATGCGGCGACTAAGTTTTTGCTCTACACCGCCATGTCAGGCGCGTTGATTTTGGCCGGATTCTTGGGCGTGATCTGGCTGAGCCACGCCACTAGCTTTTCCTACAGTGCTTTGCTGGAGCAGTCTCTGCCCCTGGGGATACAGTTTGTACTGCTAGGGGTTTTGCTGGTAGGGTTTGGCATTAAAACGCCGCTGGTACCGCTGCATACCTGGCTACCGGATACCTATGTGGCAGCCTCGACCCCGGTAGCAATTCTGCTGGGGGGCGTGCTGGCAAAGCTGGGTACCTATGGCATTTTTCGCTTTGGTATGGGGCTTTTCCCCGATGCCTGGGCGGCGCTGTCTCCATGGCTGGCGACTTGGGCAGCGGTGAGTGTTCTGTATGGGGCGATGGCAGCGATCGCTCAAAAAGACATCAAGCGCATGGTGGCCTACAGCTCAATTGGTCACATGGGCTACGTGCTGCTCGGTGGCGCGGCCATGACCAATCTCAGTTTGGTGGGGGCTGTAGCTCAGATGTTTGCTCATGGCCTGATTTTGGCGCTGCTGTTTCATCTAGTGGGGCTGGTTGAGGCCAAAGTTGGCACCCGCGATTTGACGGTGCTAAACGGCTTGATGAACCCGATTCGGGGACTGCCGCTGGTAAGCGCTCTGCTGGTGCTAGGCGGTATGGCCAGTGCCGGCATTCCAGGGCTGGTAGGCTTTATTGCTGAGTTTGTTGTTTTTCAGGGTAGCTATGCGGTCTTTCCGATTCAGACTCTAGTGTGCGTGGTGGGGACGGGGCTGACAGCGGTTTACTTTGTGATTTTGCTTAACCGCACCTGCTTTGGCAAGCTGGATAACGCGACTGCCTATTTTCCCAAAGTTGAATGGTTCGAACGTACCCCAGCGCTAATTCTGGCGTGGCTGATTTTCCTCTTAGGAGTTCAACCGGGCTGGCTGATGCGCTGGAGCGAAACCACTACTCACCAGATGGCCGCTATGCCAGCGCCGCGCCTCGTGGCACCGACCCTAGATCAGCCATTTCAAATCTCTCAAGATTCATTATCTCTTCCCACCTCTAACTCATTGACTACTCACCTTTAACGACTCCCATGACCTCTACCCTCTTAACGCCCTCTCCTACTAAGCTCCCCCCTTCCCAGCACCCCTTTGCCAAAGTCGTGCATCGGCTGGAATCTGGCGGAGCGATGCTGCCCGACACGCCAGAAAACCTGATGCAGATTATCGGCCTCTACAAAGCCTATGCGGTGCCGATGGACTTCTACTGGCGCGATCTGCTTTACATCGCCGAGCGGGTCTTTCTCAATCCGCTGCCCTTCTTCAAATACTTCTTGCCTCAGGAGTATCTGGACTTGCCCAACCACTATGCCGGGGATAGTGCTGACCTGCGGGTCTGGCGCGGACAAGCAACCGCTCACCCAGAACTGCTGGACTTTATGGCAAAAGGTGAAGTCAACCGCAAGCTGCCGAAACTGCTGCATCACCTCTGGCACGACCGCATCAATATGGAGTTTGCCGAAGAATGTATGCGGGCCATGCTCTGGCATCGGGGCATGGGCGGTCAGTTTGATCCTTACTTAGATACTGACGAATACAAAGCCAGTGCCGATGTCGCTATTCGAGCTTATTTCAAGGGCAATCCGGCCATGCTGGGGCTGTATAAGCTATTTCCAGAGATGTTTATTGAGCAGGTGCGACAGCTCTCTTATTACTCAAATCTGGGTCTGTTTTGGGAGGTGATGGCTCCGGTCTTTTTTGAAATGTCTGATCTCTATGACGAAGGCAAGATTACCAGTGTCCCAGAGGCAATGAATTTTTTGGTGAACGGTATCTTTGCGATCGCCGGACGCCCGATTTACCACCATGTTTACATTGGAGACGAGCGCTACGAAATTATTCCCAAGTCAAAAGGCTTTACCTGGCTGTATGAAGCCGCGCTACCCTACGTTGAAGCTGTGTTTTACCGCACTTCTCCGTTTCGCGGCACCAAGTCTTACAATGCTCAGGCTGGCGAAGTCCCTAGCGATCAGGGAGATTTTCACTACGGCATTCTCTACGCCGATGTTTTTCCAGTGGGGTCTGCGGGCATTCCACCGACGCTGCTAATGCAGGACATGCTGCACTTTTTACCCCCCTATCTGGTGGACTACTACCAGCAGCACTGCCGGGGTGAAGATGACATGCTGATTCAGCTGGGAGTTTCTTTTCAGCGCTCAATGTACTGTGTTACCTCAGCGGTGATTCAGGCCCTGAGAACAGCCCTGCTCTATCCGCTAGATGACCCTAATCCCAAGCACCTGCAGGCCAACCGTGCCTTCTTTGAAGCCCAGCTCGATCGCTTTAAGCGTCCTGAAGCTCGTTTACGGAATATTCAACAGCAAGACTATCGCTAGGAGGCCACTATGCGACAGATTCTAGACGAACTCGACCCGTTCTTTTGGATGACGGCTGTTTATATCTGCCTAATTTTGGGGGTAATACATTTTCCGGCCAGTCACTCAGCCCTGCTCTGGACAGACGGCCTCGATCCTGAAGCTTTTACCTTGCCTGAAGAGTAACTTCGCTCCCGTAATTTTGCCTAAAAGAGGATTTAGCAACGTGGCTGACATTGTTGATATTGCAGTGAATACTGAGGGCTTTGGAACTTTAGTCGCGGCGGTCAAAGCTGCCGGACTCGTGGAAACGCTGAAGTCGCCGGGGCCGTTCACCGTTTTTGCCCCCACTGATGAGGCTTTTGCCAACCTGCCGCCCGGTACTGTGCAAACGCTGGTGCAAAATCCGCCCCAGCTCGCTCGTATTCTCACGTTTCACGTTGTCGCTGGCAAGCTGATGCAGGCAGATCTGGCTCAGTATGAGACTGTTACTTCGGTAGAGGGTTCTGCTATTCCAATTGATGTGTCAGACAGTTTTGAAGTCAAAAATGCCACCGTCATTGCGGCTGATATTGAAGCTGACAACGGGGTGATTCACGTTATCGATCGCGTAATTCTAATGGGCTAGTACTGGTGCTGCGTTCTGGCTCGGTTCTAGCACCTCTCCATCTCCGGTTCATTGCCATCTTGTTGGCTGGCAGCTGGCATCAGGTCTGCCAGCTGTTGCGCTGTCATCACCATGTGTCTGCGCCTTACAAAGACTGCCTCTATTTTAGTCGCCGCGACCTATCCTGCTAAGATGACAAGTCATGTGGAGCAGAACTGTTTCGGCAACTCCGGGATCGTTTGCAGCTGTAGCGTGGTAGTCGAGATAGATCACAGCATCAAGAAGCAGCCTACTGGAGGTTACTGACAAAGGTCTGATGCTCTAGCGTTTCAAGGCCGCGTTGAAGCATATTCAGCACTGCGGCCAGATTACCTGATAGCAAGTCTTGAGTCTCTAGCCACAGGCCAGGAAATTGGCGACTGTAAAAGCATCTATCGGCGTTAGGGTGGAGAGCGACATAGGTTTCGTTGGCTAGATAGAACCAGTCGAGCTGTTAACTATAGGTGCGCCAGACTAGATATTCTTGGGCGCGATTGCGGCGATAAACTTTTGCTCGCAAGGGTGAGGCCACGTAAACAACTCTTTCGACGAGTTCGGCTTTTTTGAGGTGGGGCATGGCGCTATAGCGTCGCTCAAATTGTGAGCAGGTCGAGGCGATCGCCGTTTTCAAGGGGAGGGAGCTTGAGGAGATGTTCTGCGGTTATGGCGGCAGTAAAGCGGGCTAACTCTATTGCAGTTGCTGATATATCCTAAAGCTCTCACGGAGCTGCCAGATAATGGGCGGCTGCTCCAATGACGGCTTCGGCGGTGTCGTCTGCGGTCAGTCGAAGTGCGATCGCCAATGCTACTATCCCTCCGGCTCGATCCCTAACGCCCTTAACTGCTCTGTCAGTCGGGCCGCTCGGTCTGCTGCCTGCTGAGCCTCGGCTTGGGCCTGCTGAACCTCAGTTTGGGCCTGCTGAACCTCGACTTGGGCCTGCTGGGCCTCAGCTTGGGCTACCATTGCCGCTTCTGCTGGCGTGGGTACTAGCTCTCCCGACGGCTGAAAATAGCGCAGCACCCCTCCCTGCACTCCTACAAACAAATTCAAAACCTCACTCCAGAGCCAGCCCTCCTGACTAGGGGCAATCTCCCCATAGCGCTGACCCATCAGCCGATAGCCCGCCAGCTCCAGGGTATCTGGAGAAAACCAAAAATACTCCGGTGTGCGGAATCGATCTTGATATAGAGACTTTTTGAGAGTGCGATCGGCCTGGGCTGTCGCTGGAGATAGCAGTTCAATAATGAGATCAGGATATTGCCCTCCCTCTTCCCACACCACCCAGGAGCGACGAGGACGTTTTTGCGTCTGCTTCACCAAAAAGAAGTCTGGGCCTCTAAAGTCTCGACTTTTTAACTGCTCTCGGCTGAAATAAATTGTGAGATTAGCCCCAATAAAGAAATCAGCGCGATCATGCCATAGCCATTCCAAACAGGCTACTAGCAGTGCCAGTTGGGTATAGTGCAGGGAACTCTCCATCTCTGGTTCATTGCTATCGAGCTGGGTGGCATCTGGCATCAGGTCTGCCAGCTGTTGCGCTGTCATCACCATGGGTCTGCGCCTTACAAAGACTGCCTCTATTTTAGTCGCCGCACCCCATCTTGCTAAAGGTGACAGGCCAAACAGAGCAGCATCCAGGTAAACCTCAAAACCCTAGAGGCCAGAGCCAAGGACTACAGCACCACTGATAATCCTCCGGTGCTGCACCGTAAGGAGACTTTTGTTGATTCAAGCTATCCTCACTACAGCACCTTTGCCTGGCTCACTAAACAAGAAGAGGTGCTGGGGCTGCTGGTAGATTCACGGGGCATTGGCTTTCGCAACGCTTGGGAGCAGCGACTGAGCGATCGCACTTTAGTTATCCACGATCACTCTCTGGCCTGTCCAATTCAAACGGTCGCAAAGCCGACTCGGGCTAGGCCCAAGATTCAGAGACATAAAGCAGCGATCGCCCGTGTCACCGCTTCCAAACCTGTCCGCTTAGCCATAGAAGCAGGATTCTTTCCTCCCGGCACCACCAATTTTGACTATAAACCTATATCAAGCAGGTGCTTGGAGTAGACGCCATTCCTGTGGCCTTGGGTATTTACTTTGTCTTTCGTGATGCAGCCCAAGCCGAAGCTTTCCGCGCCTGCCGCTGCCGCTCCCGTACCACCGCTCCCCGGATTCGTCTCAGGGTCAACAAGTTTGAGGAATACCTTGAACAGCCGCCGCCGCTGATGGACTTTTACAGCGGAAGACCGTTCTTTTTCAAGCAGAAAAGGATGCTGATGTTAGAAGTTAAGCCAGTGGATGAGATCGCTGGCTTTTTACCTGCCTTAATCGATCGCTTCGTAAAATTTAGAGCATTTTTAAGCAAGTTGGTTTTCACTAGAGAAAAGCTCTGGGAGAAAGCCTGTGTTTGGTCTGGATAATCTAATTAATGCTATTTTTGCCTCTGCCGCTGAACGACTTACCCGCAACGAACGGGTCATCAAGCTGCTTAAGCAATTTAAGCTCGATCCAAACCATCCTCCTGCTGACTTTATTGGCGTCTACCAGTACGCCCTGGTGGAGTATGGCGTTGAAAAACCCCGCTACGTACTAGCGATTTTTCGCCAAGACAAGATCCAGCAGCTCTTTCGAGAAGCGCTGGAGCAAAACAATCCATCTGCGCTCCTGAGACAGGGAGAAGCCTTTTTAGCTGAGCATCCACTGGGAGAAGAGATTCAAAATAATGCGGTAGATGTACGCCGCGAGTTTTATGAATTTGCAGCGGTTTTTATTGAGGTAGCTAAACGCACCCGTACCCCGGCTGAAATTCTGACAAACCAAAAGCTGGAGTCCCTGCATCGGCAGATTGGCAGCCTACAAGAGCGGCTCCATCGTCTGCCGACTATTGAGGGGATGCGTACAGAAATGGCGCGACTGGCGGCTCAAGAATATCCAGCACTGCCAGGAGCTAAGACTAAAATCGAGGTATTTGGCGCAGAACGCTGTAAAGCCTTTGCCTTAGCCCAGCAGATGCGCGGCTGGTTTGAGACCTTAGGTTTTCGCTTTGAGTCTCACGAAATCTGGCAAGAGGCTTCCTTCGAGTGGATCATCAATATCCCGGTGCGGCGAGGGCGGTACGATCGCATCCTTGTCCACGGCATTGACGGCGAGGCCGGATTGCCCGATGTGAGAACCTTACGACAGGCTGTTGAAACTCATCGCACCGATGAGGGGTCATTTCCCAGAAGCGAGAGAAGGCCGCGCTCTGCTGAATGCGGAACTGCAAGCCTCTACAAAAGACTTGACCGGAGAAACGCCCCAGTTTGAAGTGTTGGAACTGGAGAAGTTCAACGACAAGCAAATTCGTCAGGTGCTTTCTCACCAGGCTCAACCCATCACGGTAGGGCAAATCATGGACAATCCTGAACTGCTGGATTTGGCTCGTCGCCCGGTGCTGACAGAGCTAATTTTGGAGGCCCTGCCTGATATTGAAGCAGGTAAGCCAGTGGATATGTCGCGGGTGTATCTCTACGCCGTGCGCCACAAGATGGAGCGGGATATCAAGGCAGAACGCACGTTTACCTCAATGGCAGACAAGCTTTATTTTATGTGTGAGCTGTCGTGGGAGATGCTGAGTACTGACCGCATGAGCATTAACTACCGCGAGTTTCCAGACCGGATTCGCAAGCTATTTGGGTCTGCGGTTGAAGAACAAAAGGATCTGGATCACTGGCACTACGACATGATGGGGCAAACCATGCTGATTCGCAATGCTGAGGGAGACTATACCCCCGCCCATCGGTCTCTTTTAGAGTTTTTCGTTGCCTATAAGTTTGCCGCCGAGCTAGGAGCGCTAGCCCCTGATTTTTTGGAGTTGGCAAAAACGCAGTCGGCTTCAGATGCCAATGTAGATCCCCAGGATTACACTTGGTCTGGCTATTTCCTGTGTGAGCTTGATAGCAACAGCAAAATTCTTAATCGCCCCCCATTGCGGAGCTTTATCCGTGAGCCTTTAGAACATTTGCACCAAACTATTGGAAAATCAGTCGTAACTAAAGCGGTTTTAGATCTGCTGATTCCCCTGCTGATTCCGTTTACAAAGTCGTCTCCGCATCCGCTGATAGATGCGATTAAAACTACATGTAATCAAACAGAAGAAAACGTAGGTTATATAGGTGGCAACGTAGCTAATCTCTTAGTTTGCCTAGACAAAAACTCATTGTCTTATCAAGACCTATCTAATACCTTTATTCAAGGTGCAAATTTAGTTGAGGCTAACCTGAGGGAAACTAACTTTACCAATGCATTTCTGGCGAAATCTTTGCTGCCAAGGTTATTTGGTTCTATTTTCTCTATTGCCTACAGTCCCGACGGCAGACTTCTAGCGACGGCTGGCGCGACCCGTGAAATCAACCTGTGGAATACACAAAACTATCAGCTAGTTGCTAACCTCAAAGGTCACACAAACTGGATACGCTCGCTTGTATTCTCTGCTGACGGTAAAATCTTGCTTAGCGCGAGTTTTGATCAAACCATTAGAATCTGGGATCTGGAGAATAAGAGTTGTGCAAAAGTTCTGCGCGGTCATACCAATCGAGTGAACTCTGTTGCAATTAGCTCTGATTTCAAACGTATCTTTAGCGGTGATGATGACAATGCAATTAAAGGCTGGGACTTAGAAACAGGTGAGTGTCTGCAAACGATTACAGGCCATTCCGGGCCAGTGGAGTCAGTTGTTTTCCATAATGAGAATAACTGGTTAATCAGTGGAGCTTCTGACAAAACCATCAAAATATGGGATTTGCATACAGGAAAGCATCTCAAATCTCTGTATGGGCATACAAATCGAGTTAGAGCCTTATCCCTAAGCTTCGATGGAAAAACCCTTGCCAGCGGTAGTCGAGATCAAACTATTAGACTATGGGACATTGAAACTGATGAATGTCTACAGGTGCTGACGGGACACTCGGATAAAAGAGTTTATTCAGTTGCATTCAGTCCCGATGGCAGAATTTTAGCAAGTGCCTGCTACGACCAAACCATCAGACTATGGGATATCAAAACAGGTGAATGTATTAGAGTCCTTCTAGGACATACTAGTTGGATCCGTACTGTGGCTTTTCATCCGAATGGTAAAATACTCACTAGCGGCAGTGACGATCAAACCGTCAAACACTGGGATATCGAAACGGGTGAGTGTATTGGTACGTTGCAGGGATATACAGGAGAAATTCGGTCAGTAGCGCTTTCCCCCAATCAGAAAACCCTCATTATTGGCTGTGAAGATAAGTTCTTGAGAATGTGGCAGTGGGATGATTCTGATTTGGATATTCTTTCTGGCCCCAAAAAGTACTGGGTGCTGGGTGGTGAAAGTCGAGTGAATTCAGTCGAAATTAGCCCAGATGGTCAATTCTTTGCGACGGCGAGCTTTGATCCATTAATTAGGCTCAGAAATATTCATACGGGTGCTCAAGTTAAAATTCTAAGAGGTCATGAGAAATGTGTTAACGCTATTGCCTTTAGTTCAGATGGAAAGCTTTTAGTCAGCACAAGTGCTGATTGTACAGTTCGACTGTGGAACCCTCACACTGGCGAATGCCTGGTAGTCTTAGCAGGACATGATAACTGGTTATGGAGTGTCGCAATTAGTCCTGACAATCGTTTGATTGCCAGTGGCGGAGATGATCAAACAATTAGATTTTGGAACGTTCAGACCAAAGACTGTATTGCCACGCTGAAGGAGCATCGCGGCGGTATAAATTCACTAGTTTTTACTCCGAATGGTCGTTTCATGGCTAGCGCAGGAGCAGATCGAATGATTAGGTTATGGAATGTTGCCAACAAATCTGTTTCAAAAGCTTGGCTGGCACACGATGATGATATTAGTGCCTTAGCAATTTCTTTTGATGGAAAAGTTTTAGCAAGTGCTGGTGATGACAAGGTTTTGAAGGTCTGGGATCTCCATACAGGAGAATGCCTTAAAACATTGTTTGGTCATACGAATAGAGTGCAGTCTGTGATTTTTACTTTAGATGGGTCAAAGCTCATTAGCGGCAGTTTCGATCAGACAATCCGTATTTGGGATACTTCAAATGGTGAATGCTTGAAGGTCATGAGACCTCTTAGACCTTACGAAGGAATGGACATTACAGGAGTAAAGGGCTTGTCTGAGTCAGAGAAAAACACCTTGACAGCGTTGGGTGCGATCGAAAAGTAGTCCCCAG
The DNA here is from genome assembly GCA_012032345.1 of Leptolyngbyaceae cyanobacterium RM1_1_2. Lineage (GTDB taxonomy): Bacteria > Cyanobacteriota > Cyanobacteriia > Phormidesmidales > Phormidesmidaceae > Sphaerothrix. The sequence continues at coordinate 28,973 of JAAUQI010000015.1, read as the reverse complement.
TGCCGGTTATAGCTTCTCTGTTAATACTCAGCTCCTCTATCTAAAGCTACCGCGCGTCTGCGTACAGTTGATGCGTACAGTTGAATTGATGTCGGTTTACCTGAGTAAAGGGTTATCGATTCATCTGCCCTAATCGCCATTCTTTCTGGAGAAGAAGCGTCTGTTTTTGCAGAACTTATCAGCGAGAGTCCTTATCGACTACTCTCGACCCTATCTTTCATCGAAACCTCTATTGTGATTGGTCAGCGCTATGGCTCACCTGCATCAATCCAGCACCTCCACCGTACCTGCCCGCCCGTCAATGCGTACCCGCTGACCGTTATGCAGCCGCTGTAGGGCGTGGGTTACATCCATAACAGCGGGAATACCGTATTCTCTAGCTACGATCGCTCCGTGAGACAGCCTACCCCCGACTTCAGCAATTAAGCCCCCTGCTCTTGACAGCAGCGGTGCCCAGCCAGAGTCGGTGTAGGGCACCACCAAAATCGTGTTGGCTGTAATCTCTGGCAGGTTTTGCAGGGTTTCTAAAATGCAGACCTGCCCGACAATCTGACCAGGACTCGCGCCAATCCCTTTAAGAATTTGGATGCTCAGGGTTTGGACGCTGTTTGACAGTACCGATAGCGCCTGCTGGCTGGGAGGCTGATTGCCGTAGACAATATAGGGCGCGGTTTTGATGGTTTGGTCTTGTTCAAAGCGCGATCGCCTAGCCTTGACCAGCTCTGGCAGCGAGACAGGCAGACTTTGGGGGCCTTGAGAACCGGGCTGAGTGCTGATGGGGGAGCCAGTCTGAATCATCTGGCGAATTTCGGCTAGCTGCAAAAAGAAAATATCTCCAGCTTGCGCCAACAGCCCTGCCTGTATCCACTGCCGTTCAAGCGCTATAAAAGTCCAGCGTAGCTCTGCTAGCAGGCGGCTATAGGCTTCTGTGACCTGTCCTTTGAGATCGAGCCGCCGCTGCACCTGCCGGACTTTCCCCCGGTTCTGAGACTGAGTTTTGGCGGCAGTCACAGGTTCAGGCGACGGATTCAGCAAAAACTGAGCAAAAAGCTCTCGCACCGGACGGGGATTTTCTCGCCAGGTAGGAACGGCGATGTCGGTACCTACCTCGCTAAGATAGCCATACTGAGCCAGGAAGCGATCGATTTTTTTTAAGACAGGCTGAGCATCGGCAGTTTCTGAGAGAGCAGCAAACAGGGAAGCACTGCTGTCAGGACGCACCGACAGGATAGATAAAATTGAGCGCGATTCCTGGGCGATCGCCCGCAGCGATCGCATCGAAGCCACCTCTGGCAGAGTTGTAGCCTCTAGCTCGGCCTCGTTAACTTTTAGCACCGCCTGCCGTATCGCCAGACTCAGCGGCGACAAAATGCTGTAGTAGGTTGCCTGCCGCAGCAGCTCTAGCAGCGTCTCTATGCGCTCTAAAAGTGTTTCTGGCGTACACTGGCTAGCCGGATGCTCTCTAAAGTGAGCCAGCGCTGGCTGAAACTGACGGCGCTGGTCGCGGCGAAAGTCACTCGGTAGCCGCCATTCTCGACTGGCTAGGCGCAGCAGTCCTGGCAGGTTACGCAGGGTAGAGGCCAGCGGCGGCTGGCTAAACTTAGCTCCCCGAGTCAAAAATTCCAGGCTCTCAGGCGGCAGCCCCATGCGGCGAAAAATATTCCCCAGCAGCGAAGCATTAAAATAAGCCTGGGCGTAGTGTAGGGTAGCGGTTTGCTCAAAATCCAGACTGCGGGCGCGATCGCCCAGCACCAACGTAAAAATATTGCCCCAGACGCCGCAGGTTAGGGGCCGATTGATTGACCAAGTCAAGGGCCGAATGTAGCCGGGAATTACCTCTGCCGCGATTTTGCGCGTCCAGATCGGCAGCAGCGTTGTAATCGGGCGGCTCTGCAATACCCAAAGCTGCTGGCCGTCATAGCTCCACTCAACATCTTGGGGAATGCCGTAGTAGCGCTCTTCTAAATGACGCGCCAAAAAAGCTACCTGTTGCAATAAGCCGGAGGGCACCGTGCCCGTGCCTTCTACCTGGAGCGTCAGGGCTGAGGGCAACTGCCAGGTATCAGAAAACCCTTGGCGCTCAAATTCTGGAATATCCTCCGGCTGCACCATCACCTGATAAGCCTCGGGTGTGACCTGTCCCGAAACTACCTGAGCGGCTCCCCCCGGCAGGGCTTCAATTATGACCGCATCACCGCATTGCGCTATCGGGTCGCGGCTGAAGGCTACCCCCGAAAAGACCCCCTGCACCTGAGTCTGCACAATCACCGCCATCTGGCCTTCGGGCAAACCGCGATCGCGGCGATACTGCCGTGCCGAGGGCCTGCTGTAAGACTCAAAGCAGCGGACAATCGCAGCGCTCAGGGCCTCTTGGTTGCTCACATTGGCAATTGAGACGTACTGCCCCGCAGCCGAGGCCGCTTCAGAATCTTCTCCGGCGGCTGAGGAGCGCACAATTACAGGCTGCTGCGGTGAGGGCCGGGCAATTTCCAGCAGCGGAGTGGGATCGTCGCCTGCAGGCAGCACATAGCCTAGGGGCACCGGGTAGCCCCAGCGCTGGAGCTGAGCCAGCGTGGCCGCTTTTGCCCCGACCTGATCGGCTGAGAGATCCTGGTCTAGGGAGAGCAAAGCGCGATCGCCCTGAAAGAAACGAAGCATAGTTTGAGACTCAATACGACCTGACTCTGTAGGCAAATCTAAATCATCAGCAGCTTCTGATAAATCCAGGCAATCAGGCCGCTGAGACAGACTGTTGCCAGCACTAAGCTGCCCTCTTTACTATGGCGCAGCGCCGTTACTATCGGCAGCACCATCAGTACCAAAAGCCTGCCCTGCCGCCGCTGCCGCAGCAGGGTAGTGCCAGCGGCGCTGATTAGAAAAGTCAGCCCTGCTGTAATCCAGTCATGTACCCAGATGCCCCACACGACATTGGTCGTGCCTGCGCCTTTAGCCATCCAGTAGCGGCCTAGTACCAGCGCAATTAGGGCCACGATTTCCCAGGTGGGGTCGGTCGGAAAGTAATAGCGGGCCAGCAGCACTGCCACAATGCCTTTGAGCGCTTCCGCACAGACAGATAATATTCCAGCCCAGCGTCCGCCATGATAGAACGCCGCCGACACCCCAACATTACCAGTGCCGATCTGACTCAGGCGATCGCCGCTAATCAGCCGTGTAATCCAGCCTGTCAGCGGCAGACCTCCCAGCAAAGGACACAGCACAAAAATTAAAAACGCCCCCCAAACCTGAGTCAGAGTCATAGCTTGAAGAAGATGGAAGTTCAGTAATTCTATTGTCAGGCAGCGAGTACCTACAATGCTGTCGATTGAGATACTAAGGCTTTCAGGTTATCCACGGGGTCTTAATCGCCCAGAAATCTAATCACTGGTCGCATTGACGTTTGGTGGAGAAGATCTGTACCCAACCTTGATTCAGAAATCAGCAGCATTGGGATTTTCTATCATCACGAACCATCCATTTGTGGAACAAACGCACAGGACAGGCTGCAACGAGACGTTTCTTGTCCTCGACCTAACCATCTCCGAGCAGAAGTTCAAGGTAGCTGTAGGTGATTATTGGCTTTTGGCTGATGGGGTAGCTAACTGAACAGCAGGGGCCGCGAACCTGTTTTGCCGAGGCAAAAGTTCTGGGTGGCTGAGTCAGGGAGCGTTCCAGGGTGAGTTCGACAGGATGAGTATTCATAAGAACTAAAAATATTGGCAGGTACTGTAGCTTCTAAGCGGTAGGGGGGCATTCCCAGGCACTGCCCAGGAACGAGGAGAGTAGCTTAGACCAGGCAGCTCAGGTCTTCAGTTTTCTGAGTAAAGAGCAGGTTTTCGCGGTAGTCTACCGGGCAGTCAATCACCGCTGGCACGTCCTGTTCGAGGGCGGCTTTGAGTGTGGGCAGAAAATCTTCGGTGGATTCAATGCGGTAGCCTTTAAGTCCCATGCTTTCGGCAAACTTGACAAAGTCTGGATTCTTGAAGTGGACAAAAGCCGATTCGCCATAGTGGTTGTGCTGTTTCCACTCAATTAGGCCGTAGCCGCCGTCGTTGAAGATAATGGTGACAAAGTTAGCACCGACGCGCAGAGCCGTTTCTAGCTCCTGGCAGTTCATCATAAAGCCGCCGTCCCCGGTAGCCGCGACGACTTTGCGGCTGGGATGTACAAGCTTAGCAGCGATCGCCCCTGGAATAGCAATACCCATGGCGGCAAAGCCGTTAGAAATCAGGCAGGTATTGGGCCGAACACAGTGATAGTTGCGAGCAATCCACATCTTATGAGCGCCCACGTCAGAGATTACGATGTCCTCAGCCCCCATCACCTGCCGCAGATCGTAGATTAGCTTTTGCGGCTTGATCGGAAATTCGTCGTCGTTAGCGTACTGCTCATAGTCCGCCCGAATGTCTGCGCGCAGGCTGAGAGCATGAGGCTCTGGCAGCCCCTTGCGATCGACCCGCTTGAGAATTTCCTGCAGCGAGTCTGCAATATCTCCGACTACTTCGACTCTGGGGATATAGCTGCTGTCGATTTCGGCCTGAGTTAGACCAATATGCACAATCGGAATTTCGCCCTCAGGATTCCAGCGCTTGGGCGAAAACTCTACTAGGTCATAGCCAACAGCAATCACCAGATCGGCTTTTTCCAGCGCACAGCTAATAAAATCTCGCTGCTGCAGCCCCAGGGTCCACAGCGAGAGCGAGTGGGTATAGGGAATCACGCCCTTGCCCATGAAGGTATTGGCAACTGGAATATTTAGACGGGTAGCAAACTCGCTCAGTCCGTCGCTGGCCTCAGCCCGAATCGCCCCGTTTCCCACCAAAATCATCGGGTTCGTGGCTTGGGAAATGGCAACTGCCGCCTGCTGCAGGCTGTGAATTGAGGCAAAGGTTTTCTCCCGGCTGTCTGGCCTCAGCGGTAGCCCCTTTGCTGCCATGCTGGCAATATTTTCGGGCAGATCAATGTGGACTGCGCCCGGTTTTTCGCTCTGGGCCAGTTTAAAAGCCTTGCGCACGATTTCAGGTGTGTTGCTGGGCCGCACAATCTGTGTGTTCCACTTGGTCACGGGTGAAAACATCGCCACCAAGTCGAGATACTGGTGAGACTCAATGTGCATCCGGTCGGTGCCGACCTGCCCGGTGATGGCGACTAGGGGAGCGCGATCGAGGTTGGCGTCGGCTACCCCTGTCATCAGGTTGGTGGCGCCTGGCCCCAGGGTAGAGAGGCAGACCCCCGCTTTGCCTGTCAGCCGACCATAGACATCAGCCATAAAGGCAGCACCCTGCTCGTGCCGGGTGGTAATGAATTGAATGGAGGAGTATTTGAGCGCCTGCAATACCTGTAGATTTTCTTCGCCGGGAACGCCAAAGATGTACTCGACGCCTTCGTTTTCGAGGCATCGAACCAGCAGTTCGGCGGTATTAGATTGAGTCATGGAATTTTAAGCAACGGATGGGGACGGATAGAATTTGATGAGATAGGCTTTGAGAGAAGTCTATATCTGGTTTTCGGGTTGCCTGTTCAACCTGCACGGGCAGACGGCAAAAGGTGGCTAGCGTAAGGGAGATCAAGATGTCCAACAAGGCCGCTCATAAAGAGTGGACTCGTTTATTGCACCCAGACGGTTTTAATATTGACAAACTCCTGAATGCCGTGCCGACCGAGTTCGCGTCCGTAACCCGAGCGCTTGGTGCCGCCAAAGGGCAGGCGTGGATCAGATTTGACCAGGCTGTTGATAAAGACGGCTCCGGCTTCAAGGTCATTGATCAGGCGATCGCGCTCTGATTGATCTTGAGTCCAGGCGCTGGCTCCAAGGCCGAGGGGGGTAGCATTGGCTAGCTCAATGGCGGCGGCTAAGCTATCCACTCGGAAAACCAGCGCCACCGGGCCAAAGAATTCTTCCTCAGCCGCTGGGGTACCGGCGGGAATCTGAGCAATCACCGTCGCCGGGTAAAAGTGACCTTTTTGCAGCGCCTCTGGGAGCTGAGCCTGGAGATCTGCTAGATCGCCGCCGACTAGGGCCTGAGCGCCCGCTTGCAGACACGCCTGTACCTGCTGGTCGATGTCATGCAAGATAGCAGGCGTTGCCAGCGGGCCGAGGTCGGTGCCTGCTTCTAAGGGATCGCCCACCTTGAGCGCTCGGAACTTTTCCACCAGTTTGGCTTCAAACTGATCGGCGATCGCCTGATGCAAAATAAACCGCTTAGCGGCAATGCAGGACTGGCCGTTATTGAGCATCCGTGCCGTCACGGCTGTCTCGACTGCCGCGTCAATATCGGCACTGGGCAGCACAATAAACGGATCGCTGCCGCCGAGTTCTAGCACGGTTTTTTTAATTTCGGCTCCGGCAGTCGCCGCCAGACTAGACCCAGCAGCTTCACTCCCGGTCAGGGTAGCAGCTTTGACCCGGTGATCTCTAACTACGGCTTCTACCTGATCAGCCCCGATCAGCAGCGTTTGAAAAGCTCCTGCTGGCAACCCTGCCTGCTTAAAGACGCTTTCAATGGCTAGGGCACACTGCGGCACGTTAGAGGCATGTTTCAACAGGCCGACATTGCCAGCCATCAGCGCCGGAGCCGCAAAGCGAAACACCTGCCAGAAGGGAAAATTCCAGGGCATCACCGCTAGCACAATGCCCAAGGGCAGATAGCGGACGTAGCTCTGGCTAGCGTCAGTTGCGGCTGGCTCATCAGCCAAAAAAGCTGCTGCATTCTCGGCGTAGTAGCGACAGACCCAGGCAGATTTTTTCACCTCAGCGATCGCTGACTTTAGCGGCTTGCCCATCTCTAGTGTCATCAGACGGCCAAAGCTGTCCTGATTTTGCTCTAGCACCGCTGCTGCTGCCTGTAACCACTGCGATCGCTGCTCAAACGAAGTCTGACGATATTCTGCAAAAGTCTGCTGTGCCAGCGCTAGCGAAGATGCGATCGCCTCCTGGCTAAGCGCCGCAAAAACCTGTAGTTTTTCACCAGTGGTGGGGTTAATACTGGCAATACCCATAGCTGACCTCCTTTCTCAACCGTGCTCTGGAGCCGCTTTAAAGTCCTGTGCTAGGTCTAACTCGGTGTCAGGCGCTAGGCGAACTTGGTAAGCCTGTAGTCACTAGCAAGCCCCGCAGCGTTCTCTTAAAGAGCGGCCCTAAAGCCAGAGATTTAGTTTCTTTTCTTTCTCTAATGTGGCAGGAGAAAGCTAGGGTGAGCCGTAAAACGTATAGATTGTTTAATAATCAGGAAAGTAACTCACCGTCTGAACCGGATTAGCCTGATTGCATAATAAACCCATGAAATCTAGTAACTGGGCGATCGCTCAGCTTCCGGGCCTTAGCTCACAAGATTCTGCTCAGCTAGAGGCCAAAAAAATTTACACAACCTTGCAGCTGATTCAGCAGGGCAGCACTCAGGCCAAGCGCAATCAGCTAGCCACCCAGCTCCAGATTCACACTAAACACGTCAATAAATGGGTTGCCCTAGCCGATCTGTCTCGCATTCCGGCTGTGGGCTGTCGCTACTGTGGGCTGCTGCTGCACGCGGGCGTTAGCTCATCAGCTCAGCTAGCCCAAACCCCAATTCACAAGCTCTATCCCCAGGTTCGCCGCTTCTACGCCGCCGTTCTGCGTCAGATGCAGGACTGCCCCGCTGCCAACGAAGTCAGCCAGTGGATTCAAGAAGCCCGATCGCTATCAGGTCATTCCTAGACGTTAGTCAGACATCTACCCGCCTAGTCAGGATACCAAAACATGCCTTTAATCCCCTCAGGGTCAGACATAAATCCTAAGTTTCGATAAAAATCCACAACCTGTGGATCGGCAAACAGCGTTACGTTGCTGATATCTTCGCTGCGCAGCTTCTTGATTAGCTGCTGCATCAGCGCCTTACCCAGCCCTTTTCCTTGATAGTCGGGATGAACAACAACGTCCCAAATTGTGGCATTAAAGGCATGATCGGAGGTTGCCCGAGAAAAACCGATCAGCCGTCGCCTGCTAGGCTGCTGCTCCCACATAGAGACGACGATAAAGCTGTGCTGAATCGCCTTGCGCACCTTGCGAATTGGACGACGCGACCAGCCCACAGCATCGCATAGCTCCTCCAGTTCGTATAGGTCAATTTCTCGACTGGTACTAAAAAAGATGCGGGAGCCAGTGTTACCATTAGGAGCTTCAGCGGTAGCTTCAGCAAAATATTCCTCAGAGTGAGTCGTCTGAGCAGAAGCAGAAGCTTCAGAGCTGCTAAATAAGCTTTTCCAAAAACCCATCTAGGCGCGGCTAATGTATGCAAGTAACGAAAAAACAATATATAAGAGTATACGCCCTAAAACCGTCTCTCCTATGGAAAACCTCCGCTAGCCCAAAGAATACTCTCAGGTGCTAACGCCCCCTTTTTAAGGATATTGGGGCAGTCTAATGAATGACAAGCCTCAGGCAGGTAGCCTAAAGTTAGAGTTTTCAAGCGTGTCTGAATCTAAAGCTGATCTTTACATCACGTTCAAACTGTTCCTGAATTTTCGTCAAAGGTTCCTTGCCAGCTATGGTTGCGGGTTTAAAACCATCCACTCTAGAACTGCTTAAACGCTTCAACCGGGCGTTTCCCAAATTTTATGAGCAGTTTGTCAGCAGTGAGATTCAACTGCAAAATCTTCGACTGGCCTATCAGCTGTACAAACGTAAGCAGGCCGTAATCGAATTAAAGCCAGAAGGCAATCGCAGCGCTTTGCATTTTGCCTATCGAAACCAGTCGTTTTTGCTTAGCGATATTTTTGGCGTGCTGGCCGCCTATGGCTTGACCATTCACAATCTCAGCCTCTACGGCCAGATTTACCCGCCCATGCTGGTATTTATCAAGCTGGTTGTTTCTAGAGGCGGTAAGACTTTAGTTGACAAGACTTCAGACAATGTGTGCCGAGCCGTTCGAGAGGCGCTGGCAGGCCGTTTTGAAGTCGAGGAAATGCTAACGGTTGAGTTTAATCTAGATGCGGGTCTAGAGCAGGTTGAGACAGAATTTTACGTTGATCCGGTTTTTCACTTGCCCGCTCTGCTGATCGAGGCAGATAACCAGCCTGGGCTGTTTTACAAGGTGATGTATGCCATCTGGCAGGAAGACCTGCTGGTTGTGAATGCTAATCTGCTGGTCTGGCGCGGTCGCACCCGGCTGATTTTGTATTTGCTGGGGCCAAATGAAAGCCTCATTCCTGAATACTTGGGTCAGAAAATTGCCGAAAGTGTGCGCTATCGCCTATTGGGCAAGCATCTTTAGAGACAGTAGCGCTCGCTTCAAGATACGATTAAAACATGGCTAAGGTGAACATTCTGGGCGTTCCTCATGTATATGAGCTGACTGCGCCCGCCCCCCAAGCAGAGGTTTTAGTCTTTATTCATGGCTGGCTCCTGAGTCGTGCCTACTGGCAGCCAATGGTGACTGAATTGGCTCAGCAGTATGCCTGTCTAACCTACGACCTGCGAGGATTTGGAGCTTCTACCCAGGCAGTTAAGCAGCGAGTGGGGCCTTCTTCCTACCAGCTCCCTGAAATAGCAGCGCGATCGCCCTACAGTTTAGCAGCCTATGCCGAGGATCTGATTTGCCTGCTTGGCCAGCTAAATGTTGGCCGCGCCTGGCTATTGGGCCATTCTCTAGGGGGTAGCATCGCTCTCTGGGCAGCTTACCTGGCTCCTCAACACGTCAGCGGTGTAATTTGCGTCAATGCCGGCGGCGGTATTTTCTTAAAAGAAGACTTTGAGCGATTTCGGGCAGCAGGTCGCCAGATTGTGCGATTTCGGCCTGTGTGGCTGCGGTGGCTACCGCTATTAGACCTAGTGTTTGCCCGCGCTATGGTCAACCAGCCCCTGGCTCGAGCCTGGGGCCAACAGCGACTCAAAGACTTTATAGGGGCGCACCCAGAAGCGGCTTTGGGTGCCCTTTTAGAATCGACAACTGAAAAGGAGGTGCATTTGCTGCCTCAGATTGTAGCCGCCCTTGAGCAGCCTGCCTACTTCATCAGTGGGCAGCAAGATCAGGTGATGGAATCGCAGTATGTCAATCACTTAGCCAGTTTTCACCGCCTCTTTCAGACACCACAAGGTAATGTGGTCGAGCTAGCCCAGTGTGGTCATATGGCAATGCTAGAGCAGCCCCTGGTTCTGACAAAAGTGGTACAGGAAATTTTGGCTAGGCATACAGCGCCATCACCTGCGTAATTGGCATTTTTGACTGGGCAGCCACAGACAGGCTGGAGGTATGGCCCAAACGAAAGTGCTCGGCAGCGGCACAGGCGATCATGGCGGCATTGTCAGTACAGTAATTTAGGGGCGGAAAAATAACCCGTAAGCCTTGCTGGCTGGCCCCGGCCTGCAAGTGCTGCCGCAGGGCGCTGTTGGCAGCAACGCCGCCCCCCACAGAAATGGTTGAGAGATTGTGGTCAAGAGCGCAGCGCAGGGTACGGCGGGTCAGCGATCGCGCTACAGCTGCCTGAAAACTAGCCGCAATGTCTGCTACAGGGAGTTCGATGTCCTCGGCGCGCAGACGCTCTACCAGCCGCAGCACCGCCGTTTTGAGACCGCTAAAGCTAGAGTCATAGGGGTGAAACCCACCCCCAGGCAGAGAGATATTGCCCTCTGGCAGAGAAAAGGCGTCAGGATTGCCCCCTAGGGCCAGCTTGTCAATGATGGGGCCACCCGGATAGCCCAGACCCAACAGCCGCGCCACTTTGTCAAAAGCTTCTCCAGCCGCATCGTCACGAGTTTGCCCCAGCACAGCATAGTCCCCACAGCCCCTGACCTGAATCAGGCTGGTATGCCCCCCCGATACCAGCAGACAGAGATAAGGCGGCGTCAGTTCAGGATTGCTCAGGTACGAGGCATAGAGGTGCCCTTCGAGGTGATGGATGCCAATAAAAGGCTTGTTGTGTACGAGAGCCAGCGTTTTGGCGGCTGTCAGACCCACCAGTAAAGCGCCCACCAGCCCTGGAGCGCAGGTCGCCGCTACGCCGTCGATGGCTGACCAGTCTAATCCAGCTACCTCCAGCGCAGCGGCTATGAGCTGGCCAATGCTGGTTACGTGCTGTCGGGAGGCCAGTTCCGGCACCACGCCGCCATATTTTTGATGAGTTGCAATTTGCGACGCGACCAGATTACTCAGTACCTGGCGATCGCTGACGATCGCAGCGGCGGTTTCGTCACAACTTGTTTCAATTGCTAAAATTTTCGCCATAAGCTGATATTTTTCAGGATGTTAACCCCCAGACATAAGTTGCTTTACGGCGCTTTCTGAGAAGGGGTATGATGCCTGAAAGCTGAGTAAATTCTTGTACAAATAACTTAACGTTTTTGGGCAAGATAGGCTAATTTTGTGTAATAAAGGGAAACAATTTATGCGACGGTTGTTTGCTCTCGTTCTAGCTGCTTGTCTTTGGATAGGCTTTTCGCCTGCTGCTGTAGCGGGTGTAGCCGGTGACAATGTAGCCGGGTTGACCCCCTGTGGTGAGTCTGCTGCCTTTCAGCAGCGCGCCGCCAACGCTAAGACTCAGGCGGCTAAGTCACGCTTTGAGCTTTACGGTAATTCCAGCTTGCTTTGTGGTGAAGATGGCCTGCCCCACCTTGTGGTAGACGGGGATCTCTCTCATGCGGGTGAATTTTTAATTCCCAGTATTCTCTTCCTTTACATTGCTGGCTGGATTGGCTGGGCCGGGCGTTCCTATGTGATAGCTGTGCGGGATGATAAGAAGCCTGAAGAGAAAGAGATCATCATTGACGTTCCTTTAGCGATCAAGTGTTCTCTAGGCGCTGCGGCTTGGCCTCTGGTTGCCTTTAAGGAGATTGCCAGCGGCGAAATGTTTGCTAAAGACAACGAAATTACGGTTTCTCCCCGCTAGTCCCTAACCTTTGAATAAGCTAAGGAGTCTTTGATTATGGATAACTTTTTGAAGTATCTGTCAACAGCCCCTGTGATTGCAACCGCTTGGATGTTTATCACAGCGGCAATTTTAATCGAGTTCAATCGCTTTTTCCCCGATCTGCTTTTGTATCCTTAGGGATCTCTCATCCAGCTATTTAACGGGTTTTTTGTAAAAATCGGTTCTACTAGAACCGTGCTGTGTTTTTGAGTCGTTGGAGAATCCGAACACTATGGTAGATATTAGCCGCTCAAATGAGGTTGTACATCCGGCTGATGATCCTCAAGTTGGCAATCTCAAAACTCCAATTAATTCCTCTGCTTTGACAAAAGCATTTATCAACAACTTGCCTGCTTACCGATCGGGGCTTTCGCCACAGCGGCGGGGCTTAGAAGTAGGCATGGCTCATGGCTATTTAATTTATGGCCCTTTTGCTCTACTAGGCCCGCTGAGAGACTCTGATGTTCCGGCTATAGCCGGTCTATTGGCGGCAGCGGGACTGGTTGTGATCTTAACGGCTTGTCTCTCGCTCTACAGCGGAGCCGGGGTGAAGAAGCCCATTGCTACCCTGACTACGCCGAATCCTCCTGAGGCATTAGGCACAGAGGAAGGCTGGAGTGAGTTTGCTGGCGGATTTCTCATTGGTGGCATCGGCGGCGTTACCTTTGCCTTTTTGCTAGTCTCTAATATGCCACTGTTGCTCAATGTAGTTTCAGGCGGTCACAGCTAGCGCTAGCTGCTCGCAGTTTGTGGAGGTAGATACGCTCTACCTCCCATTTTCATAGGCTAATTGCTCTCAAACCGGATAGGTGCGGACTCCGGTTGCGCTATCAAATAAGAACAGATGCTTCAGCGCCAGTCTGACAGGTAGGCGATCGCCCGGCTTCAGGTTTAGGCTGGGGGCGACTTGAAAGTAAAGCGTTTGAGGGTCGCTGCGATCGCGGCCAGGCAACACCGCCCGCACCAAAATTTCTCGGCCCAGGGGTTCGATAATCTCAGCGATTACCTGCAGGTGGGGGGCGCTCTGGCTGAGCTGGATGTGCTCAGGCCGAATTCCTAAGCGCACAAAATGATCTGCCTGTAGATTAACCTGCTGAGCAATCTCAGGCGGGCAGTCAAAATTTTGCCCCTCTAGCTTGAGCTGGCCTGCGCTGAAGTAAGCCTCTAAAAGATTCATCGGCGGGCTACCTAAAAATGCGGCTACCATTAGATTTTCAGGTCTGGCATAGACTGCCTGGGGCGTGCCGATCTGCTGAATTTTTCCTTGATCAAGCACAACAATGCGATCGGCTAGAGTCATCGCCTCAGTCTGGTCGTGAGTCACATACAGCGTTGTAATCCCAAAGCGCTGGTGTAGTTGCTTGAGTTCAGCCCGGGTTTCGTCTCGTAGCTGGGCGTCTAGATTAGAGAGCGGCTCATCTAGCAAAAAAGCCTGGGGCGCTCGGGCGATCGCTCGCCCCAAAGCTACCCGCTGCTGCTGACCGCCTGAGAGCTGGTGCGGCAGGCGATTGAGGAGATGGAAGATATTGAGCGATCGCGCCACCGTTTCAACTCGCTGCTGCCTAATCGGCGGTGGTGTTTGCCGCATCTTTAGGCCAAAGGCCAGGTTTTCAGCCACGCTCATGTGGGGATACAGGGCATAGTTTTGAAAAACCATCGCCACGTCTCGTTCCCGAGCGGCGATCGAATTTACTAGGCGATCGCCAATATAGATTTTGCCTTGAGTAGCCGTCTCTAACCCTGCGATCGTTCTCAGTAGCGTTGACTTACCGCAGCCTGAAGGACCGACCAAAACCCAAAACTCACCGTCTGGAACCGTAAAAGTAATCTCCTCAACGGCAGTTGTATTGCCAAAGCGATGGGTAATGCCCTCTAACGCAACTTTAGCCACAGTGCAGACGCATCCAATAGTTGAGACTGACTGACTAAATTACAAAAATATTCTTTACAAAAAGCTAAAAACTAGGAGCCTTGCCAGTCGGTGAGGCTCCTAATCACAAAAGTACTGAGCGCCTAGCTCCACTTACTAGCGACTAGCTCAGCTAGATCAACCACGCGCTGGCTGTAGCCCCACTCGTTGTCATACCAGGCAATAATTTTTACCAAATCGTCTCCCATCACCATCGTCAGGCTAGAGTCTACAATCGAAGACTCGTCAGTCTTACGATAGTCGATTGATACCAGCGGCAGATCGCTATAGGCCAGGATGCCTCTCATCGGCCCCTCTGCAGCTTCCTTCAGCGCTTCGTTGACCTGTTCAGCGATCGTTGGCTTCTCTACCTGAACCACCAGGTCAACTACAGAAACATTAGGAGTCGGTACTCGCAGGGCAATACCGTTAAGCTTGCCTTTCAGCTCAGGAATTACCAGCGCCACCGCTTTGGCTGCTCCAGTAGAGGTCGGCACGATGTTGAGCGCAGCGGCACGAGCACGACGCAAATCACGGTGGCTAGCATCTAAAAGACGCTGGTCACCCGTGTAGCTATGGGTTGTCGTCATGGTGCCCTTGACGATGCCGAACTTGTCGTTAATGACCTTGGCAACCGGAGCTAGACAATTGGTTGTACAGCTAGCGTTGCTGACGACGTTATAGGCGTCAAAGTCATACTGCTCATGGTTTACACCCATGACAAAAGTGCCTACGTTGCCGCCTTTACCGGGTGCCGTGATTAAAACTTTTTTAGCGCCTGCTTCAATATGGCGAGAAGCGCCTTCTTCAGTCACAAATACGCCCGTCGATTCAATTACCAGATCAATATCCCAGGCTTTCCAGGGCAAATTGTTAGGGTTGCGGTCAGACGTACATTTGATGGTGTTACCGTTGACAGTGATGGTATCAGCGTCAGCGCTAATATCTGCATCAAGTCTTCCTAACATAGAGTCATACTTGAGCAGATGCGAATTCGTTTTCGGATCAGAAGTATCATTGATAGCCACAACCTCAAGCTGGCTGTTCTTACGGGTCAACCAACATCGCAAAAAGTTACGCCCGATGCGTCCAAAACCGTTGATCGCTACTCTAACCACTGCGCTTTACCCTCTGTCTTAATTCAATTAGGCTAAGTTTGATGTAAACGACATCATCATACACATTAGCCGGAACCGAGGGCAATCACCTCAGCTCTATCAGTTCGCCGCTAGGGGGCAGACTGAGGCCGAGCAAAGCAGTCTAGCCAGAAGCATCCCAGCTGCTCTAGCCGTGGTTAGCAACAGGGCAGATCCCTATTCAAATTTTGTTTGCTGAGTTTTGTCTACTGAAGCGTGAATAGCTTCACCATGCCCTCCAAGATTTGTCTACCTGATTGTCTATTGGCTGTGAAGAGGCAATTTGCTCCAAATCTGCAAATTCTTGCTGAATTTGGCTATGGCTTCTGAAGCTTCTAGATATAGATTGATAGCGATGTAGCTGAGCCTACAGGAAATTAGCCAGTTAAATCGGCTAAATCAGCTAAATCTATTAGCCGAACCCTAGATCCGGCTTAGGATATTCTCGGCGTTAGTGAGCAGCTATCAAGAGAATTCAGGTATCAGGGGAATTCCTGGTATGATATCGCGTGATATTGGTGTGGTGTGGTGTGTGAGGAAATTAGAATGCTGAATTCTGTAGATTTCAGCGGCAGGCCTTTCCATTTTATTGGCGTTGGTGGAATCGGCATGTCCGCGCTTGCCTATATCCTGGCTAAGTATGATTTGCCAGTCACTGGTTCAGATGTTCGTCTTAGTCATATTACAAAGCGACTGCAAAAGGAAGGCGTTCATATATTCTGGCAGCAGCAAGAATCAAACCTGTCGTTTTTTCAAACTCCTCAGGCGATCGCCTCGCTGACTTGCCATCAAAGCCAGCGCTCAAAGAGTTATCTTGCGCTCAATCCATCTGGCCAAGAGATTAGACAGCCAGCAGCGAGTTCAAGTTTCCTGCCGCAGGTCATTTGCTCAACAGCAATCGATAAAAATAACTCAGAATATCAGGCTGCTTTGGCGCTGGGCTGTCCCATTTTTCATCGTTCTGACCTGTTGGCGGCCTTAATTGCTAAACACAAGGGAATTGCCGTGGCGGGCACTCATGGCAAAACAACTACTAGCAGCTTAATTGGCTACCTGCTGCTCAAAGCCAACCTGGACCCTACCATTGTTGTGGGGGGAGAAGTTGCCGCCTGGGAGGGCAATGCTCACCTGGGTAGAGGAGAGTATTTGGTTGCAGAAGCAGATGAGTCTGATGGCTCTTTGGTCAAGCTTTCTGCTCAAATTGGTGTGATCACTAACATTGAGCTTGATCACCCCGATCACTACAGCACCCTCGAACAGGTTGTGAGCATTTTTGATACTTTTGCCCGCAACTGTCAGACCGTTATTGGCTGTATTGACTGTCAAACCGTTAAACACTCAATTCAGCCCGACATTACCTATAGCCTTGATCTCTCAACGGGTGCCGACTATGTGGCTGACCAAATTACCCACTATGCTAGTGGCACAGTGGCGACTATTTGGGAGCGCTCTCAGCGGCTAGGTGAACTGAGGTTACCGCTGCTGGGAAGTCACAACTTGAGTAACGCCCTAGCTGCTATTGCCGTAGGGCGTCTAGCCGGGCTGGAGTTTGCGACTATTGCCGACATTCTCAGCAGTTTTCAGGGAGCGCGCCGTCGCTTTGAGCAGCGCGGTTTGCACAACGGTATCTTGTTTGTAGATGATTATGCCCATCATCCCAGCGAGATTCGGGCGACGCTGTCGGCAGCTCGGATTAAGGCTGACGAAACCCGAGATGAGTTTCCGCGACGGCGCGTAATAGCAGTCTTTCAGCCCCACCGCTACAGCCGCATTGCAGCGCTGCTCACAGAGTTCTCTGAGGCGTTTAGTCAGGCCGATCAGGTCATCGTCACAGATATCTACAGCGCGGGTGAAAAAAATGCCTACGATATCAGTGGCTACCAGCTAACAGAGGCGATCGCTAAGCGCCACGCCAGTGTCCTATATCGAGCTTCTCTAGCTGAAGTGACGCAGGTACTTACACAAGTGCTACAGCCAGGAGATATTGTTCTGTTCCTCACAGCAGGCAATCTCAACCAGGTGATTCCCGATGTCATGGGCTACTACCAGCAGCAAACTGCTGCTCATCTGGCAGAAGCTGCTCAGCCTGCCTGAAAACTTATATCGGGGTGCGTTGATGTTGTTACTTACAGCTCGATATTTTATGACACAAGAAATTCATTGGGTTGGCGAAAATTGCGCCATCAAACCCCAAGTGTCACTGGGCAGCCTAACCTCATTTCGAGTAGGGGGGCCAGCAGAATGGCTGGTTTTCCCTCGTCAGCTTAGCGATCTACAGGCTAGCTTGGCGTGGGCAAACCAGCACCGCCTGCCCGTCACCTTTTTAGGAGCGGGTTCCAATCTGCTGATTAGCGATCGCGGACTGCCCGGCCTGGTAATTTGTACCCGCCATCTCAGGCAGGCTGAGTTTGATGACTCCCAGGGGCGGATTTTAGCGGCTGCGGGCGAACCTCTGGCAACGCTGGCCTGGAAAGCAGCTAAGCGAGGCTGGCAAGGGCTAGAGTGGGCCGTTGGCATCCCTGGCACCGTGGGCGGGGCTGTGGTGATGAATGCAGGCGCTCATGGAGCCTGCACTGCCGACATCTTAATTTCAGCAGGAGTCCTTGATACTGACGGCAACTGTTCGCAGCTATCACCTGAAACGCTTGGCTTTCAGTATCGAACTTCCCTTTTGCAGGGAAACTCCCGCCTGGTTACCCAGGCTGTTTTGCAGCTAAAGCCAGGTGCAGAACGACAAACGGTAATGGCAGCTACCGCCGCTGATTTAGAACAGAGGCGAAACACCCAGCCTTACCATCTGCCTAGCTGCGGCAGTGTCTTTCGCAATCCTAAGCCTCATAGCGCTGGCTGGCTAATCGAGCAGGCCGGACTCAAAGGCTATCAGATTGGCCATGCCCAAGTTTCTACCCAGCACGCTAATTTTATTTTGAACTGTGGAGGAGCCACCGCTAGCGATATTTTGCGCCTGATTCGGCACGTTCAGCATCAGGTTGAAACTCGGTGGTCACTGCCGCTCAAGCCTGAAGTAAAAATTTTAGGGGAATTTCAGCTAGCTTAGGCCGAAATTCACATCAGCGCTAGAATGATTAGGATTAAAGCGTTTATTTTACTGTTTCGTAAAGTACTAACCAGCTATGACAAAAGGGCAAGGATTTGGCTTCGGCTTAGGCAAGATGAAAGAACTCACAGAGGCTTTCAAGAAAGCTCAGCAGGTTCAAGAAGGCGCTAAGCGACTGCAAGAAGAACTTGAGCAGATGGAAATTGAAGGTCAAGCCGGAGGTGGTTTGGTAAAAGTAGTGCTCAGCGGCAATCAAGAGCCTCGTAGCGTCACCATTACAGCAGAAGCGCTGAGTGAAGGGGCAGAAGTTTTATCAGATCTGGTCACGGCTGCGATGCAGGATGCCTACAGCAAGTCAACCGCAACTATGCGAGAGCGCATGGAAGAACTGACGGGTGGCCTCAGCTTACCCGGTCTTTGAGCTATCAGCAGCCCCGTTCAGACATCTGTTTAGACAATGGTGACCAGACTTTTGTTTGTCTGCTTAGGAAATATTTGCCGCTCTCCGTCTGCAGAGAACATTATGAATCATCTGATTGAGCAGCGGCAGATGGAAAATCTGATTGTCTGTGACTCGGCAGGAACGTCTGATTATCATATTGGCAGATCCCCAGACGTGCGCATGTCAGCGGCGGCGCAGCAAATTTTAGGGATTGTGCTCAAGGGTCGGGCACGGCAGTTTCATTCAGCAGATTTTGAACAATTTGATCTCGTTCTCGCTATGGATCGAGAGAACTATCGCAGTATTTTGGCTCATGATCCGGCTGGGCGCTACCGCGAGAAAGTTCGTCTGGTTTGTGAGTTCTGCCGTCATCATCCTGATGAAGAGGTGCCTGATCCCTACTATGGCGAAGCCTCAGGATTTCAATACGTGATTAATCTTTTAGAAGATGCCTGTGAAGGGCTGCTTGAGTATATTTTGGTGCAGGCTTAGCAGATGTTCTAAGCGTACTGCTGGGCTAATTCTTTAAGGGTGGGGTGGTATTTTTGGCGATCGCATCATGAGGTATCAGCACATAGCCCCAGCGCTTGCCGCTAATAATCATTTTCGACGTCACCGGATAATGCTCGACTCTACACCATCGGCATGATGATAAGGATGGGCTTGCCCTGCTAGGATGTTGCGGATCAACTGTCAGTAGTGCTGAATTTTATTCATTAGCCGAGCATGAAAGTATCGGAAAGCCAGATTAGCGATCGCGTTGCCCAGCTTTACAACACCTATCCTTTTCCGCCAGAGCCACTATTAGATCAGCCGCCGCCGGGCTACAACTGGCGCTGGAACTGGCTGGCCGCTCATGCCTTTTGTACGGGCCGCAAGCCTTTGCAAGAAAATATTCGGATCTTAGACGTGGGCTGCGGCACGGGTGTAGGCACCGAATATCTGGTGCATCTAAATCCTCAGGCTGAGGTTATCGGGGTTGATCTGAGTGCGGCAGCGATTGACATTGCCCGTGAACGCTGTCGTCGATCCGGAGCCGATCGCGTCGAGTTTCACCATCTCAGCCTCTACGACATTAAGCAAATTCCCGGCCAGTTTGACTTAGTTAACTGTGTCGGCGTACTGCATCATCTGCCTGATCCCATCCGAGGCTTGCAGGCGATCGCCCCCAAGCTGGCCCCGAGTGGCCTGATGCACATCTTCGTCTATGCCGCTTTAGGCCGCTGGGAAATTAGCCTGATGCAGCAGGCGATCGCGCTGCTACAGGGCGATCGCCTAGGGGACTATCAAGACGGCGTCAGCGTCGGACGGCAGACCTTTGCGGCTCTACCCGAACAAAACCGACTGGTACAGCGAGAGCGCCAGCGCTGGTCTCTGGAAAATCAGCGAGACGAGTGCTTTGCTGACATGTATGTACATCCTCAAGAAGTTGACTACACGATTGACTCGCTATTTCACCTCATTGACGCTTCTGGCTTAGACTTTGTCGGCTTTTCTAATCCTCAATACTGGCAGCTCAAACGGCTGCTGGCAAAAGCGCCCGAGCTGATGGAACGGGCCAAAAAACTGGGCGATCGCCAGCGCTACCGCCTGATCGAGCTGCTCGATCCCGATATCAGCCATTACGAATTTTTTCTCAGTCGCCCGCCCTTGAGCATGACCAGTTGGCAAGACGATACTGAGCTACTCCAGGCCGTGCCTGAGCGTCATCCCTGTATGGAAGGCTGGCCCAGCCAGTCTGTCTTTAACTACGACTACCAGATCACTAAGCTGTCTCAGTCAGAGTTTGAATTTTTGCAAGCCTGCGATCAAAATCAGGCCCAAGCAACCGTAGAGCAGCTCGTGCAAAAGCTGGCTACGCCTCTAGAAACCGTGCGGCGGTTGCAATCACAGCAGCTGATTATGCTGAAATGATAGTCGGCGATCGCAAATAATACTCAGCAATCAATAAGAAAATAAATTTATAAAATCTTCAGCTCGATTCCATTAAGTATTGTTGCCGTGATATGATCTGCTCTGGTTTAGAGGTTGGCTCAAGCTGTTAAGCCACCAAGGAATAGGAGGTTGTGAGTTCGTCTAGAGAGTCTCTTGAAGCAGGTTCCACTCAGGCAGTAGAAACAGAGCCGCAGCTGGCCTCAGTCCAGCCGGATGCATCTATGCAAGAGTATTACCGTCTACAGCAGGGTTTGCTAGGGTACACCCTGCTGCTATCAGGAATTATCTTTGGATTTGTTTGGCTCTTTTATTCTTTGCATATTGCTCTGAATTATTTAATCGGAGCGTGCACAGGTGTGGTTTACTTGAGGATGTTGGCCAAAAGCGTGGCACAAGTAGGTCGCCAGAGTCAGCGACTAGGAAGTGGACGACTGGCGCTCTTTATTGGGTTAATGGTTGTAGCTACCCAGCTAAACCAGCTAGAAATTGTCCCTATCTTCTTAGGCTTCTTGACATACAAGGCGTCTTTGCTGGGCTACACAGTCTGGGCCGCGCTGACGTCGGAATGATTGACAAGTTCCGGTAGTCTAGCATCCTTTTATCTGCAGATTCCTACGGAAATCTTAAAGTTTATGGAGATGTTGAATCCCCTATTTCACGTATCTCCCTGGCCTTTAGCCGAGCTAGAGGTAGGGCAGCATCTTTATTGGCACATCGGCAACCTGAAGGTGCATGGTCAGGTCTTTCTCACTTCCTGGTTCGTCATCGCAGTCTTAGTGATAGCGTCAGTGTTGGCGACTCGGAAGATTGAGAGAATTCCTTCGGGTCTACAGAACTTCATGGAGTATGCGCTGGAGTTCATTCGTGACCTGGCAAAAATCAGATTGGCGAGAAAGAATATCGGCCCTGGGTTCCCTTTGTGGGAACGCTGTTTCTATTCATTTTTGTCTCCAACTGGTCAGGTGCTCTAGTTCCCTGGCGGCTGATTCATCTACCAGCAGGCGAGCTTGCCGCGCCGACTAACGACATTAATACGACAGTGGCGCTGGCTTTGCTAACTTCGGTTGCTTACTTCTACGCTGGATTTAGCAAGCGCGGACTGGGCTACTTTGCCAAGTATATTGAGCCAACACCAATCCTGCTGCCCATCAACATTCTTGAAGATTTCACCAAGCCCCTCTCCCTAAGCTTTCGACTGTTTGGCAACATTCTCGCAGACGAGCTTGTGGTTGCCGTTTTGGTTCTGCTGGTGCCTTTGTTTGTACCGCTCCCAGTTATGGCTTTAGGACTCTTCACCAGTGCAATTCAGGCACTGATTTTCGCTACGCTAGCAGCCGCCTATATCGGTGAAGCGATCGAAGGGCATGGTGCAGAAGAGCATGAGTGATTAACACCGCTCAGTTGACAGTGAGCTGATGACGAATTTTACGTTTTCATCAGCTATGGCAAAAAAGCCTAACGTATCGAGGTTAACTGGCCTCATTTCCCTCCAAACTTGTTTTAGTCTGTCAATTTTCACTTTAGAGGTAAGGAACACATGGATCCTATTGTTGCTGCTGCTTCTGTTATAGCTGCTGCATTGGCCGTTGGTCTGGCTGCTATCGGCCCTGGAATCGGTCAGGGTAATGCTGCGGGTCAGGCGGTAGAAGGTATTGCGCGTCAGCCTGAAGCTGAAGGAAAAATTCGCGGTACCCTGCTGCTGAGTTTGGCTTTCATGGAAGCGCTAACCATCTATGGTTTGGTTGTGGCGCTAGTTTTGCTCTTTGCTAATCCCTTTAGCTAAGGCGCATCTTCTATCAAGAGGGAGTTGCTAGCAGCTTCCTCTTCTGCTTGTCAACGGTAAACGTTTTGATGCTCAGGCCCCTCTGTTGCTACGAGGGCATTCACTTATGACATATTGGATAACCCTACTTGCGGTTGAATCTGCTGCTGAGGGCGGCGGTCTGTTTGACTTTGATGCCACGCTTCCTCTTGTTGCTGTGCAGTTTGTGGTTCTGGCAGTTACATTAAACGCTGTTTTCTACAGGCCCTTAGGTAATGCAATTGATGAGCGCGACGACTATGTCCGTACTAGCCAATCAGACGCCCAAGAGCGGTTGCAAAAGGCTGAGCGTTTAGCCCAGCAGTATGAGCAAGAGCTAGCGACCACCCGTCGTCAGGCCCAGGCGCTCGTTGCCAAGACTCGAGAAGAGGCTCAAGAGCAGGCAGCAGCCAAAATTGCATTGGCCCAAAAGGAAGCTCAGGCCAAGCGAGAACAGGCTCAAAAAGAAATTAATGAGCAGAGAGAAGCAGCAATGGCATTGCTTGAGAGCCAGGTTGACGAACTTAGTCAGCAAATCTTGAACAAGCTTTTAGCAGGGGTTTCGGCCTAGCCTGAGGCGATTTTTAAGCAGTTTGCAGACAATACTGAGTGTTGAGGAAGCTGCAAACTGTCGAGTTGATATTATCTAAATGACTTCGATTGTTGTGGGCAGCGGGTGTCAGTGATGGAAAGCATAATTTTTTTTAAGTTGCTGGCTGTTGAAGAAGGTGGGGTCGGGTTGAACTTTGATCTCCTAGAGACGAACTTAATCAACCTGGCAATTATTATTGGTGCTCTGTTTTACTTCGGTAGTAAGTTTTTAGGCAATACGCTAGCGACGCGTCGGCAAGAGATAGAATCTGCGATCAAAGCAGCCGAGAAGCGTAAGCAAGAAGCCTCTTCTGCTTTGGCAGAGCAGCAGCAAAAGCTGGCTCAGGCCCAGGTTGAGGCAGAGCAAATCAGGTCGCGCTCTGAAGAGAATGCTGCCCGGGCTGAAGCCGAGGTGCAACAGCAGGCAGACAGAGATGTAGAGCGCTTAAGAGCCGCTGCAGAACAAGATTTATCAGCTCAGCAAGATAAGGTTATGCGCGAGCTGCAGCAGCGTCTATCAGCTTTGGCAATAAAGCGAGTTGAAGAGAGACTACCTGAAAGACTCAACGACGACGTTCAGCGCCAGCTAGTTGACAAAAGTATTGCCCTGTTAGGAGGTCGCTGATGAGCAGTAGTTTAGTGAACTCAGAAATCATTGATCCTTACGCGCAAGGGCTGATGTCTCTAGCCAGAGATCAAAACTTGAGCGATCGCTTTGGTGAAGATGCCTCGGGCCTGCTCTCGCTCACGGATGAGTCTGAGGAGCTGAGTCAGTTTTTGGGTAGTCCTCTAGTTGGCGCAGAGGCCAAGAAGGCCGTACTGCGACAGGTGGCATCCGATAGCATCCATTCCTACATGCTCAGTTTTCTGCTGCTGCTGGTGGATAGAGGTCGGATTTCTCTGCTGACAGGTGTCTTAAAGAAATATCAGTCACTTCTGCGCGATTTGAACAAAACTGTTCTGGCTGAAGCAACTTCTGCTATTGAACTCACCGAAGAGCAGAAAGAGGCGGTTCGGCAGAAAGTTTTAGCAATGACTTCAGCCCAAGGCGTTGAACTAGAAACTCGAATTGATCCTGATTTGCTGGGGGGCGTCATCATTAAAGTAGGCTCCCAGATTGTAGATGCCAGCCTACGCAGCCAGCTGCGCAGGATTGGTTTACAGCTCAGCAGCTCAGCCGCCTAGCCCTCGGCTAGCCCAGCCTTGCATACCCTACTCACTGTTTATTTAGAGATTCAGCAAATTCTATGGTAAGCATTAGACCTGACGAAATTAGCAGCATCATTCGACAGCAGAT
The DNA here is from genome assembly GCA_012032345.1 of Leptolyngbyaceae cyanobacterium RM1_1_2. GTDB lineage: Bacteria > Cyanobacteriota > Cyanobacteriia > Phormidesmidales > Phormidesmidaceae > Sphaerothrix. The sequence goes on along the minus strand of JAAUQI010000015.1, from coordinate 4,927 downwards.
TGAGCAGTACGACCAGGAGATTAAGGTTTCCAACGTGGGAACAGTGCTTCAGGTTGGAGATGGCATTGCTCGCATTTATGGCTTAGACAAGGCAATGGCGGGTGAGCTGCTGGAGTTTGAAGACGGCACCGTTGGTATTGTCCTCAATCTTGAGGAAGACAACGTGGGTGCGGTACTGATGGGCAGTGGCCGCGATATTCAAGAAGGCAGTTCGGTGCAGTCTACGGGACGGATTGCCGAGGTGCCGGTGGGTGAGGCCCTGTTGGGACGGGTGGTGGACTCTTTGGCTCGCCCCCTTGATGGCAAAGGCGACATCCAAACCTCTGAAACCCGTCTAATTGAGTCAGGAGCGCCCGGCATCATTCAGCGCAAGTCTGTTTATGAGCCTCTGCAGACAGGGATTACCGCCATCGACGCCATGATTCCGGTAGGCCGAGGACAGCGAGAATTAATCATCGGCGATCGCCAGACGGGAAAAACCGCGATCGCTATTGATACCATCCTCAACCAGCACGACCAAGACGTTATTTGCGTTTATGTCGCCATTGGTCAGAAAGCCTCTTCAGTCGCCCAGCTTGTTAGCGTTTTAGAAGAGCGGGGAGCGCTGCCATATACCATCATCGTTGCAGCTAACGCCAACGATCCGGCCCCGCTACAGTATCTCGCTCCTTACACGGGGGCTGCCCTAGCCGAATACTTTATGTACAAAGGCCGCCACACGCTGGTTATCTACGATGACTTAACCAAACAGGCCCAAGCTTATCGTCAAATGTCGCTGCTGCTGCGTCGTCCGCCTGGGCGAGAAGCCTATCCCGGCGACGTTTTCTATCTACACTCTCGTCTGCTAGAGCGGGCGGCTAAGCTCAGCCCCGAGCTAGGTGAAGGCAGTATGACAGCGCTGCCGATTATTGAAACCCAGGCAGGTGACGTCTCGGCCTATATTCCTACCAACGTTATTTCAATTACAGATGGCCAGATTTTCCTGTCTTCTGACCTGTTTAACTCGGGTTTACGGCCTGCGATCAATGCGGGTATTTCAGTCTCGCGGGTTGGCTCAGCAGCCCAAATTAAGGCCATGAAAAAGGTGGCTGGTAAAGTTAAGCTAGAGCTAGCCCAGTACGATGAGCTACAGGCATTTGCTCAGTTTGCTTCTGACCTGGATCAGGCCACCCAGAAGCAGCTAGCTAGAGGCCAGCGCCTGCGGGAACTGCTGAAGCAGCCCCAGTATTCACCGCTGCCAGTTGAAGAGCAAATTGCTATCATCTACGCTGGCATTAATGGCTATATGGATGATGTCCCGGTTGAGAAGGTGTCTGAATTTGCGGGAGAGATGCGCGAGTACATCCGCAACAATAAGCCCAAATATGCTGAACTCGTCAAAGACGAGAAAAAGCTGACTGACGAAATTGTCAGCCTGCTTCAAGAAGGCATTACTGAAGCCAAGCAGGCCTTTATGGCAGCTGCATAGGCAAGAAAAGTCTGCTAGGGCCACTAGCGCTCAGTTAGCTACAGCCCTAGCGCGCCTTTAATCATCATCGGTACGAGGAAGGCCAATGCCCAATCTTAAAACTATTCGCGATCGCATTAAGTCAGTTAAAAATACGCGCAAAATTACTGAAGCTATGCGCCTAGTGGCAGCGGCTAAGGTACGTCGGGCGCAGGAACAGGTCACAGCTACTCGTCCTTTTGCAGATCGTTTAGCTCAGGTACTCTACGGCCTACAGACACGCCTGAGATTTGAAGAGGCCGATCTGCCCCTGCTGAAACAGCGCCAGGTTGAAAATGTTGGATTGCTGGTTATTTCAGGCGATCGCGGCCTCTGCGGCGGCTATAACATCAACGTGATCAAGCGGGGTGAGATCCGAGTCAGAGAGCTAGAGCAAGAAGGCGTTGGCTACAAATACATTATTGTGGGCCGCAAAGCCAACCAGCACTTTAAGCGCCGCAGCGCACCGATTAGCGCTGCTTTTACAGAGCTAGAGCAAATCCCAACGGCAGAAGAGGCTTCTAATATTGCCGACGAGCTGCTTTCTTTGTTTTTGTCCGGCGCGGTTGATCGAGTTGAGCTGGTCTACACCAAGTTTGTCTCTCTCATTAGCTCTCGTCCGGTGGTGCAAACCCTGCTGCCGTTAGATCCCCAGGGATTAGAGTCGGCTGATGACGAAATCTTCCGCCTTACCAGCCGTGGCGGTCAGTTTCAGGTCGAGCGTGAACGGCTAGAGTCTCCGCTGCAAAGCCTGCCGCAGGACATGATTTTTGAGCAAGATCCGGTACAGATCTTAGACGCTTTGCTGCCGCTCTACCTCAACAACCAAATCTTGCGGGCGCTACAGGAGGCGGCTGCTAGCGAACTCGCCGCTCGCATGACGGCGATGAACAACGCCAGCGACAATGCTTCAGAATTGGTAAAAACTCTGACGCTGTCTTACAACAAGGCTCGTCAGGCTGCAATTACCCAAGAAATTTTAGAAGTCGTTGGTGGCGCAGAAGCGCTAAGCTAAGCTTAAAGGCATTGAACCTAGACCAAAAGGACAGGCGCTAGCGTGTCCTTTTTTAATCCAAAACTATAGCGGTTGGACGCTCTCAGCATCGCTGCCCGTCAGTAACAGTGCCAACTGATAAACTTCCTGACGCGATAGATGAGTTTGCTGAGCTACCTGACGACTAGCCTGCGAACGGGATAGTCCCTGCTGCATCAGTTCACTCAGCGCTGCCTGTATCTCTGCTGGAGCTGATATTGTCGGTTCAAGTGCTGTGGCCCCGGCGACGATGAGGGTAAATTCTCCTTTTGGCGGTGTGGTTTCGTAATGGGCGATCGCACCTCAAGCGATCCCTGCCAAAATTCTTCATAGCGCTTGGTGAGTTCACGGGCCGTGACAACCAGGCGATCGCCGCCTAGCACCTCAGCGAGATCATCTAGGGTTTTGATCAGTCGATGGGGCGCTTCATAAAAAATCAGGGTGCGTGCTTCACTTTGAAGCCCTTGCAGGCGATCGCGTCTAGATCTGCCCTTGACAGGCAGAAAGCCTTCAAACACAAAGCGCTCAGTAGGCAAACCCGCAGCCGCGATCGCCGTCATTGCCGCTGTAGGCCCCGGAATTGGAATAACTGTTAAGCTCTGATCGCGGCAGGCCTTTACTAGCTCATAGCCCGGATCAGAAATTCCTGGCATGCCAGCATCGGACACCAAGGCGATAGTTTTACCCCGCTGTAGCTGCTGCAAAATCTCAGGAATACGCTGCTGCTGGTTATGCTCGTGGTAGCTAATCTGAGGGGTTTTGATCTGGTAGTGGTGCAGCAGCTTGCCCGTATGTCGGGTATCTTCAGCCGCGATTAAGTCAACTGCCGCCAGAATGCGCACCGCCCGAAAAGTTATGTCCTCTAGATTGCCAATCGGTGTTCCCACCACGTAAAGTGCAGCTTCGACCAGTTCATTGTCCACAGATTTAGGTGAGTTCAGCCATAGTCTTAAAGTTTGCATGAAAAAGCCGCAGAAATCAACGGCTGATAGGTCAGTTCAACAGTAGACTGGAGCAGAAAAACTACTCTCCTGGACTGGATAGCTGCATGGCCTACGATACTGAGAAACAAGTTGCGCTTAAAGCTGCGATCGCCGCGGCTAAGCTCTGTCAGCAAGTTCGTCAAGAAATTACGCCAGAGGCTATTCAAAAGCACGATCGCAGCCCGGTGACGACTGCTGACTTTGGCTCCCAGGCGCTGATCTGTCAGGCGTTAGCCGCCGCTTTTCCCAGCGATGCGGTTGTGGGCGAGGAAGACGCAGCGACGCTACGCCAAGACGACATGAGCCAGCAGCTAGCTCAGGTGACTCAGTACGTGCAGGTTATTGCTCCTACGGCTACCCCAGATCAGGTGGTGGACTGGATTGATCACGGCAATGGACAGGTAAGTTCTCGCTACTGGACACTTGACCCGATTGACGGGACAAAAGGCTTTCTGCGAGGTGACCAGTATGCGGTAGCGCTGGCCCTGGTTGAAGAGGGCGATGTCAAAGTGGGCGTTTTAGCCTGCCCTGCTCTAGAAATGGGCGGGCAGCACGGGGTAGTTTTAGTCGCCGTTAGAGGCCAGGGCACAGAGCTACTAACCCTAGAAGGCACACCGATAAAATCTGTTCAGGTAGCCAAGCCCGAGGATACTACACGGCTACGATTTGTAGAAAGCGTTGAGTCAGGTCACGGAGACCAGTCGCAGCAGTCAGCGGTAGCTAAAGCAGTGGGCATTACAGCTAACTCAATTCGGATGGACAGTCAGGCTAAGTATGCGGCTGTAGCTATGGGAGAAGCGGTTTTGTACCTGCGACTGCCTTCACCCAAGTCGCCTGACTACCAAGAAAAAATTTGGGATCACGCCGCTGGCGTTTTGGTTGTAGAAGAAGCTGGCGGGCAGGTCACTGATATGCACGGCAAGTCGCTTGACTTTGCTACCAGCGATCGCATGATAGAGAATCGCGGCGTGGTGGTCAGCAACGGCACAATTCACGACACGGTCTTAAAAGCCTTAGCCGTCAGCAGCTAGCGCTCCTTTGGCGGAGGCGTTCTACCCGCAGCAGCCAGAGTAACCTTATTTGAACTACGAAAGGATTTTTTCGCAGGAAAAGTCCTTTCACAGATTCCTCTGCCCGCAAATGATTTGGGCATGACGATTCAACCGCATCGAGAACCCAACCTCTCGGAAATTGACCCTGAAGAGCAGGGGGCGAGGTATTGGTTTGAGCGCTACTGCGAGCAACGCGCTGAGAGCGAGCAACTGAAGCAGCGGGTTAAAGAGCTAGAGGAACAGTTCGAGAGCCTCAACGAGAAACTGAGAAAGCTGAGCGAACGCACCAGTGAAACGAGTTCTCAGCCGCCGTCGTCAGATGGCCCCAAGAAGCCGAACCGCGATAAGCAAACGCCGCAGCGAAAGCGAGGCC
>JAAUQI010000066.1 GCA_012032345.1 Leptolyngbyaceae cyanobacterium RM1_1_2 | reverse complement strand
AACGGCTTTACCCCTCATTTCAACCTTGACTGACTACTAGGTCCCTGCTGTAGGCTAGACCATAGAGCCTAAATACCTGAACCATCAAAAAACTGCTCAATAGCGCGATCGCGCAATCGACAGCTCGATCGCTCTCTTACTCCATAGGCTTCTGCCAGCGCTGCGAACGAGACTGCTCGGTTAAAGCTTCAACCTGCTGCTCTAAAGACTCAATGCGATCGAGCAGTGCCCGAATGACCTTAGCTTCAGAGTCAGGGAGTCTGCCGTGCTCTAGCAGATCAGAACGCTCCCCAGAACGATGAACAATTCGCCCCGGCACCCCGACTACAGTACAGTCAGAGGGCACCTCTCGCAGCACGACAGAACCTGCCCCAATCCGCGCATTGTCGCCAATCTGGATATTGCCCAGCACTTTTGCCCCAGCCCCCACCACGACGTTGTCACCCAAAGTAGGGTGCCGTTTGCCGATTTCTTTCCCCGTTCCCCCTAGGGTAACGCCCTGATAAATGAGTCCGTAGTCGCCCACAATGGCAGTTTCGCCAATGACCACCCCCATACCGTGATCAATAAAGACCCCCCGGCCAATCGTCGCTCCCGGATGAATTTCAATTCCCGTTAAAAAGCGAGCTACGTGAGACATCAGTCGCGGTACGAGCGGCAGACCCAAGTGCCATAGCCAGTGCGCTAAGCGATGAAACAGTAATGCCTGCAGCCCTGGATAACAGAACAGCACTTCTAGCCAGTTACGAGCAGCCGGATCACGATCGAAGATAATGCGAAAATCTTCAGCCAGGGCTTTTAACACAGATCTATCTCAGCATTGGAATTGTGCCAGCTTTTATCTTAACGTTTTTACGAATTTTACTGGGAGTTTATCAGTGCTTAACAATATTTATCGGCTGGGCCTGAGCGACAGCCTTGTTACGGCATGATTATGGCGTTGCAGTAAGCACGTAATTGTAGCGGTTACCCTGCTCAAAAGCGCCTACCCAAACTCGATAAGTGCCTGCTCGCCAGTTAGCATCCTGCAGTACGGCATCTGGACTGCGGCGAGTTCCGACTGCACAGCGAATGGTGTTATCGTTCGGCCCTTGTACCAGTAAAGTTGTTGCCTGTCCGCCGCTGTCAACCTGAAGCGCCAGCTCAGAAAAATCTTGCTCCAGTACTAAAATGTGATCGGGTGTGGAGTCAGCAAAACCGAGACAAAAATTGCCGTTACTATCCCGATTGACGATGCTAGTAAGAGAGTAAAAGCCTGCAGTAAAACCTTCTACACTTGAGGCTTGGTTTGGCAGGTTACCCGGCATAGTCAGGCTATCAAATAATGCAGTTTGAGCTACGGCAGGTAACCCACCTAGCAGAACGATTCCGGCTGCTAAAAGAAAACGACGAGGTCTTGATAAAAATTTCAGCATGGTTAAAGCGTATATTATCCCCTTATAGCGTGACGATGGCTCAGCTTGAAAGGTTGCCAGAGACTGCGTCATGCTCTAAAGTTACTAAAATTTTACTGAGGAGATTAGCTATGAGCCTATTGAGCTTACTTTTCTTACTGCTGGTCAGTTTGGCAATAATATCCTGCCTTGATGGTTTGCCTGAGCTAGTTCTAGGATGGCTCTTACCCCCTAGCTGGGTAAGCTGGTTAGGGATTTTGGCGATCGCGGCGTGGCTAACAGGTGAATGAGGCTAGCCTTTTGAAAGTTTGCTATTAAGCCTGTCATCTTTAAGACAGCTCAGCCGACAGTAGGATATAAAAGGGGAATTAGAAACCTGGCTTTTGGAAAAACCCTGGAAGCGAATGTTTTAATCACTTTGGAATGCGAACAACTATGAGTCCTTCGAGTTCTGAGTCTATTGATCTTGAACAGCTTCAGCAAATCTCTGGTGGCGATCCGGAGTTTGAGCAAGAGCTACTGCAGCTCTTCGTTGAAGATGCGGCTGCTCAAGTCGAAGCGCTACGGGCGGCGATCGCTCAGCAAAATGGCTCAGCTATCGAAGAAACAGCTCATCATCTCAAAGGAGCCAGTGCAAATGTAGGCGCGACAGCGATCGCCCAGGCAGCCTCGAAGTTGGAAACTTCCGCTTATACAAAACAATCTGAGCAGCAACGAGTTCTGTTTGAGGCCTGCAGCAGGGTTTATCTGAGGTCAGTCAGTACCTGCAGTCGCTCGATAACTATTAGAGTATTAGAGTTTGAACATCACGCCTGAGTATCGGTACTACCATAGAGTTCAGGCAAATCGCGGGTGGGGGGTAAGTTTTTGTTGGCATCGCGGGTTTCAATATAGCCTGTGTAGTAGGCTCCCGCTTCAATCTCTAGAGCGCCCGCGACAACGTCCCCTTCTAAGCGTGCTGTTTGACACAGAGTCAGCTTGCCCTCCACAAAAACGCGAGCTTTGAGTACTCCCTGAACCATAATATTTTTTGCCCGCACCTCCGGCCCCTCAACTAGGCCCGTTGAAGAAATCTCCACATCCCCCTTGACTTCGACAGTCCCGTGAATAATGCCATCCACACGCAGCAGTCCGCTAGCGTGCAGAGTTCCCTCAAACTCGCTGTTTTGACTTAAATAAGTTAACGGTGGCGTAGGTCTACGCTTGAACATAACGTCTCGCTTCCATCTTTGTGATCTGCGTCCACATCAACACCCCCTCAAGAATATTCGCATTGATTCTAGATTTTGAGTGAGCCATTGGTAACCCAGGTATCTAGTTCTAACGATAGTCAGCGCCGATTAGAGGGGAATGCTAAGGTCGCTGCTAAAACTGATACTGCTAAATCAAAAGAAAAACGAAAGTTTTTCCCTATTTCTCTAAAAGCTAGGGGATCAATAGAGAGAGGGCGATCCCCAGGCTGGACTCAGGCTATCTTGGCAGTGAATCAGGTTTTGTTTTGAGCTTCATGACGGCGATCGCCAGTCAAAAGTTTACCGGGGTGAGGATTGAAAGTGTGACTATAAATACGGAGTTAACAGAATGCTTACTCGTCAGATCAATCAGGATAGTGCTGTTCGCCAAACAGCAGAACAGTTTAATCAGCTCATAGCCGACGAACAGCTAACCGTACTTTGGCGAATCTGTAAAGCAATGGGAGAGACGATTCACAAGGCAGCCCCAGCCGTCATGTTTTCTCAGGTAGTACAGAGTCTATTTGCCCAACTCCTGCAGCTCCAGCGTCAAGAACAGCTAGAGGCGCTTCAAGACATTGCTTCCGGTGCAGAAACGCGCATTGGCCTTGCTTACAGAGACCTATCTTCCTCTTTAAAGCTTGCTTTCTGGTATCGTCTGGCTCAGGCTCACAAGCAGGGGAAATTTCCAGATGTCTCTCAAGATCAGCGTCTTTCTGAGGCAGCAAAGCAGCTTTTAGGGAAGCTACAACATTTGGGATTTAATCAGAAAGTTACTTTTTTACAAACTGCGGCAGAAGAGCTAGGTAGCCATTGCTGAACCGTGCCAAAAACCGCCTCCACTCAAATACCAGCGGAGGCGGTTCGGCTAGGATTGTCTCTTGGGCCTCAGCCTAAACTGTTTTAGCCGTTGAGACAGCAGGCTGAGGCTGGGGCTGAAACTGGAAGAGGGTATAGACAACGTTTCGGCGTATACCAGTCATCATGTCCAGAAATAGCTCGTAACCCTCACTTTTGTATTCAATCAGCGGATCCTTTTGACCGTAGCCGCGCAGCCCTACAGACTCGCGCAGCGCGTCCATTTGCTGCAGGTGTTCTCGCCAAAGCGTGTCGATCTGCTGCAGAATAAAGAATCGCTCTGCATCTCGCATCAGCCCTGGCTTAATCTGATCGACCTGAGCTTCTTTAAGGTCGTAGGCAATACGTACCTGCTCGTGGAGAAAGGTTTTCACTTCGCCCATTGAGAGGTCTTCAATGTGTTCAGGTTCAAGGTCAGACAGGAGATGAACAAATTCTTTGACTTTACTGACTAAGCTATCTAGATCCCACTCTTCTGCTGGCAGTTCTGGGTTGATGTAAGCGTTAACGATATCATTCATCGTCTGTTCAGCATAGTTAATCACCAGTTCTTTTAGATCTTGTCCCTCTAGAACTCGATAGCGCTCAGCATAGATGGCGCGGCGCTGATTGTTCATCACCTCGTCATACTCAAAAACCTGCTTACGAATGTCGTAGTAGTAGGTTTCAACTTTTTTTTGTGCGCCTTCTAGAGAGCGAGTCAGCATGCGTGACTCAATCGGCATATCTTCTTCTACTCGAAAGGCATTCATCAGACCTGCTACGCGATCGCCGCCAAAAATTCGCAGCAGGTTGTCTTGCAGGCTGAGGAAAAAGCGCGTAGATCCCGGATCGCCTTGACGTCCGGCTCGGCCTCGGAGCTGGTTGTCAATCCGACGAGATTCGTGGCGCTCGGTGCCAATGACGTGCAGGCCCCCTAGTTTAATCACCTCGTCATGCTCTGCCGAGGTGTGTTGAGCATATTCACGATAGATCGACAGGTAAACATCCCGCAGTTTTTGAATAACTGGATCATCGGTGGGTGCTTTTTCGGCAGCGATCGCCACTTTGTCTTCTGCCTGCAGCTCAGGTAAACTGCGCTCACCATAGGTGGCGACGGCAAAGTCCACAGCCTCTCGTAGCTTTTGCTCAGTCTCTTTAGAAAGGTCAACGGGATAAATTTGGGGTGATGCTTTCCAGGTTTTAACTTTCTTACCGGGCATGAAGCCCTGGGCTTTCTGCCGCCCTTTGCCTGAAGGCACCTGCGTCACTGAGAACTCATCTTCGTTTTCTGGCTGAACAACGCGGGGCATAAAATATTCCCGCAGCTTCAGACGGGCCATGTAGTCAGCATTGCCCCCCAAAATAATATCGGTGCCCCGGCCTGCCATGTTAGTAGCAATAGTAACCGCGCCTCGACGCCCGGCTTGAGCTACAATTTCAGACTCTCGCTCCACATTTTCAGGCTTAGCGTTGAGCAGGTTATGTTCAACGCTGCCCTCGGCTAGCAGCGAGGAAAGCAGCTCGGATTTTTCTACGCTGGTAGTGCCGACTAGTACAGGCCGCCCGGTTTCGTGCATTTCCCCACATTCATCGGCGATCGCCCGCCACTTAGCCTCTTCGGTTTTATAAACCATGTCCGAGTAGTTTTCTCGCGCCAGCACCCGATTGGTTGGGATCACCGCCACTTCCAGGCTGTAAATCTTTTCAAACTCAGCTTCTTCAGTTTTGGCGGTTCCCGTCATGCCAGAGAGCTTGGGGTAGAGCAAGAAAAAATTCTGATAGGTGATACTGGCCAGGGTTTGAGTCTCTGGCTGAATCTCGACGTGTTCTTTGGCTTCGATGGCCTGATGCAAGCCGTCACTCCAGCGACGACCGCGCATTACCCGTCCGGTGAATTCGTCTACAATCACAATTTCGTCATTGCGAACGATGTAGTTAACGTCTTTGACAAAGAGTTCTTTAGACTTAATGGCGTTGAAAATATAGTGCGCCCAGGGATCTTTAGGGTCGAACAGATCGGTAACGTTTAAGAGCTGCTCTGATTGAATATAGCCTTCATCTGTGAGCAAAACGTTGCGGGCTTTTTCGTCAACCTCGTAATGTTCTTCAGGCTGAAGAATATTAGCGACTTCAGCCGCTTGTATGTATTTTTCGCTGGGGCGCTCTACTTGGCCTGAAATAATCAGGGGAGTGCGGGCTTCGTCTACCAAAATAGAGTCAACTTCATCAATGATGCAAAAGTTGAAGGGGCGCTGCACCACATCGGCCATCGCCGTTGCCATATTGTCACGCAGGTAGTCAAACCCAAATTCGCTGTTAGTCCCATATGTGATGTCACAGGCATAATTTTTCTTGCGCTCAGAGGGTGACATCCCCTGCTGAATCAGGCCCACTTTCAAACCTAAAAAGCGGTGAACCTGGCCCATCCATTCAGCATCGCGGCGAGCTAGGTAGTCGTTAACGGTGACGACATGAACGCCTTTATCGCTGAGGGCATTCAGGTAAGACGGTAAAGTGGCTACCAGGGTTTTTCCTTCCCCAGTTTTCATCTCAGCGATCTGTCCGTCGTGGAGTACCATGCCGCCGATTAGCTGCACGTCAAAGTGACGCATTCCCAAAACTCGCCTGCTGGCCTCGCGTACAACTGCGAAAGCTTCACTTAGCAAATCGTCTAGGGATTCCCCGTTCTCCAAGCGCTGCCTAAACTCTGCAGTTTTACCCACAAGTGCTTCATCTGAGAGCGCCTGAATTTCTTCCTCTAGCAAATTAATATCAACCACGTCTGGCTGATATTTCTTGAGCTTGCGGGCATTGGGATCGCCTAAAAATTTTGTCAACAGCATGTCAGGAAACGGAAACGGCTTGTGTATGCAGGAAACTTTATAAAATTCTAAATCTCACAGGCGCGGTCAATATAAGTGGGATTAACCTCACCCGGCAATGGCCTCAAAAGCCGATAGCGTGCCCTTTCATCCTATCACTAGACTCTCTCAAGCAGAGGACTGGATTTCTCAGTGGCAGAGCGCTAACCCGGTTCTACAATCTGGCGGAAATTGAAATTGGCAACCTGAGGATGGCAGGCGACACAGCTATTGAGGCTAGGAGATTGTTCAAACTCGACTTGTGGATGTAAAGCAGTAAAAAAGCGAGAGCTAGAGACTCGAAACGGCAGGGCTTCTCCTTCGTAATAGGGGCGTGAGTAAAATTGTAGATAGCGCACGATTAGCTGAGCATCAAATCGTGGTAGGGGCGTGAGGTTGGTACTGTAGTGTCGGGTGTCGTTAATCAGCTGGTACCAGGTCTGAGTGGGCAAAACAGCCGGAGGCACAGCTAGATGGCAGGTGCCGCAGTTTTCTAGATAAAGCTGCTGCCCAATCTGTTGTTCTGGCTGCAGTGGATCAACAGTGCCCGCGACAGCAGGCTCGATCGCCTGGGCTAACTGCCACCCCAAACCCACGCTCAAAACTAGGGACAGTAAAAAAGCAGGGGCGATCGCCCCCACAAGCTATCCAAGCCAAAGCGCTTAGCGAAATAACGTCCGCCCTTTTCAATTGCTTTTGTCATAGACTGCTAACTTTATGTTCGCCCGATGATTTTAATGGCTCAAAATTTGGCTTACAACGATTATCCTGGATAGCGAGGCATAACGTTTACAGTTCGCAACCTTTACTGCTAGCTTGACACCTGCCGTAGTAGATAACAGTTACTCTATGATTGATTGTAGCCACGTCCAGTTCCGCTACGTAGAAAACCTAACCTTCGAAGTTTTAGAGCAGCTGCAGCAGCTATTTCGGCTAGCTGCCTTTTGGGCAAAAGATCGTTGCCGTGAAGATTTAGCCACTGCGATCGCCCACAGCCATCCCGTTGTCACCGTTTGGGACTGCGATCGCCTGATTGGGTTTTCTAGAGCGACCTCAGACGGAGTCTATCGGGCAACTATTTGGGATGTAGTCATCCATCCTGACTATCAAGGCGCGGGGCTAGGTCGTAAGCTAGTCCAGACAGTTTTGAGCCATCCTCACGTCAGCCGCACAGAGCGGGTTTACCTGATGACGACTCATCAGCAGCCGTTCTACGAGAGAATTGGCTTTGAGACCAACTCCTCTACTACCATGGTACTCTTCAATCAGCCGATGACAGCCACTGTATCTCTACCTCAAGAGGCGACCGTACAGTAAGCGAGCAATCCAAAGGTCAGGCCAGCGGCAAAAGACAGGCCATCCTGAAGCCCGGTTCGATGTCTGCCAGGGCTACTGGCTGAATTTCTAACTGACCGCCCATAGCTGCCACAGTTGAATGAGCAATGAGTAATCGTAAGCCCATAGAGAGGGTTTCAGTAGGGCTAGAGTGGGTGGGATCAGATGGATTTTGCCAAGATTCAATCAGTTCGCTCCAGTCGGCAGGCGATCGCCCGTCTTGCAGCCAGATACACACTTGCTTAGCTCCCGCCTGTTCAGCCCCTAGCTGAATAGTGCCTCTTTGAGCCGCTTCAACCGCAGACTCTACCAGACTGACCCAAACCTGAGTCAGCCAGCGCCGATCGGCGACGACCTGTAGATTGGAGGGAAGCTCAGCAATGTGCAGTTGCATACCGCGATCGCGCACCTGAAGCTGTACCTGAAGCTGTACTTGAGCAAACAACAGATCTACTGGCAGGATTTCAATCTGAGGCTCTACCCGGCCAATTTCTAGCTTAGAGACCTGAATGAGCTGATCTAAAAGCTGCAGCATTTTCAGCGCTCCTTGATAAGCCTGACCGACCAGTTCTCGCTCTTCGTCAGGATCGTCGCAGAGATCATTGAGAATGAGCTGATTGAGGCTAATAATATGGCTCAAAGGCGATCGCAGCTCGTGGGCAGTTCTAGCCAGGAAGCCTGCTTTGAAATGAGCAATCTCTAAGGCGCGCTCGTAAGCTATCTGTAGCGGCTGCAAAGCTTCTACAGCCGAAGATTGTGAACTGTGGGAAGGAATCACGAGTGGTAAACCAGAACGACGACATATCAGGCAAAACAAACTTTATACAAACATCCTGCCCAGAGGTTTGCCACAGCGAACTAGCTTAATTCTAAGGTTAAGCTCCGCTTTGGAGGCGGAAGTTCAGCGTTTATCAGGAGAAGCCCCAAGCTAAACTCTAGCTCAGCTCAGGCAAATATCACCCTGACGCAAAATCTGCCAGCCATCGGTTTGCCATAGCGCTACCGTTGAAGGCACTCCAGAGGCCCTTGCGGCTGCCTGAGCCGTATAGCCGCCAAGCAGAGGTTGAACCTGATGCAGGGCAGCTCCTGAGAGGGTCAATAGCTGTGGAAATTCAGCTTCGATAGCTGTCAGAGTTAACAAAGCAGGCTCTCCAGAACGATTGACACTAGTGGTTGCTAGCGGCCCCGTCTGAGCTAGCAGGTAGCGGGCCAGGGGCTGATTGGGCACTCGAATCCCAATCGTTCCTGTCTGCTGGGGGTTCATCGCCGCTGGCACCCGATCGCTGGCAGGCACCACTAGGGTCAGTGCCCCCGGCCAAAAACGAGTGGCCGTCTGCCGCCAGATGGCTTTTTCCGCTGGCGTACCCACCGTATAGGGCAGCAAATCGGTGAACGTAGCCGCCATTAAAATTAAGGGCTTGTCTGGGTCACGCCGCTTCAGCACAAAAATTTGCTCAGCCTCAGCCGGATGACTGGCCAAAGCAGGCACCGTATCGGTGGGAAAGCTGACAAGCTGTTTATCTGAGCAGACACCTTGAATAAACTCAGACAGGGACACTTGGGGCATTGGGGGGAGTTTTGAGTTTAGGGAGGTTAGGAAAAGTTTTGAGTTCTCAGTTTTAAGTTTTGAGCTGATTGGCAAGGGGGTTATTTCTGAAAATTTACTTCGGAGCTACTCTGGCACTACCTGAGAGGGCGCTGGTTTGGGCCACAGGTAAATTGCGCCTGAAATCCAGGTGAGGGCAACAGCTATCCAAAAAGCAATAATAGAAATCAAACGCCACTGGGCAGAAAGCGGCGCTAGTAAAAGGGCGATCGCAGCAATTTGCACCACCGTCTTGAGTTTGCCCCACTGGTTTGCTGCCACCACGCCCTGCTGCTGAAATGCTGGGTTAACCCGCCAGCCTGCGATCGTCAGTTCTCGCACCAAAATTAAAAACACGCCCCAGGCTGGTACTTCCCCTAGCTCAATGAGAGCCAGCAGCGGCGCTAATGTAAGCAGCTTGTCGGCCAGGGGGTCTAAAAATTTGCCCAAATCTGTGACCTGATTGAGCCGACGGGCCAAAAAGCCATCTAGCCAGTCAGTGCCTGCTGTAATTAAAAAGACAGCCACGCAAAACCAGCGTTCTTGGGCAGAAGGATCTTGCAGTACGTATAGCAAAACGGGGATACCCAGAAGCCGAGAAACCGTAATCCAGGTAGGTAAATTCATAATTATTAATAGCTGATTTCGCCAGAACGATAGGCTAGCGGTTCAACATGAATGGTAATCCGGGCGGGGCCGTATTCTTCTTCTAAGTGAGCTTCAACCTTTTCAGTAATATTGTGAGCGGTTTCGACATCTTTAGGCTCTACAACTAAGTGCATATCAATAAAAACCTGCCGACCGAGCAAGCCTCTTGAGGCAATGTCATGGCAGTTAACAACTCCCGGCACCTGCATGACCTTAGCGTTAATGGCTTCTGGTGCGATCGCCATTTCATCCACCAGCCAGGGTAAATTGGCCGATAGCACCACCCAGCCGCTGCGCAACACCAGCAGCGCTACCGGAAAAGCTAAGACAATATCAAGCCACTGCAGCCCCTGCCAAACCCCAATTAGTGCTGCCAGCACTGTAATGGTGATCCAGATGTCGCTCATGGTGTGATGAGCATCAGCAATCAGAATTTGACTCCCTAGCCGTAAGCCTACCCGGCGCTCATAAAACGCTACAAAAATGTTAACCCCCAGCACCCCCAGCATCAGCCACAGCACAATTATCGAGAGCGTGACGGGGGTGCCGCCAAACAAAATACGATCGATTGCTCCTTTCAATACTTCAAAACAGGCAATACCTAAAAAGGCGGCTACGCCCAGCGCGCCGACGGCCTCAAATTTTTGATGCCCATAGGGGTGATCTCGATCGGGATGAGGAGACGCTAGCTGATTGGTTACCAGCCCTAGAACGTTGTTGGCACTATCAGTAACGCTGTGCAGGGCATCTGCCAGCAGACTGAGAGAGCCTGTCCACATGCCAACAGCTCCTTTGATCGCCACCACCAGTAAGTTTAAAATTAAAGTAACGACCAAAACCCGCCTGACGGTTTGGCGGTAATCAGTCAGTTCCGACATAAGTTCCTCTTGTTTCCAGCGCCCTCATGAGCATTAGGATAACGTTTGCCCGTCGGTTCAGCCGCAGTTTGTGAGACTAGACAGTTGCTAATGTGTTGCTAAGGTACAGAGTGGGGGCTAGCTGTTTTGACTTCTGCCGCTTGAGGAGATTGAGAGCCTTGGAGAGCGTAGAGAATTTCTGAGTCAACCAGAAGCGGTAAAGTAATTTGAACCGAGGTGCCCCGGCCTACCCCTTCACTCATCAGGGTGATGCTGCCGTTCATTAGCTCAACCAAATTTTTTGAAATAGCCAGCCCTAGCCCTGTCCCTTCAAAACGACGGGTTGTGGAGCCATCAACCATGACAAAAGGGCGAAAGAGTTTTTTCTGATTGCTGGGGTCGATGCCAATTCCGGTGTCCTGGATTGTCAGCATAACGTGCGTTGGTCTGCTTTCGAAGTCGGTGTCAGTGGCGTCAGTTTTGACTGGCTCAGGGGCAGCGGCGATTGCTGGAGATGACAGGTAATTTACTTGAACTGAGATCGTCCCCTCTTCGGTAAATTTTATTGCGTTGTAAAGAATGTTCAGCAGCACCTGCTTGAGCTTATTGCGATCGCCGTTAATCCAAACTGGCTGGCTCAGCGTAGGTGCCATTAGGGATAGCCCTTTCTGCTGAATTTGCAGGGTCTGGAGTTCAACAACTTCTTGAATGATTGCCCCTAGCTCGATCGGCTCTAGGGCCAAAGCCAGCGTCCCAGACTCAATTTTGGCAATATCCAAAATATCGTTAATGATTTTGAGCAGATGAATAGCAGCCTGGTCGGCGCGGTTCAAAAACTCTAGCTCTTCAGCGCGATCGTCACAGCAGCCGTCGCGCACCAGCCGAATACAGCCAATAATGGCATTCAAGGGCGTCCGTAGCTCATGGGAGGTGTTGGCTAAAAATTCGCTCTTGAGCTGATTGGCTAGCTGAGCATCTTGCCAGGCATGGTGCAGCTCTTGCGCCCGCTCTTCTAGACGTTTCATCATACAGGTGAGTACCTGACTGAGATGGTCAAGCTCTCGGATTTTGAACTCTTGAGGGGCTTGTTTAATTTGGGAAAGATCTTGGATCTTTTGGGCGTGGAAACTCAGGTTCTCAATGGGTAGAGAAAGCCGTCGCGCCATATAGAGCGCCAGCAGAGCATTGGCAATCAGCAGGCCCACAGTTAGCACTAAAAGGATCTGGCGAATATCTTTGAGCGCCTGTAAAGAATGATCTAATGGCGTCACGGCAAGCACAGTCCAGAGGCGGCGATCGCCTGGGGCAACTGTAATCTCTAACCCACTGTAGCCTGCAATCCACTCATCGCTGCTGGTATCAAAATTGAACAGGTGCAGAGCTTCACTGTTGCCTGCCCGCACGTTACTGACAATGCTGTTTAGGCGATTGGCATCCTGTAGCTGACGAATATTTTTTCCCTGCTGGCTGGAGTCAGGATGCACCAAAATTTGCCCCGCGTCATCAATCACAACGGTGTAGCCCACCAGCGATCGCGGTGCAGCATTTTGTACCTGAGTCAGCTGCGCCTGTAGGCTTAAGGTGTAGCGTAGCCGACCTGCTGGGGTATAGACCGGGGCGGCGATCGCCATTGTTAAGTGAGCCTCATGGTCAGACGCCTTCCCCAGATTGGCCGTTGGCACAGCCGTCAGATGAAAATCTGTTGCTGGATTAGCTGCGGCAGACTGGGGCCAGTCTGGGGCCGTTTTTAAGAGCTGCGGCTGATTACAGGTATTGATAATGGCTGTATTCGTTTCGACAGCCAGCAGCTGCACACAGTCTAGCTGAAAAGGCAGGCTGCGGCTCAGGGACGTTAGCGTACTGCTTGCTTCGGCAACGGTGCCTGTCTGTAGAGCAGTGGTTTGCGTTAGGACTAAAATAGAGGACTGGAGTGACTCAAGCCCTAAAGTCAAGCTATCGGACTTGCGCATGGCGCTGCTGATCAGGTTTTGCCGAGCAGTTTCTAGCAGACTGGTTCTGGCTTTGCGCAGCGTTGTGTACTGGCCGATAAGCAAAATTGGCACGCTCAGCAGCAGGATCTGAAACAGCAAAATGCGTCTAAACGAGGCAGGGCGAGAATGCACAATCAGGAACAGTAATGGAACCAGCTGATTGAGTCGGGCAACCCAACCTTGGCCGTGGTTCAATTTTGCCTCAAATTATTGAATACCTGCATCTGTGTAAAGACGAGGTCAAAAAATCAATAAACTTAGCTGAGTACTTTGTAAAGCCAGTTCAGCAGATGAAGAGTATGCATACGACCGTGGTTCTGGCTATGAGTGCCGACGGCAAGATTGCTGACAGGGTGCGATCGCCAGCCCGGTTTCCTTCAGCTTGTGACCAGGCGCATCTTGAAGCTCAGGTTGCCGCTATGGACGCCGTGCTGCTAGGGGCCGGTACGCTGCGGGCCTATGGCACGTCTTTACCGATTACATCTCCCCAACTTTTGCAGCAGCGACAGCAGCACAATCAGCCTCCTCAGCCTGTTCACATTGTTTGCTCTGGTTCAGGACAGCTAGATCCGCAGTGGCGTTTTTTTCAGCAGTCGCTGCCGCGCTGGCTGCTGACTACGCCAGTCGGGGCCAGCTGTTGGGGACAAAGGCCCGGTTTTGCTCAGCAAATTGTGGTGCCCACTGAGTCTATAGACTGGGCGATCGCCTTTGAGCAGCTCCAGCAGCGCGGTATTGAGAAACTGGGCATTTTGGGCGGTGGTCGCCTGGTTGCCAGCCTACTGCAGGGCGGCTGCATAGACGAGCTAAAGCTAACAGTCTGCCCCATTTTGCTAGGCGGCAGGTCAGCACCAACGCCTATAGAAGGGACAGGTTTCTTAGCCGATTTGGCACCACGTCTAGCTTTGATCTCCTGCCGTCCGGTAGCCGATGAAATTTTCCTGCACTACCGGGTCAAGATATCTCCCCAGCCAGCGAAAAATTAAACTAGGCTAGAGGGCAATAGCACTCTCTGTTTTCTATGCTGCGATCCCCCTGTGGTTACACCGTCACCTGGGTGCGTAACCTGGCCGAAATTCCTCAGACGGCTTGGGATGCCCTAGCCCTGCCGCTACAAACGCCTTTTTTGGAGTGGGACTGGCTGCACAACATGGAGTCTTCCGGTAGCGCTGTGGCTAAAGCCGGATGGCTCCCTAATCATTTGACTATCTGGCGCGATCGCACATTAATTGCGGCGGCTCCGCTCTATCTGAAGGGGCACAGCTACGGTGAATTTGTCTTCGACCAGCAGTGGGCCGATCTGGCAGCTCGTTTGGGGCTATCTTACTATCCCAAACTGCTGGGTATGTCACCGTTTACACCGACGGAGGGCTATCGTTTTCTAATAGCTCCGGGCGAGGACGAAGACAAGATCACCGCTGTCATGGTAGAGGCAATCGATCAGTTCTGCCAGCGTCATCAGGTTTCAGGCTGCAATTTTCTCTATGTTGACCCTGACTGGCGATCGCGGATGGAAGCCTTTGGCTTTCGTAAATGGCTACACCACAGCTACATCTGGCAAAATCAGGGCTATCAGGACTTTGCTGGCTATTTGGGTGCGTTCAACGCTAACCAGCGCCGCAACATTAAGCGAGAGCGCCAGTCGCTAGAAAAGTCGGGCCTGCAGATGAAAGTGTATACGGGTGAGGAGATTCCCAAATCGCTCTGCTCCCAGATGTATCACTTTTACAGCGATACCTGCGATAAGTTTGGCTGGTGGGGTAGCAAGTACCTGACCCGTCAGTTTTTTGAGCAGCTCTACCCCACCTATCTGCATCGGGTGGTGATGGTGGCTGCCTATGGTGAAGCGACGGCTGAGCCAGTGGGGATGTCGTTTTGCTTAACTAAAGGCGATCGCCTCTATGGTCGCTACTGGGGATCGCTAGAAGACTACAACCATCTGCACTTCAACGCCTGCTACTATACGCCGATTGAGTGGGCGATCGCCAGGGTGTTCAAATTTTTGATCCGGGTGCGGGCGGACGTCATAAGAAACGACGGGGTTTTCCGGCGACGCCAAACTATAGCCTACATCGCTTCTATGACGGTCGCTTGCAGTCTATCTTGAATAACTATATCGATCAGGTGAACCTGCAAGAGCAGGCCGAAATTGAGGCCATTAATCAGGACTTACCGACTAAGCAGAGCCAGTAGAGCTGTTTTAGATCTGCCCTTAAGAGCAGGCTAAGATAGAGGGATCGACAACTTTTAATGACGCCTGTGACTGACTGCCAACCCACCGCCAATGCGGCAGAGCTGCTGGCCCTAGATCACCAGCTCTCTAAACGCTATATTGAGCTAGACCCCAGCGGCTACTTTTTAATCTACCTCGATCGCGGGCAGGGACTAATCTGCGCCAAGCATTTTACCAATGTGATCAATGACAAAGGGCTGGCCTGCGACCCTGCAACGGGCAAACCGCTGCCCACGCGGGCAAAAGCGGAGCGCAGCCATACCCAAATCTATACCGGGCGCACGGCTAAGGAGCTTTGCATGGCCCTGTTTGAAAATAAATCAGTCCCCTGTCCACTCACCTATCTTGATCACGCGGCTTATTTAGGCCGGGAGTTTGTCCGAGCTGAAATTGCCTTGATCAGCGGCAAAGCTTATGTTCAAGACTGACGAGTTACCCTCTAGTCTGTGATGTGCTTTCAGCACAATTCATTGACAAAGTACAAAAATGTCTGCTCGGCTCTGATTTTCAAGGCAGTTTAGTATGAAAAACACTAGGGGCGATCGCGCTATTCCTTTACTTGATTTTCAGGCATTTACGCAGGGCAACCGATTTGAACAGCAAGACTTTGTTAACCGCCTGGGACTGGCGTTAGAAGACATTGGTTTTTTTGCTATCGAGCATCACTCGGTCGAGATAGCCCTGATTCAGCAGGCTTATCAGGTAGCTGAGCAGGTTTTTGAGCTGCCAGCCGCGATCAAGCGTCAGTATGAGCGGCCCGAACTCAAAGGCCAGCGAGGTTTTGTTGATTTTGGCCGAGAACACGCCAAAGACTCTGCGCACCCTGATCTAAAAGAGTTTTGGCATATTGGGCGATCGCACTCCAATTTTCTAGCTAACCTCTGGCCGCAGGAAGTCCCCCAGTTTCAGCCTGTGATGACGGCTTTATATCAGCAGCTAGAAACCTGTGCCGCTGTTTTGCTAGAAGCCTGTGCTCTCTATTTAAAACAGCCGCGTCATTACTTTAGAGCGCTAATTTCTCAAGGCGATACGCTGCTGCGAGTGATTCACTACCCGCCCATTGCGCCGACGGCGGCAGCGGCTAGCCTGCGTTCGGCTCCCCATGAAGACATTAACCTAATTACGCTGCTGTGCGAAGCTACCGCTCCGGGCCTAGAACTGCTGCGCTCGGACGGGCACTGGCTACCAATTCAGGTACCGCCGGGGCAAATTGTTGTCGATACGGGCGATATGCTGCAGCACCTCACCAACGGCTTATTCAAAAGCACAACTCACCGGGTTGTGAATCCTGACAGCCAGCGCGATCGCCGCTTCTCTATGCCCTTCTTCGTTCATCCCAACGCAGCTACTGATCTAACCCCACTGCCTGCCTGCATCGCCCGGACTGGGGGCTATGCCAGATACGCGCCTCTAACAGCAGGCACTTTTTTGCAGCAGCGCCTCCGGGAGATTGGCTTAGGAGGGTAGCGGGCAAGGTTAATTCTCTATTGAATTTGAGCTGTAGGCATCATGATGATGAGCGATCGCAAAGCCAATGTGAAAGTTTTTAGGATTAGATGTAGCGATCCTATTTGGATTGTAAGAGGACTTTCTCGTAGGGAAAGCCCTCTTACAACTCTTCCTCCCCGCAAATGATTTAGGGCTGCTATAGAAGCTGGGGGAGGGCCGATCGCCCCTTAGCCCCTTAGCCGTTAGCTCTAGTCAAGGCGGCAGCGCTTAACCAAAATCACCATGACTTCGTTGGGATCTTGCATGATATCAAGCGGATAGAGCACCGGAGGCGATCGCGCCAGCCGGCAAAACCTAGCTCGCCCTAACTCGCCCAGGGGGCTGTGACTGCAATCACACTGCTGTCAAACTCAAATCACCTGAACCCGCCTGAGATATCACACCGGGATCGGAAGCTTATCACCAGGCAAATTGCCAAAACATCCGATAGTAGGGTTGCTGCCACCGGAGACTGCATCATGCCCCATTTCAAATCCGCTTCACCGTTTGTTCGTCCTTCTCTACAAGGGCTACAGCGCGTTGCTGCTCAACTTGCTATGGGCATTGGCCTGGTGCTGAGCGGCTGGTGTAGCGTGTCTTATTCAGGTACAGCGTTGGCTAATCCGCCAGTGCAGCAAAATTTAGGCAGTGCCTTAGCTGACGGTATTTACTTATTTGGGCGATCGCCTCAGCCCGATCAAATTGGAGCAGAATATTTGGTTTTTGAAGTCAGAGGTCAGCATACAGTCGGCGCTTTCTACATGCCGTCTTCGTCTTTTGACTGCTTTCACGGCGAAGTTCAGCCCGATCGCCTTTTGCTAAACATTATGGGCAGCTACGACCAGCCAGCTTCTGACTATGCTATAGCCCTGCAGCCTGAGTCAAATTTGAGTGCTTCTGAGCTAGGTGCGATCGCACCAGCGAGTCTGGCAGGTTACTACGAAATCAGCAACCTGAGCCAAGGCGATCGCAATTTGCTAGCAACTTGTCAGCAGGCAGACCCTCAGCCGCGATCTATCTAGTCATTAGCTAGCTTGAACTGGCAGCCTGAATTAGCAGCTTGGAATGGGCGCGATCGCTCAGTTAGAACCCACTCATTCAAAATTGCTCATGACACAGCGACTTAAATTTCAGCTTAAGCAGATTAAAGATGGCGATACGCTAGTAGGCAATGACTGCGATCGTATTGAACTGATCCGCCTCTATGGCATTGACTGCCCTGAGCTAGCGCAGCGCCCCTATGGGGACAAAGCTCGACAGCGGCTGCAGCAGTTGCTACAGCCCTACGAAGAAATAGAGATAATTGAAATTGACCGCGATCGCCACGATCGCCTGATTGGGGAGGTTTGGGTCGTCGATGGCTGCATCAACACACAGATGCTCTCTGAGGGACACGCCGTTGCCTACCGCAAACATTTGCACGATGAATTTAAGCTGAGGTATCTGGCTTCAGAGGCGATCGCCCGTCGCGGCAAGCTCAACTTTTGGCGACAGGTTCGCCCCGAGATGCCCTGGGAATACCGCTATCGGCATCCCCGCTAGCACCTTTGATGACTAGAAAAATTACGCGATCGTAACGTCATCAGACAAATAGACGCTTTGAATCAGGTGAAAAAGCTTCACCCCTTCCTTAAAGTCGCGCTGGAATGTTTTGCGCCCTGAAATTAAACCGCAGCCGCCAGCTCGCTTATTGATGACGGCAGTGCGCACAGCCTCAGCAAAGTCATTTTTGCCAGATGAACCGCCCGAGTTAATCAGCCCGGCCCGTCCGGCATAGCAGTTGAGCACCTGGTAGCGAGTCAGGTCAATAGGATGGTCAGACGATAGCTCACTGTAGACGCGATCGTCAGTTCTGCCGTATTTTTCCCCGGTGGCCTGAGCGACAGCCTGGTAGCCGCCGTTGGTTTCAGGCAGTTTTTGCTTGATAATGTCGGCCTCGATAGTGACGCCGAGGTGGTTGGCCTGTCCGGTGAGATCGGCCGCGAGGTGGTAGTCTTTGTCTTGCTTAAAGGCGTCATTGCGCAAGTAGCACCACAAGATTGTAGCCATGCCTAGCTCGT
The DNA here is from genome assembly GCA_012032345.1 of Leptolyngbyaceae cyanobacterium RM1_1_2. Taxonomy (GTDB): domain Bacteria; phylum Cyanobacteriota; class Cyanobacteriia; order Phormidesmidales; family Phormidesmidaceae; genus Sphaerothrix. The sequence goes on along the minus strand of JAAUQI010000066.1, from coordinate 5,408 downwards.
GGGCACGGGCAAAGGCGGCCCGCACCTCTTGAATTTGGCGGTTAGACTCAGGCGAACCAAAGTAGATGGTGGCCCCTACTGCCACGGCCCCCAAGTTCCAAGCCTGCTCAACCGAAGCAAACATGATCTGGTCAGCCGCGTTGGGATAGCTGAGCAGTTCGCTGTGGTTAATTTTGACGATAAAAGGAATTTTGTGAGCATACCGGCGTGAGGTCATGCCCAAAACCCCCAGCGTAGTTGCCACAGCATTGCAGCCGCCTGCGATCGCCAGTTTTACAATATTTTCGGGGTCAAAATAAATCGGGTTGGGGGCAAAGGACGCCGCAGCGGAGTGCTCAATTCCCTGATCGACAGGCAGGATAGACAGGTAGCCCGTGTTGGCTAGCTGCCCAGTGCCATAGAGCTGTTGCAGACTGCGTAAAACCTGGGGACTGCGATCGCTTTGAGCAAAAATGCGCTCTACCCAGTCTGGCCCTGGCAGATGTAGCTGGTCTTTAGAAACTTTGGCCTGATAGGTCAGCAGATTTTCCGCTTCGCTCCCTAACAGTGACTCAATAGATTGAGGCGCAGATACACTGGCAACCACAATATGCCTCCTTGTACTTCTTGCTGATCAACATTTAATTGTCCTCAGGCTAGCTCAGTCCTTTCAGGATACTCAAGCCTTTTAAGGTTAGCTTTAAGCTAGCTCCCACCTTAGTTATACATTTCAGGCAAGCTATGTCCTTTGAGCATCAAGACGCTTTCTTGACCCTGGCCAGCACTCAGCTAGAGACACTGGTGCAGTTTTATCAGCAGCTTTTTAATCAAGAGCCAAAATTCTACAGTCCCGGCAAATTTGCTGAGTTTCAGCTAGCCAGCCTGCGCCTAGCCATTTTTGCTCCCAAACCCGACCATCAAGCCGAGTTTGGGCCAACAGCTAAGGGCGCTATGAGCCTGTGCCTTGAGGTTGATGATTTAGAACGTGCGATCGCCCATCTCCAAATCTGGGGCTATCCTGCCACAAACAAAATCTCAGAAGCCTCCCACGGAAGAGAGATTTACGCCTACGACCCAGACGGGAATCGGCTGATCCTGCATCAAAGTCGTTAGCGGCGATTGGAGATAGTTAAGAAAAAGCCTAAGAGACTTAAATCAATAGCCAGCAGACAAACACAGTTCTAATCAGGCAGCAGTCGCTTGCCAAAACTTACCACCGCGTCCGGCTCAAACCCGATCTGTTCGTAGAATCGGATCGCCTCCAGGTTATCGCAGCGAATTTGCAAATTAATCTTAGGACAGCCCAGTTCATGCAGACGAGACTCTACTTCGCTCATCAGCCTGTGCCCATACCCTTGCTGACGATGGGTAGCGGCCACTGCAAAATAGTTAATCCAGCCACGGTGACCGTCGTAACCGACCATAGCCGTAGCGATAATCTGCCTGTCTAGAACACCGACTAAAAACAGGTCTGGTTGAACCTGGAGTTTGCGAACAATGTCTTGGTGCGGATCGTTCCAGGGTCTTAATAGTCCACAACAGTCCCACAGCGCCACCACAGCGCTCTCGTCACTCTGCTTAAAAGGACGAATCTGCAGACTACGGCTTTTTTTCTCCATCCTGCCCCCTATCCCCTGACTTTGCCTGCCTCAGTTCCATCACTGCCTGCCGAAACCCTAGCACCACAAAAATATTTGACACGGTCAAAAATAACTCAGCGCTGCCGTGGAGCCAATCGACATTGGCGAGTTCCTGCCCGTAGACCTGTCGGGCGTAGATGCCAGCAGGAATGGTGACGGCGACAAAAATCAGCAGGACGTAAAAGCCAATCAGCGCCAGACGCGGGGTTTGGCCAGACTTAGTCAAAAACCAGAGAAACCCCAGATAGGGAAAGAGGGAAACGGCGAACAGGGTGTTTTTGTCGAGCATTATTTAGACTAGAACCTGAGACAGTTTTTGGGTTAAGAGGTTGGGCCGCTAAGATGGTAGAACTTTACGAGCTAGATGGATCAATCAGCCTTTCGCTAGACTTCCTCGCTAATTGATTTGGACGGGATTTTGGCACAGCGCCAGATCCACCAGGCCGCAGCGCAAAAGGCAACATTACTGACAACGGTCATCGCCGCCTGTAGCGTCACCAGCCAGTCCAAAGATTCGGCATTATCGAAAAAGTGCCAGGTACAGGCGCACATGGCGCTAACTAGAGCAGGCAGCATGGCAAAGGCCAGATAGCGCCAAGCCGAGCGATCGCTGACTTCTGCGTAGCGCCAGACAAACCAAATGGCAGCAATCCACTCAATGACGCTAGAAATATGAACCATCCAGGTAGGAATTGAGAGCGCATGCATAGCTAAATAGTTGAGTATTCTTAGAGTTTAGAGTGCTGTGACGAAGGCTGGGATAACGAATGAGGGCGGTTTTATGCGGCTACTATGGCATGGGCAATGGCGGAGACGAAGCGCTGCTAGCAACACTGCTGCAGCTTTTGCCAGAGGCAGTTACGCCCGTGGTGCTATCCGGTAACTCAGCCGAAACAGCGACCCGCTATGGGGTTGAAGCTTGTCCGCGCAAGTCTTTAGCAGCGGTGCTCTCGGCACTGCGGCAATCGGATCTATTTATCTGGGGCGGCGGCAGCCTGATGCAAGACGCCACCAGCGCGGTGAACCCCTTTTATTATGGTGGGCTGATGGCGCTAGCGCAGCTCATGGGCCTTAAAACGATTGCCTGGGCACAGGGCATTGGGCCGCTAAATCGCCGGGTAAGCCAGCAGGTAGCGCAATTTGTACTACAGCGCTGTGATGGCGTCAGCGTGCGCGATCGCGCCTCAGCCGCCCTCCTCAACCAGTGGCAAATCCCCGGCTGGCTGGCCCCAGACCCCGTGTGGGCACTAGACTCACAGCCCGTCAAAGGACTCTGGGACTTGCCCGCGCCGCGAGTCGCTGTGGCGCTGCGCCAGCACCCTTGGCTGACGGCTCAGCGTCTAAACCAGATTGCTCAGGCGCTGCGAGACTTTCAGCAGGCAACCCAAACCTGTATTTTGCTGGTGCCCTTTCAGCCTGCTAAAGACTTGGCGATCGCCCAGATGATTCAGTCTTATCTGCAAGGCCCCAATCAAATCCTGGCGCTAGAAAATCCCCGGCAGCTTAAAGGGCTGTTTCGCGGCGTTGAGATGGTGATTGCAATGCGGTTTCACGCCGTGGTGATGGCAGCGGCGGCAGGCTGTCGCTGCTTTGCCCTGAGCTACGACCCCAAGGTCACTCAAATTGCCCAAGATCTAGACTTACCTGCGTGGGATTTAGATCCCGCTGTCAGGTCTGACCTAGATCCACTGCCTGCCCAAACCTACCTGATTAGCAAAACCTGGATCGAGCATTACGCCAACGGAGCAGCCTTGTCTGAGGATCAGCAGCATTCCCTCAGCGATCGGGCGCTTCTGCATCAGGCACTACTCCACAAAGTGGTAAGCCTGCTGTAAGCTGTGGCAGCGTAAGATAGAAATGCTTACATTTTTTAACCTCAGAAGCCTCCCCTCCCCTAATTTATGTGTTAAATCAGTAAGGATGGTAAGGTCTGTCTGGCTCTTGAGGCTGCTTTTAACGCCCTTTCAAGATAGCCTTGCTGCCATTGGCATTGCTGAAAATCTAGCGCAGAATCATGAGCGAAGCGAACGTTCCTTCCCGCGACTCAGAAAGCCCATCTCGGGATCGTGCCACCGACATGAACTCAGCAGAGGTTTCCCTGCCGAATGTGCCGCCTGCTGATCCACCAGAAGAATGGCAGACGGTTGACTTTCCCGGTGCTGTATCAGCCGCCGCGATCGCTGCCAGTCAGCCCCAGCCAGCCGCTGCTGAAAGCCATGCTGAGCGAGAGGCCGAGCTGCTGACGCTGGTGCGAGATCTCAATCAGTGCAACAATCACCTGATTGCTAGAGTGGCGCGGCTAGAAGAGGCCCTAGAGGCGTCTCAAACAGCGCTACAGATAGAAGTAGCGCGATCGCAAGAGCAGCAAAGCGCTCTTAGCCGCAACGAACGGATTGCCGTCAACAATCAGCAGATCGCCCAAATCGTCAGTGATTTAGATTTTGCTAATCAGTCCCTGCGGCGGCAGCAAATGCTGAACGAAACCCTGCAAACCGAAGTAGAAAACAGTCGCCAGCGAGTCACTCAGCTTGAGCGCGAATGTGCCATTGTACAACAGCGCTACAGAGAACAGTCTCAGGCACTACACCAGGCCGAAACTGCCTGCCGAGACCTGCGGGCGCGGCTGCAGCGACAGCAGCGTTATACTGTGCAGTTTAAGGTGGCTTTAGAGAAGTGCTTAGATGTACCCCCAGGTCGTCAAACACCTGCAGCCAGTGAACCTACAACAGGTCGCCTCAGCACCCCCAATGGCCCGGTCGTCATGCCAAAAGCGCAGCGCATCCAGCCTTGGTCGTCAACAGCGACGCCGACCGACTACACTCTAGCTGCTTTGATAGCTGGCTCAGTGCAGCCGACGCCAGCCCCTATAGAACCTCCTCTACCTGAAGCTGCGAGTTCTAGCTTAAGTGGGCCTGATCCTGAGGCTGAAAACCTGCTCTGGCAAGACTTAGAGCGAGTGATCAAAGGCTCAGCTCAGACTGAGGTCGATGTCCCTGCTGAGACAGGCAGTTCAGAGGCAGCGACAGCAGCTCCCAAAATGCCACCAGAAACGCCCCAGTTTGCAGAGGTTGAATTTACAGAACCTTCTCCCTGGGGAATGCCCATCAAGCTTGAGAAGCCACTAGGCCCTAGCAGCCCAGCAGCGCCGCCTGCCAGCAGCTCAGCGTCCGTGCCTGCAGATTCACCCGGTGAAACATTAGAAACTGCTGATCCAGCTCCGGCGGCGGCAGTTTCGCCAGTTCCAATCGTTCCCGCAGTTCCGGTAGCCGCTAAAACGCTTTTGTCAGAGGCAGACTTAATCTTGCCTCCTGCACTAACAGCTAGCGCCACGGCCAGTCCCCCCTCCCCGACGGTCTATCCCCTACGTCCACCGAAAAAACGCCAGTCTCTAGCAGCCGTTGAGCTGCCCAGCTTCCCCAAAAGCAAGCGACCTATTTCGTAGATGTGTTGCTAAGTTTTTAGCAAGCGCATTAACTGAGATAAACCATCTGGATATAGATTTTTTCTCTCAAATCAGATGGTCAGCTTATCTCGGTTCCACCACAGAGAGAAATAATTTGATTCACAAAATCTTTTAACTCCGGACAAGCCTGAATAGCAATCATGAGATCTTCCTTTTTCAAGATGGCCTTGCCATCGATGGGCTTGTTATAGTCTTTTTTACGGGATCCCAGACTAAAAATCTCCTTAATCCAACAGGAAGGAGGTTTCTGATGATTCACAGTTTCAGGACTACTACCCGGTGCAGAGCGATCGTGTTTTGCTAAAGCTTGAATGGTTGGCTAATAT
>JAAUQI010000115.1 GCA_012032345.1 Leptolyngbyaceae cyanobacterium RM1_1_2 | reverse complement strand
CGGATCCCAGACCCGCTACTTGATCTGTGATGAGATCACTGCCATGTTGGATGCTCTAACTCAGGCGGTGATCTTGGGATCTTTGCTCAAACAGGCTCAAAATCAAGGGATTGGATTGTTGGTAATTAGCCATGAACAGAATCTGCTCAGTCAAGTGTGTGACCGACTGATTGAGCTTTGATTTTTTCTGGGATCCATCATTTCTAGGATCCTGATCTTAATGCAATCAAACCATTCCCGTTTTTGTGCTTCATCTCGACCAACGACAAGCATCAGCCCTACTTCAGTGCGATCCAATAGCCTAGTAGTTTGGCAGGCCTAGGAATTGGGATACAGCTTGTTCCCTTTTTATGCCCCTTGTGTCACTCACAGGGGTTTTGACGAATTTACGTCATCTCAGCCTACGAGAAATTCAGTCTTCGTCCCAATCTGACAAAAGAGGAATATCTCAACTTGTCTAATAATTTATCGCCATATGTTTTTGGTATCTCTATCATCAATAAAATCAGATATGTAATCAGCACTATATAGATTTGAATCGTCACCCCGTTCACACTCTTTGTTGATAGTCGGTCAAGTTTAAGATGACTCTTCAGGAATTTCCATAACAGCTCTATTCCCCACCGTCCGATACGCTTTCCCAATATCCTCATCGTCACAAGTGTTGCAGGATAGCTTATCTTCTCAACAGGCGCAGACCACTGAGGGTGACGATAACAGTAGAGCCTTCATGTCCCAACACGCCTATTGGCAAGGTGATGTGCCCGCTCAATGTACCGATAATTAGTACCCCAATCAGCCCCAGGGCAAAGGCAATATTTTGTCGGACGATCGCCCGTGCCCGTCGCCCCAGGCTAATAGCCTGTTCTAGCTTTTCTAAGCGATCGGCCATGAGCACAATATCGGCGGTTTCTAGGGCCACATCGCTGCCCGCATTGCCCATGGCAATGCCGACCGTGGCCAGAGCCAGGGCCGGGGCATCGTTAATGCCATCGCCAACCATCGCCACGCTGCCGTACTGCTGCTGCAATTGCCGTAAAACCGTGACCTTATCCTCAGGCATTAAATCGGCATGTACCTGATCTATCCCCAGCTGTTGGGCGATACTGTGAGCCGTACGGGCATTGTCACCCGTTAGCATTACCACTTGCTCAATGCCCAGGTGCTTGAGGCGGGCGATTGCCCTAGCCGCCTCTGGACGCACCCGGTCGGCCACCGCAATCAAGCCCAGCACTTTGCCGGCGTGGGCCACCCAGACCACGGTTTTGCCCTCTGCCTCCCACTGCTGGCTTTGCTTCGCTAGATGCGGGGAAACGGCCTGCCCACGAGCTTGAACCTGGGCACTAACAAAGGCTGCTTTCCCCGCCACCGCAGGCTGCCCTGCCACCTCCCCGGTGATGCCAAGACCCACCTGGGCTTGCCCGTTGACCGCTGCCAGCCAAATCAGGGCTCGGCGCTGCGCCGCTTTCACAATCGCCGCACCAATGGGATGCTCCGACAGGCTCTCCAGGGCGGCGGCTACGGTGAGCAGCTGATCCGAGTCTTGAGCCAGCACGTTTACCACGGCGAGCTGGCCAGTCGTGAGGGTGCCGGTTTTGTCAAAGGCGATCGCCCTGACTTGGCCCATCTGCTCTAGCTGCGCCCCGTTTTTGAATAAAATGCCCTGTCGCGCCCCGTTGGCAATGCCAGAGAGCAGCGTTGGCATAATTGAAGCCATCAGCGCACAGGGGGAAGCCACGACCAAAAACACCAGGGCGCGATAGATGGTTTCCTCCCATCCCCAGCCCAGCAGCAGGGGCGGCAGCGTGGCCAGCCAAACGCCTGTCGCCACAATTACCTGGGCGTAGCGGCGCTCAAATCGCTGCATAAATTTTTGGGAGGGATGCGCTTCGGTCTGGGCCTGCTGCACCAGGCGAATCACCCGTTGAATCAAGCTGCTTTCCGGCGGCTGATGGAGCCTCAGGCGCAGCGCGCCATGGCCGTTGAGGGTGCCTGCCAAGACCTCGTCGCCCACGGTTTTCTCGACAGGAATAGATTCTCCCGTAATCGATGCCTGGTTCACCGTACTAAAGCCTTCGGTCACAACCCCATCGGTGGGCACCAGCTCCCCCGGCCTGACCAGAACCTGATCACCGACTTGCAACGCGGAGATCGGCATGACCTGCTCTTGCTCCTGGCGGATCACCGTTGCTGTGTCAGCGGTGAGGCTCATTAGCCCTTGGATATTTCGCTCCGTTCGCCTCATGGCATAGCCCTCTAAAGCCCCACTGATCGCAAATATTAGAATCAGGACGGCTCCATCGACAATCAAGTTGTACTCTCGCTGCCACAGACCCAGGCTGGCGGCCCCTAGGGCGGCGACAATCATTAACAGGTCTACGTCCAGCGCTTTTTCCTGCACCAGCGTTGTTAAGCCCTCACGGGCACTCTCAAATCCACCAATGACATAGGCCGCTGCTAGAAGCAGCAGCGCACCCCCCACCCAACCTAGGGCCAGGGTTTGCCAGCCCAACCCGACTAAAACCGCGCAAGTGATCGCCGCCATCCCATCAGGGTGCTCGTCGAGTAGACCTTTGCACAAATCGCTGAATCGAGACTTCGACAGAGCATTCAATTGGACAATAGACACCAATGAGCCAGCCAGAGAAATCTTTACCCTGTCACGCTAAACCTTGACATTAGTGTCATTAGCGTGACAGGGTAAACTAGGTCTATGACAACTGAATTTCTGACGATTAAAGAACTCACAGATGCGGTGGGCGGCGGCGTCACCCCCCGCATGGTGCGGCACTATCACACCCTGGGGCTGCTGCCTACAGTTCCCCGCTCAGAGAGTAACTACCGACTCTACAGCCAGCAGGATGTGCAGCGCTTACAGCGGGTGGTGGCGCTTAAACAGCAGGCTTTCAGCTCTCTCACATTGGGCAAATTCTAGATAGTGACTCTGAAGCAACGGCAGACGCGAGCCTCATGACCCAGCTACAGCAGCAGTATCAGGCGGTGATGCAGCAGATTGTTCACTGCGCCATACCGCTGCGGCCTAGAGGGCTGCTGGGTCGCGATCAAGATTGTCAACGCACTCAAGCTCACGCTCTGGCCCAGCTCAAGCAGCTCGATGTAGACACCCAGGCGGGTCTGAGCCAGATCGATCAGCTCTGGGCCAGCCTCGATGCTGAAACCACCGCCCACCCTGAAGCCTTTCAAGAATCGCTTCAGCGCCTGCTGCCCGACCTCTCGCACTATTCTGAAATTACCCAGCATTTGATTCAACAACTGGTGCTGGCCTGCGGTGATGTGAGCTTGGTTAACCTGATACAAATTAGCGACAATGCGATCGCAGCAGCACGCACCGCTCTCAACAGTGGGTGTGAAATTATTACCGATGTGCCTGTGGTAGCCACGGCGATTGATCAAACACGGCTAGCCGCGTTGAGCTGTCCGATCACAACCTTGATTGACGATCCTCACATTACCGCTGCCAACGAGGCTGAACAGGCTTTTTGGCTCCATAAACGCTGGCAACAGCCCTTACATAACTGTTCACCCGGTAGTGTGCTGGTCATTGGATATGCCCCTTCAGTGCTGCTCACTGTCTGTCAGCTAATAGAGCAACGGTGTTTTCAACCCGCTTTGGTGATTGGTATGCCCATTGGCTTTAATCATGCCCCTGCTGCCAAGCGGCGACTGATGGCGACATCCACTCCTTACATTACGATTCAAGGAAGCCTTGGCGGCGGGCTGTTGGCTGCTGTGACTTTAAACGCCCTAATCGAAACACTGCTTGAGAAGCCAGATTGCCACTGCTATCTGACTCGGCCCTAAAAGCTAAAGCTAAGGTAGCAGTCCATCCGGAACTCGCTTTGAGGCGTGATCCGCCTAGCTGATTGAGCCACAAATCGCGCTTGTTTAACTCAATCAACCTTTTTTCAATATGCCCCCTGGGGGGATACGTTAGAGTGGTAGCTCATGCCGATCAAATTCTTACCCAAGAGCAGGGGATCAACCAGCTGCATAATGTTGGATAGATGGGTTGCCATAGTCAATATCTGGGGTGATTGACCCTGGAGCTCTACTATTGCATCGTGCAGCTATCTCAACATCAGTTTGTTTCCCAAGATAGCGAGCAATGTTGGCATCTGTTGAGTATCTACAAGATCCGCTCCAATGGACAACCCAAACTTGCCGC
>JAAUQI010000014.1 GCA_012032345.1 Leptolyngbyaceae cyanobacterium RM1_1_2 | reverse complement strand
ACCATCGCCTGGTGGTGCACTTCACCCCGAAGCATTGCTCTTGGCTCAATCAAATTGAAATTTGGTTCAGTATTTTGGTGCGCAAGTTGCTGCGACGCTCTAGTTTTAAGAGTCAAGCTCACCTTAAAAAGAAGATGCTGGCCTTTGTCGCCTACTTCAATCGCACTATGGCGAAACCCTTCAAGTGGAATTATACCGGCAAACCACTGACCTCCTGAATAGCTCCTTTATTTCTGCCGTCAGGTACTAGCTCCAAAACCAGCCCCGTCAGCCCGCCTGCTAAGGGATCTTCAAAAGGGCCAAGCGGACTGGTGGGGGGCAGGTTCATAAAGTCTCTGGCAAAGTCAGCAGTGGGTCACGTCAATTTTAGTCGCGCCTGCTCCAATCTGCCCCTATTTTGGCGGCGGAGCCGCAGGGGGGGTACCCAGCCAGAGCCTGGGTACCAGAGGGCAAAGATTCTATAGAAGTGTCCAAAGCTGTTCTGGAACCAGTTGGAGGTTGGTGGCTTGGAGATCGTCTAGCGATCGCCAGTGAGCCTTAAACTGCCGCTTGCCCTCCTGCACCTGCAAAACTGGTTTTTCGTACCAAGATGAATCAGCAAAGCGAGCATCATACACAAACACGATTTCGTGCAGCAGTTCGCCGTTGTAGCTAAAGATTGATTCTAAAATGCCGAGCAGACAGCTATCGGTAATGTCAGCTCCTAGCTCCTCTTGCACTTCTCTGGCGATCGCGGCTTGGCTAGTTTCACCAAAGTCAATCCCCCCACCCAGGGGCCGACAAAAAGTTTTGCCTGTTTGAGCGTCATAGCCTTCGGCAACCAAAATGCGATCGCCTTGACGAAACAAACAAATTGCAATCGGTCGAATTTTGGGCTTTGCCATATTGGGTAGTATTTTGCACAATGCTGGGCATCTGAGAGCCTGACCGCCCAAGTCTACAGCATTTGCAGCGCCACGGGCCGAGTTGGAGCCGGGAACGCCTGATCTAGGGCCGTTAGGTCTTCTGGGCTAAGCTGAATGTTTAGAGCTGCCAGATTTTCTTCTACGTGCTGCACGCTGCTAGATTTAGGAATTACCACCACATTCTGCTGATGTAGCAGCCACGCGATCGCCACCTGCGCCGCCGTTACGTCCTTGTGCTGGGCGATCGCCTTGAGCGCGCGCTCCGACAGCAGCCGTCCCTGCTCAACGGGGGAATAGGCCATCACCGGCATCTGCTGCTGGCGGCACCAGGGCAGCAAGTCCCACTCAATGCCCCGTCTAGACAGGTTATAAAGCACCTGATTGGTGGCGATCGCGGCTCCACCGGGCAGGGCGATGGCGGCTTTCATGGCGCTGGTGTCAAAATTGCTGACGCCATAGTCGCGGATTTTGCCTGCCTGCTTCAGCGCCTGAAAAGCTTCTAGGGTTTCTGAGAGGGGCACCGAACTGCGCCAGTGCAGCAGATACAAGTCCAGGTAGTCGGTCTGCAGCCGCTTGAGACTGCGATTGCAGGCGGCGATGACTCCCTGGCGACTGGCATTGTGGGGGTAGACCTTGCTGACTAAAAATACTCTAGGCCGCTCCCCAGCGATCGCCTCAGCAATCACTTCCTCGGCCCCGCCTTCGCCATACATTTCCGCCGTGTCAATCAGCGTCATGCCTAAATCTAATCCGCGCCGGAGGGCAGTCACCTCGGCTGAGCGCGATCGCGCAGATTCACCCATTTTCCAGGTGCCCATTCCCAGCGCGGGTATCTGCTCTCCAGAGGGCAAACGAAACGATCGCATCGGCAATTCTCCCGGTTCTGTCTTTTTCTGGTTTATTTTGAGTTTGATTCCAGTCTGGCAAGGGCGGCTGGAATTTCACATCCCTCTAGAGATATTGCTGACTTTGGTTTCCACAGACTCTACAGGGCATCTCTCTGGCAGCGTGAGAAAGCGATAAGCTAAAGAGAAACGGGGTGATCGCCATGAAAGAGCGTTTTCACAACCGCACAGAGGCCGGACAACAACTGGCTCAGGCGCTACTGCGCTACGCCAATCGCCCTGACGTGATTGTGCTGACATTGCCCAGAGGGGGCGTCCCCGTTGCCTATGAGGTAGCAACCACCCTGCAGGTACCGCTAGATTTATGCCTGGTTCGCAAACTGGGCGTCCCCGATCGCCCGGAGCTGGCAATGGGCGCGATCGCCAGCCCTGATATTTGCATTCTCAATCACGACATTATTGACAGCCTCAAACTGTCTGCTGCGGCCTTTGCACAGGTGGTTCGCTACGAAGAACAGGAGCTAGCCCGCCGCGATCGCTGCTATCGGGGCGATCGGCCTGCTCCTGATCTGCGCGATCGTATTGTGATTGTGATTGATGACGGCGTTGCTACTGGGTCAACTCTCAGAGCTGCGATCGCCGCCCTCAAACTTCAGTCTCCGGCTCAGCTAATAGTGGCCGTACCCGTAGCGCCCCAGTCTACAGCTAAGTTACTGAAACAGGAAGTGGATGATTTCGTCTGCCTCAAGCAGCCCGAACACCTCTACTCTATTAGCCTCTGGTACGAAGACTTCTCCCAGACCAGCGACGCTGAAGTCAAACAGCTCCTATCTCAGGCTATGGCAGCAATAGCCTTGTGATTAGCGTGCAGCTTAAAAAAACTCCCTCATGCCTGAGCCGAATGACTCTTGGCCGGATCAGGCGCACCGTTAACCTGGCTGTTACCCAGGGGCGAATCGACAGGGACAGGCGTATCTGGCGGATTGATCTGCACAAACTGATGGGGCCTGCCGATAGGAATATTTGAGTGGTCAAAAGCCAGCTTCAGCCGCCTGCGATACTCACGGGCCACATCCCACTGCTTTAGCGGCAGCGTTTTGATCCAGACGCGAATGGCAGCTCCAAAATAATCCAGGCGATCGACCCCCAGCATCAGAGGCGGTTCCAAAATTAAAGACTGCCAGCGGCTGTCCTGGCTCATCTCATGGGCCACATGGTCGATTACAGCAATAGCGCGATCGAGGTCAGCGCTGGGGTCAACTGCAATAGTCACGTCTACCCGCGACCATTCTTTTGAGAGGTTTTGCACCACCGTGATTTGGCCATTGGGAATAGTAATCAAACGCCCTTCTTCATTGCGCAACTGGGTAATCCGCAGATTCATGGTTTCAACAAAGCCAGAGACATCCCCAATCACAACCACGTCCCCGACGCCATACTGATCCTCTAGCGCAATCAAAAAGCCGTTGATCACGTCTTTAATTAGACTTTGAGAAGCAAAGGAAATAGCTAAACCAACAATTCCAGCTCCCGCTAGCAGCGGCGCAATCTCGACGCCTACCAGCGATAGCGCCACTAAGATGCCAGTCGCAATTAGGGCTGAGGCCATGATGCTCTTAGCAATTTGAGCAAAAGTTGAGAGCCGCAGTGAAAGCCGCTGCGATCGCTCTGGCACCCAGGTCGGTCGATCCTGTAGCGCAATACAAAAGCGATCAATCAGCACGTTGCCCAGCCTAATTAGGCTGTAAAGAACAGCAAACAAGGCGACCAGCTTAACGGGCAGCTTCAAAATATCCAGCAAAATAGGCTGTAGCCACCGGGTATAAGGAAATAGTCCTAGGGCTAAAACTAAAGCGCTGATCCATAAAACTACCTGCCCCAAGATCAAAAGCCGCCGCTGCACATCTAGAATATTGCGCTGCTGGCGGCGGTGCATTTGCTCTCTCAGCGCCGTCGAACTCTCTGCCGCCGGATTTGCGGCTTGGGCATCTGAGGCGGTATCAATTGCACCCATAGCGCTGTCACAGCGACGGCGGCGACGGGCTAGGATATGCTGAAAACTGGCGATCGCCAGACTTAGAAAAATAGCTATTGTCAGTCCGCCCAGAGCAATGTAAATTTGCTGCCGTAAAAACTGGGGTTGGCGCTCCTGTTTGAAGCGAACAAGGGCGCTGCGAATCAGCCGGGTTAGCTCCTCAGCTCGAATAGTCAAATCTTGCAGTCCTCGGAGCTGGGCGTCAGCCGCCGTCACCGTCATCAAAAAGTTACCGTTGACATAGATAATTGGCTGGTTGCTGACCTCTTCGACTGCTGAGGTGACGTCTAAGCTCTCGATCTGATAGTCCTGTCGGGCAAACTCCCGCAGTCGCTGCTCAATCTCCCACGAGCGCCTAGCGGCTGAGATTACTTCGCTACCCGCCGCATCACCCGCCGCAGGTGCTGCCACGTAAAAGATCGTGCGGCCATCGAGGTCAACAGGAGCGGCGCTTAGATCGCTGCTGAAGGCAATCAAATCTTGCAAGCTAGAGGGTAAAAGATTTTCGACAGACTGCGGTATGACTTCGCTCAGAGGCGATTGGTCAAGCGATTGAGCCGATGACGCCGCAGATGTCACCAGCACCATAGCGCTAATTAGAAAACTGACCCAGCCCACTAGCCACCGTCGCCTTCGTAGGGTACGGCTGCTAGTTAGATAAATACGCTGAGGAAAAGCCATAGCGCTCTAGCCACCCTTGACTGGTACATGCAAAACGTAAAGTCAAATGATAAGTATTTACGTTTATCAATACTTCTTGACCTAGCAAACTATCTTTATCACAGAACTTCGATCAGGCTATCAACCTTCTGGCAACTTTTTGCTAAGGGCGATCGCCCACTAACCGCAGAGATATCAGATTTACCTTAGTCAAAAAAATACGTAATGACGTCTATCCAATGACACCTTTCCGGCAGCTTTAAAGTGTTGAAAGATTAGGCTGCCGTTTTTAAGCCGCTAACACTGCTGACAACCGTGAATATACTCATTCACTCAGTTGAGAAATCAGTGATTTCCCCCAACCCATTTTCTAGAAGACAGGCAAAACTATACGCACACACAAACTTATCTGAATCTTTAAAATGCTGCTCTATTTTTTACCTGCTTCTCTGGTCTTATCAGTTCTGATGCGCGGGCTTGCCAAGGACAGTGCTACCACTAAAACCGATTTGGGTATCTGGTTTGTCATTGCTCTAGCAACCGTGCTGTGGCCAGTGACCTTGCCCTCTATCCTGTGTAAAAAAGCTTTTCAGAGAATTTCTCAAGCAGGCGATACAGACTGGGTTTCTATTTAGGCACCTGAGCAGGTAGGTCACAAACCAGATACACAACAGCAGCCTCAGCAACACCTTATACCAAATCCGAATCGTATAACCCCGATTCAAAGATAGGTGACTTGCCTAGGGGCAAACGGTGTTTGCCCAGCCTAATCGGGGGTAGCCAAAGAGGATTCAGTATTATATAAGGCTACTCGTCCGCTATCCACGCTAAGCTTAAGCAGACATCTTTGCTGCCAGGGTTAGATACCGTGTCTGCTGAATTCGATCGCACCATGATGCAGCGCTGCCTGAAGCTGGCTCAGCAGGCTGCAGGCTACACGGCCCCTAATCCCCTCGTAGGCTCGGTAGTTACACAGGATTTAGCTATTGTAGGCGAAGGCTTTCACCCCAAAGCCGGACAGCCCCACGCAGAAGTTTTTGCGCTCAGGGCCGCAGGAGATAGCGCTGCCGGGGCTACACTCTACGTCAACCTGGAACCCTGTAACCATCATGGGCGGACTCCACCCTGCACAGAAGCAATCATTCAGGCGGGTATCCGGCGGGTTTGTGTGGGTATGGTTGACCCAGACGGGCGCGTGTCGGGCAGCGGTCTAGCGCGTCTGAGGGCAGCGGGTCTAGAAGTTGTTGTGGGCATTGAAGAGGCTGCCTGTCAGCAGCTAAATGAAGCATTCGTTCACCGAATTCAGCATCACCAACCCTTCGGCATTCTAAAATACGCCATGACTCTAGACGGCAAAATTGCCACGGTCTCTGGGCACAGTGCCTGGGTAACGGGCGCAGAAGCTAGAGCTGCGGTGCATCGACTGCGCTCTGTCTGCGATGCTGTGATTGTGGGGGGCAACACGGTACGGCGCGACAATCCTCATCTCACCAGTCACGGGCAGGGCGATCGCAATCCCCTGCGAATTGTCATGAGCCAGCAGCTTGATTTGCCCAGGGAAGCGAATCTCTGGCAGGTTGACATAGCCCAAACGCTGGTGCTGACAAACTCCGGGGCTAATCCTCAGATGCAGGACTGGCTTCAGCACCAGGGCGTAGAGGTCATAGAGCTACCGGCCCTGTCGCCTACAACCGCAATGCATTACCTGTATCAGCGAGAGCTGCTGAGCGTGCTGTGGGAATGTGGAGGAAGATTAGCAGCAGCAGCGATCGCTGAGGGAGCAGTACAAAAGGTTTGGGCCTTTGTCGCGCCTAAAATTATTGGTGGTCAGAATGCCCCTACCCCAGTAGGCGATCTAGGCTTCGACACTATGACTCAGGCGCTGCAGCTAGAGCGTCTACACTGGCAGCAAATCGGCACCGATCTACTAATCGAAGCCTATCTGCTCTAGTTCGTAGTGAGCACTTCAGTGCCAAAAGCTCGTAGTAAGCACTTCAGTGCTAAAAACACTGACTACGAACCCTCAGACCCGGCACCACTAGAGGTCAGACAGCCTGAAGAATCTCGACCCCGCATAATTGCATCTAAAGCCTGACGCAAATCTTCGCGTCCGCGAAAGCTATCTAGCCGCGCAGAAACTTCACCATTTTCAATAAACAGCAGAGTGGGCAAGGTGGTGAGACGGTAGCAGTTGGCTAGCTTTAGGTTTTCATCAGCATTCACATCAACCAGTCTGACGTCGCCTTCCCACTCCGATTGAAAGCTGTTTAGCAGAGGCTTAATCATCCGACACAGGCCGCACCAAGGTGCCCAAAAATGCACTAGAACAGGAATGGAAGACTGTAAAACTTGACTTTTAAAAGTTTTGTCGTTAACAGATAAATGCATTTTTTCAGTTAGGTGAGGTTGATAGCTAATCTCTGCTTTGGACGATGGGATCATTATAAAGTGGGCAGACCATAAAAAAATACCTGTGTTTTGAGATTTGTGGGTTTCCGCTAACATGGCCTGCCCGGCGAAATAGTCAACTTTTAATAAGCTTTTAATAAGCTCTGGGATCGCTCACCAACCCGTCGCTCGCGTGGCTCGAATTAGAACCGGATGCAGCCACCAGAACAGCAAGACAAAAGCACTCACGCCCACATAAGCAGGACAGATAAATTCTTGCAGTTTGAGAGACTGTTTGCCCTGGACAATCGCCCAAAAAGGGATAACCGAAGTACGCGCTCTAACAGCTTCAAAGGCTTCCCCATAGCGATCGCGCCAGCGGCGATCGCCGTGCCAAACTGCAAACAGGTGGTGCAGGATTAGCCCCGCACAGGTTACCAGCATAAACGAGGTTCCTAACCAGAGCGCATGGGCCACACACCAGATCACCTGACCTACCATCTGAGGATGGCGAGTAATGCGAATGATGCCAGTTTCGTAAAGGTGAACCTGGGGCTTGGCGATTGCGGACACTTCGAGCAGATTAAAGGTGGCCGGGTACAAAAACAAAAAGGAAACTGCCGATAGCACCCAAACGGCTGTTTGTACTCCTGGGGTACCCTGCAGGTTCCAAAGTCGCAGACCATCGTAGCGATGGTTAATAAAGTAAATAATCAGCACCGACGCCAGCGGTAAGCTCACCAAGGCAAATAAAACCCGGTAGGCCCGAGGCCCCATCAGGGCTTCTCCCTTGGGCCTAAGCGCAGCCAGCCCACTATGGGCGATCGCAAACAGCAGCAGCAGCCCCAGCATAATCAAGTGACTAGTTAGCTGAGTGGCCGTTAATTCTGAGAAATTAGTCATCAGCTGGTATGAAAAATTTTCAAACGCATGGTCAGAATGTTTTTAGGGTTTACAAATTGCCCTACAGCACTTGTCCAGCCATCCAACCCAGCCCCACTGCGATACCTGCACCCAGTAAAGTATTGACGACATTGACGACTTCATTCGTCAGCCAGTCAAAACGCTCCTGGAGCGTTGCCCCAATTAGACTCTCTAGATTGGTCGCCAAAAAGGCCGCGACAATACAAATGCCGATTCCCACCGGGCTGATTAAACCCACCAGCCAGCCCAGCAGCGCTATCACAGCAGAAGCTAAGGCTCCCGCGACCGTTCCCTCTAGGCTAACAGCGCCTTCGGTACCCGCCGCTACTGGCTGCAGTGTCGTGATCAAAAAGGTTTGTTTTCCATAGGCTTTGCCCACTTCGCTAGCGCAGGTGTCAGAGAGCTTCGTGCTAAAGCTGGCGACATAGCCAAGCGACAGCAGCGCTATCCACAGGGCTTTATCAGAGTCTACAGACCCATGGGTCAGCAGCCAGACGCCTAGGGTACAGAGCGTTGCCGTCAAAGCAGATCCCCAGACGTTTTCAGGGCCGCGTACACCAGAGCGCTTCTCAGCAATACCCGCCGCCTCTTTCTCAGCCCTGCCAATGCGGGTCACGGCAGATCCCACTAAAAAGTAAACCATGACGACGCTATATCCCTGCCACTGCAGACAGCCCCAAACCAAAACTCCCAGCAGCCAAGCGTTGAGATACCCCGCAGGCGTCAGCAGCTTTTTAGGCAAAATAAAAGCGATCGCCCATAAAAGGCTATTGAGGCCAATTGCAATCCACCAGGGATTTAGAGCTGGCAAAATTGGCATAGAAGTTCATCAGCAAAGCTATAACAGCAGTCTAAACCCTAATGAGCGATCTAAGATAAGCCTGTATTTACCCAGATTAAATTTCCAGTTAGCTCTCTACTTAATCGCCTACGTGACCTATGACGTCTGCTCTTTTTCATCTAGCCTTTCCTGTTTCTGACATTGCCAAAACCAAAGAATTCTATGCCAGCGGTTTGGGCTGTGAAGTGGGAAGAGAAGCACCGGGCTCAGTGATTCTAAATCTGGCCGGAAACCAGCTCACCGCTCATGTGGTTTGTCAGCCCGTCGAACCTCAGCGAGGCATTTATCCTCGTCATTTCGGCCTGGTTTTTCGGCAAGAGGCGGATTGGGAAGCCCTGCTCTCAAAAGCCCAGTCTAAAAATTTGACTTTTTATCAGCCGCCCAAGCGCCGCTTTATGGGCACTCCGCTAGAGCATCGCACCTTCTTTTTAGAAGATCCGTTTCACAACCTGCTGGAGTTCAAATTTTACTGCCATGAGAGCGCTATTTTTGGTGAAGTGAGTTGTGCTCAGGTGGGAGATGCCTGATTTGAGCCTGTGTTATTGAATGGATGGGGGCGATCGCAGCTCTACCGCTAAAGCCAGAGAGAGGGCTGGTATCTGCATTACTCGGCCTCTACGGGATGGTAGCTTTTGCTAATGTAGAGGCAGTTTTTGCCATTGGCCTCAGAGGTATAGGTAAAACGATCCGCGATCCGCTCCATTAGCCTCAGTCCCCGTCCGCCTTCTGAGTCTTTGTCTACAACCTGAGGCGTTTTGCGCAGCCAGCTTTGGACGTCAAAGCCTGGGCCTCGATCCCAAATGTAAATCTCAAGGAATCCTGAAAAAATAGCGACCTCGATGTCAATAGGAGTTTCTACAGCCAGGTTGTGATGGGCATGGCGAACCGCGTTGGTAAATCCTTCTACCAGCGCCAGCTGACACTGAAGCCATGTATTTTCTGGAATAAAACGCGCTAGGGTTTGTAGCTGGTCAAACCATGCCAGCACTTTGTCTAAATCCTTCAAATCCGTCCTCGTTTGGAAACGGCGCTTTTGAATCAGTTTCAACGCTAAAAAAATCCTTGAGGCATACGGCGTATTCTGGGATGACTTTAGCTTCAAGCGCTTACTTGTCTGCTCGTACAATTCTAAAGAGGCACGGTTACATTAGCCAAACTTGAAGCCGTTAAAGCTGAATGAATAGCCGTCAAGCCGGTGTGACTTGTCAACATACCCGAGTGGGTCAAAACAGGCACTTTAATTTCTCGACCCACGGGCAGCCGAGAACTCTCTGCTGGCACAATCATCAAATCATAAGGTGTCCAGATCGAGGTGAATTCGGTCTGCGAGAGCACCCTGATATCTTGACTAAGATCTTGAATAAATAGGCTGTTAGGACGCATCTGCTCACAGCCAGAGTTCCAACGCCCGTAGGCAAGCCATGACCCCTGGTGAGGCGCAGAAACTGTCACAAATCGTTGAACCCGTTCAATACCGCCCAGTCGCTGAACGTAATAGCGACTGACTAGGCCACCCATGCTAAAACCCAGCAGATCAATAGGCTGTTCGGTAGAAAATTGTCGCTCTACGTAGTTTGCAACCTGAGACGCTAAAGCATCTAACCCTGCATTGCCATTGTTGGGAGTCAGGTTTAGCGGATGAAAGGAAGACCACCCCCGCTGTCGCAGATAAGCGATCGCCTGATCAAAGACGGCAACCGTATCATCAATACCATGAATTAGGACAAGCGGATTGCGATGGACAAGCGACATGGCAGCTACCTGAGGGCTTACCCTCATTACTTTAAGCAAGCTGCTTTTATCCTAGCCAAAGCCTGGGACAATTTTAGGACAGGCCCCCAGACTGTTTCAACCTATTTCAATATTTGCGACTGCATCATGCTAAAAGTGCATCATGCTAAAACTGCACTGAAGCAAACCTGTGGCAAAACCGGCTAGGTGCTGTCGTGGCCAGTATCCTTAACTTTTCTTTAAAATACTGGAGTTGGTTTATCAAGGCTCTAGCGCTTGCCTAATGCGTATTCTTATCTGGTATCGCAACGATCTGCGTCTTCACGACCACGAGCCGCTCAATCAGGCTCTACAGAAGCAGGCTCAGGTGATTCCACTTTACTGTTTTGATCCCAGGCAGTTTTCGACCACGTCTTTTGGTTTTCCGAAGACAGGAGCCTTTCGAGCCGAATTTTTGCTAGGGAGTGTAGCAGCTCTCAGGCGATCGCTGCAGGCATTGGGCAGTGATTTAGTAATTCGGCAGGGAGAACCTGAGCGTCTTATCCCTGAGCTAGTCAAAGAGTTTGATATTGACGCTGTTTACTGGCATGAAGAAGCCACAGCTGAGGAGGTTGCGGTGGAGTCAGCATTAGAAGCAGCTCTTGACCAGCTAGGGGTCGAGTCAGAAATTTTTTGGGGTTCTACCCTCGTTCATATTGACGATTTGCCCTTTGAGCCGGAGCAGCTACCGGATCTCTTCACCACGTTTCGTAAAAAGGTCGAAAAAAGCTGGACTATCTATCCTACCTTTGCCACCCCTGAAGCCGTACCGTCTTTGCCCAAGGCGCTGAAGCCAGGTAAGCTGCCGACGCTGAAAGACTTTGGCTTGGAAGCTCCCCAGCTAGAGCCACGAGCGGTGCTTAAGTTTGAAGGCGGAGAAATCGCAGGTTTAGAGCGGCTACAGCATTACTTTTGGCAGGCTAACCAGCTTAAAGACTACAAGCAAACTCGCAATGGCATGTTGGGGGCTGATTATTCCTCTAAGTTCTCGCCTTGGCTGGCATCGGGCTGTCTCTCTCCTCGCCGGATCTATGAAGCTGTCAAGCAATATGAGTCAGAGCGAGTCAAAAACGACTCGACTTACTGGCTCATTTTTGAGCTGCTGTGGCGTGATTATTTTCGCTTTGTTTGTGTCAAATACGGCGATCGCGTATTTTCTGCCGCCGGGATTCGCGGCTTAGATCTTGAATGGAAGCAAGACCCGGAGCGCTTCAGGTGCTGGCAGCATGGAGAGACAGGGTTTCCGCTGGTAGATGCCAATATGCGCGAGATTAACACCACCGGCTTTATGTCAAATCGAGGACGGCAAAACGTAGCCAGCTTTTTAACTAAAAATCTGGGCATTGACTGGCGCATGGGGGCCGAGTGGTTTGAATCGCAGCTAGTTGACTACGACGTTTGCAGCAACTACGGCAACTGGAACTACACGGCAGGGGTGGGCAATGATGCCCGAGGTTTCCGCTATTTCAATATCCCCAAGCAGGCCAAAGACTATGACCCCGACGGTGAATACGTGAAGCACTGGCTACCGGAACTGGCCAATGTGCCCGCTGCGAAAGTGCATGAGCCATACAAACTACAGCCCGTTGAGCAAAAGCGCTTTGGCCTACAGCTCGGCGTAGACTACCCCAACCCGGTTGTAGACCTGGAAAAATCAGTCAGAGCCAACGAACAAATTTACAACCAGGCGCAGGCTTAGAGGTTGTCTGAAAAAGGATATGCTATCGTGTTTAGTCCCGAATTTTGAGCGATCGCAGTCGATTAATCGCCGCTGCCAGCTCAAATCGTCGAAAGCCAGAAAAGTCACTGACCACGCGATCGCTTAAAACATCTAGTCCCTGTCGTTCAATATCCTTCATGACGCTGTCAAGCACGGCTGATAGGTTTTTTTGGGCGTCAAAATAGTAGCGCTGAGCGTAGACCATTGCAGCCGCGATCGCCCGTAGCTGCCCTGGCTCAATTAGCTGTTCAACCGCAGAGAGATCCACCTCTTCAGTGCCAAAGCGCAGTTCGTCAGTATCGCGCACTTTTAGACTGACGTCGCGGTGGCCTTTGCTGGGATTGAGGCTGGCCGGAAGTATCACCCGCGACGTGAGCGCGCCAAAATGTGAACCGCCCTCTGAGACGCGATCGCTGGGGTACTGTCGGGCGATCGCTTGGGCTACTTGGGTGACTTCTGCGGGCTGGTAGTTCTCCATCGCA
The DNA here is from genome assembly GCA_012032345.1 of Leptolyngbyaceae cyanobacterium RM1_1_2. Classification (GTDB taxonomy): domain Bacteria; phylum Cyanobacteriota; class Cyanobacteriia; order Phormidesmidales; family Phormidesmidaceae; genus Sphaerothrix. The sequence continues at coordinate 84,204 of JAAUQI010000014.1, read as the reverse complement.
ATGACGGTGTCGGCTACGTCAAAATAGTCGCCGCTGCCCCCCATCACCAAAATGGTTGAGATGCCACAGTCGCGGTAAAGCTGCTGCACTTTGTCAACAAAAGGGGTGATAGGCTCTTTTTCCTGAGCAATTAGAGCCTGCATCCGGCGATCGCGGCTCATAAAATTAGCTGCCGCCGTGTCTTCATCTATCAGCAGCGCCGTAGTACCCGCCTCGACTGCCTCAATGATGCTGGCGGCCTGAGAGGTGCTGCCGCTGGCATTGGCGGTAGAAAAACTTTGGGTAGAGCGCTGCTGCGGCAAATGGTTGATAAACGGGGAAATGTTGACGCCGACGACGCTGCGCCCCTCTTCGGCCCGGACTTTTACAGCGCCAACATCGGTGACGACCCGCTCCCGGCCATCTCCCGGAATATGGTTGTAGATGCCCTGCTCGATCGCCCGCAGCAGCGTTGATTTGCCATGATAGCCACCGCCCACAATTAGGCTGACGCCTTGAGGCAGGCCCATACCGGTAATCTGTCCGGCATGGGGGCACTCAAACTCTACCCGCAGCGAGGCTGGCGACTTAAAAGCCTGCACCTGATTGACCAAGGGGCGATCGTCTATGCCGCTGCGCCGGGGCAGCACTGCCCCATCGGCCACAAAGGCAACCAGTCCTCGCTGGGCTAGCTGGTTTCTAAGCCAGTCGGCGTCTTCAGCCGTATTTACATGGTGCTGTAGACTAGCAGCTTCGAGGTGAGCATAAACCAAGGCGCGATCGACTAGCTCTGGCAGCTCTTGGCACAGCATGACAGCCGCCTGCTCACCGGCAATCCGACGACCAAAGGCCGGTAGCCCCACCACAAACCGCAGTTCTACAGCATCAGGCGTGACCAAGACAGTAGTGCGATCGAGCATGATCTGGCCAGGACTCATGACTGAAATCAGGCCGCTTTTGCCCGAGCCGCGCTTTTGTCTGAGCTGCTGGGCAGCGCGGTCAAACTGGCGGGTCAAATAGTCTCGTAAAGCTATCCCACGACTTTTATTGCTGTACAGCCCAGCCGGAAAACCGGCGATTACCTGGGGAACTTTTGCCTGTAGCTGACTGGGGGCAGCAAACGGATCGCCCTGTACGTAGTCAATCGTGAGGGTAAAGCTGTCGAAGACGTAATCGCCCCGGACTGATTTGTAAGACCTGTAGCTCTTGCCGTCGAGCTGGCGTAGCTTTTGCTGCAGGTCTACCTGAGTGGCCATGAGACAAAATTCTGGGCTTCAAAAGCTATTATGCCGTGAGTTTGCTAGCAGGCTCTTGAGGGCAGACCCAGCGCGATCGCCGATGCACCCGTCAGAGCATTCATCAAAAACTGAACTAGCATAGAGCAGTTATAAAGATCTTCAGTACTGTCCGATTCAGGTCTGACGAATTACGTACTGTGAATTGCTCAGTAATCAGAAACCTAATGCTTTTTCGATCGCCGCATCGCCAGTCCAAAGCTCATTCACCCGTGGCAACTTCTCTACGCTGGGTTTTGCCTCAGCAGCTAGCCGTTGGCCCTTTCCCCACAGCGGCTGATTTGATCAATCTGAAGCGAGTCAAGATTCAGGCAGTCGTTACACTTTGTACTGAGGTAGAAGGGCAGCTACCCGCGATCGCGGCTGAATTTTGCTGTGTGCGCCAGCCGCTGCCAGATAGCCACAGCCTCAAAATCCTCACCCCGGAGCAGATTAGCGCTGCCGTTGATCTGGTGCAGCGTTTCCAGCAGCAGGGATTGCCTACTTACGTACACTGTCTGGCGGGGGTTGAGCGATCGCCATTAATTTGTGCGGCCTATCTGTGTCGCCATCATCAACTCCCGGTTTGGGAAGCGCTCAATCACCTCAGATCTATCAATTCACGCACTCGACTAACGCTCTCTCAGCTTAAAACGCTGCAGCAGTGGGCCAAGCCTTTTGTAGAATAGTGAGCTAAATATGCCGACCATTGGAGACGGCACCGTTGCCGTTGTGGACAGCCCCGTTCAGAACGACAGGTTCTTCGGATAGGGAGTGCCGCTGGTGATAGTAGTAGTCGTAAGACGGCATGGCGCTGCGCTTGACGCCGTTGATCACCGTACCGAGTATGGGAATGCGGCTGAGCTTCAGGCGCTCCAGGGTTTGCATCAGGGCCGGAGAGTGAGTTTTGTCGAGGCTTACTACCAGCACGACGCCGTCCATGTGAGTGGCGAGTAGGCTAGCGTCTACCAGGCTGGCCAGCGGCGGCGTATCGTAAATGATCAGGTCAAAGACTTTGTCAACCCGGTTAACCAGATGCTTCATTTTTTGAGAAGCCAGCAGCTTGGTCGGATCAGGGGGAATTGACCCAGAGGTAATCACGTAGAGATTTTCATGTTTGGGAGACTGCTGAATTACCTGCCTCAGAGACAATCGGGCTGAAATCAGGTTGCTTAGGCCGCGAAAGTTAGGCAGTCCCAGTCGAGTATGAATCTGAGGCTGGCGTAAATCAGCATCAATCAGCAGTACCCGCTGTCCCATGGCGGCGGCTGTTTCTGCCAGGTTAATTGCAACCGTGGACTTACCGTCACCCGACAGAGCTGAGCTGATAGTCAGCGATCGCACTGGCTTGTCTGAACCCAAAAAGCGGATACTGGCGTGCAGAGCGCGAAAAGCTTCTATAAAACTGTGGTTTTCGTAAGGGGCGCTAGCCGACTGCATTCCGGCGATCGCGGGCGGATTGTCTGCCTGCCGATGGCTCGGCGGTAGCCTGACAAAGCTCATCTGCCGACAAAACGGGATGGTGCCGAGAACGGGTAGCTGAGTCTTTTCTTTTAGCTCATCGGCGCTGTGGAACACCGTATCTAGCTTTTCGGCAATCAGGGCGGCGACGATGCCCAGCAGCAGGCTGATGGTAAAGCCCAGAACTAAATTGCGCGGAATGTTGGGTGATACGGGTACCTCTGGCTGATCAGGAGCATCTAAGACCTGCCAGGGAATTTCGGCCTGCGCGCCTTCAATCTGTAGCGTTTCGCGGGTAGTCAAAAAGCGATTGAGACTTTCAGTTGCAATCTGCAGCTCTCGCTCTAGGTCAGCATACTGACGGGCGAGGGCGGGGAGCTGCTGTATTTGCTGGGCCAAGACTGCTTCTGACTGAGACAGACGACTACTTCTGCTTTCTAGGGACTGAATATTGTTGCCAATCTCAGCTCGTTCAATTTCTAAAACTCGCTGAGCCTCATCCTGCAAAATCGGCAGCAGATTTTGGCGCTCTTCTTGCAGCACGGCCATTTCTGGATTTTCATCGGTAAAGCGGGTGGTTTCTTTGGCAATGGTGGCTTCTAGCTCCCGAATGCGACCGACGAGCTGCTCATAAACAGGCGCATTTTTCAGTACAGCGATCGTGCCTAGGCTTTGCTGTAGCTCTTGCCACTGCGATCGCGTAGCCGCCAGTTCCTGATCGAGATTGAGCCGCTGCTGCAGGAGCGCTACCCGCTGCTGACTGATTTCTTCGGCCTGAGTATCAGGGCTGATAAAGTTATACTGCTGCCGAAACGTTTGCAACTGTCCCTGGAGCTGATTGACCCGCTGCTCTAGCTGCGGTAGCTGGTCGTTGACAAACTGAATACCCTGTCGCAGATTTGTCTTACGCTCGTTCAGGCTATAGGCCAGATACGCGGACGACAGCTGATCTAAAACCGCTTTAATCTGCGCTGTGTCAGCATCACGGTAGCGCACCTCTAGAATCTTAGTGTCCTGCAGCTGCGAGATCGTCAGCGCTTCGATTAAAGCGTCATAGTCTAGCTCTGGATACTGCTGCTGCATTTGAGCAACGATGGGTGAAAGCAGTTCGGGACTCTTGAGCACCTGAATTTGGGTATCGTAGTCTAGGCCAGACCCCATCTGAGGTAGATTCAGGCTAGGCGTAAGCTGAGCCAGCTCATCCTCTGCGGTCACAGGCTCTACCAGGAGCTGAAACTTACCCTCATACTCAGATGTCTGGGTAAAAGTAGTGGCGACTGCTGCGGCAAGAACAGCCCCCATAACAGCCACAACGAGCAAAGCCCGCCGTCGAAACAGGCTCAAAGCCTGACGCAGGTCAAAATCATCGTCATCGCTGCCCAGCATAGCCTGAGACATGGGCAACTGCAGGATTTGGGCTGATGAGTGGTCATTGCCGTTGAGAAAAATGGGCTGATAGGGTTCCATTAATGCTGACGCCTCATAGCGCAAATAGAAAATTCATCATCTTTTTCTAAGGAATCACCCCAAAGAACTGCCTCAAAAGAAATTTGAGAAAGGCAGCAATAGCCGCAGGGGATTAAACAGAGCACCTAAGTTTTCTGAGAGGCTGGTCAGGCCAGAAGGGGCCACTACCACCACGTCTTGGTGGCGCAGCACTGGATTTGTTTCTTCATTGATGCCTGCAGATAAATCTACCTCAATGTTGCGTCGCGTCGCCGTGCCGTCTGGATTGAGACGAATTAGCTCGACAGATTTTTCACGGGCCTCGTTGCTAAAGCCTCCGGCTGCCAGCAATGCCTGATTTAAAGGCGTGTTGGGTCGGAGCTTGACGACGCCGGGCTGCTCGACTCGCCCCACCACATTGACCTCAATTTCATCCGGCGAGAAGCTAGCGCTGGCAAGCTGCACGGCTTCTTCTGGGCTGAGGTCTGTGGCTGCGGGTACGACAACCGTATCGCCCTGCTGCAAGATCAAATCTTGCTGTACGTCTCCTTCTCTGAGTAAAGCCCAAAGGTCAATCGGAATCGTTTGCACAACACCGCTGCGGGTTTGCCGTCGTACCTCAACCTGCCGAATGTTGGCTGAAGGTGTTATGCCGCCTGCAACCTCCAAGGCCCGGGTCAGAGTCGGTCGATCAGGGCTATCATCTGCGGTGGTGAGCTGATGAGATCCGGGTCGAAAGACCTCACCGACAACGGCAATGTTTAGAGATTCAGTGGGGAGTGCGGCAAAGTTAGCTGCGGCGAGCTGGTTTGCCGTAGCTAAATCGGTCTGCTCGACAGTGGGAACTACCAGGGTATCGCCGTCTTGAAGGGTTGGATTTTGGCTGAGGTCGCCCTGCTGCAGCAAGGCCCAAAGGTTAACACGGGTGACCTGAAAGGTGCCGTTGGGCTGGGGGCGGTGTAGCTGAATTTGTTCTAGGTTAGCAATTTGGGTTAGCCCTCCCGCAGTCTGAATAGCCTGCACCAAGCTGGGAAACTTGGCCCCAGCCTCGACAGGTAGGGTGTAGACACCCGGACGAGTCACTTCTCCGGCGATCGCAATTTCTACCGGGCGCGGCTGCAGCAGGCTGACAGTCACCAATGGACGCCGTACCAGCGGTGTATAAGCAACACCAATGGTTTCGCCAGCAGCGGTCAGAGACAGCCCCCTCACTGAAACCCGCCCAACCATGGGTAAATTTAAGGAGCCGTCTATCAGCACCTGATACTCGCCGCTGTATTCAGGCACATTGAAGACTTCGATGGCGAGGCGATCGCCAACGCCTAGCCGGTACGTTTGCTCAACGGCTGCGGGTAGCGCAGAATTTTCTACTGGCACAGCACCCGTCGGAGCTAAGGGATCTAGTGACGGTAAAGGAGTTTGTGCCCAGCTTAAGCTAGCCGCGATCGCCCAGTAAAGCAGTCCCACACAACCGTAGCTGAATAATCTAAGCGAAGAAATCACTGTCAGCATAGCGCCTAAAACGGTTAACTAGAAACCGCAAGAAGGGAAAAGGCTCACTGAGAATAGCGCTTTCAGCATAGCTTTGCCGATTTAGCTCCCACAAGCTTAACGGCTAAAGCAAAATCTGGCGAGTAAAATTTCGATAGATTCTGCTATCTAAACTCACGTAAACCTGGCATAAAGAAAATTAGGCTGATGAGTTCTTCAAATCCTTCTTGAGGAAGAGGACTCCGCAGTTAGTTTCTCTTCACCCAAAAAAGCCAAACTCTTTTAGCCACACCCAAGTCCGTCACTTTAAAGACCTCCACAGTAATTTTTAGATATCTCTAGATGTCTTTTTGATGCAAAGTGGAACCTATTGGCTCTAGCCTCTTGACGATTACCACCAGATTTGTTTTTTTAGGTATATTTTGTTTTGACAACAGGTGTAATTACTCTGTGCAAGAGGCTACATCTGCTTAACTTCTCAGGCGCTCTGCTAGTTTTTCAGCAATTCTTAGTGTATTTTGTTGTCTGTGAGATCAAACTCAGCTGTGCAGTAGAAGTTTAGCTACCCGTAAAAGTAGCGCCTTATACCATTAATGAGGGACTGCTTCGCGTAGCTTTTTTCAGTGTTGATCTGAAGCTTTGCGATTCGCTCAGCTAACAAAAGCAGATCAGCGCCGCCCCTTTCTGTAAGTATCAGTCAAGCAAAAAAGTAGCGTTTTATACCTGATTTATCTGTCAGGCATAAAGTAATATTTCTTAACGTCCATTGGGATAATTCTGGATAATTCTAATTACCATTGCAAATGCCTGCTTGAGATTTTGATGGCTCAATTCAAAGACATAACGAAGTGTGTGAGGAGTTGAAATATGGCGCTGTCAGTTATTTTTAAGAAACCGAGCCGAAGGCAATTACGTCTAGGGGGAGTACTAGCGAGTCTGATGGTTTTCGGCCCTGTTACAGGTCTTAGGGCCGGAAGCATCGCCTCTGCTGCTGAGAATAATGCAGCCGCACCCGGCCAGGCTGAACCGCTATCTTCCTCTGCAAATGCAAATTCCACAGCAAATCCTACAGCGGCAGTTTCGCGTTTGAGTAGTTTGGCAACTCAGCTACCGACTTCTCAAAGTCTGTCTAACCTGACGGCAGCATCGCTGACGTCAATCCCGCTACCGGCCCTATCAGCGCTTAACCAAAACGTAGCCACCAGCCCGGCCAGTTCCCCAGCCAATTCACTAGGGCGCTCAGATGACACAACGCTGGCACAGGGTGTGACTTTGCCGGACGTGCGAGGACATTGGGCGCAGGCATTCATTCAGCCCCTGGTAGAGCGACAAATTATCAAAGGCTTTTTGGACGGCACCTTTCGTCCCAACGAGCCAGTAACGCGAGTGCAGTTCGCAGCTTTGGTACGTCAGGCTTTTCCGGGTGCTGGCGTTCGTGCCCCAATTCAGTTCAGCGATATTTCTTCAGACTATTGGGGCTATCAGGCGATTCAGCAGGCAACAGCGCTGGGATTTCTCAGCGGCTATCCAGACGGTACTTTTCGCCCCAACCAGCCTATCTCACGGGTTGAAGTACTCTTAGCACTGGGCAGCGGCTTAAACCTGAACAGCCCCAACAATGCTAATGCGGTGCTGATACAGCGCTATGCTGACGCCGGGGCGGTGCCAGACTACGCGCGATCGCGCGTAGCGGCTGTCACTGAAGAACAAATTGTTGTCAACTACCCTGATGTGGGACTGCTGAGGCCAGGTCAGCTGGCCACCCGAGCAGAGGTGGCCGCTTTCATCTATCAGGCACTGGTGGCGGCTGAGCGCGCTCCGGTTCTGACGGCGACTAACTCGGCTGCTAACTACATTGTGGGCTACGAGCCGCCTGGGCCAAGTCTGGCTGAGTTAGAAGTCATTCGCAATCGGCTGTTGCTGGCTAGTACACCCGCAGAAGTCTCTATTTTGGGGGTAGCCCCGACCGGAGCTTTGGGCATTCCTGGCTCGACGATTGGCTCTCCCACAGCGTTTGGAGCTGACTGGGGAGATGTCTTTTTCGGCGCAACTTTCCAGGAGCGTGCTCGCTTTACCAGTCGATCTGACGGCGCAATTTCCTTGGGCTTTGGGTTGGGAGACGCTCGTGATTTAGTCGGTTTAGAGGTGGCTTTAGCTATTGTAGATCTGCGCGGCGACGCTTTTGAAGATGGGGGCTTTAGCTTTAAGCTGCATCGTCAGTTTGCTGGAGACTGGGCGATCGCCCTGGGCGTTGAGAACTTAATTACCTTTGGCAACCCCGACGGCGGCGAAAGCGGCTATGGGGTCGTCAGTAAAATCTTCCGGCTTAGAGAGGATCCAAGTCGGCCTTTTAGCTCCATAACGGCTTCAGTCGGCTTGGGGGGAGGCCGCTTTCGCAGTGAAGGCAGCGGTGAAAACGACGTCGATGTCTTCGGCAGCGTCGGTGTTAGAGTGGCAGAGCCGGTTTCGGTAATTGCTGACTGGACAGGCCAAGACCTAAATTTAGGGCTTTCTGTAGTGCCTTTTCGCAATTTCCCCTTGGTGATTACCCCTGCCTTGGCCGATGTCACCGGTGAAGCTGGAGATGGCACTCGCTTTATTGTGGGCGTCGGTGTCGGCACTACATTTTGAGCTTTTGCAGTCGATTAAGGAGTAAGCAAGAATGAATTTATTAAATTTTCGGCTGGTTTTACTGGCAGGACTGGTGCTTATAGGCTTAAGCAAAGCGGTACCTGCCCAAGCTCAAACTGGCAACGCTTCAGATGTCACAGGTAATATTATTACCACCGGCGATATTGCTGGCGGTGCCTTTCAACCCCAGCCGTCTACCCCAGTCCGGGGGACGCCTGTGGCGGCGGCAATTAACGCCGCCCTAGATCGTGCCGTTGCGCAACTGTCAGCAGGTACGCTGGCACCCCCTACTACGGGGCTGACAGCAGGCGTTACACAAATTACCTACCGCAACGCTCAGGCCAGCCTCTATAGTCAACTGGTCTCGCCTGGTGGCGGTGCCGCTACCTTACTAAATAGTCTGACCGCGCAAGGGGCACCTGCCGCCCAGACCCAGCAGCTCATAGCGCAGTTGGTTTCCCTCTTATCTAGCGAACCCAGCGCTGCGACGCTCGGTGCCGCAGTTGAGGCTTATAACAGCGTCGTTCGGAGTGCAAACGCTAACTTTTTGACCAATATCCCCGCTGAATTTCAGGCAATTCAGGCACTCTTAGAAACAGCGAATAATGCTGCACTTTTGGCTGCCAGCGCAGCAGGTAACTAAGCCGCCGATGCTTTTACCCCAAAGCAACTCGGCTTTCCCGAACCCAATCATGAGGAGGCAGCATGTTCGGGCAGTACCGATCTCAGTCTGATAGTTTAGACAAGGCTGCGGAGCAGTTGCGATCGCAGCTATCATCTCTGCCTCAGTTGCTAAAGCTGTGTATTATCACTCAGTTCTACCCGCCTGATTACGCGGCAACGGGTCAGCTTGTTGAAGACCTAGCTAAAAATCTAGGCCAGTTCAATATCGCGGTCGAGGTGTTTACCGGGCAGCCCGGTTACGCTTTTGATCAAACGTCCGCACCCACAGTCGAAAAAACGGAACGCTTAGTGGTGAAGCGATCGCCGATTGCCCGATTTTGGCTTAATCGCATTCGCGGTAAAGCTACAGGGGGCCTGCTGTTCTGCTGCCACGCCGTTTTTTATCTATTGCGCCATGCTCACCGCCACAGTGTTTTGCTGGTGACGACAGCGCCTCCCTTTTTGCCGCTGCTGGGCTATCTGGCGCAGCGGTGTTTGGGGCTGCCCTATGTCTGTTTGCTTTATGATTTGTACCCGGATATTGCGATCGCGTCTCAGGTTATCCCGGCCCACCACTGGCTAGCCCGCTACTGGCGACGGATAAACCACAAAGTTTGGCAGCGCGCTCAGACCATTATCGTCATGAGTCCTGCCATGAAACAGCGAATCGTAGACTACCACCCTGACTTAGCGACAAAAGTCTCAGTCATCCATAACTGGGCCGACCCCGAGCGAATCGTCCCAATTCCCAAAAATCGCAACTGGTTTGCCTGGAAACATGACTTGGTTGAGCCTTTTACCGTGCTTTACTCCGGCAACATGGGCCGCTGTCACGACTTAGAAACTGTGATCAGCGCTGCCGCCTATCTCCGCAATAAGCCCATTTGCTTTGTCTTTATCGGCGGTGGCGCTCAGCGCCAACAGTGCCTCGAACAAGCTCAAGTTCTTGGCCTGACAAACTGCCTTTTTTTGCCCTATCAGGCTCGTGAGGCTCTACCCTACTCTCTCACAGCCTGCGATCTCTCTCTAATTAGCATTCGCTCGGGTTTTGAAGGGCTGGTCGCACCCAGTAAGCTTTACTCCTCTCTAGCCGCCGGACGTCCCGTAGCGGTTATCAGCGAGAAAAACTCTTATCTAGGCCAGCTAGTTAAAAAAACTGGCTGCGGTGCAGTCTTTGAACCGGGCAGCGCCAAAGCGTTGGCCAAATTTATTCACTATCTCAGTCTAGACGTCTCTGCTGCTGAGCAAATGGGTAAAAGGGGGCGGTCTTGCTTTGAGAAAAGATTTACACCTGCCATTGTGACTAAGCTCTACGCCAGCATTTTCTTGAAAGTGGCCTCCCTCAAAGAGGCAGTTCCTTCTAGCTTAGTTTGCAATCGTTTAGAGAGAGGAAAAAACCTCAAATGAATAACAGGAAATACTCAGGAATCTCTCTATTAGCGACAGCCTTAAAGCAAAGGCACTGCCTATATGTTTTTAGAACTCAAAGTTAATTTCATGATGCGAGTTAGTAAAATCAGCAGTCTTATCAGCATTACTGAACGAGTTAATGTCTTTAGTGATGATAAAAAAATTACAAACCTCTTCTTACTCCAGCAAGGGTAAGTTGCTTTAACGGCGGTTTTGCCTCGTATTATTAATTACAAAAGAACTACAAAAGCTTTCGTCCTTTCGTGTGGTCATCCTGGCTAAGTATCTTTCTGTAAAAAGCCAATAGCTTTTCAGCAGACTTTTTCCAAGTATAATACTGCGATACAAATTGACGACCTCGTTCACCTATTCACTGGCAGTCTCAGGATCATTTAAGCAACCGATCAAAGCACTAGCTATTGACTCTGCATTGATATCAGTAACAAGAGCAGCTTGAGCAGTCGCAGCTTCAGGAAAATCGCACCCTGTCGTGATAATACAGGGCAACCCAGAAGCCATACCTTCTAGAATAGACATGCTAAATCCCTCCGAGTAAGAAGGTAAAACAAAAATATCAGAAGATGCTAATGCAGAAAGCTTATCCTGTCCAGTCAGCATTCCTGTAAATATAACGGCATCTAAGCACTTAGCTTCTAAGAAAAAACTTTTGGCAACTGGAAGAAAGTTGATGCTGTCTGGGCCTGCAATAACTAAACGACTTTGAGGAAACTGGTGTCTTACTCGCGCAAAAGCACCAGCAAGCAAATCCAATCCTTTTTTGGGATCAATACGCCCAAGAAAAAGAATTATTTTGTTACCACACACTTCAGGAAAGCTCTTTTCAAAGAAATCTGATCTAATTGAAGTTTCAAATTCTTGCATGTTCACACCATTTGGGATAACTACAGTAGTATTGTGAAGTTTTGCTTTTATGACATAGTCAGCCTCACTTTGTGTGAGTGCTTGGATTGCTCTACATTTTTTTATTAATGCTCGTTCAATAAAGTGTAAATAAAAACGTTTTTTCCAAGACTTGTGTCTTAAAGCCCAAGGACTCAACATGCCGCGAGGAGTAATAACATAAGGCACATTTTTGATATCACAAATGTAATGAACTAACGAAATCAAAGGTGAAAACAGAGTGTTTGTATGCACTAAATCATAATTTTCAGCATGGCTTAGTAGCCAATAAAGCATAGAAAAACTGAAAATAAAATCATTTTTGTTCCAGCAAGAAAAATACCGAATTCGATATGTTTTTTGATATTCCAAACGTTCTGAGAACGATTTATTTTATTTAGTCCATTAGCTATAGTCGTAATCATATCAACAGAGCAATCAAGTTCACTTAAACTACTGGTCAAATCATTTACAGTATTAGCAGGACCGCCATAAACAGGACTAACATATGGGACTATAATCAGAATTTTCATGGCAAGCGATGAAAGATGCTGAAAGCTTTAAGGAGTTAATATGGCTGTGGTTATTCTAGTTAAGACACGTCAAGTGTCTCATGGAGCATGTCTGGCATTCTGAAAATGCCCTAACCGATATGGCGATCGCCATAACATAAATTTTTTGGAATTAAGCTCAATCTACTTATTCAATGTGAAAGCCAGGATAAATTGATCTTGCTAACACAATCCTTTCAGATAACATCGACTGTCTCATGAAACGAATTAAATAATTAGGTATATTTCGAAGTTGCCAGTTTGTTTTTATAAAAAAATCATAAAGATTAGGAGGTTGAACCAAACACTGATTAATCTGCTTGCTCTCATGTTCCATTAACTCTGCTTTTGTGCTGCTAAGCTGCTTTGTGTGTAACCTGAAGCAAGACACTGGTGAACCAGTAAGAAATGAAAATGTTGCATTAGCTTGTAAAGCTCTTATATAGAAATCTTTGTCTGCACTAAACTTGTATTTAACATCAAATCCATTCAGCTTCGTATAAAGGCAATTTCGGAAGACTGTTGCTTGTTGAGCGAAACCTAATCTACCAGTTCGAACTATAGAATTTAGCTGATTAGGAAAAGGCGGAGAGAATGAGTACATAAAGCGACCATGAACATCCGTAAAATCACATTTGCCATAAACTAAATCTGCATTTGATTTATCTCCATACGAAATTAGTCGCGAGAAGCTATCAGGATATATCCAATCATCCGAGTTTAGATAGGTCAGCCACTCGCTAGAAGAACTTTTCAATCCTTCATTTACAGCTCCATACATATTACCAGCTTGAAAGTACTTCACTTCAACATTCCAATGACGGCAAATGTCTAAAGTACCATCCTTGGAACCGCTATCTACAACGATAATAACAACTTCTACATCCCTCTGATTTTTGAGAGATAAGATGGTTGTATCTAATGTAGTTTCGCTATTTAAAGTAGGAATTGCAACGCTTATTTTTTTCACTTTCTCGAAATCCTATAAATTGCTGAAAGAAAAGTCTTGGCTTATATTTTAATAATAAGGACGACTAAATTTTCTCTTTGAAGTAGATTACTCTAAAGAAATTTGGCTTTACAACAAGACCCATTAGCAGTGGTAAAACCAAGTTCCAATACGTTGGAAAATTTGACAAGGCGTAAACCAAACAAATAGTAGAAGCCGAACAAATCATACTATTTATTCGTAATGCCTCACTGTATTGGCTTTCAGAGCAGAAAACAAGCTTTTTTGTCGAAGTACAAATAAGAGCATTAAATCCTTGGGAAAGTCGAATATAGAAAAAAGATAAAAATAAAAGAGTACCAGTAATTCCTGTTTCGCTTAAAAGTCTGAAAAGCATAGAGTATCCGTCATGTTGATTCAGGCGAGTAGAAATATTTTGTGCTGTGGCTACAACATTATAGGGCTTGTCAATATTTCCTAAACCAATTCCAATCAAGAAGTTTTTCTGTAAAGAATATACCGTTGCCTTGTAGCTATTTAAAATAACCTGAACGCTTAAATTACTACTGTTATCATAATAACCAGTTTCATAAAAAGCTTGTAAGTCGCTAATTCTCTCTTGAACAGAAATGCTTAGATAGTTTTGAAAGTAATATACAATGCTTAGGGATACTATTACAGCTACTATTCCCAAGACTGTTCTAATAACTTTCTGCGCTATCAGACTTCTCTGAAATTGACTTCTACTTCTCAGGAAGGCAAGAGAAAAAATCAGTATCAATAAAGCATTAAACACGAAAGAATTAGCTAAAAAGGTAGAAAATGAGAACAAAACTATGCATACAACATCTTTAACTAAATTTCTTTTGCTTATAGAAAGTCCCGATAAATATGCAGATAGCGAAGGTAAAGTGTAGAGACCAAGTTCGCCAGTTTCATTCAAAATTCCTTTGTATCTCCCCAAAGATGTTAAATCCAAAAACTGAGCTTTCGGATAAGGTATGAAATGACGGAAATAGTTCATGAAATCGTAAATATAATTATTGCCTGATACTTTGTGAATCAAGAATTCTAAAATAACCATAGCGGAGATAAAGAGGGAAATATTGAAATAGTCTCTTAAAAAAATAGATGTTCTATATATGTCTTTATTTGAAGTAGAAAAGCTGTAGTAGGAAGCAAAAAAAACAGCTAATGAAGTTAGCACTCCAAGAGACTTATAAAGAGAACTGTTTTCTTCGCCCAAATAAATGCTTAAGCTTGTTGAGAATATACAGATCAAAAAAAAGCAAATAGCTATTTTCAGCAAAACACTTTTCTCTAAAGATGACTTTAAAGAAGTAACTTTACTAATAGATATGACGAACAACAATAAAACAATAGGAAGCGATAATTGAATGATTCCATAGCCTCCTTCTTGGAATTGAAAAGCCGTCAGAGGTAGAAGATAAATAGCAAATCGAGTTAAATAATCTCTAGTATTTAGATTCATATGTTGTACCAGGCAGTAAGTAGACAAGCACAATAATCTTAAGACAGGTCTTCTCTTGGCGCAGACGCGTTGCGTAGGCGCAGCCAGCCGTCAGGCTTACGACTTCCGCTCAACCCTTGATTTCCGGCTAGGAAAGCAGTCCATCTGATTGAGCGGAGTCGTAATCAGCTACCGGTGTGACATTTGGTTAGGCCCAGCTACTTATCAGCAGATTTGCTGGTATGACTTTGCTGTTTGAGCAGTAGTTTTCTCCCAGCTAAACAATTTTGCTCTCCTACAAGCGCTTTCAATTAAAGAAGTTCGCTTTGTAGAATTGCTGACTAAAGAAAGCATTATGTCTGCTAGATCGGAGGCCGAATTTGGGTTGAAGAGTATACCAGAATTCCCTACAACCTCTGGTAAACTAGAGCAATTTGCAGCTACTACTACCGTTCCGCAAGCCATGGCTTCTAAAGGTGGGATACCAAATCCCTCGTAGCGCGAAGGATAAACGAGCCCTCTGCTACAGCGATAGAGTTTAGCTAAGTGCAAATCGTTTACATATCCATAGTGTTCAATGTAACTCCAAAGCTTTAGAGCAGAAATTTTCTCCTTTTCAGCTTTACTAAACGGAGAACCTACAACACAGAGTGATAAATTTGATTTGACAGAAACAGATTTTGCAAAAGCTTCCAACAAACAGTCAAAGTTTTTATATCCTGAGCGTTTTCCTACATAGAGAAAGTAAGACTGGCAGGGGACAATTTCATTTCCATAAGACATGTGAATATCTATTTCTGAAGCAAGGTATGTGACTCTTATCCTGTCTTCAGAGATTGGATATCTCTCCATCAAGTCTTTTTTGGTATTCTCTGAAATACATAATATTGCATCTGCAGCTAGAATTGCTTGCTGCTTCATTTGAATATGGTAACCTTTAGGATCAATTTCTTCTGAGAAAATTTCATGAATCATGTCCCAAACAGTTAAAACAATCGGAATTTTAATTTCTTTAAGCTTTTGGCGCGAGAATAAACAGTAGTAAGTAGGATGAATGACATTGAAATTCGTAAAATCAATAGTGTTTCTGAAATAGAGTCTTGCCAATAGAAGAGAGAGGCGATCTGGCAAACTTTCTAGCTGTGAATTTGTTTTAATCTTAAGATTTGTATGAGCGGGATAGTCAACACTTAAAGGTTTACAAAGAGTAAGCGTCGGTTGAATATTGTCAGGCAAGTGTGCAATCAGATTTTTAAAGTAGCGATTAATACCTCCGGCGGGTTGAACCGCATATACAAGTCCATCGTATAAAATCCGCATACAGCCCAATCCCGTATTCAAATTAAACTCAAATTAGACCAATGCTTTTTGTTTTTTGTTAAAGTAAGCTTTTTCCTAATAGATAAAGCTTTTTTAAAGAATCGATACGATTCTAAAACGTATATATAAATAATCTTTATTATGAATTTGTAGACAGGAAGTATCAAAGATAAATTGAATGCATATCTTAAGGATTTAAGCAATTTTCCTTCTTCAAGACATAGGGCTAGAGCTAATAAATTGACTTTAACAAGCAAGTCTGTCTTTTCGGATTTTTCAAAATAAAGTTCTTCATCAGACAACTCATCAGTTACAAGAGTAACAAGTTCCTCTCCTATTTTTGAACGTCTTGTTACAGTAATGGTTTCGTCGTGCCATCTAGTAATAGCTAAACAATCTCTGATCTCTTTTATAGGTTCTTGTCGAGAAACTCTCAGCAAAAGCTCAAAATCGAATATGTATTTTATTTTCGTGTTTATTCCTCCCACTGATTTAATTATATTTCTTCGAATAAAAGTAGAGGGCTGTGGAATGAATTCTAGGTTTAGTAAGCTTAAATAACTAACATTTTTTATTTCTGATTTCTTGATGAAAAATCCGCTTTTATCAACTCTGATCTCATTTCCACATATTGCAGAAGCTTGTGGATTTTCGTGAAAAGCTTTGGCAACAGAAAGCAACGCATTGGGTAAGTAAGCGTCATCTGAGTTGATATAAGCAAGAATTTCTCCTCTCGCTCTGTTCCATCCTTTGTTGATTGCCTCGGATGGCCCTTCGTCTGACTCACTTGTCCAGTAACTGATCCACCGATCGTATTTTTTGATTATTTCGAGTGTATCGTCACAACTACCTCCATCAATAATGATATATTCTATGTTTGTATAGTTCTGTAGTAGAACTGAGCGGATAGTTTCTTCAATAAACTGACCTTGATTGTAGCTTGGTGTAACAATGCTGATAAGAGGGCAGTCAATTTCGTAATTCTCTGGTTTGTTTAACTCATCACTCTGAATAACCCAAGGCCATCCGTTTTTTTCTGCTAAAGGTGAAGGTAAATTACTTGCCCTAATTGGCAATTGGGACGACGACATATATAGAAAGTTCTAAAACTTCTCGGGCTGATAAGTCTGAAGACAAATTATGATTCGCTTTGTAGAATCTAACCGAGTTCTTCAAAAAAACAAGGGCTTGATTAACATTTGTATACATTGCTATTAGCGGTTACCATCAGTTCTGCGTTTTGCGGCTAGATCAACTGACTAGGCTGTAAAAAAACTTTGTCACACTTTTAGACAAGGGCGCTGAGTTGTACGTCTATGCCGATGCGATCGCATCGGCCTTGCTTACCTGTCTTGATCAATCTGAGCGGGCGATCGCAATGGGATAGCGCGCTCGGCAATTTGTGTTTGAAAACTATACCTGGCAGAGCATAGCCCAGCAGTTGGTCAGAGCCTGTCAGTTGGTTCTCAGGGGGCTATCTGCTTATACCAATCCAAAATGAAGGCCAGCATAATGAAAGAGTACAACTGCCCCCGGTCATAGCCATGGCAAGACCCTTCGTACTTGAGATTGCCGAAAGTATTGAGTTCTTGGAGAGAAGCCTCAAACGGGCTAAGAGTGGTGCTCGCAAAGAACGCCTGCAAATGCTGTGGTGGATCAAAACTGGGCAAATCCGCTATCGCCAAGAGATCAGCCGTCGCCTCAGCCGCAGTCCGGCTACCCCTACTCGTTGGCTAGCTCTCTACCGTCAGGGCGGCTTAGCTGCTTTGCTGGAGGAAAAGACAGCAATTCTCATTTTAGGAAATAGCTGTTCAAGCTCCCAAAATGTCGGTATTGTAAGGACATCTGATACCAAATCCGAATCGTATAACCCCGATTCAAAGATAGGTGACTTGCCTAGGGGCAAACGGTGTTTGCCCAGCCTAATCGGGGGTAGCCAAAGAGGATTCAGTATGAAACAGCCAAGAGAGTCAGCAGCAATTCTCAGTATGGAATTTCAACTGGTGTTGGGCGGGATCTCCAACTCTAGACCTTCAAGCATAAAGGTGAGCAGGTGATCCCAACTCTCGAAATAGAGATAACGGGTTAACGCTTGCAAGTCATCGAAGAAGGTTTTGCGGGTGGGCAAGTGGGAACGTAGGAGCTTGTACTTGTCATCGAGCCGTTCGAGCAACGTGTGGAACAGGAGGGACAGGATGTTGAGGGTCGCCAGGAATGAAGCGAGATGCTGCTTGCCATGCCCAAAATTGTGTTCCAGATTATAGCCCTTGGTTTTGAGCGTGTTATTGTTCTCGTTTTCCAGCTTCCAACGGGCACGACCTGCTAAAACAACCTCTGCCACAGTGTTGTCGGTAATTAGGTGGTTGGTAGCAAACGAATTTTTGTAAATCACTTTGCCGTCAGAGCGACTGACCGTCAGCTCGCACCAATTCACCAGCAGAGCATCATCGCCATCTTTGAGGGGTACTCCGTTGAGATAGCGGTAAGTATAGGTTTCCTCGACCTTCCCAGTCCAACGTTTGGTCGTTACGGTCGGTAAATCAATGCCTTCGAGATGTTCATAAAGGGTCGTGTAAGACTCCGGGGGGCATCCCAAGATGAAGTTGAACTGTTGAGTTAAAAGCTGCTGACACAAGGGTTGGTGAGAGTAGAGGTCATCACCCAAAACCGTTACCTTTAAGGCACTGTAGCATTCTCCGTACCGCAACAACCACCGTTTGGCGGCGGCATTCTCACAATCCTGTTTGTCATGACCATCTTGGGGCACAACAAACTCAGGCACCAACGGAATCACTTGAGATTGCCCCGGACAGACAAAGTCTGGAGTGACCACACTATGGAAATAGTGGGTCTCCCCTGACCTCAACTGGCGCGTTGAACAATGCGGACAATGGATTTGGCTCGAAGCGAAGTATTCGGTGCCGTCCATCGCCATCAGCAGGGTATCTGCAAACGAGCGCCATCCCTTCAATTGTCCCTGTTGCTCCAACACCTGCAAGATCTCCTCGAAGATAGGAAACACCTGCTCGGGTGGTACGGGGTCGAGCAACGCCCGAATCTGGTTGTCACTCGGTATCTGATGCACCCCAAACAGACTTTGGGCGTTACTGTGACCTTTGCTGCCCCCCATCATCCGTTGATAGGACAGAAACGACGGGGTTTGGGTGAAGAACACGCTAAACGCGCTTAACGCCGCATCTTCCATGCCATAGCAACTATTCTTACCCGTGCGCTTGTCCGGTAGCGATGACAGCACTTGGCGAAATGAACCCACTATAGTGTCAAACAATCCCCGCTCTCTCAACGGTTCTGACTCTCTTGGCTGTTTCAGATGTTCTTACAATACCGACATTTTGGGAGCTTGAACAGCTATTTCCTAAAATGAGAATTGCTGACACTGACAAGCCTTTGTTCGGCTGCGGGCACATAGGAAGTATTGTCTAAACGGGTAACGATTACCTTTTCTACACGCTGCTGCTCCACCAGGTGCATAAGTCGTTGAAACTCTGGCCTCTCATCTTCTCGTCCAGACCGACCGGACTCTACATCCACCAAAATCTCTTCGGCCCCTGCTTCTTTAACACGGGCCTTCTGCTGCTCCAGAGCGGCGGTGTTGTCGCTTGGCTCTCGACTGCTTACACGGCAATAGCCAACGGTTGACGGCACATTACTCCTCTTCGCAAGCTCCAATGCTTACCCAGGTGCTATGAAGTGTACCATCTAGCTCGCTATACCACTCCTTTTTCCAGATGGGGGCGTTGTGCTTTAGCGTATCAATGGCATACTGACAGGCCGCAAACGCCTCAGAGCGGTGAGGACAGCCTACCGCGACCAAAACACTGATTTCTCCGACGGCAAGCTTGCCCGTGCGGTGGTGAATGACCAAGCTGTTTACGTCAGCCCACTGGCGGCGGACGTTGACCCCAATTTGCCGGAAAATTTCTAAAGCCATCGGCTCGTAAGCCTGATACTCCAGAGACACCACAGGCCGACCCTCGGTGTTGTCACGCACCATGCCGCTCATGACCACAATCGCACCGTTGGCAGACTGATCGGCCTGCTGATAGACCGTCTCTAAAGATAGAGGGGCAAAGGTAATCGCAAAGCGATCGCCTGAGTTAGCGGCAGGTTTAGAAACGGTAGACGACAGATTAGCGGTCATAAGCAAAATGCGTAAGGAGCCTTTCTCAGCTTATCCTGCTGAAACTGTTTCTACAGCAAACCGCAGTTTGGTTAGAACAACTCAGATCGCTGAATCTCTACGTGATCAGCATCCTATTCATCTCTCATCCCTCATCCCTCTACCTTCTGCCTTTCGCTACATAGGTATAAATTTTGGGATCAAACTCGCTCTGAGGTACTAAACAAACAGCCTAACGCTGTCTCTCCTCAGAGATAAAACTCCTGCCAAAAGCCTCTTAGGATCTACCCCCTTGGCAAGTTTCTATTGTTGTTTATTTTTGTAAACATGCTAGCAGAGTCACGATTAATTCTGACTTTTTGACGTAATCAATAGGAGGTTTCTATGGCTTACATCGCCAGTGATGCCGTTAAACAATCATTAGAGATTTTTCAGAAGTTTGATGCTGATACGCAGCTGGCTTTGCTGTGGTATGGCTATCTAGATATCAAGGAGCAGCTCCAGCCCGCTCCGGCCAACAGCGCTGAGGCTATGGGTTCTGTCGCTTACGATCGCGTTAAGCTGCTGTCTCAGGACGAGCAGCTACAGGCCCAGCGCGATATTGCCAAGGGTACTGACAGCCCCTTCAGTCGTGAGTACAGCGCCCTGAGCAGCAGCGGCAAGCTAGAGCTTTGGCTGCTGCTAGCAAAAGGTATTGAGTCTGGTGAGATCATCTCTGTTCCCGATGACTATGAGCTGCCATCTGAGACAGATGAGTTTGTCGAGCAGATCAAGGCGCTCGACTTTGAGCAGCGCCTTAACTTTACCCGCAGCGCTGTGGACAAAATGGGATTTTCTCCAGCCACCTAGACCAGTGCAGTGTTGTCGCTTAATTTCAAGGTGCTCCCCTAGCTCGTAGTTAGCGCTTTAGCGCTAAAGGTGCAGTGCTAAAGCACTGACTACGAACTTTGATCTCTGGTTGTGACAACGCAATGGCTCACCTGTTAACTGAAAAGATGTAAGCCCGCACCTCTATAAAGCAGGTGCGGGCTTTAAAGTTTTAGATGAGACAATCAGGTCTGACTCGTGGGATGATAGAAACTATATGTTTCGATTCGTAAAGTTTACTGAGAAAACCTATGTTCCGTAAAATCCCCCTTGGTGCTGTTCTCCTCTCGGTTGGCTCGGTTCTTACTCTGGTAGGGTTTGTAGCCTATTTTCAAGAGCAAGCCACCCTGAACCTAGTGGGATTTTTCTATGGTGTGCCTATTTTGCTCGGTGGGCTGGCGCTAAAAGCGGCTGAACTGGATCCTGTACAGTTTTCTCAGCCGACCCCGCCTGAGGTAGAAGCCTTGCGATCGCAGCAGGCCACCTCTACCCAAAATCAGATTCGCAATGATGTCACTCGCTATCGCTACGGGCAAGAGGCTCATTTAGACGAGTCGCTAGAGCGCTTGGGACTCAGCCCCAATGACGATCAGCGTCCGGTTTTAGTCGGTCTGCGAGAAACTGCGATCGCCGATGCTTACGCCCTAGTGCTGGAGTTTGAGTCTCCCCACGTTGACTTTGATACCTGGCAGTCTAAACAAGATAAGGTGCAACGCTTCTTTGGCCCCGGCGTCACTGCCCATATTGAGCAGCTAGAGGGCGATCGCATTGACCTAGCCCTGATTGCCTCGCCGCCAGCAGCTCAAGCTTAAAACAGCTATTTTTCGAGCCGCACCGCATACCACTGCAGCGTTTCACCCGGCTTTAGCTGAAACTCACAAGCCGTATTCATTAAGTGTCTGGCCTGATCTTCCAGCGTGGAGAACTTCTGCAAATCCCGAGGCAGCTGCTCCTGCTCTGATAAGATTGCCTGCAGTTTTTGCTGCAGTTCTAGAGGCGTCAAAAACACCTCTGCTGCTCCTGGCATTAGCAAGACAAACGTGTCTTCCTGGTACATGATTGGATCTGGCATTAAGACTCCTTGCGGCTTGACATTGCTGCTTCTATCCTAAAGCTACCTGTAGAACTTACCCAGAGCATTCGGATACAGGGCTGACGATGCCTCCATAGCCGCTTTTTTTGATCACTCAGAGAGTGAAAACTGAGGCATTGCCAGTTCGTCTGCCTGCCAGAGTCGATGACACTCAGGCGGCAGCGGGTCAGGCGATCGCGGTGAACCTAGCATCATTTCTCCACTCTGAGTAGTATAGACGAGCGTGATTTCTGTATCAGGCTCGTACAGTTTGGTCAGCTCTTGCGCTGCCTCTATTGAGTCAGGCGGAAAGTAGCGCTTTAGGTTTTTTCTGGCAATGTATTCGACCTGTACGGTTTGCTGGGCCGTATTTGCTGCTAGAAGCAGCCCGGAGCCAAGGGTTTGATGACCTTCCCAGGCGATCGCCCCTAGCCACTGCTGATAGGTGATAAAGAAACGTTCCATTTCATCAGCCGAGGCGGTTAGACTCGATTTTGAATCAGACTGTGAGCGTGAGAATAGTCTACCTAGCAGAGACTTGGGCTTAGATTCGGACGGCTCAGGCTGTGGCAGCGTGGCGACTTCTAGCTGGGTTTTTTTGCGGGGCTGACGAAACAGGGGATATTCCGCAGCAGAGAGGGCAGGCTCTCCCTGGCGTTCTTGTCGGCGTTGTTTGCGAAGTTTAGCGTTGCGTCCCATACACTGCAAGTTAAAAATGAAAATCAGAAGGCTGTCGCCCCTATTGTAAATCTATCGCTGAAACCACGCGGCTAGCGCTAGCGCCAAGGCATCTGCCGCATCGTCAGGGCGAGGAATTTTTGCCAGGTTCAGCTCACGGGCTACGGCTTCCTGCACCGCCGTCTTGTCGGCATTACCGTAGCCCGTAAGTGCCTGTTTGACCTGGGCTGGCGTAAATTCAATAAAGGGGACTCTGTGCTGCGCCAGCACCAGCATGATCACCCCTCTGGCCTGAGCTACCAAAATGGTGTTGCCCATGCGGTAGAAAAAAAGTTTTTCAATTGAGATCAAATCAGGCTGCCACTGGTCAATCAGGCTGTGGAGATCGTCATAGATGGTGCAGAGGCGATCGCCGACAGCAGTTTTAGCTGGCGTCTCGATCACGCCAAAGTCCAGAATGGTAGTACTTGGTTCATCTAGCTGCCCGCTACTTTCACAGTCCAGCACGCCAAAACCCAGGATCGCCAACCCTGGGTCTAATCCAAGAATTCGCTGAGCCATTTTATCAGCTGCTAGCGGATGCCTGCAGGTTTGCGCCCGTTGGCTACCGTCGCAATATCAGGTTCGGGCAGGCCAAACACCTGCCGAAAGACTTTTTCAACTTTGCTGCCCGAGTCAATTGACTCTAGCGGATCTTTGCGCAAGCGGTGCCGCAGACAGAGCGCAATGACTCGACCAATATCCTCTACCGTCACTTCGCTGCGTCCTTCAAAAGCCGCTAAAGCTTTAGCGGCGCGGTTGGTGACAATGTCCCCCCGCAGACCGTCTACGTCTAGTTCCGAGCAGATCTGAGAGATTTTAACCCGGTAGTCGTGGTCAAGGGTGACTGATTTTAGCCTGGCCTGAGCGCTGACTAGCCTCTTTTGCAGCTCAGTTTGAGAGGTTTGGTGCTGGCTCAGGTAGACATTAGGATCTTGATCAAACTCAGAGCGCTGCTCCACAATTTGAACCCGCAGTTCTGGGTCTTTGACCGTGCGGATCTCGGCGTGCAGACCAAAGCGATCGAGCAGCTGAGGGCGCAGTTCGCCTTCTTCTGGGTTGCCAGAACCGATCAGGACAAACTGAGCCGGGTGACGAATCGAAATGCCTTCGCGCTCTACCGTATTCCAGCCGGAAGCGGCAGAGTCTAGCAAGACGTCTACTAGGTGGTCGTCAAGCAGATTGACCTCATCTACATAGAGCAAACCCCGATTGGCTTTGGCTAGCAGGCCCGGTTCAAAAGCTTTTACCCCTTCAGCCAGGGCTTTTTCAATATCAATTGTGCCGCAGACGCGATCTTCAGTCGCGCCCAAAGGCAGATCCACCATCGGCACCTTTTTCTTGACGGTTTGCACTGTTCCACCGCGTTCATCCACTATCTCTGGATCATCAGGGGCACGGCTAAAGGGATCCTCCGCAGCCACGTCAATATCAGGCAGCAAGTCTGCCAAAGCACGGATGGTGGTCGATTTACCGGTGCCGCGATCGCCCATGATCATCACCCCACCAATTTTGGGATCAATCACGTTGAGCAGCAGGGCCAGCTTCATATCTTCCTGGCCAATAACAGCGGTGAAAGGAAAAACAGCGCGACGGGGAGCTGACATAAACTTGCAGAACTGGCAACAGCAGTGAAAAAAGATGGGTTAAGGCAGTTGAGCAGACCTAGCCAAAATTGATCACCGCCCTCCATTGTGCCATAGGAGTGAGTCAAGGGAGCGAGGGCGGCAACCGAACAGCCCCTCTAGTTTGACTTTTGGCTGGCAGATCGTATTTTAGCGAAATAGACATTGAGGATAGAACCCATGCCGCTCCCTCTGATTATTGACTGCGATCCAGGTGTGGATGACGCGATCGCTTTGCTTATGGCCCTAGCCTCCCCAGAGTTTGACCTGCTGGGCATTACCACCGTTGCTGGCAACGTGCCGCTGGCGCTGACGGCAAAAAACGCCCGCAAAATTTGTCAGCTAGCAGGGCGAACCGAAATCGACATTTATGCAGGCTGTCCGCGACCGCTGCTGCGGCCTTTGGTGACGGCAGAGCAGGTTCACGGCAGCAGCGGGCTAGAGGGGGCTGATTTACCAGAGCCGACGGTGCCGCTGCGATCGCCCCATGCCGTTAGCTTTTTGATTGAGCAGCTTACGACAGCCCAACAGCCCATTACCCTAGCGGCTTTGGGGCCGCTAACTAATATTGCCGTAGCCTTGATTCAGCAGCCGCAGATTTTGCAAAACCTGCAAGAGCTGGTGATCATGGGCGGCGCGATCGCCCAGGGCAATGTCACTGCCTCGGCTGAGTTCAACTTTTATGTCGATCCACACGCTGCCAGGGTCGTCTTTGAGTCTGGCGCTAAGCTAACGCTGATCAGCCTAGATGTTACTCACCAGGCATTGACGACGCCAGAGCGGTTGGCTAATATTCGAGCTATTGGGTCACCTGTTAGCAAAGCCGCTGCCGATTTGCTAGCCTACTATGGGGTTACAGACGCCGTAAAGTATGGCCTGCCCGGTGCGCCGCTGCACGATCCCTGCGTCATTGCCTATCTGCTGCAGCCTAATTTGTTTACTGCTGAGGCTGCAGCCGTGGTGATTGAAACGCAGAGTGAGCTGACCCTAGGCCGCAGCGTGGTGAATTTTCAGCCCGTGGGAGCGGCTAATGCCAGGGTGATGCGGACTATTCGGTCGGCAGGATTTTATCAGCTGCTGATCGAGCGTCTAGAGCGCTATGTCTCGTAGGGCGATCGCGGCTCTCTAGCGGCTGGGGATACCATGAGCTACACAACTGAGCAACTGCTGGAAATTCTCGATCAGGAACTCCGGGCCGCTTGGCGAGGCGAACGGGTGCTGCTGTCTTCGGGCGATCGCCTCAACAATTCGGTGGTGGCTAAGGCGCTTGGTTCAGAAAAGCTGAGTAAGGTTTTTGCCATTCAAGATTTTAGAGCGCAGGTGCATCAGTATCAGCAGGCCCATGGGGTATCGGGGCTGGTGTGGCATACCTGTCGCTTTGAGGGGCGATCGATTCGCTTTCCTGAACTGCATTCGCAGCTAACGGCGATCGCTCAGGATAAGCTAACGCTCGTGGCGGCTAAAGAGTCGGTTTTAGACTTTTGGCGTGAGTCTAGGGGCGGAATGCGGCTGTGGCTGGCCGGACGCCCGCCGCAGCCGACAACGCTAGCGCAGGTAGAGGCGCTAGTGGGTGCAGCCGAGTGGGCCGAAATTGACGCCACCCGCACCGAGCTGTATTTGAGCCTGTGCTGGGGCGACCCCAAAGACTGTCGCTGTGACTGGGCGCGCCCCGAATCAGGATGTGAACAAATTATTGCAGCGATCGCAGAACCCAGCTCAATCAAGCTATAGTTGAGGGCTAGAGCTTAGGAGCCAAAGCATATGCCCATTGCCGTGGGGGTGATTGAAACCCAAACATTTCCGGCTATTCTAGCGGCGGCGGACGCGATGGTAAAAGCAGGCAGAGTCACCATTGTCGTGCAGGATCGATCAGAAAGTGGCCGTCAGTTTGTGGCTATTCGCGGCCCGGTGTCAGAGGTGAAACAGGCGATGGCGGCAGGTTTGATAGCTGCTGATGCCTGCCCCGGCTTTGCCGAAGTGACGTCGCACTACATTGTGCCAAACCCGCCTGAGAACCTAGAGGCCGTTTTGCCGATCGCCTTCAGCGAAGACTCAGAACCGTTCTGGGTGTAGGGACGGCGTAGCTGTGCTGCCAAGCTGCCCCCGCCTAAAGTAGTACCAGAGTGGCGTTAAGATTCCGGTTGCTTGATGTCTGCTGCGTCTAAGCTACCCACAATCGATCGCATCCCTTCCAGGGTCGCCGGAATACTGCGGGGATCCATAAACATCACTTTGCTGCTGCCGCTGGTACCGATCTCTTCGCTGGTTTCGATGTAGTTTTTGGCCAGCAGAAACTGTAGAGCATCCCGAGCGCCCGGATCAGCCTTGAGCGTGCGGGCAATCACCTGCATGGCTTCTGAGGTTGCTTGGGCTTTGAGGACTTCTTCCTGACGGTAAGCCTGCGCCCGTAGCACAATTGCCTTTTGGTCAGCTTCGGCGTCTAAGATAGCCGCTTTTTGCCGCGCCTCCGCCCCAAGCACGTCGGCTTCAGCCCGTCCTCTAGCCGAGTTGACCGCTGATTCTCGTTCGCCCTCAGAGGTGAGGACTGCCGCCCGCTTGCGCCGCTCTGCTGCCATTTGCAGCTCCATGGAGTCTTGTACGGCCTTGGAAGGCACAATGTCGCGCAGTTCTACCCGAGTGACCTTGACTCCCCAGGGATCGGTGGAAATATCTAGCTCTCGCAGCAGAAGCTCGTTAATCTCAGCCCGGGCGGTAAAGGTTTCGTCGAGTTCGAGCTTGCCCATCTCAGAGCGAATCTGGGTCAGTATCAGGTTGACCATTGCCGACTGCAGGTTCTCGACTTTGTAGTAGGCTTTTCCAGGTCTACAATGCGCCAGTAGACCACCGCATCGACGCTGATAGAGACATTGTCGCGGGTGATGCACTGCTGCGGGGGCACGTCTAAAACCCGCTCACGAATGGTCTGTTTGTAAACAATTTTGTCTAAGAACGGCACAATGAAGCTGAGGCCGGGGGTTAGCTTTTTGCCGCTGTATTTTCCTAAAGTTTCAACTAGGGCTTCGTCGCTTTGGTTGATGATTTTAACGGAGCTGGCGGCAATCGAGCCGCCAAAGATTAAGGCAATTAAAAACGCAAAAGGTTCCATAGCTTAAATTCCTATTATTGCAGTTCACTTTCTGGCAAAACTAGCAGCGTATTGCCGCTGCGGCCAGTGACTAAAACAGGCTGATCCACTGCGATCGCCAATCGATTATCTTCACAGCGGGCCTGCCAAGAATTGCCCTCATACAAGACTCGGCCCGACTGCCCTGGCGCAATAGAGGTGAGGGTACGAGCCTCGGTCGAGTCCAGCAAAATTCGGGGGGTGTTTTTGGGGACAAGCCGCTTGAGCAGAAATAGAAAAGCCAGGGAAAAAATCATCCACAGGCCGACTTGAAACCCAAACTGGGGGATAACCGGACTCAGTAAGGCCACGATAAAAGCGCTAATTCCCAGAGCCGACTCGATAAACTGTGTGGGCAAAAGCAGCTCCATCAGACAGAGAGCAATTCCGATCAAAACCCAGAACAAGACAAGGCTCATGATTTGGTTGAGTTCTCTAAAATAGGTAATTCAAAAGATTTGGTATTCATTCCGCAGATTTCACAGATTTTAAAACTTTTCTCTCTTTTCGCCTGCTCTTTTCGCCTGTTTACAAAAATCCTCTAGGATTAATCTAGCTTCTCCAGCTTTGCTCCAAAGCCCAGGCTAACTTAACTGTCAGAGTACCTGCCGAGCCCACCTGAGCCTATGACCCGTTCTGAGCTAACGTCTACACCAAAAAAACACTATCTTTGGGCTGTGGGAGCCGAGGTGGCGGCCCTTGCGGTGGGCGAAACCTTTGGCGATCGCTACCGGGTAGTGGCTCCGGGGATCTGGCTTGATCTAACCCCTGAGTCTCTTCCCCAAGCCTCGGCTGGTCTGCCAGACAGTGCTACTTCCTATTTTAAGGCCCATTCCCATCGGCTACACGTGCCAGGGGTTTATGATTTGCTGACGGCAGCAAACGATGCGGTGATTGTGCTATTGGAAAATGCGCCGCTCAATCGCGCTGGACAGCTATATCCGCCGCTCCAGATGACCTGGCCAATCACCTCTGCGCCGCGACAGGTGTACTGGCTCTGGCAGATCTGGCAGCTTTGGCAGCCGCTCTCAGACTTAGGCGTCGCGGCCAGTCTGCTGTCTCTGAGTGAGGAAGTCCGGGTCGAGGGCTGGCGAATCCGACTGCGGCAGTTTTTAAGCAAGC
The DNA here is from genome assembly GCA_012032345.1 of Leptolyngbyaceae cyanobacterium RM1_1_2. Taxonomy (GTDB): domain Bacteria; phylum Cyanobacteriota; class Cyanobacteriia; order Phormidesmidales; family Phormidesmidaceae; genus Sphaerothrix. The sequence goes on along the minus strand of JAAUQI010000014.1, from coordinate 55,990 downwards.
CTGCCACGCCGTCTCTAACAGATTTAGCCGAGTCCTGGCAGGCTCTAGTGGCCGGAGCGCGTCCGTCTCTAGTAGATGGTTTGCATAGCCTGATTGAGCTACTGCGATCGCCTGAGGCTACCCCAGCCGCCGTCACCTCCCAGCTCAATCGCCTGCTGCTGAAACTGTCGGCAACCGCCTCATTGCAGCTCCACAGCACCGGACTCACTAGCGCGGGGCCTAGCCACAGGCGCAATGAAGATGCCTGCTACCCCGATCTCACAAACGGCAGGCGATCGCGCAGCCCGCAGCCCCTCGTCTCCAATATTGCCATCGTTTGCGACGGCGTCGGCGGTCACGAAGGCGGCGAAGTCGCCAGTCAGATAGCCGTGCGATCGCTACAGCTGCAGCTCCAGGCTTTTTTACGAGAGACTTTGGAGCAGGAGGATATTCTTACGCCTGAGCTGGTTGCTGAGCAGCTAGAGGCTGCCATTCGCGTCGTCAATAATTTAATTGCCAGTCAAAATGACGCCCAGAACCGAGCCGATCGCCAGCGGATGGGTACAACGCTGGTGATGGCACTGCAGCTCCCCCAGCGCATTCGCACCGCCACGGGCTGGAAGGCAACCAACGAGCTGTATATTGTCCATGTCGGAGATAGCCGCGCCTACTGGATTACGCCCGAATACTGCCACTTGCTGACGGTAGATGATGATCTGGCCAATCGACGGGTGATGGCTGAACACCGCTTACAGGCGCTGGCTCAGCAGCAGGAAGACGCTGATGCGCTGACGCAGGCCATTGGCACTCGTGAAGCCAACCTGCTCCATCCCCACATTCAGCGGTTTGTGCTGGAAGAAAGCGGTGTTTTGCTGCTGTGTTCAGACGGGCTGAGCGATCGCCACCGGGTTGAAGAATCTTGGGCCAACTATATCGGCCTGATTGTCAAGGATATTGTGCCTCTAGAAGCCGCCGCCGAGTCCTGGCTGGAGCTGGCTCATCAAAAAAACGGGCATGACAATACCTCTGTTGTCCTCATGCGCTGCACCTTGGGGCCAGAGTCAGCCACGGCAGATCCCACCGGGCGACTGGCAACCTTGCAAGATACCCTCTCTTATGAAATGACCGCAGCTTCAAGAGCTTTGCTCTACGGAGAAGACGATTACAGCAATTTAGAAGCAGATGAGTCGCTGGCCGAACCATCCTCTCAGAAAGGCTGGCTGAGCGCTCTAGCAATTTTGCTGTTGCTGGCGCTGATGGCAGGTCTGCTGTGGTGGCAGTTTGGTCGCCCCAGTCTCCGCTCGCCCACAGTGCCAGATCCGGTTGAGACCCCCGAGTAAGCGACCTGTCAGCTTCATGATTCCTAAAGCTGGGATGGGGCAATCCTGTGCAAAGATAATAAGGTTGCAAGCCCATCGGTTTATCAGCGCTGTATGGGCGGTTTAAAGGTCAGTATTCAATACGCTTATGAAAGTCGGCGATCGCGTTCGCGTCAAAACCTCAATAATTTTTTATACTCATCCCCTCCATCGTAGTCAGCCCTTTGATGCTCAGGGATTAGAAGGTACGGTTATAAAAATTTTAGACGACTGGCAGGGCAGAAAAATCAGTCCCAATTTCCCGATTCACGTTGAGTTTCTGGTAGAAGAGTCCAAGAAAAACTTTAAAGTTCACCTCCGAGAAGATGAGCTAGAGCTAATTGAATAGCGTGAATAAGCGCTGTTGAGAGCAGCCGTAAATCAGCTTTAGAGGTCGGCTTGAAAGATCCCCTGATGCGAGGGGATTTTTAAATTTCTGCTTACACTATAGAAGGGTGAAATCAACTTTTAAAGATAGGCGATCGCCAGTTTACTCTCAACCTGGATCGCAGGCTCAATTTATTCAAGCATCTAGCTTTAAGCTTGGGCTTTTCAAGTAATATCGTGCAGAATGGAAATCTAAAAAATTAACCAAAAGCCGTTCATGCCTGTCTCTCGGCCTCAGTCTCAACCCCCTATGCTCAGCGGTGCAGAGATTCGCAAGCAGTTTCTGTCTTTTTATGCAGACCGTGAACATCAGGTGCTACCCAGCGCCTCGCTGATTCCTGAAGATCCCACAGTTTTGCTGACTATCGCCGGGATGCTGCCTTTCAAGCCCATCTTTTTAGGCCAGCGGCAGGCTGATTACGATCGCGCCACCTCCGCTCAGAAGTGTATTCGCACCAACGATATCGAAAACGTAGGACGCACTGCCCGCCACCACACCTTTTTTGAGATGCTGGGCAACTTCAGCTTTGGCGACTACTTCAAGGAGCAGGCGATCGCCTGGGCTTGGGAACTCTCAACTCAGGTTTTTGGTTTGCCGCCAGCACAGGTAGTCGTCAGCGTTTTTGAGGAAGACGACGAAGCCTTTGCTATCTGGCGCGATCAGATTGGCATTGCTCCCCACCGGATTATGCGCATGGGGGCTGAAGATAACTTTTGGGCCGCAGGGCCAACTGGGCCTTGTGGGCCATGCTCTGAGCTGTATTACGACTTTCACCCAGAACTCGGAGATGAGGCGATCGATTTAGAAGATGACAGTCGCTTCATTGAGTTTTACAACCTGGTGTTTATGCAGTATAACCGGGACAGCGAGGGCACCCTGACCCCCCTGCAAAATCAGAACATTGACACCGGGCTGGGACTGGAGCGGATGGCCCAGATCCTGCAGCAAAAGCCAAACAATTACGAGACCGACCTGATTTTTCCCATCATTCAAACCGCAGCGGCGATCGCCAAAGTCAGCTACGCCCAGGCCGACGCAGCCACCCAAATTTCCCTCAAGGTGATCGGCGATCATGTGCGGGCAGTCACCCACCTGATTGCCGATGGCGTGCAGGCTTCTAATGAAGAGCGGGGCTATGTGCTGCGCCGTCTGATTCGCCGGGTCGTGCGGCACGGACGGCTGTTGGGTATCGATCGCCTGTTTACAGTCGAAGTGGCTGAGTCTGCGATCGCCCTGATGGCAACCGCCTACCCCAACCTGCAGCAGCGGCAGGGGGCGATCAAAGCTGAGCTAGAGCGAGAAGAAAAGCGCTTTTTAGAAACCCTCGATCGCGGTGAAAAGCTGCTGGCCGACGTAATGAAACAGGCTTTGGCAGCGCAGCAGACGCAGATTTCAGGTGAGAACGCTTTTGTCCTTTACGATACCTACGGTTTTCCGGTAGAGCTGACAGAAGAAATTGCCGCAGAGCAGGGGCTTGGCGTTGACCTAGAGGGCTATCAGGCTGAAATGGCGCAGCAAAAAGCGCGATCGCGGGCGGCTCACGAAACCATCGATCTCACCGTCCAAGGCAGCCTTGATAAGCTAGCTGAGCATATTCACTCCACCGAGTTTTTGGGCTATACTGCCGCCGCTGCCGACAGCCAGATTGAGGCGGTTTTGGTGGCGGGTAAATGGGTGGAGCAGGCTGAGGCCGGCACTGAAGTGCAAATTGTACTGGCCCAAACGCCCTTTTATGCTGAGTCTGGTGGACAAATTGGCGATCGCGGCTATCTCTCAGGCGCAGATTTGCGGGTCAGGGTTGAAGATGTCAAAAAAGAAGGCGACATCTTTGTCCACTTTGGCCGCGTTGAGCGCGGAGCGGCCCGAGTTGGCGACCGGGTTTCGGCCCAAGTTGATCGAGCCTGCCGTCGCCGCGCTCAGGCCAATCACACTGCTACCCATCTGCTACAGGCGGCTCTGAAGAAAATTGTAGACAGCTCCGTTTCCCAGGCCGGTTCCCTAGTCGATTTCGATCGCCTGCGGTTTGACTTCAACTGTCCCCGCGCCCTCACCCCAGCAGACCTCCAGCAGATAGAAGCGCAAGTCAATACCTGGATTGCTGAGGGCCATCAGGCAGATGTGAGCGTCTTACCGATTGCCGAAGCCAAAGCCAGAGGTGCGGTAGCTATGTTTGGCGAAAAGTATGGCGATCAGGTGCGTGTTATCGACTTTCCGGCTGTCTCCATGGAGCTGTGCGGCGGTACTCATGTCACCAATACGGCTGAAATTGGCGCTTTTAAGATTACTTCAGAATCTGGTATATCCGCTGGCGTGCGCCGGATTGAAGCAGTCGCAGGCCCCGCCGTACTAGATTATCTCAATCTGCGCGAGCAGGTGGTGCGAGAGCTAAGCGATCGCTTCAAAGTTAAACCCGAGGAGCTGCCCGAACGGGTGGCTAACCTGCAAGCTGAGCTAAAAACCACGCAAAAAGAGCTAGAGGCCCTCAAAGCAGAACTGGCTCAGGCTAAATCTGCTCAGCTCGTGAACGAGGCTAAACCGGTGGGTGATTTCCAAATTTTAGTGGCTGCTTTAGAAGGCGTTGATGCTGAAGCCCTCAAGGGGGCGGCTGAGCGGCTGCTGCAAAAGCTGGGGGAAGGGGCTGTGGTACTCGGCTCAGCCCCTGCGGATGATAAAGTCAGCCTGGTTGCAGCTTTCAGCCCTGCGGTGGTAAAGCAAGGGCTGCAGGCAGGTAAGTTCATTGGCAATATTGCCAAGATCTGCGGCGGCGGCGGCGGCGGACGGCCTAACCTGGCCCAGGCTGGAGGGCGACAGCCTGAAAAACTCCAGGAAGCTCTAACCGCAGCCACTCAGCAGCTAGCGGCGGCGCTGTCTGCCTAAGCTGCACTTATTCAAAACCATCAGGCACCGCCAGGTAAATTTGAATGCAATCTGCTGCTAAAGTACTTTCTAAAACTGCTGAGCTATCGGTTGGGTATGGTTCCAAGATTGACTTTGGCCACCGCGATCGCCTGTGGATATCGGCTGACTGGGGCCTGCTACACCTGTGGAAAGATTTAGAGCTAGAGCACTCCATCAGCAATACAACAGCGCCTATAGGAGAGGTCAGCTTTAGCCAGACAGGCGATCGCATTTTAGCCAGCCCTCATATTTTTAATCTCGCCAACTACCAGTGGGAAGCACTGCCTGCCATCAAAGCCCCCCTATCTGACCAGCTAGAAACCAGCCCCCCCGGCAGTTTCACCATTCGTAACTCAGCCTGGGATGCGGCTGGGAACCAGCTCGTGGTTTACAGCACATACCGCAGCCCCCGGCAGGAGAGACGACGGGATGCAGGCTGGAGTGGCCCTACGAAGCGACTTTTACTGCTAGAAGGAAAAACTAGAAAACTGCTCAAAGTCCTCTGGCAGGGAGACCGAATTGACGATTTTGAGGCTCTGATAGTGTCGCCAGACTTTGTGGTAGCGGCTGGACGGTCAATTTTGCTTTGGCATCGTCATTCTGATCTCAGCCCCGCTGAGCTTAAGAATGAAGCGTCAGCCAATCCCTATGCTCTAACGCGATCGCTGCGGTTTAGCCCTGATCAAACCTGTTTAGGCCAAATCAGATCCGATGGCTACATTACCCTCTGGCAAACCGGGGAATGGCAGCTCTTAGCTCGGTGGCAGGCTCATCAAAACGACGGTCGGGCGATCGCCTTTCATCCGCACCTGCCTGTGCTGGCTTCTGGCGGCTGGGATGATAGCCTCAAGCTCTGGAGCTATCAAGGGGAGCTGATTGAAAGCCACGCTTTAGATAACCATATCGAAGGACTCACCTTTAACCCGCAGGGTAACCAGCTGGTGGTGGCTAAAGGCGGGCCAAGCTCTGCCTTGCTGATTTATCAGGTTGATGCTGATGCAGCTTCTGTTTCCTGAGTTTTCAGTTTCTCAGGTTTTGTTTTTTTAGGTTTAAAGGGGTCTAGCTAAGCGAACCCAACGGTTATGAACAAAAGCTATCCCTCCCCTATGTTCAATTGAGTACCAGTCACCAGAGCGGCCCGATATGTATACATGCGCTCCCCTAGGCAGACTGCCCAAAATAGGTTCAGTAGTGCTGGGTTTCTGCCGCACGTTTAGAGCTTGAGCAGTCGTCGCCCCTTGCCGCGTCATCGGCTCGACATAAAAATCATTAGTGCCGTCCTGATCTAAATCTACGTTGGCAGGGACAGATCCGACCCCTGCTGCCGCTGCCGCCGCCGCCGCTGAGCCTAGCCCAATTGCATCCAAAATGCTTTGCTCATCGCTCAGGCCACTAAGAATTCCGTTAACGCCTAAACCACTGGGGAATCTATGGTTTCCTGGGCCAATCACAGATTTTAGATAGGCTTCTGACGGGGTACCTGCACCCGTATCTCCCTGATGGGCACCAATCAGAGCCAGCTTAAGACGAGAGGCATCTGGTGGACTAGCGGCTGGGGTCGGTAGCAACTGAGGCAGCTGCGCGTGAATCCGATAGATATTTACAAACTCATCTGCCTCGCTACAGGGTAGCCCGCCTAGCTCCGTCATAAAGGCTGTTCGACTTGCGGCCTTGGGAGTCTGCATCATCTCAAACTGACGGAAGGTAAGGCGGATGTAAGCATGACTTGTCCAGTCTCCGGTGCCAGCTAGAGCATTAATGATGGTCTGGCTGTGGCTGTGCGGCAGCTGACCTGACAGCGACCACAGGCGGCACTCATCTTTTGTACTTTCTTCTCTAAAGATGCTGTGGGCAAAAATCCAGACATTGTTGGCTAGCTGATTGATTAGGTTGGCGTTGTCTGGATTAGCCAGAACAATGCCATAGGCAGCATTGATAATGGTTTCATCCCAAACTGAGTTGCTGGCAATGCGGCTGTTGTGGCGCTCTTGTACCAGCTGCAAACAGCGGGCCTTATCGCTGGCCCAGCATTCCAAGACTGCGCGTAAGGCTCCTTCGGGTTCCCAGCCGCTGCGGACATAGGCAAACTTATCGGAGGTGAGTTCAGGGTCATCGCCGCCGGGAGCAATAATGTCAAATAGCCCCGTCACCGGATCGATCAGGGCGGCTCCTTCACCAAATGAGGCATTGGCCCCGCGAACATCAACGGTTTGACCGCGCTGAGTCGCTAAGTCTTGGAGATGAGTGGTCAAACTGGGGCTGTTGGCAATGGCCGTTGTAATTTGAGTTTGGGCGATCGCCGGGTCGGGATCTAGTCCACCAGGAACCTGATTGGCAGCCGTCAAGCAGGCATTGAGCACAATGCGGGACTGAGGCCCTGAGTCCATATTCCTCAGCAGCTCCTGAAAGAAGCGATCGCTGCGAGCAGCCTGGACTGGACTATCTAAATCCAAATCGTCATGGGTTTCTGCCATCGTCGCTGGATCAACAGAGCCAGCCAGCTCTATAGCGCGTGGCCCGCCGTGACCCGCAATCATGACCTGACTGATGCGATTGTTTTGCCCGTAGCGCCGAGCCAGAGGCCGCAATAGAGGCTGTACCTGGGCCAGACTGGTTTTACCCTCAAGCATCAGGGTTAGGTTGTGACTGTCTGTAATGGCATTAGTCAGGCTGGGATCTCGGTGAAACGCGCCGTTATGATCAAGGGCGCTGTGCAGAATCAGCGCTAAGGGCTTAGCTTTGCTGGTGTCGTCTTGGTTTTGAGATAGGCGCTCTAGGGCATTTTGCTCAAAGCGGTGGAAGTTTCGCACGTTCCGCAGCTTGCTATGATACATCAGCGGATTGCCCCCGGTCTGGCTGAGAAATGCCAAAAAGGAGCGAATTTCAGAGCCTTCATTGGCATGAAGCACGGGGCGACAGCTGCGAACGTATTGAATGAAAAGATCAACAGCTCCTTCACTGACTAACTTTTCTAAGCTAGCGTCAGGGCTTTGCTGATTAAAGATAGTCTTGATGACTGGCCCGCCGGGACTGCGCTCTAGCTTTTCGAGTACGCCTGCAATATCCAGGGCGTCGTCAATCGTGGGTTTCTTTTCGATTTCAACGGTGGGCACGGACTTGGCGACAGCCCGACTGTAAGTTCTCAAGAGCTGACGGGTGCGCCCCCCAATGCCCTTATCTTTAATAGACTGAACCGTCATATCTCCACATCCTGTAAGGATGTCAGGGGTTCGCGCAAACTCCAGGATGTGCTGTAGAACCCGTCTTTCTACCAGTGGAATATCGTTAGGAGCCGGACTGGTGGCCCAGTCAGCCTGTTCTTGTGCGTACTGGTGAAATGCGCTTAGGGTTAGGGTATAGATAGCTGCCGCGCTGCGATACGTGGCGGGTGTGGGGCTGACGGGTGGATTAAATCTTTGGAGCAGCTGACGCTGAGGCTGGACGAGGGGATTACCCCCTGCAAACAGGCTAACGTGCTTTGGGTTGAAGCCTTTTGTGCTGGCCTGCTCTATTTGAGCCTGAATCCCTAAAACTGATTTTTGCCTGGGCGGTACCAAAGGAGCGAAAGGGCGACTGGCAGAAGCATGAGGGGGCAGCGAAAAGGCATTAGCGCCTCTGAGGGGAGGCTGCTGAAACAGGTCATGCTCGTGATGACTGGCGGCCTCAGTTTCTGACTGTGGTGGCTGGGGCTGAGATTTCCCTTTAGCAGCTAGCTGAGGGGGCTGCGGTTTGGAAGCGCGAGTTTGCATAGCTAACCTCAAGATCCTGCACTAAAGATTTCACTGGCAGCAAGCCTCAAATTAGGAAATGTTGAAGAGACTAATTGATCTTCCCCTCGAAACTGTTGTAGGGTACAGCGCTCTTCCTGTAAGGTGCAGATTGTGATTGTAGGCTGCTTAGGAGACCCAATAAAAAACACGCCGCCTAAACCTAAGTAATCACAGATCCAATATTCTGAAATCCCCATAGCCCAGTATTCATCAGCTTTGCGAGCATAGTCATTTTGCCAGTTAGTACTGACAACTTCGACCACAAGCCTGATAGAAGACCCTAATGTAATAATTGGCTCACGCTGCCAAAGCGGCTCAGACTCAAGTGCAGGACGGCTGAGCACAACAATATCGGGCTTGAACGCGGAGGTTAGCCCCATTGGCTTGATTAAGCAGCGCATGGGAATAAAAAAGGGGTGCTGCTCACGACTAATTTCTAAGTTGAGCTTGAGATTGATCAATCCAGAAACTTGCTCATGGGGGCCTGTAGGCTCCATATCAATCAGTTCTCCATCAATTAGCTCATAGCGGGTATCGTCACCATATTGAGCTATAAATTGATCAAAGGTTAGAGAGGTCGATAGGCTTTGAACCACGGCTTTCTTTGGAGGTTGATAGACTGGGGCGAAGCAGGTTTGAAGTGACTATTTCTATGAGTCTTCCACACCACCTTACCTAATCCTTGAAGATTCCTACTAGCTGATTACTCAAAGTTTCGATTTCGGAGACACTGCAGGGTCTGACTACTTTGATGCTGCGGACTGTACTGTCAGCCTCGGCTACTTGCAGCCAGAGAATGTTGTCCTCTTGATCGGGCAGCGGCTGCGCGGGCTGGTATAGGGTTTGCAGGTTTTCTAAACCAGCTTCTGCGATCGCCGCCTGCACTTTCTCCATCTGATCAGGTGTCAAGGGCGCGTCAAACCGCCAGGACTCCCCCATTGGACGCGACTCATAGCGACCATCGGTATAAATTCGATAACCCGCTTCACGCTCGTGGGGGTCAACCAGTAATACTTGCAGCAAAATGTTCTCTGGCACTGCTGGAACCTCTCCCATAGAATCTTCCTGCCAACAGGCATATTGATTAGCTAACTCAGGGCTGATGACACCGGGACTGCTACAGGCTGTAATCAGCAAGATCACAGCTAGCAAAAATCGGTTAGCCCGGTTCAACGCAGCAGTACTAAGCTGGAACTGGCTCATCAGCCCCTCTCATTGGAAAATCACCCGGCCCCGTCGGGCCAGCCCCCGGACCTACATCCCACTGCCCAGTGGTATGCGTCATGGTGCCCAGCGCTTCCAGGAAGGTGACGTAGTGATGCGGTCTGATGACTTCGCCATTTGACATGATGCTCTCATCGTGGTGAGCAACGATGGGCTGCTGGCCGGGAATCAAGGTTTCAGCTAGAGCCGAATGCGCTACTCTAGTGCCAACGTCCCGCGAACCGCCATCAGGGGTTGGGTACTCATCGCCTAGACCAAACATATGACCAAACTCGTGAAGCACGGTTGTCTGGTCACTCTCGAAGTTACCAATCGTGATGTCAACTCTGCGCCACTGGGGAGTAGCGTCAGCCCCTGCTTCTCCTTGGGCTGTTACAGTTGGTTGGGTTTTAGCCCCAGCGCTGACAATTTCGTTACTCACTGTGCGGGCGCGGTCTTCTGAGAGGCGCATGTTCATGGCTTCATCCCCTTCTGAGCTTGAGTGCCCTGTTAGCGTCACCGGGAAGGGGGGAATTTCGGGGCGTCCCAGGGTTGTGCCAAAGGTTTGCAGCCTGGCTTGATCGGCAGCACTAATTTCAGCGCTGCCCAAATTGAACAAAATCTGTCCTGGGTTGTTGGTGTCTACGATTTGGTAGGCTGCTCGGCTATTGGTGTTACGAACAAAATGGGATGAGTCAGGATTGGTGATGCCGTTATCTGCTGACTCCTCAAAGTGGGCAGTGCTATGGTCAGCTCTTCCGGGCGGTGTGACCGCGTCCCTAACGCCGCCATCCTTGGGCCATTTATTAACAGTAGTGACGAAATGGGCCTCGTCTGCGGGCGTCTCCACAATGCTGATGCGCACATTGACGTTGGGGAGAGTTTCCCAATGGGGCTGAGTGTTGTGGAAAGTGTATTGATCTGACCAGGCTGTTTCGACTTCGGCGATCGCATTTCCTTTCCAGGCATCAGCCTCACCCTCCTGCCAGTTAAACTGCTCGTCGGTATAGGCGGCAGCAGCGACTGGGCCACCGACTGCAGCAATCCAATCAGCATTGGTGCGATCGCCTGAGGCAAACTGGAAGCAGAGCTTGAGGGTGACTGTCATGGCTCCCGTTCTGGGCTGGTAGGCGGCATCAAACAGGCCGCGCCCTGTGGTGGGATGATGATTAGCAACTGTGTAGTCCTCGTTCATGAAGGCGGCTAAATCCTCTTCAGCGTCTAGCCGGACCTCGTCATCTCTGGTATCTAGCGCATCTCCAACTCTGTCTGTAAGCCAATCTAAAGGAGATTGGCGCTGAATTTTATCCGCCTCGGTGGGTGTAAAAGGGTTCTCAGTTGTTAACCGGGTTGCATCTGGCTCATGCCTTACCGCTGGAGGACTGCCGCCTGCAAACAGGCTGACGCTCATGGGATCGAAGCCCTGGATTTGTGCTGGTGCTAACTGAGCCGACAAATCGGGAGCCGCTGTTTGCCTAGCCGCAGCAAAGGGACGGCTGGCAAAAGGAGTAGACTGGGCAAAATGGTCAGATATGCCTGTGTTGAAAGGGTCTGACTGCAACGGGTAGGCAGACAACTCAGATGTCCTAGCCGTTTCTGACTGTGGTGGCTGGGGCTGAGATTTCCCTTTAGCAGCTAGCTGAGGGGGCTGCGGTTTGGAAGCGCGAGTTTGCATAGCCGACCTTAAGACTCAGCAGGGTACCTCGATCCTTACACAATCTGTCTGTTGTTTTCCGCTAAAAGCTAACCTGCTTCAGATTTCTTAAGCTGCGATCGCCGCTAGCCGCTTCAGAACCCGCAGCACCTGGGCTAAGTCATGATCCTGCCCCAGGACAAACTGCCGCGATCGCCCGTAGCAGGGCACCTGCTGAAACACAAGTTTCAAAAAGACAAAATCAGTCCCATTGGTTACCAGCCCGTACAGGGGACGAGTCTGATCGGGGGTTCCTAGCATGTAAGACAGCGCTTGGGGAATTCCGACTTTTATCGAGAATTCTGCCCGCTTGGATTCAATCACCAGTATCCAAAGCTGCTCTTTTAGCACCAAGACATCTAGGCGACCGCGCACTACCAGACTTTGATCTGTGGCGGTAATTTCAACGGAATCTTCAGTACTGACGTAAAACGGCGGCAAAAATAGCCCAGCTAAATCCAGCAGTGGCGCAATTACAGCCAGCTTGACCGTGTTCTCTAAAACCGATCGCCGCTCTAGATTAGCCACCACCGCCCGCACTCGATCTAGGCGCTGCTGCTCATCTAGCGACAGGTTGGGAAGTTCTCTCTGCCACTCCAGAAAAAACGCTTCGTCGGCTCTTAGCTGCAGATTGAACCGCTGCTCTAGGTCGTAGAGCGTTATTTTCTCTGCTGCGATCGCTGGAACCATGTCGCCTCCTGGCAGTCTAAAAGCAGTTTAAAGACCCATAGGCGGCGATCGCCAGCCCGCTTAGCTATTTGTCTCCGCAGCCGACGCCGAGAGTTCTCTATCTCCAGCGGCCTTTTCTGCTTCAGGCTGGGCTAGCTGATCTAAAATGCCGATCAGCTCTCGTTCAAAGGTTACCTGTGCCCGGTTTGTCCGCCCGCCCACAAAAAACGACCCTTCCTCTGTTTCCAGCGCCCAGATTTGCGAGTGCGAGACATAGCTCATCAGCACGCCCACCATCAGCAGCCCAAAGCCCGTGTAGACCAGCGGAATTCCCGGATCGGCTTTGATCTGCAAGCCCGTACTGCCAACTAAATCTACAATCGAAAGCTTGACGCCGTTGACCTCAACCGACATGCCCCGGCGCACTGTAGATACTAGCTGCCCCGTGCTGCTGTAAATTAGCAGCGTCCCCTGCAAATCTCTGGCAATCAGCGAAACGCCGTCGCTGAGATCGGGCTTAGTCGGCACCCAGGTGCCCCAGAGTCGGCCTGCCCCGTTTGTTTCGAGCTGGCCCATCGGCAGCTCTAGCACCGGGCTGTTGCCCAATTTTACTTTGACGGCGGCGATGCCCCAGTCGGCCTGATAGAGGGTGACGTTTTTGTAGCGCAGCGGCTGATTGACAAAAATAGTTTTTTGCTTCACCTCTTCCCCAGCCTGATCCAGGACTGAGAGATCTGAGTAAAACTGGTTGATGCCTCCTTCTGGCGTGTAGTCAATCCAAAAGCGATTGACTTTGACCGACCAGCCTTTGGGAATCTGGGCTGCGGCCCAAGGCCCCGCATCGATGATATTGCGAATTTGAAAAGTCTCGCCGCTGGGCACGATCTCTTGGGCAAAAAAGCCCGTCATTGCCCCCAAAATAGCCCCCAACAGAATCAGCAGCATACTGGCATGAACCACAATTGGCCCGATCCGTCCCGCCAAGCCTTTGTGAGCATACAGCGCCTGATCTCGGCGAAAAATGCGGTAGCGGCGCTTTTCTAAGAGGGGGGAGAGCGCGGCAAGTGAGCCAGATTCTAGTTCGCTGCTGAGGGCTAGCTTGGTAAACTGACGTGGCTGAGTATAAAAATTCCAGGTGCGAGAAAACCAGCGCAGGGCGGTAATCTGCCGGGTGAAGGTACAGGCCGTGAGACTCGCGCCAAACAAAATCAGCAGCGACAGAAACCACCAGGTGCGATAGACGTGATCAAGCCCCAGCAGCAGCAGTACCTTCCAGGTTAGAAAGCCAAACAGGGCCGGATTTTCTGGATAGTTGGCCTGGTAAAACGTCAGCGTCTGCCCTTGCTCAATTACGGTGCCGACAATGCTAAACAGGGCGATCGCCAGTAAAAGCGCGATCGCCAAGCGCAAATCTGCCAGCAGCGGCAGCAGGTCGCGCCGGAAGTAGTGGTTAACCCCTAACCCTAGCCTAGTCATGATTGAAACGGGCGTTTTCTCCGAAGACATGTTAAAAGCTCAGCCAAAATAGTTCTAAAAAATGCCAGCAGGCAAAACTCGGTTCAGCAAAGAAAATACGCCAAAGCCAATCAGCAAAATACCGCTAGCTGGCGTAATCCAGCCAGACCACTGCCGCAGCGCCAAGAGTTTTTTAATTGTGGCTGTGAACGTGCCTGCCAAAACCAGCGGCGCTACGTAGCCTATGGTGTAGGCCAGCAGCAAAGCCGCCCCCAAAACCGGATCGCCCGTCCCCGAAATCCAGGCCAGCAGCGTCGCCAAAACCGGGGTGCTACAGGGTGAGGCCACTAGGCCAAAGGTCAAACCCAGCAGATACGACTTCAGGCTTGGGGGCAGGTTTTTTTGAGCCAGGTCTGTAGCGCCCCAAGACGGCAGACGCAAAGGCAGGGCTTCTAGCAGATTCAGCCCCATCAAAATCGCAATCAGACTCACCAAAACCGGCAGTCCTACACCAAGCTGTCCGTAGACCCTGCCAAAAACCGCTGCTACAATTCCCAAACCCGCCAGCGTTGTAGCCAAACCCAGCGCAAACCAGACTGACTGTACTGCCGCTTGCAACCGATTGTCGCTCTCATAAGACCCCATATAGCCCACAGTGATCGGCAGCATGGAAAGCATACAGGGCGTCAGACTGGTTAATAATCCTGCTGTAAAAATAATGCCAACACTCAGCAGCGACAAATGACTCAGCTGCTCATCTACCAGATGGTCAGCAACCTGGCTAAGCTGATACAGATAAGCCTGAAACGCCTCAATCATATCCTTTTAGAATTCTCAATCAAAAAATAGCCCCGTCTTCACCTATTCTATCCGGTGAGAATAATCTGCTGCTGAGGCGTGACTAGGGGGAAAGATGCTGCCTAGTTGAGCCTGCGCCTTGAGCGCGCGATCGCCTAACTCGCCTTGCCTGGTAAGTGGGTAAATCGATCACTTTTTGCGCTTCACCTGACTCCCGCGCCACTCGAATCAGCAGCGCTGCCGTTAGCAAGCTAGAGATCATTGAGCTGCCCCCGTAGCTAAAGAAAGGAAACGGCAGTCCTGTCGTGGGCAGAGCGCCCGCCGCAACGCCAATATTCAAAAGTGACTGGCCTACCAGCAGCACTACAGCACCTACGGCAATCAGGCGATAAATGGGGTGAGCACAGCGCAGAATGACGACTAGAGCAATACTTGCATAAACCGCTAGCAGACCTATGAGCGCAACGCAGCCTACAAACCCAAATTCTTCGGCATAAACCGAGAAAATAAAGTCTGTGTACTGAATCGGCAGGTAAAAAAGTTTCTGCTGAGACAGACCAAACCCGCTGCCCCAGAGTTGACCAGAGCCAATTGCCAACAGACTCTGCACCAGCTGATATCCGCTTTGGGCTGGGTCAGCCCAGGGATTTAGAAATGAAATGATCCGCTGGCGCTGATAAGCCTTCAGGCTGACGCTGACTAGGGCCAGTCCTAACCCGCTACCCGCCACAACAGCCAGTGCTGCATAAGGCAGGCCAGCTGCTAGGGCAATAAGCCAGAGCGTAATGCCGCAAACTGCTGCCGTACTCAGATTGGGCTGCAGCAGGATAACCCCCACAACAGCGGCAAAAATGCTTAGCCAGAGACAGCGGTTCACCCAGGGAATCTGAGGCCATTGACCAAACAAACGAGCAGCCTGAAGCACCAAAAACGGTTTTAACAGCTCAGATGGCTGAATCAAAAACGGCCCCAAAGCCAGCCAGCGGGTTGCGCCATTGACTGTGACACCCAGCTGGGGCATCAGCGTGACTAAAATCAGGCTCACTAACAGCAGCAGGACTATACCTGAAATTTTTAGAAGCCGCTGTAGCGAGGTCTGAACAACAAACTGGAAGCCTATCAGACCCAGCGCCACCCAAAGTAGCTGAATCTTAAAATAGCGTAGGCCGTCTCCATAATCGGCATCAGCTACCGGATAAGACGCCGAATACAGTACTGCCAGTCCAATAATTAGCCACAGCAGCGTCAGCCAGCGTAAAAGTCTGGCCTCTCTAGACCAGGTCTGAGCCGATAGGTTTAGGAATGCAGTTAATGTCAACTTTAGTCAAATACTGGCTCAGGCCACCGAAAGTTAAAAGACAGTATACCGAAGCGGCTCTGAGAATTACCCGGTCTGAACAAATAATATTGCTTTAAAAGCCAAAAAGGCTCCGGTAACCCCGCAGCCTCTGTTGTAACTGTTGTTTTAGCTCTTTAGAGCAGGCCCGTGTTCAGACCCGGTCGGCCAGTGGCTAGCTCAACCTTAACAATTTTGCCACCCATTTTCTGAATTCGCTGCTGCTCACGAAACCAGTTAGTGTAGGGAACCAGCTTAGTGAAGTAAGTATTCTGGAGTTCTCGCTGGGTTCGGATTCGAGTTTGACTCGGAACGCAGGCTGTGACTTTGAACATTCGCATGGTGGGGATCTCTCTAACTCAACAAAATAGGTAAAGGAAAGATTTTAAGCAGGCTACTTTGCAGCCTCAGCGCTTGATATTAATGCCTGAATCTTAAGAACCAACGGCAGAGTGCCTACTGGTTGTCAGCGATTTTGAAGGACTTTTCAAAAAGAGCCGGAAGTCGAGAGCCAACGCTGAGTAATCAGAACTTATCTACCGTTAGCCAAACAAGCTTTTGAGCGCTCAACACTCACCCCAGACTTCCGCAGCCCTGTTTCAATCTGTGAAGATCACAGACAGTTTGAATCCTAGCTTAGACCGGAGCAGATGTAGTCGAAGTACACGCCCATCTCTTTGCCAGCGTCAGCGCCTACTAGAGAAGCAGTGACTTCTTTCATGGCCTGAATGGCTTGGACAGTGGCACCGATAGGAACGCCTAGGGAGTTGTAGGTTTCCTTGAGGCCGTTGAGTACCCGCTCATCTAGGATGGAGGGATCACCTGCTAGCATGGCATAGGTAGAATAGCGCAGGTAGTAGTCTAGGTCGCGGATGCAGGCCGCATAGCGACGGGTGGTGTACATGTTACCACCGGGACGGGTGATATCAGAGTACAGCAGTGACTTAGCAACTGCGTCGCGGACGATATCAGCAGAGTTAGCGCTGATGGTGGTGGCGGCACGAACGCGCAACTCGCCAGTTTGGAAATAAGCCTTGAGCTTATCCATAGCTGAGTTGTCTAAGTACTTGCCTTGAACGTCAGAAGAGTTGATTACAGAAGTAATGGCGTCTTGCATGTTTTTGCTTCCTTAATAGCCGATTCTCAAAGTAACGATGGGTCTCTGCAAGCTGAGAGACTTACTGCATTGCCCCTACAACAAAGTCGAAGTAGGAAGCTGCTTCAGCTGCGTCTTCGCTGGAGAGCATGGAGGAGGCAACGCCCTTCATGCAGCGAATGGACTCAGCCACGGCAGGAACTGGGGTGCCTAGAGAGTTGTACATTTCACGAACGCCTACCAGCCCAATTTCCTCAATGGGAGTGGTGTCGCCTGCGACAACGCCGTAGGTCACTAGGCGCAGATAGTAGTCCATGTCCCGCAGGCAGGTCGCGGTCATTTCTTCGCCGTAAGCATTGCCGCCGGGGGAAACTACATCGGGGCGCTTCTGAAACAGCTGATCGCCAGCTTGCTTAACGATGCGCTCGCGTGACTCAGTCAGAACCTGAGCAATCCGCAAACGACGTTCGCCGGATGTGACAAAGGACTTGATCCGATCTAGTTCGCCAGGGCTGAGATAGCGAGCCTCAGCATCTGCATTCACGATTGACTTCGTGACAATACTCATTGATGGATTCCTCCAGAAGAATGTAACCAGGCTAAAGTGCGCTGGTGTTCAACAGATTTAAGGGGCTGACCCTGGAACGATACGCTGAAAAAGTTTGGCCAACGGGACTTGAGAAAAGTCTGGCATTAGACCGTGCTTTTACTACACGCACCGCATAGCGCTAGATACTCTGTGAAGGCCACAGAGATACCGGAGTCATCCAGTTCATCAGGCTCAGCTACCTTCCGCAAATATTTTCCGGTATTAAGCCATGCTTCTTAGAGTTAGCGCAATATTTTGTAATACTATTCCTCAGATTTATCAGTTGTTCATAGATGTCAAACCAATGTTGCTTTCCGTATTACTTAGCGAATTTAAGGCTGCAATAAAAAAACGCACAAAAGCGATCGCAACTTTAAGCTAGCCCAGTTGCGATCGCTGATAGTATTTGCCTCTAAAGGCGATCGCCCTTAGAGGTCACTGACGTCCGCTCAGCTAAGCCAGGCTAACGCGCTGGTAAGGGACTCCCTGTTCGCCAAAGTAGCGGTTATACTCGGCTCCTTGGACAATCTCTGCAACTGTTGTGGCTAGGCCCTGCTCGACCAGCTTTTGGCTAATCTGGGCAGCATCTTCCGGTGGCACAGGCGATCGCCCCAGCAGATGCCGACAAAGGAATTCTGCCTGCTTCTCTAGAGGGTAGGGCTGACAGAAGCGCTGATTGTAAGCTGCAGAGGCCACTAGCTGCTGCACAAACTGGCGCACGGTAATTTGCCGCGATCGCAGTTGAGCTTCTAGGTGAGGCTGCCGTAGCTCAGGGGGAATATCTCCTGATGAAACCTCCATCACCTGCTGGTAGGCCGCTGTCATCACCGCGTCTAAGTTGTGCCCTGAGTCTGACAGACGGTAGATCCGCATACTCGGCGCTGAGGCCACCTCAGCAGGCTGCACAGAGCGGCCTACACCCGCCACCATAGCCTCCTGCTGCTTGGCCTGCTCAGCCCCGTCAGCTAACGCTCTGGCCATAATGGGCATGTTGGCCGCGTCCATGTCCGGCTTCACCGGGCTGAAACTGGGTACAACCAGATCTTTGCTCTGCTTGGTAAGTCGGTTATACAGCCGTTCGGTATTGGGGAAGTTTGCCGCAGGCAGCGTCGGGAAGCGGCGGTAGGGTACCGTGTCTTCACCAAAGTACTCTGCGTACTCAGGGGTGCTGAGCATGGCAAAAATGAAGCCCTTAATACCTTCGCTAGCCAGAATCTGGTTGTACTTGCGGATTTCAGCCTGATCTTGAGGTGCGCGACCTAAGAAGTGCTTGGTGCCTAGCTCAATCACCTTAGTGTTGGGATAGGGCGTGTAGAACTCTTTAAGATAGAGATCAGAGCAGCCCAGACCTTCGATAAACTCCTTGAGATTGATCTCTGCGTTGCCTAGCTTGCTCTCTAGCTCTGTGAATTTTTTCTTGATCACGTAGGGAGCAATATCGCGCTCAAAAATCTGGCGATAGGCAGCCTGAACAACCTGCTGTAGAGCGGGCTTATCCGCCAGGGTAGTCAGCTTAAAGATCTTGGTCTGCTGCCGCTGACGATTAACCCCCTGACTAACGCGAGAGCGAACATCCGGCAGCGTTCTGCTTTCGGTTACTGCCCCTAGCTCAACAAATCGAGGCGTGGTCTGAGACTCGACCTTAGCGCCTCGCTCCTGAATAGCGCCGACCCGCAGCGATCGCATGGCGACGCCTCCAGGGGTCAGGTAGCGCTCGTAGGGCACAGTATCTTCACCAAAGGCTTCGCTGTACTCTTGGCTGTCGATAATGGCATCGACCAGCGCGTAAAAGCCTTTCTTGGCACAGATGTCAAAATAGCTGTTGATTTCCTGACGACCGTAGGTGGGCCGTCCCAGTAGGCGTCGATGAATATACTCGACAGCTTTAGTCACGTACAGCGAAGACCAGTAGAGGTTACGGAAGGTGTCAGACTTAGCCAGCATCCGCACAAACTCGCGCATTGGAATCTCGCCGTTCTCCAGCTTGATCTCAGCCACACGAACCCCCTGACCAGAATAGACATCGCGGCCAAAAACCTGGCGGTAAGCGGCTTTAATAACTTTCTGAGTCGAGCTTTCAGAAAACTTAACGCCCTGAGCGTTATTGCCCTGAGAGCTGATGCCTGAGAACGGACGCTGGTCTAAGCGGAAGACTTTAGGCCCCAAGCTGCCTGGAAATTCACCACGCGCCTTGGGATTGCTCAGCTGATTTTTGATTCCCGGCCCCTGATGAATCAGAATTCGGCGCGTATCTTTGTTAAACGGCGCAGGACTGGTACTGGGGTTGCGGGTTTCTTTGGGAAAAATTGCCCCAAACTGAATTTCTAGAGGATCGTTGCCAGAACCATAGGGATGCTGATCGGGCAGCGGCTGCTCATAGCTAGCAAACAGCGTGATGAACTGGGGTACCTTGCGAAAGGGGGCGCTGTAGTTAAGTAAATCTTGCTGAGCGCCCCAGTTGCGGCATTCCTGAGCTTCTTGGCCTAGACCGCGAATGTAAGGAACGGTTTCTTCCCCAAAATAGTCAGCGTATTCGTTGGAATCTACCAGCTCATCGACAAAGGCAGCCCACCCTCCCTGGGAGATGATCGAGAAATATTTCTGCACTTCTTCGCGGGAGCTTGGCCCCCGTCCCAGGATGTGCCGAAAACCTAGCTCAATGGCTCGGCTGTTGATGTAAGGCTGGTAGAAATTTTTGCGATAGAGCGGCGACTTAGTCAGACGGCGCACAAACTCCTTCATGGAGATTTCGCCGTTTTTGACTTTGGATTCAAGGTCAGAAATTGACAGCGAGTAAGCTCGGGTAATGTCGCGCTCAAAAACCTGACGGTAAGCAGCTTTAACAATATTGTTCTTTTCGCTAGCCGATAGCCCTGGCTTCATGGCGTAGACAGGACGTCGCTCAGCTGCATTGTAGTAGATCTGCGGTAGCTGTAGACCCTGCAGGTCAGGAGAGGGGCGCTGACGTAGCTTATCTGAGGGGGTCGGTGCTTTGAACTCAGCAATGACGACGCCAAAATAGCGAGCGACTATCTCTTGGGCCTCTGGGTCTTGTCTGAAGTAGCCCAAAGCTGCCTGCTCCATACTCTGTAGCGCCACAGTTGTAGCAGCACTAGAGCAGGCATTTTCAATAATCTCCCGCAGCCCCCGGACGTTAACCGAAATAATATTGGGGTCGCCCGCTACGATGGCGTAGGTCGTATAGCGCAAAAACCAGCTCAGATCCCGCAGCGACTTTTGCATGTTGCTGGGGCCGTAGCGAGAGACATTGATGGGCCGAAATCCGGGCGGAATTGGGCCAGAACTGGTGGCGCTAAAGAGCGATCGCAGCCCTTCAAAAAAGCCACCGCCGCTGTCTACATAGGTTGCCGTTCCAAGCCTAGAGGCTTCTTTGTCATCTAGGACGGCACCGCCACGAGTCATTTCAGGCACATCCGCTTCTGCGGGTCTTTCTAAATAAGCTAGGGGCGATCCGCCTGTAAAAATTCGATTGGCCGCTTGAGAAACAATCAATTCTGACTTACGAGTCAGCGTCTGGGCGATTTCCAAACGCCTTGCACCCGACTCAAAAAAACTGGCCAACTCAGTCAGCTCACCCCGGGTGATGTAGCGATCTTGCTGCTCAGCTTGGGAGATCGTAGCGACCGGAAGAGTCTGGTAGAGTTGTGGCCGCGCAACAGAGCTACCACCGCTTGCTGTAACACTCATTAGATCTCAAAGGCTCCCTTCTCAACTAGTGTCTGCATTTCAGACCTGCCTTGCGATTCCATGCTGCCTCCAAAAAGGCAATGAAGCAGTCACTCTACTGCCGTCTTTGAATTCATGGAGCGTGGAATTGGTTAGTCAGGATCAAACTAAAGCTATTTATCTAGGTTTCAGATTAAAACGTTTCGGGATGTCGCAACGGTTTATTAAAAAGTGTGTAACATCTCAATGCTTAACTTCTTCAGGCAATCATAGAAGATAGTAGAAGCCATCTGAGAAAAAAGATAAGTTTTGTTACTCACTACGATAAAAAAAGCTGATTCTAACGTTTTGTTGCGATGGTGGCCTTCTACGCAGCGAGGCCGCTAAGAGACTGGCGGTTGAACCGTCGCCAATAACGCGCCGAGCGGAAGGTACGCTCGGCGGCGTTATTGGTAAGCTCTACCCTTAGCGCCTGAACGAATGAACACCAAGCTAAGATGCTGGGCCTAGAGCGTGCAGTAGAGTATGAGCAGTTGGGAATATTGGACTAACCCTGACGCATAGATAACGTAGAAGTGCTGTATGGCAGCGCCACTTTGACGACACTAATTTGTTTGTCATAACAAAATATAGATTGACGCCAGCGGCGCTAATCCGTCACCGATGCTAAACAAAGTGTCGATGCATGCTGCACATCAATGGGCGGTACTGGACTCGAACCAGTGACGTCCTGCTTGTAAGGCAGGCGCTCTACCAACTGAGCTAACCGCCCCCATTGCTTGCCATACAGCATTGTAGCAGACTCCTTGAACGTGCGTACCCCTGCTGCCAAAATTTGCAGTAAGCTGAGTCTGCTGATACAGATGCATCATGCCCTCAGGTCGCACCCACGATCGTATTACCCTCTGGAGCTTGCCCTTAGTCTTGCTGCTGGCGTTTGGGCTGACGCTGAGCCTGTGGCTGACTGGCCTCGTGGGGGGAGGTTTTTTGTTTGGAGGGTTTATGTTTGGGCCTGACCTAGATGTGCGATCGCTACAGTCGCGTCGCTGGGGTTGGCTTAGCTGGATCTGGGTACCGTATCGGGGCAGTCTCAAGCACCGATCGCGCTTTTCTCATGGCCCGGTTGTGGGTACGCTGGTGCGGGTGCTGTATCTATCGCTGTGGGTGGGGCTATTGGCACTAATCGGTATTGAAATTATCAATGCGCTCGGCCCCAACCCGATTACCTGGACAGAAATTCTTCAAGGACTGGGCAAGTCTTTCAAAAACTACTGGCGAGAATGGCTGGCTTTATTGCCGGGTTAGAACTGGGGGCGCTCAGCCATTACAGCAGCGACTGGCTGGTTTCTGACTACAAAAAATCGAGAAAGCGACGTCATAGGCAACAGCGGAAATCAGGGCGAAAGTGAGAGACTAAAGAAGTTTCCTCTCGGGGCCAAAATTTAATGACGCCTACTCAGCCCGATGCACTTAGTCCAATAACCTCGCCGGTTTTGTTAGCCCTCCAGCGCCTAGTAGAGGTAGTGGCCGAGCTACGTCATCCCGAGAGCGGTTGCCCTTGGGATCTGGCTCAAACGCCTCAAACCCTAATTCCCTATGTGATTGAAGAAGCCTATGAGGTGGTAGAAGCCATTCAAGTCGGCAATGCTGACGATATTGCTGAGGAACTGGGAGATCTGCTGCTGCAGGTAGTCTTGCAAGCTCAGATTGCTCAGGATAAAAGCCAGTTTGACCTGGCAGTGGTTGCCAACGGCATTGCTGATAAGCTAGTTCGCCGTCATCCCCATGTCTTTGGGGATGTCAGCGTAGCAAATGTACAAGAGGTGAACCGCAACTGGGAGCGGATCAAAGCTGAGGAAAAAGGTCTGCCTTACGAGCCGCATCAGCTGACGCCCAAGCTGCAAAAATACAGCCGCACCCTGCCGCCGCTGATGGCTGCTATGAAAATTTCTCAAAAAGCCGCCGCCGCCGGGTTTGAATGGGAAAACGTAGAGGGGGTATGGGATAAGTTTTGGGAGGAGCTAGCCGAGTTTCAGCAGGCGATCGCTAGTGAACCCAAAGCCAACCAGCAAGCCGAACTAGGGGATCTATTATTTACGATAGTGAACCTGGCCCGCTGGTACGATCTCGACCCCACTGCCGCCCTCCAGGGCACCCATCGCCGCTTTATCGAGCGCTTTACCCAGGTAGAAGCCGTTGCTGAGCGATCGCTGAAAGACTACTCGCCCGCCGAACTAGAGAGCCTCTGGCAGCAAGCCAAAGCTAAGCTCTCAGGTAATCTTAGTTAATTTGGGCTTGGTCAATCTATTGAATCTGCTGAATCTGCGACTGCCACATCGGGCCAGGGCTGAGGCTCCGCAATGATGTATCCCTGTAGATAATCCACCCCGATCTGCCGCAGGTACTGCATTGCCAACTCAGATTCCACAAACTCTGCGACCGTTTGCAGTCCCATGACGTGACCGACATGATTGATCGACTCGACGATGGCATAGGCAGTCGGATCGCTGACGATGTCCTGAATAAAGCGCCCGTCAATCTTTAAGAAATCCACAGGCAGCGTTTTCAAGTAGGCAAAAGACGACATGCCGCTGCCAAAATCATCTAAAGCAAACCAGCAGCCCAGCGCCTTGAGTTCTTCAATAAAACGAGTCGCCTGGCTGAGATCTGAAATTGCAGCAGTTTCAGTAATCTCAAAGCAGATGGTTTCGGGAGGAATCTGATGCTGGCTAAACTGCTCTTGCAGAAACTCCAGAAAATACCTGTCTCCCAGACTAGCCCCTGAAAGATTGAGCGCATGGAGGCTGTAGCGCCGGTCTGAGGGCAGCGATCTGGCCCTGTAGCGCTGCAGTTCCGTAAAGCAGGTACGCACCACCCAGCGATCGACCTCTAGCATTAGGTCGTAGCGCTCAGCGGCTGGAATAAAATCAGAAGGTCGAATCAGCTGGCCTTCGGCATCCACCATGCGCAGCAAAATCTCAGTGTGAGTGCTGGCTGTCTCCAGGGTCGCAGAGATAATCGGCTGATGATAGAGCCGTAGCTGATGAGCTTCTAAGGCCCGTCGAATTCTGACGCTCCACTGACGCTCTTGGCGCTGGTGGGTGAGGGTGACATCATCAGGCTGGTAGACCTGCACCCGGTTGCGCCCCGCATCTTTAGCCGCGTAGCAGGCCGCATCTGCAGCACTCATAATGTTGACCAAATTGAGGCTGTCAGCATCAATCACGACTAAGCCCATGCTGACCCCGACCCCAAAGGATTTGCCCTGCCAGACAAAGCGAAAAGTATAAACAGCCTGTCGCAGTTCTTCTGCGATTGCGATCGCCCGGTTTAGAGGGCACTGATAGAGCAAAATGCCAAACTCATCACCGCCCAAGCGGGCCAGAGTATCGATTGTGCGAATGCCGTTTCTGAGTAACCTAGCTAGCTGGCGCAGTAGCTCATCGCCCGCTGTATGTCCACAGGTATCGTTGACCACCTTAAACTGATCGAGATCAAGGTAGCAGAGGACGTGATGCTGATTTTCCTGATGGGCGCTTTCGATCGCCTGGGTCAGTTTCTGTTCAAAATAGTGGCGGTTGACTAGGCCAGTCAGGGCGTCGTGATTGGCCTGCCAGGAAATTTGACGGGCCAGGCTGCGGGCCTGGGTGACATCGCGAAAGACCAGCACCGAACCCACAATAGCGCCCTCCCGATTGCGAATAGGCGCGGCAGAGTCTTCAATACTGTGGCTCGTCCCGTCACGGTGAATCAGAGCAGTGTGATTGGCCAGCCCCAAAATTCGCCCCTCTCTCAAAACACGCTCTACAGGATTAGGGCTGGTTCCAGCGTGATCTCATGAATAATTTGAAAAACTTCTGGCAGGGGCCGCCCTTTGGCCTCGGCTTCACCCCAGCCTGTTAGCTGCTCAGCTATGCGATTGAAGTAGACCACCTCACCGCTGGCGTTGGTGGTAATTACCGCGTCCCCAATTGACTGCAGCGTAATTTGGGCCAGTTCTTTTTCAGCAAACAGGGCTTGTTCAGCCTGCTTGCGTTGGCTGATGTCTCGCACAATTTGCAGCACCGTGTCCGCAGTGTAGGGCACCATGCGCACTTCTTCGTACTGTAGGCGATCGCCTAGCTGCACCTGCTGTTCATACTGCTGAACCCTGCCTGTCTCTAGCGCTTGATGACAAGCCTCCATATGTCGCAGCGCAATTTCGGCAGGCAACAAGGCTGTCAGGGGTTTGCCAACCGGGTCAGAGTCACGAGGCAAAAGGGTGGTGGCTAGATTCTGGCGCACCCACTTTGTATAAAAACCATCCCGATGTAGAACCATCATTAAATCGGGAATGGTAGACAAAATTGCCTGAGTTTCGGCTACCTGAGCGCTCAGGGCCGATTCAGCTTGCTGACGCCGGGTAACGTCCTGTACCAGGGATAAAATCGAAATCAGCTCACCTGACTCGTCAAATAAAGCAGAGTTGTACCATTCGCAATGAACAACCTCGCCCTGTTTGGTGTAATTACGATTGCAGACAATACTGTGCGGTATTTTGCGGCTGAGTAAGTCCGCAGCACTCTGCTGCACTCTTTCAGCATCAGCTTCATAGACAAACTGCCACTGGCTGAGATCTCTCCCTACGGCCTCATCAGATCGCCAGCCAAAAATTTTTTCAGCACTCTCTGACCACTGCCGCACCCGAAAGCTGTGATCCCACTCAATCACTGCCAGAGGAGAATTTTTGATGTAGGTTTGCAGCCGCTGTAGAACCTGGTGGAGCTGAACAGCGGTTTCTTTTTGAGCTGTAATGTCCGTGATCGTGCCGACATAGCCTATAGTCTGGCCTACCTGACTCAGCTCTGCAGTCGCCTGCCCGTAGACCCAACTAATTGGGCCGTCGGCTTTTCTAAAGCGAT
Source organism: Leptolyngbyaceae cyanobacterium RM1_1_2 (assembly GCA_012032345.1). Taxonomy (GTDB): domain Bacteria; phylum Cyanobacteriota; class Cyanobacteriia; order Phormidesmidales; family Phormidesmidaceae; genus Sphaerothrix. Next base: position 30,170 of record JAAUQI010000014.1, on the reverse strand, counting down.
ACTCCAATTGAAAAGGTTGCCGAGAGTGCGTAGCACGAGTCCATTCACTGTAGATAGTCTCTCGATCGTCTGGATGAATTCCCCTGAGCCAGCCTTCACCTAATGCCTCGGCTAGCGTCAGTCCAGCAATTTTACACCAGCGCTCATTGACATAGAGACAGTTGCCTACTGCATCTGTACGAAAGATACCCACAGGTGAAGCTTCGGCTAAGCTGGCATATTGGGCCTGACTTTCCAACAGGGTCGCCTCGATACGTTTGCGCTGCTCGATTTCGGCTTGAGCCTGCTGATAGAGTTCGCCCTGATGCAGGGCGATCGCCACCTGAGCTGCTAGCTGTTGTAGAAACTCAATTTCTACGGCTTTCCAAGGGCGAGGAGCGCTGCACTGGTGAGCCACCAGCACCCCCCAGAGCCGACCCTCGTAGTCAATAGGCAGTACGAGCCGAGCCTGCACCTGGTACTGCTGCAAAAAGTCTCTCAGTTCTGGAACAATGTCTGCTGAGCTGAGATCCGTATCGGCAATAACAAACTCTTGAGCGTTGCAAAACTGCTCATACAGAGGCTGAGAATTAGGTAGCAAGATGTTCTGCAAAGCAGGCCATGCCCCACCAACTGACTCAACCTGTACCTGCTGCTTACCGTCAGGTAACAGGCGATTGATCAAAACCCGGTCTGCCTGCAAAAACTGACGCACCTCGTCTGCAGTCGTCTGCAGTATGGTTTCAACCTCTAAAGATTGACGAATGCGCTGGGTCAGAGTATTCAGTAGCTGGTTAAATTGAAGCTGTTGGTTCAGTTGCCGCGCACTCATCATATCCAAAGCGCACTGTTAGCGTTAGGTGGGTTAGCGTAGCAAAGATTATTGTTATTGATAAGTGATAGGAGTCACCTGTAAAGCTAGATCTGACCAGATCTAGGTATTCCTACCAGCTTCAAGTTTCCCTACAGATAGGCCACCGTAACACCTGTGCCGCCATCGGATGGCTCTGCGGCTTCCCAACGCTCTACCTGCGGGTGATGCTGGAGAAATTCATGCACGCCTCGCTTGAGTTTGCCGGTGCCATGACCATGAATAATCCAGATGGGGCCATTGGCTTTGGCGATCGCGGCTTCTAAAATCACTTCCGCCTCGCTGACCCGCTGCCCGCGCAGATCAAAGGTATTGCGAGAAGTGCGCAGCGCTGGCGCTTTTGGCGGGGGGGGCGGTGGCGCTGGGGTTGAGATCTTGACCGGAATATCGGCTTTTTCACCCGATAGCGACTCAATTTCTGTTAAAGAAACCGTCATTTTCATCAGGCCAAAGCGGACTGTGAGCTTGTTGTCCGCGTCGGGCTGGCTCAGCACTTCTGCGGTCTGACCCAGGCTAGGAATCCGCACGCGATCGCCTACTTTAGGTTCAAACCTGGGCGGGGTCTGAGCCTGCCGCTGCGATCGCTGCTGTTGGGCAATTTTATCAATCGACTCGGTCGCTTTTTGGGCCTCTTGAGCTTTGGGTTCTCCCTGCTGTAGCCGCCGAATCACCCCGGCAATCTCGGCTTTAGCTTCTGCGATCGCCGCCTGAATCGCCTGCTCTTGCTGGCGCTTGAGTTCCTGTTCTCGCTCCTGTAGCTGCTGGGCTTTGCTAGCAACTTCAGCGTGGAGCTTTTCAGCCTGAGCCAAGAGCTTAGCTGTTTCCTCAGCGCTGTTCTCTTGGCGGCGGCGCTGGGCTTCAAGGCCCGCAATTACCTGATTGACGTCTTCCTGGCCGCCAATACCCACATAGTTTTGGGCCTGGGCCACCACGGTTTCATCTAGCCCTAAGCGACGAGCAATGCTGAGCGCGTTGGAGCGTCCGGGAATGCCCCAGAGCAGGCGATAGGTGGGTGATAAGGTCTCCTCGTCAAACTCCACTGAGGCATTTTCAAACCGTTCATCTTCATACTTGAGCGCCTTGAGTTCACCAAAATGAGTCGTGGCAATTGTGAGCCGGGCGCTATTGGCTAAGTGCTGCAGCAGGGCGATCGCCAGAGCGCTGCCCTCTGAAGGGTCGGTGCCTGCGCCGACTTCGTCCAGCAGGACAAGGGCGTTAGAGGGGGCAGGGGAAACGAGCGTATTGAGAATGCGGCTGATGCGGCGGATATGGCCGGAGAAGGTGGAAAGGCTTTGTTCAATAGATTGCTCATCGCCAATGTCGGCCAGTATTTGGTCAAACCAGGGAATTTCGACGGGTTCACGCGCCGGGATAAACAGACCCGCTTTGGCCATGAGCACGGCTAGACCCAGCGTTTTAAGCGTCACGGTTTTACCGCCCGTATTAGGGCCAGTAATCGCCACCACTCGAATGTGCGGCTGCACAATGACATTGATAGGAATGACATCATGACCGCCTTCGTGCTGCCCCTGCCAGACCAAGAGCGGGTGCCGCAGCTGCCGCAGCGTTGTAATTTCATCGGCAGCGACAAAGCGGGGCGGATTTGCCTGCAGCCAGAGAGCATAGCGGGCACGGGCGGTGGCTAGATCAAGCGTGGTCACCACTGCCAGCAACTGCTCTAAATCCGGTAGAACTTCAGCGACCTGCTCTGAAAGCTGCCGCAGAATTTTCTCCTCTTCAGTTTTTTCCTGGCGCTGAAGCTGCCGCTGGCGGTTGCCCATCTCAATGATGCTTTGGGGTTCGACATAGAGCGTCGCGCCGCTGGTGGAAGCGTCGTGGACAATGCCGGGAATGGAGTCTTTTTGGGGTGCTTTGACCGGAATCACAAAGCGATCGCTGCGCTGAGTAATCAGCTGCTCTTGAATGGCTCCGGTGTGGCGCTGCAGAATTTTTTGCAGCTTCTGGTAAATCTGGTCGCGCCCCTGCCGGAGCTGCGTGCGGATTCCCCCTAATTTGGGGCTGGCGCGGTCAGTGACCTCTCCTAGGTCGTCAATGGCATGGTGAACTGCCTGCTCTAGCTCTGGGAAAGTCCGCAGGTCGGCTACTAGCTGGCTGAGGACGGGTACCTCTAGCTCGTGGCTGTCAATTAGCCGCCGCAGCTGGCGGGCACAGTTTAGCGTCGTGGCGATCGCCAATAGCTCCTTGCCTGAGAGCGTTCCCTGTTTCTCAACCCGCTCTAGGGCCGGACTAATATTCTCAACCCCGCTAAAGCTCAGCCCGGTCGTTTCGCTTTCTAGCCAGTAGACTTCTCGGGTCTGCACCAGCAAATGTTCGCTATCGGCCTGGGTCTCAGGTAGCATCAGATGGCGCGCGGCGATCGCCCCTAACTTAGTCACAGCAAAAGTAGAAAGCTGCTGGCATAAACGAGGCCATTCCAGCAGATCAAGCGTTTCAGATTGAATCAAGGTTCACTAGCAGGTAATCAGGTAATACAGACAGTCAGTACAAAGTAAATGCACCCCTTTGGTTTCAGTATAAAAGCCCGTAATTCAGCTTGACTATTCGGTCATCTGGCTGAGTTTGGTTAAAAGAATTTGGTTTGTACGGAAAAGTACGGATAATTGAGTTGTAGCGGCTGCTTCAAAAAGCAGACTTTCTATAAATAATTTTGTAAATAGGTAGCCGCTTCAGTTTCAGAAACAGGACAAAGCAGATTTACTTAAGTAGGCGCTTTATTTTCAATCGAATTTAATAGTGTCTTTTGCAACGCGGGTGCCGGTAACGCTTAGAGCTGACAGATTCTTTTCCCTTGGCAGAAACGCAGATTGACAGGGCTGTTCTAATAGCCTTACTCCCCTATGGCTTACTTTTTTCTCAAGCGTTCTCTCTCCAGAGCTTCAGGTAAGTTGCCGCTGCGCAACGTGCTAGTGGTTTCATTCATTGTTCAAGTTACAGCAGTCGTAGGGCTGACGGCCTGGATTTCATTTCGCAATGGCCAAAAAGCTGTTCAGTCCCTGGCCACTCAGCTCTCTCAAGAGACCAGCGCTCGCATTGAGGAACATGTTCAGAGCTATCTGGCTCAGCCAACCTGGTCTTTGGCCCAAAGTCTTAGCGCGATCGCCAATGGCGATCTCTCCACCCAAGACCTAGCCGCCTTAGAGCGTCACTTCTGGAATCAGCTCCAGGCTACCGAAAACTTAAGTAGCCTCTACTTTGGCAGCGAAACGGGGGAGTTTGTGGGAGTGCAGCGTCGGGAAAATGGCGAACAGATGCTGTGGTACATCGATGCCGCCTCTATTCCTCAGCGCCGCACCTATCGCCTCAACGCGCAGGGCAGACGGGCTGAACTTACCAGCATTCAAGATTTTGACCCGCGCCTGCGTCCTTGGTATCAGGCAGCAGTTAGCGCGGGCAAGCGTACCTGGAGTCCCATCTATCGCTTTGCCTCACAGGACTACGCGCTGCTAGGCATTACGCCAGCCGTACCTGTCTACGGCGATCGCGGTCAGCTTCAAGGCGTGTTAGCAGCCGATATCACCCTGGAGCAAATTAGTGAATTTTTGCGAAACCTAAAAGTCAGTCAAAACGGTCAGGCTTTCATCATTGAGCGCACGGGTGAAATCGTAGCCAGTTCGGCTCAAGAACCGCCTTTTGTCAGCAGTCACAATCAGCAGGAGCGCCTGCAGGCAATGGCCAGCCAGTCACCGCTGATTCAAACCACTACTTTAGCTCTGCTAGAAAACCACAGCAGCCTGAATCGAATTACAACAGCCCACCAGTTTAGCTTTTCGTTAGAGAACCAGCGACAGCTCGTTAGAGTCGTGCCTTTCAAAGATGGCAGCCGATTAGACTGGCTAATCGTAACTGTGATCCCCGAAGCCGATTTTATGGCTCAAATTGCCGCTAGCAATCGCAATACGGCTGTGCTGAGCCTGATCTCTTTGCTAATCGCCAGCGTGGTTGCAGGCATGACTTCACGCTGGGTAGTGCGGCCTATTCTGCGCCTCAACGACGCCGCTAAGCAATTAGCCGTGGGCGATTGGGAGCAGCCTTTGCCAGAAGGACGCTTTGAAGAATTAGCGGAGCTTGCCATTTCCTTTGAGCAAATGGCAGGGCAGCTTAAACATTCATTTGAAACCCTAGAAGCCAAAAATGCTGAACTACGGCGTCTAGACCAGGTCAAAGACGAGTTTTTAGCCAACACTTCTCATGAGCTACGCACACCTCTAAATGGCATTATTGGCATTGCTGAGTCACTGATTGATGGGGTTACAGGCCCTCTGCTGCCCTTGACCCGAGCTAATCTGGCCATGGTTGTGACGAGTGGACGCCGCTTGGCAACTCTCGTCAACGATATTTTAGACTTTTCCAAAATGCGCCATCAAACGCTTGATCTCAATCTCAGGCCCATTGGTTTGCGGGAAATTTCTGAAATTGTCATAGCGCTGAATCGTCCGGTAGCCAATGCTAAAAGAATACAGCTAATCAATGCTGTTTCTCCTCGTTTGCCGCTGGCACTGGCTGACGAAAATCGTTTACAGCAGATCCTGCACAACCTAGTTGATAACGCTGTCAAATTTACTGAAACCGGCATGGTAGGGATTTCGGCTCAGGTGATTACAACTGAGATCCCCCAGCCTTCCTCTAAGTCAGGAGAGAATGTATCAGGCCACCGCTGGCAGTATGCTGGTGTACCAGAGCAGCTAGCGATTACTGTCTCCGATACTGGGATTGGTATTTTGCCAGAGCAGCTACAGCAGATTTTTGAGCCTTTTGAGCAAGGTGATGGCTCAGCCACACGCACCTACTCTGGCACGGGTCTAGGACTCGCCGTTACCAAGCAGCTAGTAGAGCTTCATGGCGGCACGATTCAGGTAATTTCCCAGGTAGGGGCGGGATCCCAGTTTACCTTTAACTTGCCAATTGCCCACTCAGTCTATGAACAGCCAGCGCCGCCCCCTTCTCGGTCGCCTGAGCGAAATCTAAGTCGAGGTGTATCTGAGATTGCCATTCCGGTGGTAACTGAGGATCTGCTACTAGAAGAAATCCCTTTTGATGCCCGTTTAGAGCAGGAAATACAGCGGCTTTCACTGGATCCAGAAACGCTCAAGATCTTGGTAGTAGACGACGAGCTCATTAATCGGCAGGTGATTGCTAACCATCTGCAGCTTCAGCATTACGGGGTGTTACAAGCCGCAAACGGCCCTGACGCCCTAGAGATGATTGAGAAAGGGCTGCGTCCAGATTTACTGCTGCTAGACGTGATGATGCCTAAAATGACCGGATATGAGGTCTGCCGTCAGGTGCGGCAGAGTTTTCCGGCCCACGAACTGCCCATCGTGATGCTGACGGCGAAGAATCAGGTTCCTGATATCGTGGAAGGTCTGAATGCCGGGGCTAATGACTATTTAACTAAACCTATTTCTAAAGATGAGCTGATTGCGCGTATTGGCATTCACTTACGTCTTTCTAAGATCAACCTGGCCTATGGCCGTTTTGTCCCTCAGGAATTTCTACAATTTCTGCAGAAAGACAGTATTATTGACGTTCATTTAGGAGATCAAGTTGAGCAAACTATGTCGGTTTTGTTTGCCGATATCATAGATTTTACCCATCTTTCAGAACAGATGACGCCGGAGGAAAATTTCCGCTTTATCAATGCCTTTCTATCGCGCATGGAGCCTGCGATCGCCGAAAATAAAGGCTTCATTGATAAGTACATTGGTGACGCTATCATGGCGCTTTTCAGCGGCGGCGCAGATGATGCAATTCAGGCTGGCCTTGCGATGCTAAAGCGTTTAGCCCTCTACAATGAGCAACGTATGCTTAAAGGCTATAGCCCAATTCAAATCGGGATAGGCATTAATACTGGCTCCCTGATGTTAGGAACTGTCGGCGGCAAAAACCGGATGGACAGCACCGTGATTAGTGACACAGTCAACATAGCAGCTCGAATTGAGCGGATGACCCGTCAGTATCAAGTTTCGTTGATTATCTCTCACTATACGTTTTTGCAACTGCAGGATATGAGCCAGTACGCTATGCGCGTTATCGACCGGGTTCAAGCCAGAGGTAAAACAGAGTTTATTAGCGTCTACGAAGTGTTTGAAGCAGACACGCCCTCAGTGCGCGATCGCAAGCTAGCCAGCAAAACTGAGTTTGAAACTGCTCTAACGTGGTATTACCAGCACTCTTATCAAGAGGCGGCTACAAGATTTGAAGCCTGCCTGCGAGATAATCCTGCCGACTCTGTCGCTCGCATCTACGTCGAGCAGTGTCGTCTCCAACTAGTAAGAGGCTAGAGCTACGTTAACCAGCGATTTACTCATTTATCGACTAAACGGCGAAAGCGTCATCCCTAAGCAGTTGGCGCTCACGCCTCAAAGCCTTGAAACGGCGCAAGAGCTGATCGATCTATTTCAGCAGGCCGTCGGTCAGCCGCAGGCATATCTTAACCAGCAGCTCCAGCAAATTGAAGGCGAAGAAACCGACTATCGCATCAAGCGCGGTCTAGCCCATCTGCTGCGCAGCGGCTTCAGCACGTTTGATATTGTCAGCCCGCTAGAACCCACTGACTTGCGACAGCGAGTTTTTGCGCTATCGGCTCAGTTGGTACCTGGCCTACAGCAGAGTGAGCAAACGCTCGTAACTTTAGCTCAGCAGCTCAGTCAGGAGCTAGAGCGAGACATTGAGGTTGCTCATGTTCGTCAGGGGCTGTATGCCGATTTGCAAGAAAACCGCATCTTAGTCGCCTTCGAGCCGCCCACCGCTGCGGCCTTACTGCACCGCTATAACCTTTCTCAGGTGCAGGGCGTTTTCTATCGGGCCAGTCAGATCAGCCTAAATGCTCACCGTAACGACCCCGGCGAATATAAGCTGATGTTTCGATATCTCAAGCTTTTTCGCCTGATGACCTACATCGAGGGCGATGCCGATCACGGCTTTACAATCGCAATTGATGGTCCCACCAGCTTATTTAAGCCCAGCACTCGCTATGGCATCGATATTGCCAAGCTAATTCCAGCCATTTTGCACGTAACTCGCTGGAGTCTGACCGCCACGCTGCAAATGCGTGACCACTACAGCAACACCACTCGACAGCAGCACTTCACCCTCAGCTCCGACTGTGGATTGGTCAGCCACTATCCACCCGGACAGCCCTACGATAGCCTGATAGAGTCGGCTTTTGCCGATCGCTGGAGTCAGCTCAACACCCCTTGGCGACTGGAGCGCGAAGTTGATTTGATTCCTGTTCCAGGCAGCGTCATGATTCCAGATTTTCGCCTGGTACATCCTGATGGACGTACCTGCCTGCTTGAAATTGTCGGATACTGGAGACCTGAATACCTGCGCAAAAAGTTTTTTCAGGTACAGCAGTCCGGGCGCAGCGATCTGATTTTGGCCATTTCAGAGCGACTCAGCCTGGAGAAAGCTGGTGTCAAGCTCAGCCAGTGCGAGGCCAGAATTGTCTGGTTTAAGGATAAACTCCAGCCCAAGGCTGTCCTGAGCGTATTAGATTGCGAATAACGCTACATCCGACCCAAACGGTAAAAAAATGTTTGCCTGCTGTCAATAGGATTTTGGTGAAGACGCTAGGCTAGAGAACTAATGAGTGTGACGCTTCAATAGGGGGTAGAGAAAACTATCGTGAATAGCTTTAACGCCAAAACGACGCTTTCGGTAGATGGGAAAGACTACCAGATGTATAGCCTACCGGAGGCTGCTAAGACCCTGGGCGATATCAGTCGTTTGCCCCATAGCCTCAAAGTTCTGCTCGAAAATCTGCTGCGCTACGAAGACGAGCGCACGGTGACAGCAGATGATGTCAGGGCGATCGCTGACTGGTTACAAACCCGAACCTCCGAGCGTGAGATTGCCTACCGTCCGGCCCGGGTGCTGATGCAAGATTTTACCGGGGTTCCTGCCGTTGTAGACCTAGCTGCCATGCGGGACGCTATCGTGGCGCTAGACGGCGATCCAAATCAAATCAATCCGCTCTCACCCGTCGATTTAGTGATTGACCACTCGGTGATGGTAGATGTGTCTGGATCTGCCAATGCCTTTGAAGAGAACGTCAGGCAGGAGTTTCAGCGCAACCACGAACGCTACTCTTTTTTGCGCTGGGGGCAAAAAGCCTTTGATAATTTCCGCGTCGTCCCTCCCGGTACCGGAATTTGTCATCAGGTCAATTTAGAATATCTGGCTCAGGTAGTCTGGACAAAAGAGACCAACGGCGAAACTGTGGCCTACCCTGATACGCTGGTGGGCACCGACAGTCACACCACCATGATTAACGGCCTGGCTGTTTTGGGCTGGGGCGTAGGAGGCATTGAAGCCGAAGCGGCCATGCTGGGCCAGCCAATTTCAATGGTGGTGCCTGAGGTAGTGGGGTTCAAGCTCACCGGAGAGCTGCCTGAAGGTGCGACCGCGACTGACCTAGTGCTAACCGTGGTACAAATGCTGCGGCAAAAGGGTGTTGTCGGCAAGTTTGTTGAATTTTATGGCAGCGGGCTAGCCCATCTGACCCTGGCCGATCGCGCCACCATCAGCAATATGGCCCCTGAATATGGAGCCACCTGCGGATTTTTTTCCATTGACGAAGAAACCATTACCTATCTGCACTTCACCGGACGCGACGCTGACCGCATTGCTTTGGTTGAAGCCTACGCCAAAGCCCAGGGTTTGTGGCGCTATGCTGACGCGCCTGATCCTCTTTTTACCGACACTCTGGAGCTAGATCTAGCAGCCGTCGAACCCTCTCTGGCTGGCCCCAAACGGCCCCAAGACCGGGTGCTGCTGTCTCAGCTAGCGGCCCAGTTTAGAACCTCTGACTTTCCCACCTTTAGCGGCTTAAGCGCCTATGCCAATAAGCGCTCGGCGGCAGTCGTCGGGGAATCTTACGATCTTACCGATGGCGCAGTAGTAATTGCGGCCATTACCAGCTGCACCAATACCTCAAATCCTGCCGTCATGATTAGCGCGGGTCTGGTCGCCCGCAAGGCGCGCGAAAAAGGACTCACCGTTAAGCCCTGGGTGAAAACGTCCCTAGCTCCGGGCAGTCAGGTGGTTTCTGATTATTTGGAGCGGGCTGGCCTGCAGGCTGATTTAGACGGGCTAGGCTTTAACCTAGTGGGCTACGGCTGCACTACCTGCATTGGCAACTCCGGGCCGCTGCCGCTGCCAATTGTGGAGGCGATCGCCGCTCAAGATTTAGTCGTAGGCGCTGTCCTCTCCGGCAACCGCAATTTTGAAGGCCGAGTTAGCCCCTACACCAAGGCCAACTATTTGGCCTCGCCGCCGCTGGTTGTTGCCTATGCGATCGCAGGTAACCTCGCCGTTGACCTGCTCAACGATCCCATTGGTCAGGATGCTGACGGTCGGCCCGTCTATCTCAAAGATATCTGGCCCAGCACGGCTGAAATTCAGCAGGTAATGCAGGCTTCGCTGACTCCAGAAATGTATCAGAGCCGCTACAGCAACGTCTTTACAGGCAATGAGTCGTGGCAGCAAATCACCGCCGCAGACAGCCAGACCTACCCCTGGCAGTCTGAGAGCACCTATGTGCAAAATCCACCCTTCTTTGAGGGCATACAGTCAGCTGTAGGCGATCGCGCTATCAGCGGCATCTACGGGGCTAGGCCGCTGGCGATTTTGGGTGACAGCATCACCACCGACCATATTTCACCTGCCGGGGCAATCAAACAAGATAGCCCCGCCGGGCGCTATTTGGTCAATCACGAGGTGACGCCTACTGACTTCAACTCCTTCGGTTCTCGACGCGGCAACCATGAAGTGATGATGCGCGGCACGTTTGCCAATATTCGATTGCGCAATGAGATGGCTCCGGGCATATCCGGCGGCTTTACCCGGTATATGCCCACAGGTGAGACCCTGTCGATTTACGACGCTGCTATGCAGTATGTAGCTGCCGGGACGCCGCTGATGATCTTTGCAGGTAAAGAGTACGGTACCGGATCATCGCGGGACTGGGCGGCAAAAGGGACGCGGCTGCTGGGCGTCAAGGCTGTGGTGGCCGAAAGCTATGAGCGGATTCACCGCTCTAACCTAGTGGGCATGGGGGTTTTGCCGCTGCAGTTTCCGGCAGGTACTAGCTGTGAAAGTCTGCGGCTAGACGGTACAGAAACGTTCGATCTAAGCGGATTCGATGACCCGATTAGACCCGGAATGAGCGTAACGCTGATCATTCATCGAGCTGACGGGGCCAGTGAGCAGACCCCCCTCATTTGCCGCATCGATACGGATGAAGAGGTAGAGTACTACCGCAACGGGGGCATTTTGCCCTATGTTCTGCGTCAGTTGTTGGCCTGAGCCATAGAGCGAGCGATCGCGCCAATTCCCAGGACGGAGATTTGCTGGCGTCGCAGGGTATCAGCGGCGCTGGTGGCGGTCGCTCCGGTCGTGTAAATATCGTCGATTAGCAGCACAGGAGCTGTGGGTTTGTGCGGCTGAAAGTGGGGGCCTAGCTCAAATGCCTGAGCCAAATTTTGCCATCGGGCCTGGGCGCTGAGGCTAAACTGCGCTTCAGTCATCTGGACACGCTGCAGGCCGTGAGCAGCCAGCGCTAATCCCGTAACCCGACAAAATCCCTGAGCAATTAACTCTGCCTGATTGTAGCCGCGCTGCTGAAGCTTGTTGGGATGTAGCGGAATGGGCACGACAACTGGGCGACAGTTGCAGATTTGAACTTGCTGCTGCCAGGTTTCTCCCAGCCAGGTACCTAGGGTAAAGCCGATCTGGGGCTGATGCTGATACTTCAGGGCAGCGATCGCCCGCTTCAGACTGCCCTCATAGCGTCTCCAGGCCAGCACAGGCAGCGGACTTTGCCAGTTAGCTGGCGGGCAGTTTGTCTGCTGCTGTAGGTTTGTCTGACAGGCCAGACAGAAATTAGCGGGTGTGGGGCGATCGCAGAGGGGACAGCGGCCTTGCAAAAAGAGGTTGAGTACCGATTTTAAGGGCGCTCGCCTTACTGTGAAAAGACTTAACATCAGAATCCAGTGATTTGAACCGAGTTAATCATGGGTCAGTGAATACTAAAGAAACCCCGCAAAAACAGGGATTTTTACAGCCTGTTGGCCGGGTGCAGTCCGTAGAATTGTTGAGTGTAGCCAGAAACTAAGTCCGCTGGCGGCTGAGATTTCTTGATAAGCTGAAGGACTGGACGTTGATTTCAGTAATCTCAGCTGCTATGACCGCCGTTGCCGCTTTACCTTCAACTACTTTTCCTCTGAGCGCGATTGTCGAGCAGGAGGAGATTAAACTGGCTTTGCTTTTAGCAGCTGTCGATCCGGGGTTGGGCGGCGTAGTGATTGCTGGACGTCGGGGGACAGCTAAATCGGTAATGGCGAGAGCTTTGCATGAACTGCTGCCGCCCATTGAAGTTGTTGACGGTTCCTGCTGTAACGCCAATCCAACCGACCCTCGCCACTGGGACGACGCCACTCTAGAGCGACTCGGCAGCGCCGCCCCGGCATCAGAACTGCCGACTAGGGTTATCCCGGCTCCGTTTATTCAGGTGCCGCTCGGGGTGACTGAAGATCGCCTGCTCGGCTCTGTGGACGTGGCCAAATCAGTTACCCAGGGCAGTGCGATATTTCAGCCGGGACTGCTAGCAGAGGCCAATCGCGGCGTGCTCTACGTGGATGAAATTAACCTCCTCGACGCTCAGATTTCTAATCTGCTGCTGTCAGCCCTAAGCGCAGGCCGTAACCTGATCGAGCGCGAAGGCATTAGCTTTCAGCACCCCTGTAAACCGCTGCTGATTGCTACTTACAATCCTGAAGAAGGCAACCTGCGTGACCATTTGCTCGATCGCATTGCGATCGCCCTAGCTGCCGATCGGCCCCTAGATTTAGCCAGTCGGGTAGAGGTCGTCGATCGAACGACTCAGTTTAGCAACGATCCACAGGCGTTTCTGGCTCAATATGCTGAAGGACTCGATACCCTCAAGACCCAGATTATTCTGGCCAGAGAATGGCTCAAAGACGTGCGTATTCAGCGAGAACAGATACAGTACCTCGTCACCGAAGCGCTGCGCGGCGGCGTTCAGGGGCACCGGGCGGAGCTGTTTGCCGTGCGGGTAGCGAAGGCCCATGCTGCCCTAGAGGGGCGCACTGAGGTCAACGCTGAGGATCTGCGCTGCGCTGTAGAGCTGGTGATTTTACCGCGATCGCTGGCAGTGCAGGAGCCGCCCCCACCAGATCCGCCGCCGCCGCCCCCAAGCCAGCCAGAAGATAACTCAGAAGAGCCAGATCAACCAGAAGATAGCTCAGAAAACAATGCTGACGAAGGAGAGGCTGACGAAAAGCCAGACGAATCGCCCCCTAGCATACCAGAAGAGTTTGTTTTTGATCCTGAAGGGGTGGTGATCGATCCCTCCGTACTGCTGTTTGCTCAGGCCATGAGTCGTCAGGGCAAATCGGGCAGTCAGAGCCTGATCTTTTCGGATGAGCGGGGCCGCTACATTAAACCCATGCTGCCCCAAGGCCCGGTGCGTCGCATTGCCGTAGACGCCACGCTGCGGGCGGCTGCGCCCTACCAAAAAGCTCGTCGCGCCCGCCAGCCCGATCGCCGCGTCATTGTCGAGCCAGGAGACATTCGAGCTAAAAAGCTGGCTCGAAAAGCAGGTTCGCTGGTGGTGTTTTTGGTTGACGCTTCTGGCTCAATGGCGCTAAACCGGATGCAGTCAGCTAAAGGAGCTGTTTTGCAACTGCTTACAGAGGCTTATCAAAACCGCGATCAGGTGGCGCTGATTCCGTTTCGAGGTGAGCAGGCCAATGTGCTGCTTCCTCCCACCCGCTCAATCGCAGCGGCAAAACGACGGCTAGAACGTTTGCCCTGCGGTGGCGGTTCTCCCTTAGCCCACGGTCTGACTCAGGCTGTACGAGTGGGCACTAATGCCCAGCAGTCTGGCGATATTGGCAATGTGGTAATTGTGGCAATTACTGACGGGCGCGGCAACATTCCCCTGGCCCGGTCGTTAGGAGAGCCGCTAGACCCTGACGAAAAGCCCGATATCAAAGCAGAACTGCTCAATATTGCCAGCCGTATCCGCGCCATTGGCTTTCAACTGCTGATTATTGACACTGAGCGCAAATTTGTCTCAACCGGCTTTGGTAAAGAGCTAGCCAAAAACGCAGGGGGCAAATACTATCGGCTCCCTAAAGCAACCGATCAGGCGATCGCAGCTATGGCGCGGGGGGCGATCGCTGATATGCGCCTGTCCTGAGCTGTGAATAAGGACACAAAGCTCTGCCTGTCCCCTAAGATGTGCAGATGTGCCAGACGTAATGGACATGGCCCCTAACTCTTGAGGTGAGGTGATTAACAGGGTGGATAAGAAGCAGAAAAGCAGATCAGCCTGGAACCAGGAACTTGACGATCTCATACGCGGTGCCTGTGGTGGTTTTTTGTTTGGTATACCGCTGCTCTACACGATGGAAGTCTGGTGGATTGGCTCTGGGGCTGAACCGCAGCTGATGCTGCTAGCCCTGGGAATTACGTTTGGCGTTGTCTTCTTGCTCAACCGCACTGAAGGCTTTCGCAAAACTCAAAGCGTTCGCTGGCCTGATGCGCTGTTTGATAGCGTAGAAGCGATCGCCATTGGCCTGCTCAGTGCCGGACTGATGCTGATTTTACTACAGCAAATCACCCTTTCGACCCAGCTCAAAGAGGCGGTTGGCAAAACTATCTACAGCGGCATTCCCTTTGCGCTGGGGGCCACCGTTGCCAATCAGTACCTCAGCAGCCCAGAAAACTACTCTCGCCCCGAAGAACCCCAAGACAATCTTAATGAAACCCTGAGTGATATTGGGGTAACGCTGATTGGCGCGATTTTTATTGCTTTCAATATTGCGCCCACCGAAGAGGTGCCGATGTTATCGTCATCTGTCTCTGGGCCTTGGCTCATTGCCATGATTGGCGCGTCGCTCTTGGTTTCCTATGGCATTGTATTTCAAGCCAGCTTTGCCAATCAGCCCAGGCGACGGCGACAGCGGGGACTGTTTCAAAATCCGCTGAGTGAAACCGTGATATCTTACCTGATTTCTCTGATTGCAGCCGGACTGATGCTGGGCTTTTTTGAACAGATAGAAATGGGCGATCCCCTGGCAGTGTGGTTGCCCCAAACGCTGATACTAGGCTTACCTGCCAGTATTGGAGGGGCCGCAGGGCGACTGGTGATATGAGCCAGCCTGATACCAATCCAGGGCCGGAGCATTCTAAAACCGATGCTGCTGACTCAGAAGCAACGCGATCGCTGGCCGAATGGGCCAGTCTGGCGATCGCCTCAGTAATCCTAGTAGGTATCGTCGGGCTGGCTGGCTATCTGTGGCTGGGCAAACCTAGGACTCAAGACCCACCGCAGCTCACAGTTAGACAGCAAGGGATACGAGTGCAGGGAGAGCAGTTTTATGTTCCCTTCGACGTCACCAATCAAGGGGGACTTACCGTTGACTCAGTTCAGGTCATTGCTGAGCTGTCTGTCGATGGCGAAGTGGTTGAATCTGGAGAGCAGCAGTTTCAGTTTTTAGCCAGTGATGAAACTGAGTCGGGTGCTTTTGTTTTCAGCCAGAATCCCAGCCGGGGAGAACTGGTGGTTCGAGTTGCCAGCTACAGCTTGCCCTAGCCTACTTGTGATTAATATGCTCTTGATAAAAAACTGCGACGCAATCGGGCATCTTAAAGGTGAAACCACTATGACAGAAAACGGAAAGATCCCAGCAGAGGCATGAAGACTGTAGGAGTATGCCTACTACTTCTTGAGTAAGAGGCTCATCTATTAGCTAGGAAAGTAAGCTCCCTGCCTGTAATTTTTAGCCAAGAGTTGATCAATTTTGACTGTCTCCATGAATCTCTACCTACCATAGAAGAGAGAAGACCGCTGCTAAGCGACATTTGGCAGATCTGGGCTGACCAAACTGCAGCCTATGCAAGCTTTCCCCCAAAGCGTAGGAATTGGCAAGATGCCCCCCCTTGAAGCTCACCCACCTTTAGAGACCGTTGCCGATTCCCTAGAACAACACGCCAGCAGCCGTCGAATTAAAAAGCTAGTATTTGGGACGTGTCAAAACAGTTGGGAGAATGACCCGGCCATATTAGCCAAATTTGAACTTAGAGAACTGCTAAAAACTCTAATCAATCGCTATCCCACCCTGGATGCGCTGAAGCAGGCTGTAGGCCGTACTGTTGCCAGTTTAAATCGCCAGCAGATCTATGAAGAAGTGGCTGAGGTAATCATTAGCCAAGCTGAATCTTTCTATGCCAGTCAGTCTGATCACTCAACAGCGACGGCTTTACTGACCCATGACGCCACTCAGCTAGAAGCCCGTCTTGATACAGGCAGCTACGAGGCGATCGCTCAAACTGTTAAACAGTCATCCCAGCAGCTACGCCTGACCAAACTGCTGTACTGTATCGCTCACGATGCCTGGGAAAATAATCCACAAACGTTAGCTCAGGTCAACCTCATAGCGCTAATCGAACAGGTGCATCAGCTAGTGCCGACAGCCAAAGACCTAAAATACCGTCTAGGCCGCATTATCCAACAGCTCAATCACCAGAATGAGTATCGATCCGTGGCAGATATTTTGCTCAAAGCTTTTCGGGTACTTTATCAGCAATCGCAGCCCGATCTCAGCTGCCTAGAACGAGTTGATCTAGCCGAAAAAGCGACATCAACTCAGTTAGAACCTCTGCTAAGTCCTGTTGTAGGTGGCGCAACTCGGTTAGCCTGTGATAGTTTACGAGTCATCAAAAATGAAGCAGAGCCAGCTTATCTTATTGCTGGTCCCAGAGATCGCAGCAATCTTTTTCCGCTACGCCTGGAAATTTTAAAATACACTAATCCTCTACGAGCAAAAATTTTGCTGCAGTCTTGCGTACACGGGCCGTTTAGCTTTACTGAATCCGGCTGGCGATCGCTGCGCACAAAGACTTTAGAAGAGCTGCTGCAGGAAACTTTTGCCTACTGTAAAACTTTCTCAGACCTGGAAAGTAAGCTGACTATCTTAGCCCACTGCTTAGACAGCGCTGATGAAAATACTCAGGTTGCCGGGGCGATCGCGCGGGTGATGAAACCCTATTATCTGCTATGACAGCTCAGAACCTCCTCCAGCGCTATAGCGCAGGCGAAGTTGACTTTCGCGGAGTCAGCCTTGTCAGCGCTCAGCTCGAAAAAGTTGACCTGATTGGCGCTAAC
Organism: Leptolyngbyaceae cyanobacterium RM1_1_2; assembly: GCA_012032345.1. Taxonomy (GTDB): domain Bacteria; phylum Cyanobacteriota; class Cyanobacteriia; order Phormidesmidales; family Phormidesmidaceae; genus Sphaerothrix. The sequence goes on along the minus strand of JAAUQI010000014.1, from coordinate 13,104 downwards.
TTTGCCAATGCAGATCTAGAAAATGCCAATCTGATGCTGGCCTATCTGAGCCGAGCTAGCTTTTGTCAGGCCAACCTGATGCGGGCGCGGCTGGCAGGGGCTAACCTCAACCAGGCAAATTTGCTGCAGGCTAACCTCAGCGATGCTGATTTACATGGGGCCAGCCTGCAGGGAGCCAGCTTATATGGAGCCGACTTAAGTCTGGCTAACCTGCTAGATGCCAACCTAATTGACGCCGACCTTAGAGAGGCCAACCTCAGCGGAGCCAATCTCACCGGAGCCTGCCTGCGAGGAGCCAACCTCAGGCAGGAAAATCGCGGCGGTGGTGCCTACCTGCGGGGAGCTAATCTGAGACAGGCCGACCTGCAGGGAGCCAACCTGCGGGGAGCCGACCTGGCCAAAGCCGATTTACGCGGGGCCAATCTGAGCGAAGCCTTTCTGAGAGATGCCGACCTATCTAAAGCCAAGCTGCAAGGGGCAAACCTGGCTCAGGCTTCTCTGAGCGATGCGTTGCTGATCGGCGCTGACTTGACCAAAGCCAATCTAACGGCAGCTAAAATGCAGCGATCGCAGCTAATGCAGGCCAATCTAACCCAGGCAATTTTAACCGAGGCTAACCTAGTAGAAGCCAAACTCAGCCGTGCGGTACTTACTGAAGCTAACCTGGTCAAGGCTCGCCTCAGCCGCACTGACCTCAGCCGAGCCAACTTCTGCGGTGCTGACCTCAGCTATACCACCCTGGTAGATGCTTATCTAGCCCGAGCCAAGCTAGTTGAGGCCAACTTGACCGCTGCGCTGATGACGCGGGCTGAGCTGAGCAGTGCCGATTTGACCGGGGCAAATCTCACAGGAACCACGATGCCCGATGGCAGCACTCACCCTTAAGCATCACTTCTCACCGACAAAAGGAGTAGCCCAGTGCTGCCAGTTTTCTTTATTAAACGGCGATCGCCACTGATAGATCAGCGCTCGCTCTAGCTGCTGACGGGCTTTGCTATCGCCGGGAGCCTCACACCAAAAACCAATGTTAACAGCATGGACTAGCCGTAGACGATTGTGCAGCGACACATAGTTAAGCAGGTAGCGCTTGCAGTCATGCACTCCCTTCCAGCGCTGATTTGACTTCATCGTCTCGCCCACATAGAGCAGTATCGGCAGCTCGGCGTCCACCACAAAATACAGCGCCGCCACGCCGACATCCTCAAACTGCCAGCGCCAAAACTCGATATTTTGCGGAGGCAGCGAAAAAGGATCGAGACTGTCAGAGGGGGCCGCAATCGCCGCTGACTCAAACAGGCCAATCTGCACCGGGGCTGCTGTCTGCTGTACCTGCTGTTGAAACCGAAAAACCCGCTGTTTCCAGCCCTGTAGCTCAGCTAGGCTCATGGCTGAGCCAGGGTGAATATTGGCGTAGCTCGACAGCCGAGCCGCCTGCTCCGCCGCGTAGGATAATAGCGAAGGCTGCTCTGACGTCACGGGGCTGACCTCCAACAAAACTCTACCAGTAGCGCCTTTAACTTTAGCAGACGCTACTGATAGAGAATTATGAGCGATGAAATTTGAGGCTTTAATTTTTAGCCGCGTCTGCGCTCTAGCAAAATCATCATCAGCAGACTGAGCAGGATCTGAGTTTCTTCTTTGTCATCTAGGCGATCGGTTTTTTTAATAGTGAAGATGCGTGAGAAAAAGGCAGGCTGCTTCTCTAAGCGCATCACGAGGTTACTGTCAGGCCGACTGACTAGATAGATCGGATTAAACACATAGCTTGTAAAAATGCCTAAAACCGGGATTTCAGCTAGCAGCGAATCCATCACCTTGACCCAGGGGTTCTTTTCGCTGATTGTGAAGCTAACCACATCGCCCCAAAAAATTTCGTAGCGCGCCCGCCAAATTGAGCGCCAGCCGCGCCGCTTAACTGCCCCAACCTCTCGCTGATAGGGGTCGCTAAAGGCATAGCGGGCCGAAAAGTCTAAAATTCGATCGGCTTTGATTTCATAGCGTAGCTGCGTTTGCTCCGAATCGGCAAAAACGCCAATGGCTTCTTTGAGCTTAAAAAGCTTCTGACGAATATAAAAGACCACATTTCCCGAAGCATCCGTGACCAGGATCTGAGGCGCGAGTGCCCACAGCTTAAAAGTAAGTGTCAGCGGGTATTGCAGCATACTATGCTCCTTAAGCGCGTTGCTAAGTCTACTTAAACATTTCCCAACTAACCCCAGATTGGCTCAGCTAGATTCAAAACAGTCCGTATTTGTTTAAAGATTTATTCACAAACTATCAGGACTTGCCCAAAGCATCCACAGAGACTGAATCTACAGGTAATCAAGAATTTCTTATCACTGGGTCAAGGCGCGAATGAACTGCTGCAGCTCAGCCAAAAAGCCTTTACGCGATTTTTGTGGCGCTGCTGTTGTAGCTTCCTCGCTATCTAGCTGACCTGATAAAACCTGATCTAAAACTTCGCTAGAAGGCCGCTCAGGCAGCTCCGTCAGCAGCACGTAGCTGCCGCCTTCTGACTGCTCTTGCCAGATCTGCCAGCCGTCTGGATAAGCCCGTCGAATGGCTGCACCTTCTAAGGGTTTGAGGTAGTAGCACGATTCTAAGGTGCTGAGAAAGCGATCGCGTAGCTGTCGCCCCGCGTAGCCAATACCAATGGTGGCTACATTCTCCAGCTTGGGGTTAAGAATGACAACAGGCCGCCCTAGCGCCTTCTCTACCAGCTTTTCAACCTGCTCCACTTCCACAGCAGAGGGTTCAACCACTAAAAACAGCTCATCATCTGCCGCCAAATCACCTTTAATTTCGCCCAGCCCCCGATGGTAAAGTCTGGGTTGCCCCAGTCTCGCTTGGCTAGCGCCGCTGCTCCAGCATCAGGAAAAAAGACTCTAAACTGTAGCCCCATCTCCTCAAACAGCGGATAGAACTGCTGAGCGACTGGCATAATTTGCAGCTCTGGAAAGACCAAATCGACTACGATGCGGCTTACCCCTGCTTGCAGCGCATCCCGAGTGGCTTTTTGGGCCTGGGCGATCGCTGTTTCTAGCGTCTTGGGAAGTTCAGCCATAGGTTTGCCAAGAGAATTTCATCGGACTGATATCAATAGCTAGAAGATAGCAGAGAGACGCTTATAGACAAGATATTCTTAGCGGTTCTTATACCAATTCTCTAAATTGCAGCCATAGATTAGTGTCCCTAGTCTCTAACATAGTCAGTCCCTAACATAGTCAGTCCTTAACATAGCAAGACTGGCGCAACTCAAAACTCAGAACTGGTATTAGCGGTTCTCTGACTGCAGTGGGATTCTTTATTCGCTATGCCCTGGTTAGGGTTTAGGTAATCTTTCCCAAACTGGATTTCTATGGATTTGCAACTTAGCGACAAAACTGCCTTTATCTCTGGCTCAACGGCAGGTATCGGTTACGCGATCGCCGCTGGACTGGCCAAGGAAGGGGCAACCGTCATTATCAACAGCCGCAAGCAAGAGCGAGTTGACGAGGCGATCGCTCAGCTCCAATCTGAAGAGATCTCTGGCAAGGTTTCAGGCATTGCCGCAGATCTCAGCACGGCAGCCGGAGCCGCTAAGGTAATTGAGCAATTTCCATCAGTTGATATCTTGATCAACAACGTAGGGATCTACGAGCCTAAACCCTTTGAAGAAATTACCGACGACGAGTGGCTGAACTTTTATCAGGTGAACGTCATGAGCGGCGTGCGGCTATCTCGGGCCTATCTGAGCGGAATGAAGCAGCGCAACTGGGGCCGAATCATTTTTATCTCTAGCGAGTCGGGCGTCCATATTCCGGGGCCAATGGTGCACTATGGCATGACCAAAGCGGCTCAAATTGCGATCGCCCGAGGACTCGCTGAAACCACAGCCGGAACCGCAGTAACGGTTAATTCGGTGCTAGCAGGGCCGACCTACTCAGAAGGGGTCAGCGAATTTGTGGAGCAGATGGCTGACTCCCAGGGAAAAGACACTGAAGCGGTTGAAGCCGAGTTTTTTAAGGAAACTCGCCCCACTTCTCTAATTCAACGTTTTGCAGCGCCTGAAGAAGTGGCTAGCCTGGTAGTCTATGTCGCCAGTCCGCTGTCAGCCGCCACCAACGGAGCGCCGCTGCGAGTCGAGGGGGGCTGCATTCGGGCTGCTTTTTGAGGCAGTTAGCGCTGAGTGGAAATGTTCAGGGTTGTTCTAACTCATTAACCCGGTCTTCCAGTGAAACAACCCGCTGCTTGAGTTCGAGAGTCAAAATAGCTAAATTATCAAACTGCTCTGCCAGTGAAGGATCTAGCGGACTGGGGGCAGCCGGGGTCGGCTGGCTGGGCGGACGAGCCGGGGCTGGCTGAGGGCGCGATACCTGAGACTCTAGCTGACTGAGCCGGGTTCTCACATTTTGCAAATCAAATTCTATGCGGGCTATGCGAGAGCTTAGGCCAGAGTCAGCTTGGCCGAAGACCTGCGAGGCCAGAGCTACCAGAATGACGAGACTCAGAAAAGTGGCAATTAGACGTTTTTGCATGGGTCGAGCTGTTATGGCGGAGCGCAAAACGGGGTAGCCTGTAATCCTAAATTGGCACAGGTTCAGGCTTTACGACAATTCTTAGCCAGATGCCGTTCCGATTTGTCTAAGCTGGCCTATGATAAGCGCCATAGTGCTTATCGCTGTCCGGCGATCGCTTGGTGTATAACTTCTAGGTGGCAGTATGAAGGATATCCGCAACGCTCTGATGATTTTTGGCTGCGCTATTTCTTTAGGTATTCCGCTCAAGGCGATCGCTCAGGAAAATGCTACACCGGAGTCAGAATTTCCTGAGTCAGAAGTTGTGGAGCCGCAAGCTCCTGGGCTACAGGTTCCTGAATCAGAAGTCCCTGAATCAGAAGTCATAGGGGAGGATGTTGCTGAACCTGTGCCGCTGGCGAACCCGGTTGAACTTTACAACCGGGGGGTTGAGCTGTTTGAAGCAGGTGACTACGAAGCGTCTATTGCCGTTTTAGACCAGGCGATCGCTATCAACCCCAACTATGCTGAAGCCTATGGCTATCGGGGGGCCTCTTATGCGCTATTGGAAAATTGGGATACTGCCTTGGTCAATGTTAACCGCTCTTTGAGCCTGAAGCCAGATTTGGCCCCGGCTTACTTTCTACGCGGTTATATCTATTACAAAACAGACGATAACAACCAGGCAATTCAGGACTTTAATCAGGCTCTAGCCTACGACCCAACTTACTTTCGCGCTTACCTTTATCGCGGCTATGTCAACTCTATCTTTGGTAACTATCAGGCTGCCGTTGATGACTTTGATGCCGCTGTTGCTTTAGATGCCATGGCGGCTGAAGCCTATCTGCACCGAGGCAACGCCTATGCTGATTTGAGCGATCATCAGGCGGCGATCGCAGACTTTACCCAATCGATCGACTTGCAAGGACGGCGCAACGCTGCGGCCTATGCGGGTCGGGGGGCATCATATTACGCCCTAGGCCAGTATGATAAAGCGCTCGAAGATTTAGATCTGGCAGTCAGAGCTGATCCAAATTTTGCTGAGGCCCGCCTCAACCGCAGCTTTGTTTATGCCGCCCAAAACCGTCCACAGCGGGCCATTGAAGACCTCAATAGCGCCATTGCCATCGATCCAGCCTATGTAGAAGCCTACCTAAACCGGGGGATTTTGATAGCAGATCAGGGAAATATTCAGGCAGCGCTGGAAGATTTTAACCGCGTGCTGGCGCTTAATCCGCAATCTGCAGAGGCTTACAAACGTCGGGCTGACGTCCGGCTTGCTGCCAATGATACTGCTGGAGCCGTGAGTGACTATGCTGAAGCGATCTTTATTGATCCACGCTACGCGGCTGCTTACAAGGGCCGAGGTGATGCCTGGCAGGCATTAGGAGATAGTCAGAGTGCTCTAACGGACTACACGCAGACAATCGATTTGCAGCCAACTAATGCAGAAGCCTTCAAAGCCAGAGGCAACATTTTTATCAGCATTGGCAACTATCAGCGGGCCTATGATGACTTTACCCGCGTCATTCGCAGCAATGTAGAAGATCCAGACGTGTACTACAACCGTGCCTTTGCCCAGCTCCGTTTAGGCAATCCCCAGGGAGCCAGACTCGATTTACAGCAGGCTTCAAATCTTTACCTAGCTACAGGTAATGCTGAAGGCTACCGGGATGTCCTAGATATCATGAGTCAGCTATAGGATTGGATTTAGTCATGTTTATGGGATGTCTGCGGCTAATCTGTCTGGCCTGCTTGCTCTTTGGCTTGAGCAGTTTTGCTCAGCCTGCTTTGGCCTCAACTCACGTTTACCAGGAGCGCCCACAACAGCTCACCTACCGATCGCAGCAGAGTCTACGCGATCGCCAGGATCGTTCCTGGCAGGCGGTCTTGTTTAAGCGGTTTGAGGCCGAAACTTTAGCAGGCGTCTATCTGCGAATTGTGGGTTTTCCGGGGCTGGTAGCAGTCGATCAGGCAAAGCCGCTAAAAATTGATACGGGGACGGCGCTGTCGTGGCAGGCTGCTTCTAGCCGCGATCGCACCCTACAGCAGCTCCCGCCCAATGTCGGACAGTATGATGTCCAGAGCGCGATCGCCGAGCTAAACGGCAACATTCCCCTGCAGCTCACAGTACCGCTACAGGGAGGGGGAGTGGCAGAGCTGGTCGCCGCGCCTTTTGTGGTGAGAGAGTGGCGATCGCTGGCCCAGACAAGCCTAGAATCTCTACAGCCAGAGCGCTATCGATAGCGCCGCCCTCGCCAAAAAATACCTAAAATTACCCCAACAAGACGAACATAGTCCATGCCCATAAAGAATTTGGGAACTGGCAGCAGTGAAACCAGCCCAAGCAAAAGCGCTAGACAGGGGACAAGTGCCCACAGCACACTGGTAGTGATTAAAAGCTGCCGAGTATAAAAGCGCTCTAAGATGAAAACGGCCAAAGCACCCATCCCCACGGCTGCCGCAAATAGCAGCAGCGGAAACAGCAGGGGCATAACGGGCGCAAGCCCATTGAAAAGAACTGGGGCTAAACCTAAACCTAAAACAAACAAAGCGTCCAAAACAGTAGCGATCGCCGTTGCGATCGCGGCGACCTGAAGCAAGATCAGCCAGGGCAGGTACTTTAGACGCTGTAGCGGATTACGCATAGGGCTTACGGGTTTCTGAGTTCCGGCGTACTAACAATTCGCTATGATGCTCTCGACTCTATCGTTTGGTTTCATGGCTGCTTCTAATCAGGTACTCTATACCCTTTTGCTGCTGCACTGCACTATGGGGCTAATCGCTGCTCTCCTCGCTCAGCGAAAGCACCTAAATTTCTCAATTTGGTTTATCTGGGGCATGGTCGGGGGCACTCTGGCACTAGTCACAGCACTAGCTGTTCCTGCCAAATCGCGCTGAATTTTTCCTTCTATGCTGATCGTCTCTAGAAAACTGGGATGGCGTATCCTCCCCTATCTGCTGGTTCTGATTCCTGGTTTTATGGCAGCAGGCTGGCTGCTAACCGCCTTCCAAGCTTCAGGAATGGTCTGGTTCTCGACCCTGGTTTTGGTTGTTCATGTAGCTGCTGCTGGCAGGGGAGCAACTACTCTGACTTATGGCTGGATTATTGGCCTGTTCATGGTTTGTATTCTAGCTCGCCCGTGGCCTGAAGTTTGGCCTGCTGATATTCCCTCAAATCGAGCTAAGCTGTGGGCCAGTATTCTGCTGGGTCTCTGGTTCGCCACAGTCTGGCTAATCTCACTGCTAGCAACAGGCAGCGATAAGCTAGACGAACAGGCCTGGGGCGGGAAAATTCGTATGGCAAGCTTAGGCGGGCTGTGCTGGCTATCAATGGGATTAGGGAGCTGGCTCTACCAAACGGATAACATCAGCTATTAATTATGGTGACTGTATGGTGAATCAAGCCTCGCCCTTTAAATCCGCTGATAGGATCTACAGCCGGAGAACCCCTGAATATTATCTTAATCGTCTCAAGCCTGAGATTTTCGACAGCTTAGACAATCACCAGATAGAGGACATCAAGCGTATTCTAGCTGAAGCAATGCCTCAGCCCTCGCCCAAACTGGTCGATTTGCGCTTTACCATCGACCTGCTAGTTTCTAAGTTCTATCTGGTGCTGCTGCTGGGCAAAGATCGGCGGCGGCAGACTCCAAAACGTCGGTTGCCTAACCGCCTGACACGAATTGGCAATGCTATGACCGCCATAATCTTGCTGCTAAGCCTCAACTTTCTGATCAGCGCTGGAGTATTCCTGGTGGCCTATTTGCTCAAGTCAGCCGTAGGCATCAACTTATTTCCTGGTCACATATCAGATACGCTAGAGCAGCTTCAAAACCGATAGACTTTGCCTTGAATCCACAGCTGTATGGGGACTGCCTGGCCCTGCCCGTTGATGCTGACTTCGACTAAGAACTGCCCTGCTTGTTCACCCTGAACCGCCCTGATGCGGGCGTCAATTTCCTGGCGCTGAGCTTCTGGAATGTAGTAGCGCTCTAGCCCATAGATCCAGCGGCTGCGAGGCCCCGAACTGGGGGCAGGCGTCGCTGTTCCCTTCAGGGCTACCTGATTGGGGCTAAGCTGGGCCGGGCGATCGCGCGAGATAGCTACAGGTTGCCAAGGCTGGGGCGGCTCGGTTTGATCTAGAGGAGCCTGCAGCGTCACATAAAAGGCAGCTTTTTGAGGCAGTGGCCCCGATTCAGCGGGCGCTTTTTGCTCAGCTAGAAAAGTATCCCAACCATCTAGCGTTTCTAGCGTCCTTGGTTGAGAAATGTCGTAGCTGAGCGTGACGTAATAGCCGCGAAACAAATCGTAGGGATCAACGGGTGCAGTTTGCAAAACTAGGTGATTTCCAGTGGTCTGAATCAGGATAGCCTGAGCTGGAATCAGCAACACTAGGGCTAGCTGTAGCAACAGTGGCACCCAGAACTGCCAGCGGGCAGGGCGAGTCAAAGGGGTTCTATTCATGACCGGGAATTCTCCGAGTAGCCAGTCGTTGCAGGTAGCGCTCAAACCAAAGCCCAACAAAAATCACGATCGCTCCGCATAGCCCGAAGGCTAGAGACTTGAGCAAAAGCCCGGTTTCATATTCAAAGACGCGACTCAGCACCTGTAGCGTTAGCAAGGCTATGCCAAACCAAAAGGCAACTCGACGAGCGCGGTTTAGCCCTTGTTGAATGCAGCCAACGGCAATTAGAAAAAGCAAAAGGTTGAAAACCAAGGTTGCGATCGCTCCAATGGGCGATACCATCCAGTGAATACAAGGAATGATCGCCGTAGTTACCAGAAACAAGGCAACCGTGGCATCAAGCCCCGTCCATCGCCACGTTCGAGCAGAGCCACTGCCCCGGCCCAAAGTAATCCAGGCCCAGATCGTCAAAACTAGCATCACCGCCACAGAGAGGGTGGCTAGCCAGTAGCTGCTTAAGATTGTCCAGTCAATAGGGGAATTATCTGGGCCGACTGGTTCTGTCCAGATGAAGTGGAAAGAGCCTGAATAATAAAGACCGCCCAGGCCAAAAATAGCTAGCCGACGGGCCACAGGCTGAAAGCAAAGCTCATCAGGCAGTTCTAGGATTGGCCAAAGGCGATCGCGGTAGGCCCAGAGCAGGGCATAGGGCACCACCGTCAGGCAAATGGTCAGCCAGAGTGGAATGTCACTGGCAAACTGCAGCAGGATTGTCCAAAAAGAGGCCGAAACCAGGATTGCACCCAAACCAAAAATCACCTTTGATTGACAGCGGTAAGCCAGACAAATAGAAAGTCCCCCGGCAATCAGCGGCATTGCCTCCAGCGTCCACTGCCACTGAATGACATCACCCCAAACTGCCCCCCACAGGCCAGACCAGTAGCCAAAAGAAAGAATCAGTACCGACAGGATGCCTAGGGGAGTCAGTTGTAGACTGTAAGCTATTGCCCAGACACCCAAACTCCAGCCCAGACACAGGTCAAAAAAGCTGCCGCTGCGATGAAAGAGCTGTCCAGCCAGCGCTAAATTGGCTCCTAGCAGCAGCGCCCCCAGCAGCAATAGCCCCTGCCCTAATCGCCGCTGGCTGGTTTCTGGCTCAGCTCGACGCCAAAGCTCAAAGCCAGCTGCGTTGACGCTGACGAGCGCAGTGATTAGCAACAACAGCTTGAGATCACGCGGAATCACTTGCCAGTTGGCCGCCACAAACGTGATTGCCCCAATTCCTAGCAAAATGCTGCCTAAGCCTACCAGAATTGCGGTGAAGCGATTTTGGGCACTGCTCTCTAGCTGATCAAGCTGGTAGCGGCTAATCAAGTGGTGGCGCTGATCAGGGCTGAGCAGCCCTTCTTGCTGCCACTGTTCTATTTCTCGGGCCAGTTCTCGACGAAATTTTTCGGATACCATGAGGAGTTCCTCCTACATAGCCCTAGTGTCTCAGCAATTTGCCAGCTCAGTGCTTCCTCTTATGACAGCTTAGGCATTGGCTACTAAACCTGCCTACACTAAAGAGCAGTGACTTCAAAGCGACACACGACACCTGATGTGGGAGGAGTTTTGCAGAAAGTTAAGCGCTGGTTGCCCACGCTGGATACGAGCGTTTGGATTTTAGCGGCAGGTCGCCTGCTGTCTCAAATTGGCATTGGTTTTACGCTATTTTATGCCCCCATTTTCTTTGTTGAGCAGGTGGGGATCTCTACAACTCAGGTGGGTTTGGGTATTGGCATTGGGGCGTTGGCGGGCCTGTTTGGGCGGTTTTTGGGCGGTTCTATGGCCGATTCGCCAGGTTGGGGTCGGCGTAAGACGCTGCTGCTGTCGGCAGCTATTTCTGCGATCGCCGATGCGATTTTATTCTCGACTTACAATTTCCCTTTGTTTGTGCTGGGGAACATCGTGATGGATTTTGGTGTGGGGCTTTACTGGCCCGCTACCGAGGCAGTCGTGGCCGATATTACGGCAGCAGAGCAGCGCAACGAAGCCTTTGCGATTGTGCGCCTGGCAGACAGCATTGGACTAGGGGCTGGGGTGGTGATGGGGGGGGCACTGATTTCGCTGACTGGTGCCTACCGGGCGTTATTTGCCATTGATGGCGTCACGTTTTTGCTATTTTTTGGCGTGATCTACTGGGCGATCGCAGAAACGCTGCCGGAGCAGCCCGGTGAGAGCAACTTTTTTGAAGGCTGGGGTGTCGCCCTGCGCGATCTCAACCTGCTGACCTATGTGGCGGTCAATATCTTTTTCACCAGCTATCTAGCCCAAATGCAGAGTACGCTCCCGGTTTATTTCAATCAGTTTGTCTCGGTAGGAGCATCGGGGGCAGGGTTCTCAGAGGCAGCGCTGAGCATTTTGTTTACAGGCTACGTGGCGCTGACGGCGCTGTGTCAGCTGCCGCTGGCTCGACGGCTCAAGCGGTGGCGACTGCCAAGGGCGCTAATGCTATCAGCCTGTGCCTGGGGAATTAGCTTTGTTTTTATCTGGCTATCTGGAACGCTGACGGTGGCGACGCCGCTGTGGGCAGTGCTAGGGCTGAGCACAATGGCTATAGCAACAGCAGCCTATACGCCTATTTCTTCCGCTATTATCATTTACATGGCCCGAAAAGATCTGCGCGGGGTCTATCTCTCGGTAAATTCGATGTGCTGGGCCATGGGGTATCTGATTGGCCCCCCTGTAGGAGGCTGGGCGCTGGATCAGTCAAGGGCGGTAGCGGATAGCTTTTGGGTGGCAGCGGCGCTGAGTGTTGGGGTGGCGCTAATAATTTTGCAGGTTCTCGATCGGCGACTGGCTCATTAATAAGAGCAAGTTTTGGCTGAAATTCTGCTATTCGTTATGTCAGGCCGCTAATAGCTACAGCAATTCTCAGTATGAGAATAATTCTCACCTAATCTTCTGAGTTCAACTGCTTTGAGTGACTGAAACTCTCATTCTGTCGTTCAGGAAATTGAGTGAGAAAGCCTGTGAAGGCAATCATTTTAGTACAAATGTTTCAAAATGAGAATTGCTGTAATAGCTAAGTCCTTCTAACCCTCGGTCTTAAACTGTTGTAAAGCAGACCCATCAGCCTGCTGCCAAGGGATACCTCGTAGCTATAAGAGGCATGTTCTTCAGCAACTAAAGGCAACGGCACCTCTGCTTTGCTAGTCGCTTGAAAGGCATTTGCTAGTTCGTGAACTAGCTGAGGCGAGCTTAAACTCGCTGCTAGGTCGCAAAGAGCCTTGATTGCAGATTCGCTGCTGACAGACGGTTTGAACTTACCGCCGTAGCGCAATCCCAGGTCAAGATGATCTTCAAGTTCATTTGCTAAGCGAATCAGTACCACCTCTCTTTCTGCCGTATTTAAAGTGGCAACACGCTCTAGCAAACCTGAAACATGCTTGGGGTTCCAGGGCAAAGTGGCGTAGCCAGCTATAAGCGCTTCTGTCTCTAGTCCTACCACCGAGCGGACTTTGCTGCGCTTAGCGGCTGTTATTCCACGTCGCGGATCTGAAAATCTACCTTGGGGATAAGCCGCGTGTAGCAGCCCTGCAATAATGACTTGGACTTTAGCATTTTGCTCTACGAGAATACTGGCAGTACCGATCAAATGGGCAATAAAGGATTTGCCGTTAGGTCGAAAACGTCCGCTAAATAAGCTCATAGTTAGGCTGTATGCCTGCCGTACAGCCGCTATTTCCTCCACCTGATAGCGTTGAGTCTGGAGCTGATTGTAGAGTTGAATATTAGTCTGAGCATAGGTATACATAGCGCCTTGACAGCCTTGAGAGAGTCACCTCTCTCCTCAGGTTTCGATGTCGAACTACTTTACAGATACCGGGGCTATGGACAGGACAAAAACTTCAAATGCTCTCTGTTTCTAATGCATTAACCCTTGATCTAGCAGTCCTAAATCAGTAATTAGTCACAGCAACAAGAAAGGCTAAATGAGAAAGCCTCCAGGAACCCAAGAATATCCCGGCAAAAGAGTAGGCGGTGAGCACCCCGATGAGGCGATAAGTTCAAAGAGGTGGTCAACGGCATTTTTATCCTGACGGCGCATGGATTCGAGAAAGCTGAACATCATCGCTACGAGCTGAGCACCCCAATCACTGCGGGCACCGCCCGTGACTTTGCGATGTATCACCAGGGGCCGTAAGCCTCGCTCCG
>JAAUQI010000065.1 GCA_012032345.1 Leptolyngbyaceae cyanobacterium RM1_1_2 | reverse complement strand
TGAGCTAAACCTGCAGGTTTTTGGGCAGCTGCACCACCGGATGACGCAAAAGCTACAGAATCTGCTTAAAAAACTGCGGCAAAAAGAGGCTACATTTCTGGCCCGCTTAAAGCAGTCTGACCAAGCCGATCAGCAGCGGCAGCAGGCCGACTTACTCATGGCCTATGCCTATCAGTGGCAGCCTGGAATAAAGGTCATGACCCTGGCAGACTTTGAAACCGGGGAGCCAAGACAAATTAGTCTCAACCCCGAAAAGAACGCTATTCAAAATGCTCAGGCTCTCTATAAGCAGCATCAAAAGCTAAAGCGTGCCCGCCGCGCTATTGACCCCCTGCTAGCCGAGGTTCACACAGAGATGCACTATCTAGAGCAGGTCGAAGCCGCGCTGCTGCAGCTCGATCGCTACGAAGACGAAACCGATCTGCAAGCCCTGCAGGAAATCTACGAAGAACTGATTACCCAAGGCTACCTCAGCGATCCGGCTCAGCGTGAAGGCAATACGCGATCGCCCGAACAGACCGATTTTTATCGTTATCGGACTCCCAGCGGCTTTGAAGTTGTAGTAGGCCGCAACAACCGCCAAAACGACAGGCTCACCTTTGGCACCGCCACCGACTATGATCTCTGGTTTCATACCCAAGAAATTCCCGGTAGCCACGTCCTGCTGCGGCTCGATCCGGGGGCAGCTCCCGACGAGGCTGACTTGCAATACACAGCCAACCTAGCAGCCTACTTCAGCCGCGCCCGACAGGCCGACCAGGTACCCGTGATCTACACCGCGCCCAAAAACGTGTATAAGCCTAAAGGGGCCAAACCCGGCATGGTGATTTATAAACGAGCGCAGGTTTTGTGGGGACAGCCCCAGGCGATCGCCCAACAAACTCCTCCGCTCACCGCAGAGCCTGCTTCTGTTTGCTGATGCTCTTCTTAATCTACAAGCGGGCGTTACTGTCATAGTCAAGTAGAGGCTGACTAGCAAGTTTTAGCCCAAGTTCATATGTAAGTCCTGATTGATTATCAGACGACCATTAGAAAAATTTATATCTTTAGATAGAAAACCTGTGAAGTTTTATAAAAAATAATCCGTACTTATTGATACAATAAGTAACCGGAGAGCAGATGATTCATCTGTAGCTTGCTGCGTGTGGGAACGCCTTGCAGGTTTCCTCTAGCTGAGAGAACAACGCAATGCTAAGCATTTTAACTAAGCATTCTAACCGAGCGGCTCTGACAACAGAGCCGTTTTTTTGCCACTACAATTGATAAAGTCCTCTGAAGCGTAAATTTGTGAGCGTCTCTAGCGAAAATCCTCAGCCGACTCTAATGCTGATTGATGGGCATTCCCTCGCCTTTCGTTCCTACTTTGCCTTTACCAAAGGAGCTGACGGCGGGTTGCGCACATCTACCGGGATTCCGACTAGCGTCTGCTATGGCTTTCTCAAGTCTATGCTAGACATGATGGAGGCTGAGAAACCTGACTATGCTGCCGTAGCTTTCGACTTAGAGCAGCCTACCTTTCGGCATCAGCTAGACGATACTTACAAAGACGGCAGGCCCGAAACCCCAGAAGAGTTTCTAGAGGATGTCCATAATCTAAAAGAGCTGCTGCAGGCTTTTAATCTGCCAGTGCTGACGGCACCGGGTTTTGAGGCCGATGATGTGATTGGGACGCTAGCTACCCAGGCTAGGGTAGCGGGCTATCGGGTCAAGATTCTTAGCGGCGATCAGGATCTGTTTCAGCTGATTGATGCCGATGAGCAAATTTCGGTTTTGCATCTCGGCAGCATCTTTGCCAAAGGCGTTCGCCAGTCAATGGCGAGAGAGTTCAAGACGGCTGAAGTCAAAGAGAAACTGGGCATCTTACCCGCTCAGGTAGTAGACTACAAAGCCCTGTGCGGCGATGCCTCAGACAATATTCCAGGGGTTAAAGGCATTGGCGCGAAAACCGCAGTTAAGCTGCTGAGCGAATATGCTTCTCTAGACGCAATCTACGCCAGCTTAGAAACTCTCAAGGGGGCGACGCAAAAGCGCCTCGAAGCCGATCGAGAAAATGCCTTTCACTCTCAGCACCTGGCCCGCATTGTTTTAGATGTGCCCTTAACCGCAGATCTGGCAGACTGCAAGCTAGAAGGATTTGATGCTGAGCGGGTGGGGGCAGCTCTCAAGCGGCTGGAGTTTACTTACTTTCTAAATCGACTGGATCAGTTGCAGACAGCCTTGGGGGGAGAGGCGTCTGGAGTGTCTGGATCAGAATCGACAACAGACTCTGCCGCTCCGGCTGTAGCCGAGGATATTTTTGAAGATGCTGACTTGGCCTTTTTCAGTGCTGAAGAAACCGACCAGGCTCAGTTTCAGCCAATAGAAGCGCCGCAGATTCAGCCGCAGATTATTCAGACTCAGGCACAGCTAGCGGCCTTAGTCAAACAGTTGCAAACTCATACTAACGCCGAGAGTCCCGTGGCCTGGGATACAGAGACGACGGCGATCGAGCCACGTGATGCCGAACTAGTCGGTATCGGCTGCTGTTGGGGGCCAGCGCTCTCAGATCTAGCCTATATTCCTACTGGGCACTCTCAGGGCGAACAGCTCAGCGTCACCGAGGTGCTCACGGCGCTGCGCCCAGTTTTGGAGAGCGATCGCTATCCTAAGGTCTTACAAAATGCCAAGTTTGATCGCTTGGTTTTGCGCTGTCAGGGTATTGAACTCAGGGGTGTTGTTTTTGACACCATGCTGGCCAGCTATATTTGCAACCCAGAGTCAGCCCACAACCTGAGTGAGCTGGGGCTAAAACATCTGAATCTGCTCAGTCAGAGCTACAGCGATCTGGTGCCCAAAGGCAAGTCTATTGCGGATCTAGACATTCCCACCGTTGCTCGCTACTGCGGTACCGATGTCTACACAACCTATCATCTCGTGCCCATCCTGCGGCAGGCATTGGCGGCAGTGCCCGAGCTGTGGCAGCTCTTTAGCTCAGTTGAGGTACCCCTGGAGCCTGTCTTAGCTGAAATGGAATATCAGGGCATTCGCATCGACCAAGCTTACCTGCACAAGTTTTCTCAGCAGCTAGAAAAGACCTCAAAGCGCTTGAAACCGAAGCCTACGCCGCCGCCGGTGAAGCTTTTAACTTGGGATCGCCCAAGCAGCTGAGTGAACTGCTCTTTGACAAGCTAGGGCTGGACAAGCGCAAGTCTCGCAAGCTCAAGTCAGGGGGGTACTCAACCGACGCGGCTACCTTAGAAAAGCTCCAGGGAGATCATGCGGTCGTTGATTTAGTAGTTGAGCATCGCACCCTCTCTAAGCTCAAGTCTACCTATGTGGATGCGCTGCCTGCCTTGGTTCGGCCTGATACTGAGCGAGTCCACACGGACTTTAATCAGGCTGTCACCACCACCGGGCGGCTTTCCTCTTCAAATCCCAATTTACAAAATATTCCAATTCGCACTGCCTTTAGCCGTCAGATTCGCGCTGCTTTTATCCCCGCTGAGGACTGGCTGCTGGTTTCGGCTGACTATTCTCAAATCGAGCTGCGCATCTTAGCTCATCTCAGCGGTGAACCTGTTCTGGTAGAGACTTACCGCAATCAGGAAGATGTCCATACCCTGACGGCGCGGCTGCTGTTTGAAAAAGACCAAATCACCCCAGAAGAAAGGCGACTGGGCAAGGTGATTAACTTTGGTGTGATCTACGGCATGGGAGCCTCGCGTTTTGCCCGTGAATCTGGCTTTAGCCGCTCTGACGCCAAGGTCTTTATCGATCGCTTTAACCAGCGCTATCCCAATGTTTTTGCCTATTTGCAGCAGATGCAGCGAGAGGCGATCGCCCACGGCTATGTGCAAACGATCATGGGTCGTCGCCGCTACTTTAACTTTGAGAGCCGCGCTCTGCGATCGCTCAAAGGCAGCGATCCCAGCGAAATTGATTTGGGTGCCCTGAAGATTCGCAGCTTCGATGCTGCTTATTTGAGGGCAGCAGCTAATGCCCCAATTCAAGGGTCGAGTGCTGACATTATTAAAGTGGCGATGATTCAGCTACACGAGCTGCTCAAAACCTATCAGGCTCGACTGCTATTGCAAGTACACGACGAACTGATTTTTGAAGTGCCACCAGACGAGTGGCAAGAGTTGCAGCCCAAAATTGCTCACACAATGGAAGCCGCCGTCAGCCTCAAAGTGCCACTCAGAGTCGAGGCTCATGCCGGGGCCAACTGGATGGCTGCCAAATAATTTGATGTCAACACGCCAGTGCCATCTCGATAGTTCGACTACCCTTTTGTCATAATTAGCATTGCTAGTTACAATCAAAACCTAGTAACCGCTTCACTAAGCTGGTACTATCCCAAATGCCAGTATTCGTCTCAGGAGTAAGAGTGGTAGCAAAACCTGTACAAAATTCAGAGACCATACCTGCTGACTGAAGCACGAGAGAACCACAGGAGAACTTAGAATTGCGCAGTGGCTGCATAAGTGGTTTACACTTATGCAGGCGAACCTAGCAACTGCGCTTCTCTGACTGAATTAAAGGTTGGGTAATGGCTTCAGACTCTCAGTTCAGCAGCATTTTGATTGTTGAAGACAGCAAAGGGCGACGTGAGATTATTTTAGATAGCTCAGTCTACTCAATTGGGCGCGATCCAAAATGCGATATTCGATTATCATCACAGTTTGTCTCACGTCACCATGCCACTTTAGTCCAGTTGCCTAAAGACGACGAAACTTTTTACTACCGCATTGTAGACGGCAATCTCAAAGGCAAGCCCAGTGCTAACGGAATGCTAATCAACGGTCGCAAGATTCAGGCTCACGATCTCAAAAACGAGGACGAGATCGTCTTTGGCCCCCAGGCTAGGGCTATCTACTATCAGCTAAGACGTGATTCTGGTTCGACTTTACCTCCAGACGAGTTCGACATTACCCTGATCAGCCCCAACATGATCGATGAATCCGAAGAGAACACAGCAGAAAACTGATTCTTCTAGAGACTACAGAATTTGTTCTGCCAAAATTAGACAGTGCAGACACGCTAGCAGTGCTGACATGCTACGAAGCCTGGGCTAACACAATGGCCTGATTGACGGCCTCGAAAACCTGCTGACAGTGGTTGTCTGTCTGTAACGGTAGCTCCTCGTTCTTGACTACAAGGTTAACCCGGGCTTCATTCTGACCCGCTAGAGGCGGATTGATTAGAACTTCGATAGTGGTTAGCTTAGAAAACGAAACCTGACCTGGCTTTTCTTTGGCAACCAAATAATCTGCTGTTTCATAGATTAAGTTAAGGTTGCAGGCACGAAGCGTCTCGGCTAGAGACTCTCGTAGCGTCGGTACAGAACCAGCTGATGTAAATAAATTGGTATAGCGAGCCATAAGAATCAGAATATCAACAAGATCGTCTAAACTCAGGAGGTAAGCTGCTGCCTTCATCTGCGGGGCTGTTTGACTTATGACAGTCAAACAAGCCTGCCCTTTTAACCCTAGCGTTTTGCACTCAATACAACAAACTTGTATCTACCCATATTTTTCAAAAAAACGATACGGACTCAGGAAAAACCTTTATGTCTGCATTTTTTCAGTTTTTTCTTTAACCAGCGTAGCTGCGGCTTGAGAATTTAATAGCCAAAAGCCGCAGACTGGCAGCGGATTACACCCCATCTCCCCAGCGACTAGCAACAATTCTTCTACACTCTTTGAGATTACTTGCTCAGTAAGCACAAAGTAGAGACTCAGATCGAATCTGGCTAGGGAACGATGACTTCTTTAGACTAGAGCACAGGGTGGGAATTCTTTTGTGTGTAATATTACTGATTCTTACAACATTGCAATCTCTAAAGATTCCTGTCTGCCATAACCTGAGCTAGGGTTCAAGACTGTTGGGCTAGTGGCAATAAGCTGATATGCAGGGCAAACTGATTGTTTTTGAAGGGGTTGAAGGCTGTGGTAAGACAACTCAGCTAGAGCTTTTGTTTAACTGGCTGCAGTCTAGTCTGGTTCTGCAAAAACTGAAAGCAGCCAGTCTGGTTGCCGACGTCAAAAAGACCCGGCAGCCCGGAGGAACTGAGCTAGGTGTCCATCTGCGGCAAATTTTGCTTCAGCCTCAAAACCAGTATCAGGTGCAGCCAGCAGCAGAGCTTTTACTTTACGCTGCCGATCGCGCTCAGCATGTTGAGCAGCTGATTCGTCCCTGGCTAGAGGCCGGATATCTGGTACTTTGCGATCGCTTCACTGACTCAACCCTGGCCTATCAGGGCTATGGTCGAGGACTGGATCTGGCGCTGATTGAGCAGCTCAACCAGATTGCTACCAGCGGCCTCAAAAGCGATTTGACCCTGTGGCTAAAGCTTGACGCCAAGGTGGGCCTAGAGCGCACCCATGAACGGGGTCTAGCCGATAGGATAGAGCAGGCCGATCTGAGCTTTCACCGCCGGGTGCAGCAGGGCTTTGCGGCGTTAGCCCAAAACAATACGCACACGATTAAACCGATTGCAGCTGATCGAACTCAGGCAGCGATCGCCCAGCAGATTCAGTCTATTTTGCAAGCGAGTCTCAGCCAGTGGTATCCTCTGCCTTTGCCCCCCTGATCGGCCAATCCCAGGCCACTGAACTTTTAGAGCGGGCTGTGACTCAGCAGCAGGTGGCCCCGGCCTATGCGTTTTTGGGGCCAGAGGGCGTGGGCCGTAGCTTAGCGGCGACTGCCTGGGCCGAGCAGCTTTTGGCCCAGACTTTGGCCCAGCCAGGGGCAGCCTCATCCCTACGCCACCGGATTCAGCAGCGCCATCATCCTGACCTTTTATGGGTTGAGCCAACTTACCTGCATCAGGGCAGGCGCGTGAGTGTGAGCGAGGCCATAGAGCTGGGGCTGCGCCGCAAAAGCTCACCTCAAATTCGTTTGGAACAGGTGCGTGAAATTGCCCGCTATCTCAGCCGTCCGCCGCTAGAAGCTGAGCGAGCAGTAGTCGTGATTGAGCAGGCTGAAACAATGGCTGAGGCGGCGGCAAACGGCCTGCTCAAGACCCTAGAAGAACCCGGTCGAGCCACCCTGATTCTGATTGCTCCCGACAGCAACGCGCTGCTGCCGACGCTGATCTCTCGCTGCCAGCAGGTCACCTTTCGTCGCCTGAGTAGCCACCAGATGCAGCAGGTACTCACCCAGACAGGGCGCTCAGAGATATGGCAGCACCCAGAAATTTTAGCGATCGCCCAGGGCAGTCCCGGACAGGCGATCGCTAGCTGGCAGCAGATGCAGGCTATTCCCCCCGGCCTGCTGCAAACCCTGCGAGAGCCGCCCGCATCTCTCAGACAGGCCCTAGAGCAGGCCCAGCAGATTGCCAAAACTCTAGATGTCGAAGCACAGCTCTGGCTGGTAGATTTTTTGCAGCATCACTATTGGCAGGCGGCTACAGTGCGGGCTATTCCCTTTTTGCAGCAGCTAGAGCAGACTCGACGGCACCTCTCAGGCTTTGTCCAGCCCCGGCTGGTGTGGGAAGTGACGCTGATGCAGCTTGTGCCTTCGTGCAGCCTAGAGGTGTTCTAAGATGGGTGATTACAGACTGTTTTAAATTTTCTCTCTTTGCTCCGGCTAATTGCCAGCTAAGGCAGCATCTATGAGCATCAATCAGACTCAAGGCCCTTTTAAGCAAAATTTTTGGCTACTCATCGGTGCCTTGATTTTTGTGGGCGGGATCGCTTTTTGGACGGCGCGATCGCTGCTGGTTTCGCGTCAGGCAGCCCTAGAAGAGCAGGCCGCACCACCGCCTCAGCAGGTCAGTGTCGCGGCTCTGGGCCGAATTGAACCCCAGGGTCAGGTGGTTGATGTTGCGGCTTCTGAGAGCGGTCGGCTCAGCCAAGTTTTAGTTGCAGAAGGCGACAGGGTGGCCGTCGGGCAGATACTGGCTTACTTAGATCTGTATGAAGTTCGGCTGGCGGAGCGCGATCTAGCGGCCAGTCAGCTAGAAGAAGCCCAGTCGCTACTCCAGGCCGAAACCGCCGCCGGAGCAGCTCGGATTCAAGAAGCCCAAACCCGCTATCAGCAGGCTGATCAGCCTCAAACTTATGCGGTAGAAGCGCAAGCAGCCACCGTTAAAAGCTTGGAAGCTGAAATTTCTCTGGCCCGTACCGATCTCAGACGCTTTCGGCAGCTCTATCAGCAAGGCGCGATCGCCCGCCAAGAGCTAGACCAACGGCAAACCGAGGTAAATCGCCTGCAGGAAGAACTCAATAGCGCCCTAGCCACGCGATCGCGCTTAGAGTCTAACCGGGGTGCCGACCTGAACAACGCTCAGGCTCAGATGAGTTCGGCCCAAGCCGGAGCGCAGCTGGCTCAGGTTCAGACTCAGGTAGAATCTGCCGCTCAGAATCTAGCTGTTGCCGAGGCGCGGCTGGCCCAGACGGTCATTCGCGCCCCTCAGTCAGGGCAAATCTTAGACGTGCTGCAGCAGCCGGGTGAGGCTGTGGGAATGGGCGATCCCCTGATGGTGATGGGCAATACCCAACAGATGTTTGTGGTGGCTGAGGTCTATGAAACTGATGTGGGCCTGGTGGCAGTCGGACAGTCGGCTGAAATCATTAGCCGCAACGGCGCTTTTGAGTCAGCCCTGAGTGGAACTGTCGCTCAGGTGGGGCTGCAAATCTTTAAAAACGACATTCTTGATGATGATCCTGCCGCCAATGCCGATGCTCGAGTGGTTGAAGTGCGCCTTCGGATCGACCCAGGCGATAGCGAGACGGTGACAGGGCTGACCAACCTGCAGGTGGATGTGGTGATTGATGTGGCTGACGAGAACTAATGGGCATTCCTCTGGCCTGGTATAACCTGCTCTATGAGCGGACTCGACTGCTGGTGGCGATCGCTGGCGTGGCCTTTGCGGTACTGCTAATTTTTATGAATTTAGGGTTCTTGGGGGCACTGACGACGACGGCCACCCATATTTACACCCAGCTTAACGCCGATATCTTTTTGATTTCACCGCAGTCTTTAGAGATTAGCTCCACCAAGCCTTTCCCGATTGAGCGACTGTATCAGGCAGCGGGGATCGAAGGGGTAGAAGCAGCCATGCCGCTCTATAGCGACTATATGCTCTGGCGCAATCCTGAAACTCGCGTCAGCCGTGCCATGTTTGTCTACGGCATCAACCCTGAAGATGCCGTGTTTTTGATGCCAGAGCTGCAAACTCCCCAGACCCAACAAACTTTGCGACAGCCCAATGTGGTACTGATTGATGGCCTGTCTCGGGCTGAGTTTGGAGCGCAAACAACCGGTTTAGAAACCGAAGCCGACCGCCGCCAAGTGAGCATTGGGGGGCAGTATGTTTTGGGTGGAGGCTTTGCCTCAGACGGCACTTTGATCATGAGTGACCAAAACTTTCGCCGTTTCTTTGATCCCAGGCCGCTGAATTTGATTAATCTGGGCCTGATCAAGCTGGCCGCTACGGCTGAGGCTGAGCGGACTGCAGTGGCGCTGCAGGCTCATCTACCAGAAGACGTGCTGGTGCTGACTAAAGCTGAAATTATTGCCCGCGATCGCGCTTTTTGGCTGCAAACAACCTCAATTGGCTTTATTTTCAGTCTGGGGGTGGCGGTGTCGTTTATTGTTGGCACCGTGATTGTCTACCAGATTCTCTACACCGACATCCGCGATCATCTGCCTGAATATGCCACCCTAAAAGCTATGGGCTATCGCAATCACTATCTGTTTAATGTGGTGCTTCAGGAAGCTTTGATCCTAGCCGTCATGGGCTACGTGCCGGGGTTGCTAGTGGCCTTGGGGCTGTATCGGCTGACCGTTAGCGCTACCGCTGGCAGCCTGCCTGTGAGCATGAACTGGGGCCGGGTTGTTTTTGTCTTGATCCTGACGGTGGCGATGTGCAGCCTGTCGGGGCTGACGTCGGTGCGGCGGGCTATGAGGGCCGATCCGGCTGAGGTATTTTCTTAGGGGGGGCTGCTGCAGGTGTGGAAGCGAACGCCGCTGGCAATACTAAATCTGATTCACGATCGCCGCAAGTTTGTGACTTCGCTGGGCGGGGTCGGCTTTGCTGTTTTGCTGATGTTTTTGTTTATGGGCTTTATGAATGCTCTCTATGACAGTCAGCTTCAGCTTCTCAATCAGCTCAACGGCGAGATTGTCATGATCAATCGGCTCAAGTCCAATATGTTTGTGCCGATCGCCTTTGCTCGACGGCGGCTCTACCAGGCCAGAGCCTATGCCGGGGTTGAAGCTGCCTACCCAATTTACATTAGCGATGCCAACTGGAAAAATCCAGAAACTAAAAAGACTCGTCCGGTGCGAGTATTGGCTTTTAATCTGGGCGATCCGGTACTGCTGCTGCCTGAAATTTTGGCCCATCTAGATCAGCTAAAGTTACCCAATACCGCCATCATTGATACCAAATCTCGGGCCGAAGTTGGCCCCACCCAGGCCGGGATCACCACAGAACTGGCAGAGCGGCAGATTCAGATTGTCGGCACTTACTCAATTGGCACTGATTTTGCCTCGGGCAACGGCAACTTGATCATGAGCGATCTCAATTTTTTGCGATACTTTGCCAATCGTGGCCCCGAAGAGGACGAGCGCAGCTTTGCTACGGCTGATCTCGGCTTGATCAAGGTCAAACCCGGCACTGATATCGATCGCCTAGTAGCTGCCCTGCAGCAGAATATTCCTAACGACGTGCTGATTTTGGCGCGGGATGGCCCGGAGGGGTTTGTGGCTAGAGAACGGGCCTACTGGCAGGAAAATACAAACATTGGTTTTATTTTTACCCTCCTCACCACGATGGGCTTCGTGGTTGGCATCATTCTGGTTTACCAAATTCTTTATACTGACGTGGCCGACCACTGGGCAGAATATGCCACGCTGAAGGCCATGGGCTACAAAAATAGTTTTTTGTTTGGCATTGTGACTCAGGAGGCGATCGCGCTGTCTCTGCTGGGGTTTATTCCTGGCTTTTTGGTAGCGGCTTTGCTCTATAAGCTGGCGGGTGAGGCCACCGGGCTGTTGTTTCAGATGACGCTACAGCGAGTTGCCCTGATCTACGGCATGACCCTGGCTATGTGCTTGATTTCGGCAGCGATCGCTGTTCGCAAAGTCCAGTCTACTGACCCAGCAGAGGTGTTTGGATGAGACTCACAGCCGCAGAAAGCCCTGACTTTGCTGACTTGGCCCTAGCTGTGCAACTTCGCGGCCTCAGCTACTATTTTGGCCAGGGAGATTTGCGCAAGCAGGTGCTCTTTGACATTGACCTTGATCTGCCGACTGGTCAAATTGTGATTATGACCGGGCCGTCGGGATCGGGCAAAACAACGCTGCTGACGCTCATTGGCGCTTTGCGCTCGGCCTACCAGGGGAGCCTGAGAGTTTTGGGTCAGGAGCTAGTGGGGCTAGGCGATCGCCAGCGGGTGCAGATACGCCGCAATATTGGCTTCATTTTTCAGGCTCATAACCTGTTTGAATCTTTGACAGCCGCTCAGAATGTTGAAATGGCCGTGGAGCTGCTGGGCGACTTTGATACCAAACGGGCAAAAGCCGTCAAGGTTCTAACCCAGCTGGGCCTAGCCGATCGGGTCAGCTACAAGCCCGAGGCGCTCTCTGGGGGGCAAAAGCAGCGGGTAGCGATCGCCCGTGCTTTGGTCAATCAGCCCCGGCTGATTCTGGCTGACGAGCCTACAGCCGCCCTCGACAAAAAATCAGGCCGTGACGTGGTGACGCTGATGCAAAAGCTAGCCAAAGAGCAGCAGCGCACCATTTTGATGGTGACTCACGACAACCGCATTCTTGACGTGGCTGACCGCATTATTGATCTAGTAGACGGTCGCCTAGAGTCAGATCAAAGTTTTGATAGCTTCGGGCAAAGTCATGATCCCCAGAGCCGCGATCGCCGCACGTTGATTTTGTAATCCAGCCGCCTAGAGCAGCGTCAGCACTTGATTTTGAGGTGATGCCATAATTGGTAGTTAGTGATTCAGCGCTAAAGCACTGACTACCAACCCTAATTTCTAGCTGTAGCGATGTCCTATTTCTCCAGTCGCTCAGCTACCTGCCTGAGCCGCTGCAGCTGTGCCTGCATATCTTGCTGAGTCCATTTGGCGGCAAACAGATTAAAGCCAAAGGCCACAATAGGATTCGGCACCTTAAATTCAAAGCGATTCAGTAGCTGAGTGCCCTGAGCCTGAGGGATGCACTCCCAGCGATCGCTGCCTTGAAAAAAGCCCTCAAACTGCCAGACCACTAAACCTGGCGATCGCTCTGCTACGGTACTAATCAGCGTGGGTTCGAGCAGCGGTATCTGTACCACGAAGCGGCTCTGACTGCCCAAATCGGATGACCAAGTGCCAATAGGTTCACAGCGCAGGGCTGGATTTAGCCAGCGATGCATGAGGTCTAAGTCTAGAATGCACTGCTCAACAGCTGTGGCGCTGGCTTTGATGGCAACGGATTGTTCAAAAACTTGGGTTTCAGGCATGTTTAGCAGGCTTGGCTCTATCTCAGGCTAGATGCCTCAAGAGTTCTAAGAAATTACTCTCTTTTTCAGTGAAATTGCTTAATTTTCTAAACTTCCTTGACGGGAGACTCTAAAATTCTCACTATTAATGTGAATTCTTGACGAATCCAGCGTTATTCTCTTAGGGCACCTATCTGGAACCTGACTGCTCACGGAAGTTTGGTTAGAGCTGGTAAAGATTGCTGTTTCACGTCAGTATTTCCCCGTAGCTCCTGGGAGGCCCCGTTTTTACGGTATTTTACGCCTTGCTGTCTTTAGAACGACTATAGAACAAAATTCATGATGATGACTCTTTCCAGTGCGGCAGAGGTCTACTCTGTGCTGATTCCGCCGATCATTGCTCAAGAGGGTGAGACTAACGTTTTTGTCACTCAGCTAGGCAATCGGTTTGGCAGCTTTATTCCTAACCTGGTCGCCGCCATTCTAATTTTGCTGGCGGGCTGGCTAATCGCAACGATCGCTGCTTCGGTCACTCGTGGTTTGCTCAATCGCACCAATATTGACGATCGCCTTGCCAATATGGTCATGGGACGCGATCGCGATCAGGATGTTCCAGTGGAGAACTGGATTGCCACAGCCGTGTACTGGCTCATCTTGATCTTTACGCTGGTGGCCTTTCTGAAGGCGCTGAACCTGACTGAAGTATCAGAGCCGTTAAACAATCTGCTACAGCAGATCTTCTTATATTTACCGCGCATTGGTGGCGCAGCGCTTTTACTGGGGCTGGCCTGGCTGATCGCTACCCTGGTTAAGCTATTGGTAACGCGGGGACTGGCGAGGTTTAATCTTGACGATCGCCTAGCCGAGCAAACCGGAGAGGGGGGCAGTCCTTTTCTAGTTAATGAAACCATTGGCGATATTCTCTACTGGTTCATTTTTCTGCTGTTTTTGCCCCTGATTTTAGACGCGCTTGATCTACAAGGACTGCTCAATCCGGTTCAAGATCTCATTGATCAGTTCCTCTCAGCGATTCCTCAAATCCTGACGGCGCTGCTGGTTTTAGGAGTGGGCTGGTTTGTAGCGCGAATTGTTCGCGGCATCGTGACCAATTTCTTGATGGCGACGGGCGTCGACCGCTTGGGCACTCGCTTCGGGCTGTCTGCCACTAGCCGCGAAGGTGTGGCCGTATCGAGTCTGATTGGCACGGTTGTGTACGTGCTGATTTTGATTCCGGTGGCAATTGTAGCGCTGAATGAATTAGACCTAGAAGCGGTTTCTGCCCCGGCTGTGGTCATGCTGGAGCGGGCACTGGCTGCTATACCCCAGATTATTACCGCAGGTCTGATTATTGTCGTTTCCTATGTGGTGGGACGCTTTATTGCTGATTTAGTCAGCAGCATTCTCACCAGTATAGGGTTTGACCGGGTCTTTGGCGTTCTAGGACTGCCTGAGCTTTCTATGCCCACGGCTAGCTCACCCCGCACGATCCCCAATGCTGAAGGTCAGCCTGAAACCACCATTCAAACGCCGGGGAGCACCCCTTCTGAGATTGTTGGCGTCATCGTTTTGGTCGGCATCGTCTTATTCGGCATTGTCACTGCCACTGAGACCTTGGGCTTTGCGCAGCTCACGGACATTGTTCGGGCGATCATGGGCGTTTCGGCACGGGTGCTTAGCGGCGTTATTGTCTTTGCCATCGGCCTGTATTTCTCAAATCTGGCCTTTAGAGCCATTATGAGCATCAACAATCCCCAGGCGCGCACCTTGGCTCAGGCGGCCCGGGTGATTACCATTGCCTTTGTCGGCGCGATGGCGCTGCAGCAGGCAGGAGTAGCGACCGACATCGTCAACTTAGCCTTTGGCCTACTGCTAGGGGCGGTGTCTGTAGCGATCGCGATCGCCTTTGGTCTAGGCGGACGCGATCTGGCAGCGGAGCAAATGCGCGAGTGGCTCAACAGCTTTAAGGGCAATAACCGTCCCTATTAGGGCTGTGGCTGACAGTTTTGAATTCTGGGTGGTATTCCAACATAGAGGCGCACAGTTGCGCCTCTATCGTTCTTTGTGTCCCCTATGTCCTAGGTTCTCTAGGGCGGCACCCGTGACGCGGCAGCACTGCCATTCAGGTTTGATTTCGGCACCCAAGCGCTGGTAAAAGTCGATCGCGGGGGTATTCCAGTCTAAAACGCTCCACTCTAGCCGCCCACAGCCTCGCTCTAGGGCTAGCTGGGCTAGCTGAGTGAGCAAAGCTTTAGCAATTCCCTGACGGCGATAGGCTGGCAGCACAAACAAGTCTTCTAGATAAATACCGGGCTTCATCAAGAAAGTAGAGAAATTGTGAAAAAACAGGGCAAACCCGACCGTATTGCCTTCTACTTTGGCGATGAGAGCTTCGGCATAGGGGCGATCGCCAAACAGATGGTTGTGCAAATCGGCGGTGGTGCCTGTAACTTCATGGGCCAGCTTTTCATATTCCGCCAGCGCTCTAACTAGCTCAAACAGCCTAGGGACATCTTCAGGGGCGGCTGATTGAATCACCAAGCTTTCGGCGCTGTTGGAGTTAGACACCATAATCTACAGGCTTAAAAACGACATACAACTTTGCCCAAAATCGAACCAAGAGCAACAGCTCCAAAAGCGCGGCTGTCTTGGCTGGCTACGGCATTATCACCCTTGAGCACACAGGCTCCCTCAGCAGTTCTCGCCGTCACTCGCTTGATGATGCGAAGCTGAGGTATCTGAGGATGTAGCGCTACCACAATGTCGTCTACTTGCGGCTGGGCATAGCGGTAAGCATCAGGGTTTAGCAAAACTTCATCGCCCGGTTTTAGCAGCGGCTGCATTGAATGATTTGCCACTTGAAACCGCTGCCGCTTTCTGCAAAAGCAAAGCAGCAGATCAGACCATCTGCTGCTGGGTAAATCTGCTGTCATTGTCCAGGGAAGGCTGTTTGGATTGTCAGAATTTTTTGGATGGACTGTTAGAGGTTGTTTGGCAAGGAATATACTCTCATATTAGCAAACAACCTTTACAGAGACAGGCCGTTTAGCTAGCGGTGTACCAGGAAACATCACGGTTCTTGGTGGCCCAAAACATATTGTGAATGTTTTGTACGGCTTCCATCAGCTCTTGGGAGTGCTGCAGGCTGACCTCAACCTTGCAGGCGGAGCAGAGCTTGGCGGCTTTCCAAAAGGTGTCGTGCAGATCAGGGTACTTGTCTAAGTGGACAGGCTTGAAGTAGTCAGTCCAGAGAATCAAAATTTCATCTTTGGCTTTTTGAGCCTGCTCTTCTTTGACTGCCACATAGCGAGACAGCGTGTTCTCGTAGGTCGTCCAGGCTGCTTTGTCGCTGGTGGCTGGGATCTCAAGATCCATGATCTTTTTGGTCATGGCTAGAACCGCTTCGGCATTGATCCTGGCTGCAGAGGGATCGTAGACACCACAAGGGCCATCACAGTGAGCGTGAACCACGGGAGCAGGAAACCAGGCTTTTAGCGTAGAAATTGCTTTGCTTAGCATAGTGAATTGAAATTCGCTCGCTTTAGGGAAAATTCGGAACTGTTCAAAATGAGGGGAAATTAGACAGCATCATGTCGCCATCGTTTTGGCCAGAGCTGGACGTCTACCTGAGATTCATAAAAATCTTTAGTCGATCGTATCCCCCCCATCCCCATTTTTATGGCAATTAGTCACTTGCGACAAGTCTTTTAGAGCACCAGCCCGATTTTGTCTTCTCTTCTCTATCTAAAGTAGTAGTAAAGTCATCAAAGTGATTTGCCGAGAACGCTATGTCGAGAATTTCGCTATCCTGCTTTTTTGGCGCTATTTTTTGGGTTGGTCTGCTGTCA
The DNA here is from genome assembly GCA_012032345.1 of Leptolyngbyaceae cyanobacterium RM1_1_2. Lineage (GTDB taxonomy): Bacteria > Cyanobacteriota > Cyanobacteriia > Phormidesmidales > Phormidesmidaceae > Sphaerothrix. Next base: position 8,399 of record JAAUQI010000065.1, on the reverse strand, counting down.
GGATGTAGTGAACTCAGTGCTTTGCTAGACATCCTGAGTCCGGCTGCTACAGAGCTAGAAGTTTTACCGCCCTGCGTTCAAGATGAGTGTAACTGCGGCGACTTCCGCAATCAGGCCCTAGCTCAGCGAGTGCTAGACGGGTTTGTCGGCGATCCCTACAAGCTCGACCAGGATGGTAACGGACAGGCTTGTGAAAGCCTGCCTGCGCTCAGCAGCGAAATGGATGCCACCGGGTCTGCTAGCAGAAGCCTGCACATGGTTCTGGGCAATCCTAGCAGCGCAAACACGGCCAATTTAAACAATTATCTAATTGAGCGATCGCAATATGCCCTGTCCTACAACCGCGATCGCGGTATGGCTAACTGGGCTAGCTGGCAGCTCTCCGCCAACTGGCTAGGCGGCATCGATCGGCAAAATGATTTTCGTCAGGATGGCAGCTTACCCGCAGGAGTGTATCAGGTGACGCCCAATGACTATCGCGGCAGCGGATTTGATCGGGGGCATCTGGTACCTTCTGGCGATCGCACGGCAACCCGCACTGATAACTCAGCCACGTTTTTTATGACCAACATCGTGCCCCAAGCCCCTGACAATAACCGAGGCCCCTGGCGTGAGCTAGAAGCCTATTCTAGAGACGTGGTTTATCAGCAGGACAAGGTGCTGTTTGTGATTGCAGGGGCTTACGGCCAGGGGAAAACCCTGGCGCGGGGGCGGGTAGTAATCCCCACTCGTCTGTGGAAGGTCATTGTCGTGCTGGATCCTTTTGAGGTAGATCCCCTGACCGTTGACGCTGACACGCCAGTTGTAGCGGTAGACCTGCCCAACCGCAACAACCTATCTGCTGACTGGCGCTCATATCAAACCTCAGTTGACAGCATTGAAGCCGCGACTGGCTACGACCTGCTGGCTAATCTACCCGACGAGGTCGAAGCCCTGCTAGAAGCCAAGGAGTAAGACGTGGCCCCGTTTATGCCCCAGTTTTTACCCCATCTAACGGCAGACGGCTCTTACACTTTTTACTCAGAAACCTTTGGTGAACATTTTCACAGCCAGGCAGGAGCCTATCAGGAAGCCCAGCAGACCTATGTAGAGGCCACGCAGCTAGCTCAAAAAGCTGAGCGAGGTCGGCTTTGTCTGCTAGACATTTGCTACGGGCTAGGCTACAACACAGCCGCCGCGCTAGAAACGATCTGGCGTGTTAACCCTCGCTGTCAAATCGTCTGGGTGGGATTAGAGCTAGAGATTAGGGTGCCGCAGGCGGCGATTGCCCAAGGGCTAATCAGCTCTTGGAGCGATCCGATTCCTGAGATTTTGACAGCCCTAGCCCAGGGGCAAAAAATTAGCAGCGATCGCCTGCAGGCTGAGCTAGTCATCGGAGATGCCCGCCGACAAATTTGCCAGCTCGTCCAGAGACAGTTTCAGGCCGATGCTATTTTTCTCGATCCGTTTTCCCCACCGCGTTGCCCCCAGATGTGGAGTCTGGAATTTTTGCAGCAGGTTGTCAGGTGCCTCAGTCCAGACGGACGTTTGGCGACTTACTCCGCTGCGGCAGCCGTCAGGCAGGCTCTGTTATCGACAGGTCTAAAGCTAGGAGAGCAGGCCGTGGCGGGTCGGCGCTGGCCGGGGACGCTGGCTAGCTCTGAGGCAGACAATCTGGCTCCCCTTTCGCAGCAGGCCCAAGAGCACTTACAAACGCGGGCGGCAGTTCCCTATCGAGATCCGCTTTTAACTGACTCAGCGACGGTGATTCAGCAGCGTCGCCGCCTTGAACAAGCGCAGTCGGCTCTAGAACCTACCCGGCATTGGCGGCAGCGCTGGAGAAAATTTTAGCTGGCCGACGATCTGGGGTAGCTTCATTTTTGCTTTAGGCAATACCAGTTCTAAGTTTTAGGTGTTCAGTTTTGAATTTCGGCAGTCCCAAATCAGATAGCAAACCGCAGTTTAGTTAGGACAACTCAGATTGCTGAATCTTTACGTGATCGGCATCCTCCTTCTGCCTTCATCCTTCTGCCTTCATCCTTTCGCTACAGATGTTTTCAGCATTCCATTTACAGATGGGATTTGGAAAATTGGTATAAGAAGCGCGCTATACTCCGTTGAGGCTAGTCTTAAGGAAACTAAGGATGTTAGCGGTAGCAGTTTTGGCCGCTGGGCGCGGCACTCGCATGAAGTCCACTTTGCCCAAGGTGCTGCACTCGCTGGCAGGGCAGTCACTGGTTGAGAGAATTTTGCATAGCGCAACCACCGTTGAGCCGTCCCGTCGCTTTGTCATCGTCGGCTACGGCAGCGAGCAGGTTAAACAGGCTCTGGCACATTTACCAGATTTAGAATTTGTCGAGCAGAGACAGCAGTTGGGGACAGGCCACGCCGTGCAGCAGGTGATTCCCCATCTCGAAGGTTTTCAGGGAGATTTGCTGGTACTCAACGGCGATGTCCCGCTGCTGCGGCCCGAAACCCTGGAGAATTTTGTCCATCAGCACCAGGCCCATCAAAACGCGGCCACCGTTTTGACGGCTCAAATACCAGAGCCGAGCGGCTATGGCCGAGTTTTTTGTAATGAGCAAAACATTGTCACTGAGATTGTAGAAGACCGGGACTGCACGGTGGCTCAAAAGCAAAATCGGCGCATCAACGCTGGAATTTACTGCTTTAGTTGGCCCCAGTTGGCGATCGCCTTGCCCCAGATCAAAGCCGATAACGATCAGCAAGAATACTATCTGCCTGACGTGGTCAAGCTGCTCTCGCCCGTCATGGCGATAGACGTAGAAGACTCTAAGGAAATTCAGGGAATTAACAATCGCAAGCAGCTAGCAGAGGCCGCCGTCGTGCTGCAGGATCGAATCAAAGATTACTGGTTAGCCGCTGGCGTTACCCTAGTAGATCCGCGCAGCATTACGATTGATGAGACAGTTGAGCTGGCCCCGGACGTAGTGATTGAACCCCAAACTCATCTGCGGGGTCAGACCACAGTGGGCAGTGGTAGTCGCATCGGCCCCGGCAGCCTGATTGAAAATAGCCAGATTGCTGCAGACGTGGCTGTGCTTTACTCCGTTGTCAGCGACAGCACAGTAGCGGCCCAAACCCGCATTGGCCCCTATGCCCACCTGCGCGGTCAGGCCGTGGTGGGGGCAGGCTGTCGGATTGGTAATTTTGTGGAGCTGAAAAAAGCCAAAGTGGGCGATCGCACCAACATTGCCCATCTCTCTTATATCGGTGACGCCACCCTGGGAGATCAGGTCAACGTGGGCGCAGGCACCATCACCGCCAACTATGACGGCTATCAAAAGCACCATACTAAAATCGGCGATCGCACTAAGACTGGCTCTAACAGCGTCTTTGTTGCCCCGATCACCATTGGCGCAGCGGTAACGGTGGGGGCGGGTTCAGTGGTGACCAAAGACGTGCCCGATGACTGCCTCGTCGTCGCCCGCGCCAAGCAAACCGTCATTCCTGACTGGAAGCCCAAGCACCTGCGCCAGGATCAAACGAATTAAACCTATGCTGCGAGCGATTCTGTTTGATCTTGACGGCACTCTGGCTGACACCGACCCGATTCACTTTCGCCTGTGGCAGCAGCTACTGCGATCGCACCAGATCGACATTGACCACGCAAGCTATCAGCACCAGATTAGCGGTCGTCTCAACGCCGACATTATGGTAGACCTGCTGCCCCACCTGTCAAAAGCAGAGCAAATTCAGTTTGCCGAGGATAAAGAAGCCCGCTTTCGCGCGATCGCCGTAGACGAACTGCAGCCGCTAAAGGGGCTGCTGCCGCTGCTGGCCTGGATTGAGCAGCAGGGGCTGAAAACAGCAGTCGTCACCAATGCCCCCCGTCAGAACGCGGCTTTCATGCTGGCAACCTTGAGTCTGGCCCAGCGTTTTGAGACGGTGATTTTGGCGGGTGAGCTGCCTAAGGGCAAACCCGACCCCATGCCCTATCAGATGGCTATGGAGCAGCTTCAGGTTCTACCAGAGCAGACCCTGGCTTTTGAAGATTCCCCCTCTGGGCTGCGCTCGGCTGTGGCGGCTCAGATCGCCACGGTAGGCATGTCTACCACCCACACGCCGGAATTACTCTACGCTCTAGGAGCCAGTCTGGTGGTGGCTGACTTTACCGATGAGCGACTGCGGCAGTTTGGCCTATTTAGCCCAGCGCCGTTGTGAGGAATTATAGCGAAAGGCAGAAGGCGGAAGGATGAAGAGGATGTCGGTCACGTAAAGATTCAGCGATCTGAGTTGTCCTAACCAAACGGAGATTTGCTATAAAAAAATCTGGAATAGGTCAATACCCGCTTAAATGACCTAAAGGTTACTGTCAGGAGTGGCAGCTGTGTTCAAGAAGATTCGGCTGCTAGCGGCAATGCAAAGGCTGGCTCCCAGAAAAGCCGCGCCGCCGCCTAGAGCAGCTAGCTGAGGCGCGATCGCTTCAGCCTGACTCACCAGCACCCCAAACAGGCTAGAGGCCACCGCTCCACCGCTAAAATACAGCCCCGTCCCCAGCCCCGCTTTATCAAACGGTACTAAAGACAGGGCAAAGGGCAGCGTCCCGTTAGACACTAAGCTAAAGGCGGCTCCAAAAGCCGTAGCGATCGCTACGGGTAGCAGCCAGCCCTGCATCATCACGACTAGGCCGCACAGCGCCGCCATTATTACCAAGCCCAGCACCATACTGCGGCGGTTGCCCAACTTTAGCGTCAGCTTACCGGCTGGAATTGCCGTCACCGCCAGCGCCACAAAAATCAAACCCACAATTATTTTGACGGCTGGCCCCTCTAGCTGCCCCACCAAAATCTGCGGAAAGCTCAGCAGCAGCAGCCGAAATCCCAGCGTGATTCCTACACCTGACATGAAAATTAGCCCCAGCCCCGGCAGCGATAGATCCTGCCAGCGAGAAGACAGCGTACTGGTTTCTGGCGCGATCGCCCGATCTGGCCCCACCTGCCGCAGCACTGCCGCTGCCACAATCAGCACGACAGAGCCGATTGCAAAAGCCACCCCAGGTCCCAAACTCAGAATGAAATTTCCCGCCAGCGGCCCCATTGCCCCGGCCACGCCCCCCACCAGCGTCAAAATGCTGGCGGCCTGGGGCAGCTCCGTCGCCAGCGCGTAGCGAGCCAGCAGCGACAGCGCCGGACTGCGAAAAACCGTCATCGCCAAGGCCCAGGCCACCAGCGCTACCGGCAGCAGTCCCCGCAGCCCCGCCCCGCCCAAAATAAATACGGCGGGAATGGCTACAAAGCAGAGCGAGGCCAAGATCAGGCCCAGAGCAATCAGCGGCAAGCGACTGCCGACCCACTGCTGGGTGCGATCGCTCAGACTGCCCATCAGCGGCTCCATCACTGCCGCCAGCAGGTTTTCTATAATCAGCAGCCCCGTCGCCAGCCCGCGCGGAAAGCCCAGTCCGCTCAGCAGATCTAGCAGATAGAGGTTATAGATCACCCAGGTCAGCGCGATCGCCCCCTGCACGGCGGCGAGTCCCCATACCTGACGCCATAGAACGGACTGATTAGATCTTTGCTTCGCCTGCTGCATTAGCCTTACCCATGACTGCACACTGTCACGCTAGCCGAAATTACGTGCCCTGCCTGGAGACGATAAGAAAACGTTAGGCTCACTGCCGGGTTCCCTTCTCGCTGCGGGGTAGACGATAATAGACTGAGTGCAATCGCACCCCCCTTAGCTTCAAATTAGCCTCGACCTCCAAGCAGTACCATGCCTAGCGCTTTTCTCGATCGCCTTCATAGTCCAGAGCATCCCGTGATTGTCTTTGATGGTGCCACGGGAACCTCTCTGCAGACCCAAGACCTGAGCGCTGCTGACTTTGGTGGACCAGAGTATGAGGGCTGCAATGAATATTTGGTATTCACCAAGCCCGAAGCGGTGGAGAAAGTGCATCGCGGGTTTTTGGCCGTAGGAGCCGACGTGATTGAAACCGACACCTTTGGGGGGACGTCGGTGGTACTGGCTGAGTATGACCTAGCCGCTCAGGCTTACGCGCTGAATAAAAAAGCTGCTGAGCTGGCTAAGCGGGTAGCCGAGGAATATTCCACACCGGAAAAGCCCCGCTTTGTAGCGGGTTCGATGGGGCCGGGGACAAAGCTACCAACCCTAGGGCACATAGACTTTGACACCCTCAGAGATGCCTACATTGAGCAGGTAGAAGGGCTGTATGACGGCGGTGCCGATCTGCTGATTGTAGAAACCTGCCAGGATGTGCTGCAGATCAAGGCGGCGCTCAACGCTATCGAAGCGGTGTTTGAAACCAAAAGCGATCGCCTGCCGATTATGGTTTCGATCACGATGGAAGTGATGGGGACAATGCTGGTAGGCACCGAAATCGGGGCGGCGCTGACGATTTTAGAGCCTTACAACATTGACATTCTGGGGCTAAACTGCGCCACTGGCCCCGACAAAATGAAGGAGCATATCAGGTATCTGTCTGAGCATTCGCCGTTTATTATTTCCTGCATTCCCAATGCCGGACTGCCCGAAAACGTAGGCGGTCACGCCCACTACCGCCTGACGCCCCTAGAGCTAAAAATGGCGCTGATGCACTTTGTTGAAGATTTGGGCGTACAGGTAATTGGCGGCTGCTGCGGCACCCGACCCGACCATATCCAGCAGCTAGCAGAAATGACCCACGACCTCAGGCCCAAAGTTAGAAAAATTGGCGATCGCCAGTCCTTGCCACCCTACAGCGGTCTGGAATACATCCCCTCTGCGGCCTCAATCTACAGCTCCCAGCCCTACGAGCAAGACAACTCTTTTTTGATTGTGGGCGAAAGGCTCAACGCCAGCGGCTCTAAAAAGTGCCGCGAGATGCTCAACGCTGAGGACTGGGACGGTCTAGTTTCACTAGCCAAGTCTCAGGTACGCGAAGGGGCACATATCCTGGATGTCAACGTAGACTATGTGGGCCGCGACGGCGAACAGGACATGCACGAGCTGGTGTCTCGCTTGGTCAATAACGTTACCCTGCCGCTGATGCTCGACTCCACCGAGTGGCAGAAAATGGAGGCTGGGTTGAAAGTAGCAGGGGGCAAATGCATTCTCAACTCGACTAACTACGAAGACGGCCAAGAGCGCTTCTTGAAGGTGCTGGAGCTGGCTCAGCGCTACGGGGCTGGCATTGTGGTGGGCACCATTGATGAAGACGGCATGGCCCGCAGCGCTGAGAAAAAGTTTGAAATTGCCCAGCGAGCCTACCGGGACGCGGTGGAATATGGCCTTCCCGCTTATGAGGTTTTCTTTGACCCCTTAGCGCTACCCGTCTCCACCGGGATTGAAGAAGACCGGGCCAACGGCAAGGCCACCATTGACGCCATCCGCCGCATTCGCCAGGATCTCCCTGGCTGTCATATTTTGCTGGGAGTGTCTAATATTTCTTTTGGTCTCAACCCGGCAGCCCGAATTGCGCTGAACTCTGTCTTTTTGCATGAGGCAATGGTGGCAGGGATGGACGCGGCTATTGTCAGCGCCGCCAAAATTTTGCCTTTGGCCAAAATTGAGCCAGAACACCAGCAGGTCTGCCGAGATCTCATTGGCGATCGCCGTCAGTTTGAGGGGGATATCTGCACCTACGACCCCCTAACCACGCTGACCACCTTATTTGCAGGCAAGCAGGCCAAACAGCTCCGCACCAGCACCGAAGATCTGCCCCTAGAGGAAAAGCTCAAACGCCACATCATTGACGGCGAACGGATTGGCTTAGAAGAGGTGCTAGAAACCGCTCGGCAAAAGTATCCGCCCCTAGACATTATCAATACTTTCCTGCTTGACGGCATGAAGGTGGTAGGCGACCTGTTTGGCTCCGGGCAGATGCAGCTCCCCTTTGTGCTGCAGTCAGCTCAGACCATGAAAGCGGCGGTTGCCCATCTAGAGCCCTATCTAGACAAAGAAGACAGCCAGAGTGCTAAAGGTACCGTCGTTATCGCCACCGTCAAAGGCGACGTGCATGATATTGGCAAAAACTTAGTTGATATTATTCTCTCTAACAACGGCTACAAGGTAGTCAACCTGGGCATCAAGCAGCCTGTAGACAACATCATCGCCGCCTACCAGGAACACCAAGCCGACTGCATTGCTATGAGCGGCCTGCTGGTGAAGTCTACCGCCTTCATGAAAGACAACCTGGCGACCTTCAACGAAGCAGGCATTACCGTGCCCGTCATCCTCGGGGGCGCTGCCCTCACCCCCAAATTTGTCTACGAAGACTGCCAAAATGTCTACCACGGGCAGGTCGTTTATGGCAAAGACGCTTTTTCTGACCTGCACTTTATGGACAAACTCATGCCTGCCAAGGCCGAGAGCGTCTGGGATGATCTCCAAGGCTTCCTCAACGAAGTGGCGACCGAGCCAGATCCTCCACCCTCCACCCTCCACCCCTCCACCCCTCCACC
>JAAUQI010000013.1 GCA_012032345.1 Leptolyngbyaceae cyanobacterium RM1_1_2 | reverse complement strand
ACACCCAGGGCCAGCTCTCTCAGGCAGGCTATGCCGAAATGCTGCGCTGGACAGACCTCTTTAGCCTAACCAACGGCCAGCTCATCATCACCCCTGGCCCCAGCGATGTCATGAGTATGCTGGTGAAACTGGTGCATCTGGTGTAGGCGCGTAGATTGGGTGAAGCCAAGCGCTACCCAACAGTCAAGGCTTGCAGACCCCTGTGGAGCTGCTGGCTGTTGGGTTTCATTGCATTTCATCCAACCTAGGCGCTGCCGCCTGTAGGCCAGTTTATACAGCAAACCGCAGCTTGGTTAGGACGACTCAGATCGCTGAATCTTTACGTGACCAGCATCCTCTTCATCCTTCATCCTTCATCCTTCTGCCTTCATCCTTTCGCTTATCAGCAATAATGCTCCAGCAGCTCTAGCAACACCCCATTTGTCCAGCCAAAGCCAATCTCATTCGAGCTGTAGCCAAAGTGAATCTCGTCAGAAACCTGAGCCGAGCAGCGCACCACGTCGTACTTTTCGACCAGGGTGCCGCTTTTTTCAAACTCCTGAATCACCATATTGATGAACTTACTGGCGACTCGCTGCGCCTCTGTTGTGTAGCCATAGCGCTGCAGCCCTTCAATGGCAAAAAGCTGCAGCGGTGCCCAGCCAAAAGGCGCGTCCCACTGATTGCCAGAGACATAGGTGCTGGTGAGCAGCCCCCCAGGAGCCTCAAATTTAGCTAGATTCTCAACTGTTCGCTGAGCCTGAGCCTCAGAGGCAATGCCCGCCCAGAGCGGAAAGAAAGTCGTCACAAATTCGTAAGGCCGACGCTGGCCCGTGCGGAAGTTGTAGTCGAAATACAGCCCGGTCGGTTCGTCCCAGAGAAATTGGTCAATCAGCTGATGGCGAGTTTCAGACTGCTGCTGCCAGTAGGCGATCGCCTCCCTATGGCCCAAAATATTCTGAATTTGGGCAATATCGGTTTCCATCTGATAGAGCAGCACATTCAGGCAAACCGGGGCACAGTGGATGATATCGGCGCTGAAGGGGCCAAAGCGATTGGTAATGTCGAAGCCCGACTCGCGCATGGAGCGATCGCCCTGATAAAACAGCTCGGTGAGCCGGTCGGCCTCACGGTCGTAGTAAAGGCTGACATCGTAGTCGGTAATTTCATGCTCACGGTAATATTCCCGCACCCGGTCGTAGTGGGTACGTCCGGCTTCATCACGCTCTGAGGCGACGACTTCAGGGGCTGGCCCGTTGCCCAGCGCGTTGTAGTGAGACAGCCCGGTAATCTGGTTGAGATGGGGCGGTACCACCCAGTAAAAGTAATAGTGCTCAACTGAGGGCAATATCGACTGCAGCCAGGTTTTATCTTGTGTCACCTCAAACAGCCGCAGCACCATGCGCGTCAAAATCGGCGGCTGTGAGCGGTTAAGCATGTAGGTGCGATTGGCATTGAGGACGGTGCCATAGTGATCGATCTCGTAAACTAGCTGATCCACCATGCTCTGGGCCAAGCCAACTTCGCCGTCATGCAGCAGCCCCAGCATAATAAAATAGCTGTCCCAGCCGTACATTTCATTGAAGCGGCCACCGGGGACAACATAGTCGTAGGGCAGATAGAGCAGGCCGTGTTCTTTGATCTGAGAGGCTTCCGGGGGCAAAATCCGTAGCTCAATTTGCTCAAATTCTGCAGGGCCAACCGCCTGACGAATCGACTGCCGCACAGCGGCTATATCTTCACGGGGAGAGATGTAAACCCGCCAAGGCTGGCTGACGTCGTGTTCTAGCTTTGGATCTTGAGCTGCTTCTAAAATATGGCTCAAAGAGCGCGATAGGGTTTGCCAGTTCTTTTTAATATAGATTTTGACGGCTTGAATCTGGGCGTCGGTCGGCGGCTGAATCGCGGTGGGTGTAGATGGGGTCACAGTAGAAAAAATTTAAAAAGGAATGGTGCCAGGTAGTCACTGCCTGACAGAGAAACGTATCCACCGTAGCCTAAAGTTTAGGCGGTTGCCTGATTCACCAGCAGCGCTACCGGGAAGTGCTGCAAAATTTGCCAACGGGTAGCTGGGCCGTATCAGTAACATCGTCAATAGCCGTATCAGTAATAGTATCGTGCCATTTGGCTTGCAGCTCGGCAGGAATTTCTAAACAGGTATCCTGCCACAGCGCTGCACCTAGGGGCTGCTCCTCTGGCTGAATGAGTCCGCTTAGAAAGCGGGGAGCGATCGCAATCAGGGTTGTGTCCTGATGGCGTCTGGCAAAAGCCACAATGTGTCTTGCCTGGGGGCCGCTCACCTGCAGGGGAATATAGTCTCCCTTTTGAAAAGCCAGCAGGTATTGCTGCCGGGCAGCCAGCGCCTGCACAATTAGAAACATCTTTTGCCGACCGTCACGGCAGCTCGCCTTGAGATCGTCTAGCAGACTCATCAGCCCCGTCTGGCAGCGCCGCTTAATCTCTTGCACAAATGACAGCCGCTCGTCGTAGTCCACCGGGCGGCGGTTATCAGGATCCACCAGGCTCAAATCCCACAGGTCAGTTCCTTGATAAAAGTCGGGCACTCCCGGTGAGGCGATTTTGAGCAACGTCTGAGACAGGGAGTTAAACATGCCATAAACCGCTATCTTCTGCTGGAAGGGTACAAAAGCCTGCAAAAACTCATTTTCCTCACCGGGCTGCAGCAGAGCTGTAGCAAAAGCAGCGAAACCGTCTTCATACTCACTGTCCGGGCGCAGCCAAGCCGTGTGAACTTTAGCTTCTCGAACGGCTTTGACCACGTAGTCTTTAATTCGTCCAACAAACTCGTCAGACACCTCGCCATCAAAGGGAAACGCCCCCATCAGAGTCTGGTACAAAAAAAATTCGTCGTTGTCATCTGGAATTGTCCGCTCGTCCACGACAGTTTTTTTATCCCGATTCAGCTCTCGCCAGCTATCTACCTGCTGCTGCCAAACCCGAGGAATTTCAGACAGCACGTTCAGGCGCGATCGCACGTCTTCGCTGCGCTTGGTATCGTGGGTTGAGGTGGCGTTCATGCTGTGGGGCCAGTTAGCTAGACGCTGCTGGTTGGCCTGGTGAAACTCGTCTAGGGAGAGGCCAAAATGACTGGGGTCGCCGCCGACCTCATTGAGCGACAGCAGACGGTTGTAGACATAAAACAGCGTGTCTTCGATGCCCTTGGCCATCAGCGGCCCGGAGAACTGCTGAAAGCGCATGACAAAATGCAGCCACGAGGCCCGCTCTGCTTCAGAAAGAGTTTCTTGATCCCTGAGCGAAAGAATTCTTTCAATCAGGTTGAGCTCATTTAGCAGGCGCGGCAGACTCTGGCGCGATCGCGCAATGGCAGTTTGAATATAAGAACGGTCGAGATCGCTAACCGTAGGGCTGTTGATATAGGTACAGTAAATCGGAAACTGCACTAAAACTTCTTGAATGGCCTTTCTCAACCCGTTAAAGGTAAAGTCGCGGCCATAGCGATACTGTCCGGCAATCTGCTTCAGCAGGTGAGCCAGGTTGTTGACATCTCCTACCAGCGTCGTCCCGGCAATCAGCCGTTTTTTCTCGGCAAAAATGCTTTTATAGCTCGGCAGTTGCCCCACCACCTGAGCATAAATTTGAGTAAAGGCTTGCTTGTGATTGCGATCGCAAAATAGGCCGTTGACCTGATTCAAAAATTCGTAGCCCGAAGTCCCCTGAATCGGCCACTGTGAAGGCAGCTCTTCGTCAGCTTCCAGAATTTTTTCAACCGTCAGGTAAACATCTCCCATGGTTTCGCGCAGACGGCTTAAGTAGCGGCTGGGATCATAGAGGCCATCTACGTGGTCTACCCGCAGCCCCTCTATCTGTTTAGCCTCAACCAGACTAGAGATTAACTGATGGGTTTTTTTGAAAACTTCAGCATCTTCCACCCGCACCGAGATCAGCTCGTTGACGGTAAAAAATCGGCGATAGTTGAGTTCTTCGGCCCCCACTTTCCAAAAAGACAGCCGAAAAAACTGCTCTGCCAATAGCTGATCTAGGCGGTCAAAGCTTTCTGGCTGACCCGGTTCGCCGTTAAAGGTTTGAACATTTTGATCAATAAACGCCTTGACTTCTGTATTTCCCTGATACAGCTCCCAGAGCAGCTCTTTGACAAACTGAGCCTGATCTCGACGCTGCTGCCCGGTGGTCTCAGCCGCGATGCCTTTGATCATATAGAGCAGCCCCAGCAGCTTGACAAAGTCTGGGTGACGCCGCCCCAAATCTCGGGCCAGATGACCCAAATCATGCCTGAGAAAAAGTCCGTAAGACTCAATATTCAGCGGCAGCTTCAGGTCATAGTAGCTAATGCTCAGGCCGCTCTCTTCGTAAGCTAGCTGAATTTGCCCCGCTTCCAGACAGCGCCCATAAAAGTCTCCTAGCAGCGGCGCGAGAATTTTGCCGCGAATGTCTTCGTAGGGGTGTTCCCAGTCAATATCAAAGTAGCGGAAATATTCTGACTGAGAGCCATGCTCTAGCACATCCATCAAAAAATGGTTCTGGCTGTCATAAGCCATGTGGTTGGGCACAATGTCCTGCACCCACCCCATCTGTCGCTGGTGCAGTGACTCAATCAGCTCGGTAAAATCTGCTTCGCTGCCCAGGTCGGGGTTGAGCTGGGTCGGATCGACGACATCATAGCCGTGGGGACTGCCAGCGCGGGCTTTGAAAATGGGCGAGGCATAGATATGAGAAATTCCCAGTTCCTTGAGGTAGGGCACAACGGCCTGAGCGTCCTCAAAGGTAAAGTCAGGGCAAAACTGTAGGCGATAGGTAGCAACGGGAATACGCATAGAAATTCCTGAGTTAGACTAATTTTTCATATAGAACCAGGCTCTGGGGTGGCAGAGAAACCGTTTCAGAAGGTGTTAGCGAGTCAGCCGCGATCGCCCCAGAGCCTAGCCACTGCTCGTCGCTTGAGTCCAGTCGTTTTTGCCAGGTACCCGCACAGGCCAGGGAGTACTCTGCGGTCTGATCGCCAAAGTTAAACAGTGCCAGAGCAGCCTGCTCATTATGCCAGCGGTGGAGTCCGACTAGATCTGACTGCCAAAATGCCTCAAAATCGCGGCGATCGCTGATGTGCAGCGCCGGTAGCTGGCGGCGAAGCTGAATTAGCCGCTGATAAAAAGCCAGCAGCACCCCGTGCTGCCCCTGGGATCGCTCGGCCCAGTTTAGCTGGCACGCCTTGAAGGTGTCTAAGCTGGCAGCATCAGCAGGCGCACCCACAGCGTGAAAATCCTTAAACTCTTGGGCGCGTCCCTGGCGAATTGCCTCCAGCAAATCCGGGTCGGAATGACTGACAAAATAGGTAAACGGCGCGGTTTCGCCATACTCTTCGCCCATAAACAGCAGCGGAATATAGGGCGAAAGCAGCACGGCTGCGGCTGCTAACTTTGAGCCGCTAAAAGAGACTAGCTGAGAGAGTCGCTCTCCCAACATGCGGTTGCCGATCTGGTCGTGGTTCTGGCTGCACACCACAAACTGATAGGGTGGGCGATCGCTGACGTCGTTGCCGTGCCGTCGCTGGCGAAAAGGTGAATAAGTCCAGGTGTAGACAAAGCTTTCCTGCAGGGCTTTGGCAAACTGTTCACCCTGGCCAAAGTCCCCGTAATAGCCCTGGTTCTCTTTGGTCAGCAGCGTATGCAGCGCGTGGTGAAAGTCGTCGCTCCACTGGGCGTCAACCCCGTAGCCGCCGTGATCAGACGGGCGCAAAATTCGGCCATCGTTGAGGTCGCTTTCAGCAATTAAATAGCAGTGACGAGACTGCTGCTGGGCAAACTCACTCACGGCTGCAGCCAGATCTTGCAGAATATGTCTGGCCCCAAAGTCGTAGATGGCATGAACCGCATCTAAGCGCAGCCCGTCTATGCGATAGTCTCGCAGCCAGTAGAGCGCATTTTCTACTACGTAGTTGCGTACCCCCTCACTGTGAGCGTCGTCAAAGTTGATGGCGCTGCCCCAGGGGGTGCGGTATTTCTCAGTAAAGTAGGGGCCAAACTGACTGGTATAGTTTCCCTCCGGCCCAAAGTGGTTGTAGACCACGTCAAGAACCACAGCAATCCCGTGCTGGTGGCAGGCATCCACGAGCTGTTTCAGGCCCTCTGGCCCGCCATAAGACGCCTGCACCGCAAAAGGATACACCCCGTCATAGCCCCAGTTGCGATCGCCGGGAAACTGCGCCACAGGCATAATCTCGATGGCATTGATGCCTAGCTCTACCAGGTCAGCCAGCCGAGGAATAACCGCCGCAAAGGTACCCTCTGGCGTAAAAGCGCCCAGATGCAGCTCGTAAATAATCAGGGATTCTAGCGGCAGGCCGCCCCACTCCGGACAGCGCCAGTCAAAAGCATGATCAACCACTGCAGATGGCCCATGCACATCCTTGGGCTGATAGTGAGAGGCTGGATCAGGATAGGCATCAGCCTGATCGAGGCGAAATAAATACAGCGTCCCCGGTGAAATATCCTCCGCAGTTCCCTGCCAGTATTCGCCTACGCGCTCTAAAGTTAGCTCCCCTGCCTCAGCCGGAAACTGAACAGCAACTGCTTTAGCAAACGGAGACCAGACGGTAAACTGACAGCGGCGATCGCCTAAGTAACGTGCGCCAACTTCCATGACGACCTTTAATCCAAGCGTTTAGCTAAAGACTATCTGGTTTGCCCGAATCTAACAGTCTTCCTTGAGATAGGGATTGGTGAGAAAAGACAAAGAGGAAAAGGCAAGATAGAAGGCATACCCCCTTAGAACCTCTTATGCAAAACACGGCTGAGTTCCATTGCGCCTTTTGTGGCGAACCCAATCTCACCTTTGTTGACATCAGTGCTGGTAATAGCCAGTCCTACATTGAAGACTGCCAGGTTTGCTGTCGGCCCAATGTTCTCTATATCTCCATTGATGAAGAAGAGATTCAGGTAGCCACTGATTACGAAGAATGAGGCAGAGCCTGAACAGGCTAAACAACCCCAGTCAGGTTAGCCACCGTTGCCCCACCAGATTTAGCTAATAGCTTTTTGCGCAGAATTGTTGGCAGGGTCAGCGGCCACAATAAGGCAATAATCGGCAAGAATATCCAGGATTCCAGGTGAGTACCAGGGGTGGTCTCATCTTTGAAGAACTTGTACAAGGCAATGCAGAAAACGCCTGCTGTGAACAAAAGATATGCTGGCATGACTCTAAAGAAAAATTACAGGAACTACTTCAAAGTTGCCTAAACCTGAATCTGATTTGAATAAGTGCATACTTCAAGCCTCTACATTGTCAAATAGTTTTTATTTTGAATGATAAAAACTATCCGCTTCCACGGTATGACGATGATTAACTGCAATACTCAGACCGATACAAGCAGAAGCTCCCCTATTGCTAGCATGATTGAACTGTTGGCCAAAGTCACGATTAGTTTGAGAATCTTAAGGCTGGGCCAGCGTATTTTCTTCAGGCTATTTTCTCTCTGACAACCATTCCTGTAGTAGACATTCTTTTGACAATAGACAACATGGCTCAATCTATTGAATATCAAGACCAAAGCAAAGGCCCCCTCGTCATTATCGGAGGTGCGGAAGACAGGGATGAAGACTGCACTATTTTGAGAGAGTTCGTCAGACTGGCGGGGGGTACAAAGGCTCACATTGCAGTTTTGACAGCGGCAACCGCGTATTTTGAGGAAACCGGGGCAGAGTACGACCGCGTCTTTACTCAGCTAGGAGCCGCCGCAGTTGATGTTGTTCACACTCAGGAACCCAAGGATGCCAATGATCCCCGACTTTTAGAAATAGTCGCAGACGCGACTGGGGTTTTTTTTACGGGCGGCGATCAGTCTCGGGTAATTCGAGTAGTGCAGGATTCGCTTCTAGAAGACCTGTTGCACAAGCGGCATCGAGAAGGGGTAGTGATTGGCGGTACCAGCGCTGGGGCAGCCATTATGCCAGAAGTGATGATTGCTGAAGGAGATTCTACGACCCACCCTTACCTGAATGCCGTTGAAATGAGTCAGGGTATGGGCTTTTTAACTCAGGTTTTGGTAGATCAGCATTTTGCCCAGCGAGGCCGCTTAGGTCGCCTGCTCACCGCTTTACTTTTAGAACCTAGCGTTTTGGGGCTGGGCATTGATGAAAATACCGCTGTCATCGTTCAAGGGGATACTCTAGAGGTGATTGGGGAGGGGGCGGCGACCGTAGTAGACGAATCAGGAGCCAGCCACAATAATCTTTCTCAATTGCTTAGAGATGAGGCCATGGCCGTCTTTGGCGTCAGGCTGCATATTTTGCCCCACGGCTATCGCTTCAATCTAAAGACGCGCCAGCCTAGCACACCTGCAGACAGCCTGATACCTGAGCATTGAGATCTTGCTTTGTGCCGCATTTAGGCTGAAACTGCTGTATGGATGGCTTTAGTTTGAGCAGATATGCGGATTGTTTTTTTTGGGACTCCCCAGTTTGCGGTTCCCAGTTTAGAGCGTTTACTGCAGCAGCCTGATTTTGAAGTGGCAGCGGTAGTAACGCAGCCCGACAGGCGACGAGGCCGAGGTAATCAGGTGATGCCATCGCCTGTTAAGCAGGTTGCGATCGCGGCTAGCTGCCCGGTGCTACAGCCGACTCGAATTAAGCGATCGCCTGAGGTGATTGAGCAACTGCAGGCGATCGCGGCTGATGCCTTTGTGGTGATTGCTTACGGGCAAATTTTATCCCCGGCTATTTTAGAGATTCCCCGGCTAGGCTGCATCAACGCCCACGGCTCTTTGCTGCCAGCCTACCGAGGGGCAGCCCCAATCCAGTGGAGTCTCTATCACGGCAAACCCGAAACCGGCGTAACGACGATGCTAATGGATGCGGGCATGGATACTGGCCCTATGCTGCTCAAGGCGGCTGTGCCCATTAAGCTATTAGATAACGCTCTAGATTTAGCTAAGATCCTATCAGTGCTGAGTGCCAACCTGCTGGCTGAGACTCTGCTGCAGCTTGACCGGAGCGCTCTCATCCCAAAGCCTCAGGTAGACGAGCAGGCTACCTACGCGCCGTTAATTCAAAAAGCAGACTACGTGCTGGACTGGACAAAATCTGCGATCGCCCTGCACAACCAGGTTCGCGGCTTTTATCCTAACTGCGTCACTGAATTTCGCGCTGAAGCCCTAAAGGTGAGCGCTACCGTGCCGCTCGGACTGGCTGAGCAGTCCCGGTGGCCCGCATCACTGGCGGGGCTGGCAGCAGCGAGTCAGACACTGCTAAAGCAGCCTGGAGCCAAACCGGGTGAGGTTGTCGGTATCCTCAAGGCTTACGGCCCGGTTGTTGCCACCGGAGACGAGCTTTTGCTCTTATCTGAGGTGAAGCCCAGCGGCAAGCGATCGCAGTCTGGCTGGGACTTTGCCAATGGCAGTCGGCTGCAAATAGGCGAAACTTTAGTCTGAAGCAGGCTGATAGCTGTTGCACTCCTGGCAGGGACCAGCCGGATTGACCGCGCAGCGCAGCAGTTCTGAACCCGCGTTGTAGCGACATCTAATATTGCCAATCACCCAGCGATCGCCAACTAGACTTATTTCTTCAGAGGACTTGGCTACCTGGACATAAAGAGTAATTTTGCTTAAGCAATAGCGGTTAGCTTTAAGCTGGTAGCGATGGCGGCGCTCTAGAACCGCGTAAGTTTGGCCGTCAAAATCAACGCAGGCTCCCGGCTGAGGCGTCCAAGCGATGTAAAGGTTGCCGAGGGACTGCTGGGAATGGTTCAAAATCAGCTCTGTAGGTAGTAAGTTTTGCTCCATGCCAGGGTTCCAAACAGATAAGGGGACGTTGTCAGTACTGGGCCTAATTAAAGGTCAAACCGGTCGCTGATTACGACTCCGCTCAATCAGCTAGATTGCTCTCATGCCGGAAGTCGAGGGTTGAGCGCAGCCGTCAGGCTTACGGCTGCGCCTAAGCAACGTGTCTGTGCCAGGAAAAAACCGTCTGCAAGATTATTGTGCTTGCCTGCTTAGCAGAGATAAAAAATCAGATTGCGTGAACAGTGACTTTTTCATGAGTCTTTGACAATCAGGCACTCCCAAGAGCACTTATAATTTTACCTGTCGTGATGAGTTCAGGCTTGTCCTAGTAAACTATTTAAGACAGCTATCCCTGAACAACGCTGTGGTATCACTGATGACACTGTTGTCTAGAGCCTGATGCGGATTAAAATTTGCGGCCTTACTCAGCCAGTTCAGGCCCGTGCGATCGCGGAGTTAGGAGCCAGTTCTCTTGGTTTTATCTGTGTAGCCGCTTCGCCTCGCTATGTCACCCCGGCACAGATAGAGACGATGATTGCGGCTCTACCCCAGGAAAATCCACCCGATCGCGTTGGGGTTTTTGCCAATCCAACCCTGGCGCAGGTTGAAGCTACCCTGGCGATCGCGCCCCTCAGCGCCATTCAGCTACACGGCCAAGAGTCTCCGCAGTTTTGTCAGCTTTTGCGGCAGCGATTCCCTGATTTAGAACTGATTAAAGCTTTTCGGATTCGCTCAGCCCCAGAGCTGGCGCAAACTGAGGTCTACTGTTCGGTCGTCGATACGCTGCTCTTAGATGCCTACCATCCCCAGCAGCTAGGCGGCACCGGAAAAACCTTAGACTGGCGATCGCTGCAGTTGTTTCAGCCCGCTAGCCCCTGGCTGCTTGCCGGGGGGCTTAATCCTAAAAATATTTTGGTGGCTTTGCGGCAGCTTTCCCCGGCAGGTATCGATCTCTCCAGTGGGGTAGAGCACTCCCCCGGCGACAAGGATTTAACCCAGGTAGCACAGCTATTTGAGCAGTTGCAGGCTTCCGACTCGCCAATTCGAGATCAGATCTAGCAGAGAGATACCAGGGGCAAACTTCAACAATCTGGTCGGTTGAGCGGCCAGCTAAGCAGCCAGTTAAGCAGGGTCTGGCTATGTCAGAACTGGGCTGGCACATTGTCACAGCTAGAAATTAGGGTTGGTAGTCGGTGCTTTAGCGCTGAAGCGCTAACTACGAACTATGCATTACCCCAGCATTAGGTGTTGACGCTGCACTAGTTAGTTGTTTTTTGAGGGTTTGCCACATCCTCAAAAAACTTTCATAGAACCCTAGAAGAAGGAGGGCTGGTGGCGAATGAGACTCAGATACTCCTCACGGGTCTTTTGGTCTTCTTGAAAGACACCCAGCATAGCGCTGGTCACTGTCCAGGAACCCGGCTTTTGCACACCGCGCATGACCATGCACATGTGGCTGGCTTCCATAACCACGGCAACTCCCTGCGGATCGAGAATCTCCTGAACGGCTTCAGCGATCTGACGGGTGAGGCGCTCCTGCACCTGCAGACGTCGGGAGTACATTTCAACGATGCGGGCTAGCTTGCTAAGGCCAACGACCCGCTCTTTAGGAATATAAGCGACATGAACTCGGCCCATAAAAGGCAGCATGTGATGTTCACACAGGCTAAAAGCGTTGATGTCGCGCACCAGCACCATTTCGTTGTGGCCTTCGTCGAAAATAGCGCCGTTGACCAGCTCTTCTAAAGACTGATTGTAGCCACTTGTCAAAAAGCGCATGGCTTCGGCAACTCGCTTTGGCGTTTTCAGCAAGCCTTCCCGATTGGGATCTTCACCCACTGAGGTTAGCAGCGTGCGAACGGCCTCCATCATGTCTGCTTTTACGGTGTCATCGGTAGGCTTGAGCTGAGCGTTTTCCCCGTTGATAGTATTGCGATCGGGACGCGCCGCTGGCTTTTTAGTGAGCAAATCGGTGGCAGTCAAGTTCTCAGGTGAATTTGGTGCAGATGAAGGATTGCCGCCGTTGCTAGAGTTTGAAGACGTAATAGTCATAATCAATTTAGGTTCAGAATTTCCAAAAACCGAGAAGTACAAGAAAGTCAATGACGGGGGCTACAGCGTACCACCGCTGGGCATGAGAGTGAGTTTGTCAATGATGGCAGATCTAGGCAGCAGAGCCATTTGCAGAATTGTATCAGCCACGGCTTCGGGGGTTAGCATGGCAGAGCGATCAAAGTCGGCGTTGACGGTTTCAGTATCCCAAATTTCGGTATTGACAGCACCAGGGCAAATCGTTGCCACCCGAATGCCGTGCTGACACTCCTCAGTTGCTAACACCCGCGCCAGCGCTAGCACTCCAGCCTTACTGACGCTGTAGGCTCCCCATTCGGGAAATGTCTGGTCGGCGGCGATCGAAGCAACGTTGATAATCAGACCCTGCTGGCGATCGCGCATACCGGGCAAAACCGCCTGCACACACTGAAAAACGCTGGTGAGATTTAAGTCAATCACCTGCTGCCAGTCGCTCAAAGGCGTATCTGCTAGTGAGCAGGTGTAGCCCATTCCAGCGTTGTTGACCAAAACATCAATGGGGCCAAAATCAGCCAGCAAAGTTTCTAGCTGCGGTTTGACCTGATCAAGCTGAGCCAAATCGATCGCATAGGGTCTGGACATAACTCCACTAGCCTCAGCCTGTGCGGCTACTGCCGCCAATTTAGACTCAGAACGACTCACCAAGGCCAGATCAAAGCCATGCTGGGCAAAAGCAAGCGCAGTTGCTTTACCAATACCGCTGCTAGCTCCGGTAATGAGTGCCCGTCGGGTTTCAGAAGAATGCATTGACTACTCCATAAATGGCGTACATCAGGGCAGGTTCTATACAAGCTATGGCCACCAAACGCTCGTGCCTTAATCATGCTTCTCAACAACCTGACCTGTAGCTTTCGGCCTTGAGCCTGATTGCTTTTAGCATCTAGCTCTTTTGGTACTTGTTAAGCTCTGACCTGCTTCAGTTCGATTACTCACATACAGGCTAGAACTGCCAAAAAGCAGCCCTTACAGCCGAAGCCTACTATATGTTAACAAAGGTTAAGAAAAACCCCCCAAATTCTCATATTTCTCTCAGTATTAATGACGGCATCAATAACGGTTTCGCCAAATTAAGGTTACGGTCTCATCGACTTTACTAGTCTTCCTGAGAGAACATCCCAATCTGGCGAAATTTTTGGTAACGCAGGTCGCAACGCTCCTGAGGAGTAAATCTTAGTAGCTCATTGAGGTTTCGCAGCAGCGCTTTTTTTAGATTCTCAGCCGCTTCTACGGGGGCGGAGTGTGCCCCTCCAATCGGTTCTGGCAGCAGTTCATCTAAGATACCTAGATTTTTGAGATCAAGGGCAGTAATTTTGAGGGCTTCGGCAGCCTGAGCCGCACGGCCTGCGTCTTTCCAGAGAATCGCCGCGCAGGCTTCAGGACTGGCAACGGTGTAGACAGAATGCTCAAACATCAGCAGGCGATCGCCGACGCCAATGCCGAGTGCCCCGCCCGAGCCGCCTTCTCCGATGACGGTACAGATAATCGGTACGCTCAGCCTGAACATTTCTCGCAGATTGTAAGCGATCGCTTCGCCCTGTCCCATCTCTTCAGCCTCGTAGCCCGGATAGGCTCCTGGCGTGTCGATGAAGCAAAAAATAGGCATACCAAAGCGATCGGCATGTTCCATCATCCGCATGGCCTTGCGATAGCCCCCCGGCGAAGCCATGCCAAAGTTGCGGGTGACATTATCTTTGGTATCGCGTCCTTTCTGGTGGCCTAGCATCATCACCGGACGGCCTGCAAAGCGGGCAATCCCGGTCACTAGAGCCGGATCGTCTTTACCAGAGCGGCGATCGCCGTGTAGCTCAATCCATTCATCGCTAATCGCCTGCACGTAGTCCAGCGTGCTGGGTCGCCGGGGATGCCGAGCTACCTGGAGGCGCTGAGCGGGTGAAAGACTGGTAAAAATTTCCTGACGTAGCTGAGTAGCACGAGATTCAAGCTGATGAATCTCGGCTGAGACGTCAACATCATTTTCTTCTGCCAGATGACGAATTTGGGCAATGCGGGCCTCCAGATCTACCAGGGGCTTTTCAAACTCTAATAAAATCGGCTTACGTTCAGTAGTCGGCATAGCTTAAAAATTAGCGACAGCGCACACAACCTGCATCGATAGCAGCTAAATTTTTTCAGCCCAGGCTGCGGGTGCAGTCAACCTGTGAAGGCCAGCACTAACCCAGCAGTCTGGCACCTATCCGAAAGTCAGCAAGGGCCTAAAACCGTGTTTAACCGAAGACTGACCAATTTGATCCATTTTTTCTAGCGTAATCTGGTTTCGTCCCAAGAGAAGTTGGTGTACCACTTCTCAAACTCCAGCAGCATGGATTCGGCAAAGCAGGCAAATAGCTGACGGGCGGGAACGTCCATATTGACAATATTCATGATGCGCCAGTCAATATCTAAAGAATGCTCGACGATACCGCCTTTGAGGACATGAACTGCCGGATGGTTAAACCGAGTAGCCAGGTTTTTAGGATACCCGCCATCCACCATCAGACAGGGCTGCTTGAGAGCTGCCGCCTCAATCTCGACACCTTTGGGCATACTCGCAACCCAGACCACGATATCAGCCTGAGGCAGGGCTTCTTCCAGGGTCATCGCTTTGCCGCGACCTAGACGATCTTGAAGCTGCTGAATTCTTTCCTGATTGCGGGCAATTAGCAGCAGGTCTTGAATATCGGTGCGGGCGTTGAGCCACTGACAAACAGCGCTACCAATATCTCCGGTGGCCCCACAGACCGCCACGGTGGCGCGGGATAGCTCGATTCCTAACTTTCTAGAGGCTTGTTCTACCTGTCGGCAGATAATGTAGGCCGTATGGGTGTTACCTGTGGTGAAGCGATGGAAATCTAACTTGATGTTGCGAACCTGATGAATTTGATTCAGATTAAAATTTTCAAAGATAATCGAAGAAAATCCGCCTAGGGCTGTAATGTCAACGCCATGCTTTTGGGCGTGGGCCATAGCATTGATAATTTTTCGAGTGGCTGCTTTAATCCGCCGCGCTGCTAGCATCTCAGGCAAAAAGCAAGATTCTACATAGCGTCCTTCGATCACCTGCCCGGTAGCGCTTTTGACTCTGATGGTATCCACAATTTGGGGTGGAGCGCTGCACCAAAAATCAAGTCCTTGATCAGCATATTCTGGATAACCCAAATCTCTAGCAACAGACTGGGCATGTTCTAAACTCGTAAGATGACCAATTAAACCGAACATTCTTGATTGGTTACTAAAGACCTGTGAGTCAGGCGCATGAAAGGACATAGCTTAGGCTCACTAAAGAGCCTGCAGCGCAGCACCTAGAGTTTGACTGCAACGCGCCTGTGCAGCCAAACCCGATCGCTGTTGCAAACGGTGGTATAAGACGCCGATAAGATCCGCAGAAGCACAGCCAAGACTGGCAGTGTCTAGACAACAGCTAATCCCTGTGCCGAGAGCCGCATGACTTCGCGGTTGTTGAAGCCAATGTTGGCGAGGGCTTCGCCGTAGGTAATCATGAAGTCTTCAACCAGGGCATCTTTTTCCATACCTAAAACTTCTGCATCTGTCGCTACCTGATTGAGCATTTTCCAAACCAGGGGCAGATTTTGGCGGTTGGCGACCTCAAGTTCAGCTTTAGCTGATTCAAAGTTGGCTTTCAACCACTGCTCACCGTAGTTTAGATGCTGGTACTCATCCTTAACGACGCCTTCAGTTATTTTGCGGGCAAAATCATCGGCGACGGGAATGTAGATGTTGTAGGCAGCGATCGCAAAGGTTTCAATAATCAGAGACTGAATTAGCAAGCAGGTGATAATACGACCGTCTTGCCAGGCTGCTTGAAAGTTGTTGTGGAGTTCGGAGAAAAACTTTTGAGCAAACTCCATGTCCGGCGAGACGTTCAGATTCTTACCACAGGCTTGGAACCCCTTCATATGGCGAAGCTCCATTTTGGCTAGCTTTATCAGTTCAGCCTGGTCGTCCGGTAAGCTTTCAGCCAGTTGCTTATAGTTACCATTGGCTTCCAGCTCACCTTCAATCACAATGGCATTAATCCGGCTGTAGGCGTCCTTGTAAACTTCGCTGTGAAAGTCAATCGTGGAGCTGGCTTCAAGCTGCGGCATATCCTTAACTATCCCTGCGTTACAAAGTAGAATCAATCTGTGCTAAATACAAGGAACTACGGATCTTATCTAGATCTTGTCTATAAGGCTTCCGAATTCCTTACACCTAAAATCACACTTTACACCCTATAGCGTTCATCGTGTGATATCAACCAGCTAAGGGATAGATTCATCATAGCTACAAAATCTAGCCGAGGCGTGTTCGTTACCAACAGCCTGAAACGACTACAAGCAGAGACTCTCAGCAATTCTATGCTCTCTCCCGCTCCTTCCCCCTCCTCCGTTACAGCTTCCCCTAACTGCAGGCTAGATCTGTGGCGGTGGCTGAATCTAGTTTTGTTGCTGGTAGGGGCGGGGCTGGTGCTATGGCCGCTGGCGGTGGTAGTGGTGGCCTCATTTTCCGCGTCGGGTGCTCCGGGGGATCAGGCTGCGGAGAGCACCTGGTTTTTGGGGCACTACAAGAGTGCCTGGCATCAGGGACAGTTTTTGCGGGCTTATTTCAACTCAACGCTGGTGGCGCTGAGCGTTACAGCGCTACAGATTTTTACGTCAGCCCTGGCAGGGTATGCTCTGGCACGGCTAAAGTTTCGCGGGCGACAAGCCATTTTGCTGACGATCCTTTCAACGTTGGTCATCCCTTTTCAACTGCTGGTGATTCCTATCTTCTTGGTTTTAAAGTGGGGACATCTGATCAATACTTACGGTGCCCTGATTCTACCGACGGCTGCCAACGGCTTTGGCATTTTTTTGCTACGCCAGTATTTTCAAACCGTGCCTGTGGAGCTTGAAGAAGCGGCAGCTTTAGATGGGGCTAATCGCTGGCAAATCCTGTGGCAAATCCTGATACCGCTTGCCCGCCCTGCCCTGACGACGCTTTTTCTGTTTACCTTTATAGGTGAATGGAATGATCTATTTAAGCCTTTAGTATTCACAACTCGACCTGAGCTACAGACAGTACAGCTGGCCCTTGCTGCTTTTCAGGAACAGTTTACGAATGACTGGTCGCTTTTGATGGCCGCAGTTGTAATTGCTACATTGCCTGTCATCTTGCTCTTTTTGGTGGGACAGCGACAGTTTATTCAAGGGATTGCAGCAACGGGGGTCAAAAATTAGGAGGACGTTATGTTCGATCGCTTTAAAGAGAGCTTAGCTAACTCTTTAGAGAGTTTAGATCAAACTGTAACCGAGCTGAAAACCTCTACTATTGAGGTGAGCGATCGCGTTACTGAGGGTTTTAGTCACCTGTCTGACCAAGCCGCTGCTGCCGTGGGAGCCGCCACCGAGCAGGCGACAGATATGGTCACTGGAGCCGCCAACGGAGCTGCGGGTAGCCTTGAGCAAGCTAGCCGCTCTCTGGGCGAAACAGCAGCACAGACCCAGCGCTTGATTCAGGAAATCGTGCCAAAGGCTAAGCCGATCAGCGGTTTTAGCAGTGGCGTGCAGTCGGCGATCGCAGGCTCAGCTCAAATCTGGATAGCTCAGCATCCGGCACTTGGCTGGGTAATGGGCCATCCGCTATGGGCGGCGGCTTTGGTGCTGATTGCTTTGCTTTCGCTGTGGGGACTGCTAGGGGCGATCGCCCAGTTTATTCGCCAGATTTGGGTAGGCATTTTACGCCTGCCGCTACAGCTAATGCGTTGGCTGCTCGTAGGCGTCTTTGGCTGGTTCAAACGGGCAGATGCGCTACAGCGTCAGGCTAAGCAGCCTGACCTGCAAACCCGCCTGCTGGAAATTCTCAGCCGCCTAGAGAGCCTGCGTCAGGAGCAAGAGGCTTTGATGCAGGAGATGCAGGTAATTTTGACGGCTAAGGTCACAGAGTCTGTCAAAACAAACTAAATTCACTCAAAACTGGTATGACTTCTCCGACGGTAAAACAGCTTGGCGAAATAGGGTTGCTACAGTATCTGCGCCGATTTTGTCCAGCAGAGGCCCTTGCCGATGATGGAGCTGTTTTGTCGGTTGCCCCCGGCTATCAGCTCGTAGTCACCACTGATGTTCTAGTAGAAGATGTGCATTTTAGCGATCGCACCACCCGCCCTGAGGACGTCGGCTGGCGAGCAACTGCAGCCAATCTATCTGACCTGGCCGCGATGGGGGCGGAGCCGCTGGGCATTACCCTGGGCCTGGGCCTGCCTGAAACAACTTCCTTGGACTGGATTGGGCCGTTTTACCAGGGCATTGGCGCTTGTCTCAGCCGCTACGGGGGCGTGATTTTAGGCGGCGATCTCTGTCGCGCCCCGGTTGTTACTGTTTCCATAACCGCGCTAGGACAGGTGCGGCCCCAGCATATTCTGCGGCGATCGGCGGCCTTGGCCGGAGATGCGATTGTGGTGACGGGCAATCATGGCGGGGCGCGGGCGGGTCTGGAGCTGCTGCTGCTACAGTCTCAGGGCGCAACTTTATCTGCTATAGACCAGCAGTGCCTCATCAAGGCCCACCAGCGTCCGCAGCCGCGTTTTGACGTGCTGCCCGTCCTCTGGCAGGTCTGTGGGCTACTCAGCCGCCCTATAGCCGCTATGGACAGCAGTGATGGATTAGCCAATGCCGTATTGCAAATCTGTCGAGAGAGTCAGGTCGGGGCGCAGATAGTGCGATCGCAACTGCCGATGCCTCCGGCTCTGATACAGTGGCGCTCAGAGACAGAAGCGCTGAACTGGTGTCTCTATGGTGGAGAAGATTTTGAACTGGTGCTGGCTTTGCCGCCTGAGTTAGCTGCCGACTTTGTAGCCGAGGTGGGAGAACCCGCTGCGATTGTTGGAACCTTCACAGATGAACCAGCTGTGACGCTGGGGGATAGCCAGAACGGCAGGGCAGCCGAAACGCTCTCTCTGGAGCAGGGATTCCAGCATTTTTAGAGGACTCTTTTTTTAGTGTAAAAAGCTCGAATCGGCTAACCAGAGGTAAAACTCGCGCCGTGGGAGAAGCCCGCACCGTATGCTTGCATCGGTGTCGGGAGTATGTCACAGAACCTTAATTAACCGGACAGGCTTCAACGGTGGGAGGCTGGGTTAGCACTCGGTAGTTAGCGTAGCCTGCAGTCGCCAAAAGCTGACCAACAAGCTGCTCGGCGCGAGCGTTAGCCTCTTGCAAAATGCCTTCGGCACAGGCGGAGTCCATGATCTTGCTGAGCGCTTCTTCCTGAGCAAAATCTTGCAGCACCGGCGCATTATCGGGGCCTAGCCCTAAAAAACCGCGATCGTAGTCGTAGACGCTGGAGCGATCGACGTCAATTTTACTGTCTAAAATGCGCGGCGGCGGCAGAGTGATACGAACGCCATCTGCCATCACCTGCACGTCGGCTGAGGTGAGTTCGCTGAGGTCAACGCCAGCGCGAACCTCGCCGTGGGCAATATACAGCAGGTTTGTCCGGCCCACGACATAACCGCCCAGCGTGCGATCGCTCTTAGCGGGTACCACCGCTTCCATTGTAAAGACGGCGGTCGTCAGTTCGCTAGCGCTCTGAATCTGGCGCACCACTACTGAGCGAATATCGACTTCCTGAGTTGGCGGCGGCGGCTGCACCATCATTCTCAGGCCCTCAAAAAAGCGCCCGCCCGATCGCCAAATGCCAACGGCTACTAGCAGAGCCACCAGCATGACGCTACCAGAAATCATAGTCAGCAGGCGGCTAACAAAGTTAATCGAGACGCTTTGAGGTTGAGGAGAACGGTCGTAGCTCATGAAGGCTGCTCGTCTAGATGGGCAGTGGGTAGGTAGAAAACATCTGCTTAGGCTTAGTCAGCCTCATGATAGCGCGATCGCTCATGAAAGTTTGAGGTACTCCTGACAGAGTTGACGAAAATGATCGCCACGATGTTCAAAACTTTTGTACTGATCAAAGCTAGCACAGGCCGGAGAGAGCAAAACCGACCTAGCTCGGTACTCAGCTGCCAGTTCTGCCCCCCGCAAAACCGCCCGCTCCAGCGTCTTGACAACTTCATGCTGGCTGTAGTCCACCTCGTCGAGGCGCTGAGCAAAAGAGTCAGCCGCCTCGCCCACCAGCAAAACCTTTATGGCTTTGGCGTGAATTGCCCGCAGCCACGCCTCATCATTGCCGGTCTTGGGTTCTCCCCCAGCAATCAAAACCACCGGGGCCGTAACCGCTTCTAGGCCCACTTCGGCAGCGTCGTAGTTGGTAGCTTTGCTGTCATTGATAAAGTCAACCCCTCGCCAGGTCAAAACATGCTCTAAGCGGTGGGGAACCCCAGGAAAATCAGCGATCGCCTCAGCAATCATCGCAGGTTCAATTTCAGCTAGGCAGGCGGCAGTCACGGCCATGAGCAAGTTTTGTAAATTATGCTGGCCGACCATACGTAGAGCGTCGGCTTTGACAATGGCCTGACCTTTAAAGGTGACCCAGCCATTTTCTAGCCAGGTCGTTGGCTGTAGCGGCGCGATCGCCGGTTTGCCCTGGGTGCTTGTCCAGTGGGCTGTAGGCCAGGTGTCGGCTGCATGAGCGCGCAGGTAAGGATCATCCCCATTCAAAACCTGAATAGCCGAGCGGTGTAAAAGCGCTGCTTTGATGGCGTAGTAATTTTCTAAAGTTTTGTGGCGGCTGAGGTGATCGGGGGTGAAGGTTGTCCAGAGGCCAATCTGAGGGGCCAGGGTCGGGGACGCTTCAATCTGATAGCTGCTGAGTTCGGCAATCACCCAGTCAGGCACGGTTTTTTCTAAGGCTAATTCACAAGCGGCATAGCCAATATTGCCGCAGGCGGGTGCATGATGCCCAGCAGCCTGGAAAATAGCGGCGCTCAGGGCCGTTGTCGTGGTTTTACCATTGGTACCCGTGATGCCAATCCAGGGGCGATCGGCTAAAAATCGCCACGCCAGTTCCGTTTCGCCAATGGTTTCAATGTCGAGTTCTCTGGCTTGGTCTAACACGGCAGCGTCCCAGGGCACACCAGGACTTACCACTAGCAAATTGACATCGCGGCTGGGCAAAAAATCGTGCCCTAGCTCGACGGTAATGCCTGCTTGCTCAAGCGCCTGCTGCTCTTCAGGGCGTGGATTGGGGCTGCGATCGCTTAGCGTCACCCGCCAGCCATCCTGCTTCAGCAGCCGCGCCGCCGCCATACCTGACTTGCCTAAGCCAATAATGTGGGCCTGTTTTTGCATGGATGGAAAAAAGCTGAAGTCTATAGGCTTTTCATACCTCAAAACGAGGAGCTACCGCTACATCCTTAATGTTTAAGTGGTGTCCAAGTTGGGAAGTAAGCAGCGTCAGCCAACGCTCTATTTTCAAAGCAGTCAGTCTCCCAAGCCCTCCATGCTGAGCACTCTAGCTCTTAATAATCGCGCCAAAATCGGCCAAAACTCGGGCATGATTGCGCAAAAGGCCCAGCAGATTCAGGCGATTGCGCTGAATATCCGGGTTTTCATCCATTACCAAGACGCTGTCTGGGCCGTCAAAAAAGTTGCTGACCACGGGCGCAGCTTTGGCTAAACCAGCAACCAGCTGGCGATAGTTGCGCTCAGTCTGAGCCGCCTGGGTTTCGGGCAGGAGCTGCAGCAGGCTGTCAAAAAATGCCTGCTCTGAGGGCTGCTGAAACAAGCCGGGGTCGATTACAGCAGCCGG
This sequence comes from Leptolyngbyaceae cyanobacterium RM1_1_2, assembly GCA_012032345.1. Classification (GTDB taxonomy): domain Bacteria; phylum Cyanobacteriota; class Cyanobacteriia; order Phormidesmidales; family Phormidesmidaceae; genus Sphaerothrix. Next base: position 76,031 of record JAAUQI010000013.1, on the reverse strand, counting down.
GTCGAGGAGGGTGAAGTCGAGGGTGCCCTGAGCAGCCAGCCGGGCGGCGCGGTTGACGGTTTCGTAAATGTCTGCCAGGGTGCCATCATTGCGAATGGTCTGTAAAAACCGGGCGCGATCGCTGACATCTCGCATGTCTGCTAGAGCCTGCTCCGTGTAGGCTGGGTCATCTTCTGCCAGCACCGCGTTCACCAAGTCGTAGTCAACGCCTTTTTCCTGCAGCAAGGTGCGAATTCGCTGTAGGAAAAAGTCTTCTAGCTGAGCCTGTAGCTGGGCCGTGTCGGTGACTGTTGTCTGCTCGGCGGCAAAATCTGCAATCACCTGCTGCAGTAAAGCTTTGAGATTGAGTGGCAGATCGGCGGCCCAAGTAACATTGACAATGGCATTGGCGGCGCGGCGCAGAGCAAAGGGATCGGAAGAGCCAGAAGGCAGCTTACCCAGGCTAAAAATGCCCACCAGCGTGTCTAGCCGATCGGCAATGCCCACTACCTGACCGACGCGGGTTTGCGGCAGCTGATCCTGCGCCCCCCGGGGCAGATAGTGTTCAAAAATGGCGGTGGCAACGGCTGCAGACTCGCCGCTGCTGAGGGCGTACTTTTGACCCATGACGCCCTGTAGCTCAGGAAACTCGCCCACCATCTGGGTGACTAAATCTGCCTTGCACAGCAGCGCGGCTCGCTGCACGGCACTGCGATCGCTAGGGCTAAGCTGACTCTGCTCGGCAATGCGCTCAGCGATCGCGCTGAGGCGAGTCACCTTATCGCGCACTGAGCCTAAGCTTTCTTCAAAGGTGACGGCGGTTAGCTTAGGCACATAGCTTTCGAGCGGTATCTGCCGATCGGCGTCATAGAAAAACTTGCCGTCTGAGAGTCTGGCTCGAATTACCCGGCCATTGCCCTGCGCAATAATGTCAGCTTTGGCCGGATCGCCGTTGGACACCGTGACGAAATAGGGCAGCAAATCAGGCGCATCCTCCTGCTGACGCACCGGAAAATAGCGCTGATGGCTTTCCATCTCCATCGTGATTACTGCGGTGGGCAGTTCCAAAAATTCTGGGTCAAACTTGCCAAGGACTGCCGTGGGCCATTCGACTAAATGGGTGACTTCTGCCAGCAGGCTCTCTGAAATCACAGCCTGTCCGCTGACGGCTTGGACAACGGCGTTTACCTGCTGCAAAATCTGACGGCGGCGCTCGTCGGGGTCAACCTCCACGTAGCCGGAGCGCAGCCGTTCACGGTAGCCTGCTGCTTGCTCAATCATCAGAGGCTTGGGATGCAGCACTCGGTGTCCTTCTGAGTAGCGATCGCTCTGACAAACTTCTGAGCCATTTTCTAAGGTGATAGCTAAGAGGGTTTGATCTAAGAGCGCCACCAGCCAGCGAATCGGTCGGGGGAAGCGCAAATCGCCGTCTCCCCAGCGCATAAACCGCTTGCCTTCGAGGCCAAAAATCCACTGGGGCACAAGTTCGCTGAGGATTTCGGCGGTGGGACGACCCGGTATTTTTTGCTGCACAAAGACAAAAGCGCCCTTGTCGGTTTCGCGGACTGCTAGCTCTTCAACGCTGACCCCCCGAGATTTAGCAAAACCTGTGGCCGCTTTAGTCGGCTGTCCGTCTCGAAAGGCTGCCTGGGCCGGGGGGCCTTTGACGTCTTCTTCTCGATCGCTCTGCTGCAGCGGTAGCCCTTCAATCACCACAGCAAGACGGCGAGGCGTGCCATAAAACTTGACCGCGCTGGGAGAGAGAAATTTTTCTTGTAAAGATGGCTCAATCTGCGATCGCCACTGCTCTAGCGCACTGCTAACGAAGCTGGCGGGGAGTTCTTCGGTGCCCACTTCTAGCAAAAATGTTGCCATGCCCGACTTAGCCCAGGTGGAGGTACTCAGTTCTCCAGTGTACCAGCGCCTTCTATGATTTCGGCTGGGATTTCGGCTGGGATTTGCGCTGGACAAAGTGGTAAATCGGCATCAGACCTCGCCCTTTGATCTGAATTTCGCCCCCCGGCTCGAAAACATACTTGTGCTTGAGCTTTTGGTAAGTGTGCTCTGTGATCTGAATTTTGCCAGGAATGCCTTGCGCTTCCATACGGCTAGCGATATTCACCGCGTCTCCCCAGAGGTCGTAGCTAAACTTACGAATGCCAATTACGCCTGCCACAACAGCGCCCGTGTTGATGCCAATGCGAAGCTGTAGCGGTTCCTCGTGTTCACGGGTAAAAGTACCGATCGCCTCTTGCATGGCGATCGCCATTTCCATCACCGCTTCTGTATGGCCTGCTCGGGCAATGGGCAGTCCCCCTGCCACCATGTAGGCATCGCCGATGGTTTTGATTTTTTCTAACCCATACTGATCGACTAGGCGATCGAAAGTAGAAAAAATCTGGTTGAGCAGGTTTACCAGTTCTAGCGGCACGACCTTGGCGGCTAGCGGCGTAAAATTGACAATATCGGCAAACATAATTGTGGCCTCGTCAAATCGCTCTGCCAGAGAGCCTTCAAACTGCTTGAGCTGATCCACAATAGCTTTAGGCAAAATATTGAGCAGGAGCTGCTCTGACTTTTGCTTCTCCTGCAGCAGCGCCTGTTCAGCCTGCTGACGTTCGTGAATTTCCTGCTGCAGCCGTTGATTTTGGCGCTTAAGAATTTCGGTTTGGCGGCGCAGCGTTCGCTGTAGGTCAGCTAGCAAAGGTGACTGTCCGCTGGCTGATAGGGCGCGCTGGGTTTGCGTCCGCAGCCGCTGCTGCAATTTGTAATTAGTCATGTGGCTGTTGACGCGGGCCAGCACTTCCTCAAACCAGAAAGGCTTGGTCACGTAGTCAGCACCGCCCACTGAAAAGGCTCTGACTTTATCCCACTTCTCCTCTGAGACGCTCATAAAAATCACCGGAATTTGCCGCAGTTCAGAGCGCTGCTTCAGCAGTTGGCAAATGGCATAGCCGTCAGGATCTGGCATGTGGGCATCTAGCAAGATCAGATCGGGCTTGTGTGTCAGCGCCGCCAGGAGAGCTTGATTAGACTGAGCGACGCTGTAAACTTTATAGCCAGAACCGACCAAAAACTCTGACAGCAATCGAATCACTTCTGGAGCATCATCAATAACTAATATGCTGCCTTTGGCTCCGTCTGCCTGGTTCTTTTCCATCTGAAGTGATGCGTTGCTGTAAATAGCCTGTTGAGACTGCACCGCCCGATAGCGCTGTGAGTCTACCTGTGAGGTCAGTAATAGCGGCATAGTTTGTAAATGCTGTCTCAATCTTTTCATATCCTTTGCCGACCCCACCACAACTTACGGCGTGTCAGATTAGTATCTGTCCATGTTTTGATCTGACCTGTTCAAACCAAAAACATAGCAGCCCACAAGGCCGAGTAAAATTGGCCTACTTTCTATCTACCCAAGGAAAGAACAGAAATCCGGTTCTTTTCGTTTTGGAGTGACCGAACGCAACAGGCGTTCTCTCTGCACTACCCTGGATAGAGAAGCTAGACAGTGCAGGTTTTGGGTGTTCAATCAGATGCGGGGAAGCGCTAACCCGTTTGAGGCGCTGAAGTTCAGATGGGTGCTGCTAGGGCTGCTCGGCGCTGGTTTGGGCTGGGGTATTTTGCTCAGTCTGATAGAAACAGCAGGCTGGTGGCCGCTGGTAATAACAGGCCCCCTGATGCAGCCAGTTCTCTATCTGCTAATGACGCTGAGCCTCTGGCCAATTGTGCTCTGGCTGGGGCGCAACCAGCGGATCAGGTATCGCCGTTTGATTGGGTTTCGGCCTAAATATTTTTCCTGGGCGACGGGGATGGCCTTAGCGATCGCGCTGGTGATTTTTTCGCTGGGAAGTTCTCAGCTTTTGTTTTACGGCCTATCTTTTGTTGCCCCTATAATCACTGAGGGATTCCGTCAGGCGCCCCCGCTGCTAACAGCCGAAACCAGGCTGCCGTGGCTTTACAACGGCCTGATGCTGCTCTATCTGGTAGCTGTTGCTCCCGTCACTGAAGAATTCGTCTTTCGCGGCATCTTGCTGCACCGCTGGGGGACTAAATGGGGAGTCCCGGCGGCGGTCATTTTGTCTTCGGTTCTGTTTGGCCTGCTGCATGTTAACCCGGTGGGGCTGTTTGTTTTTGGGCTGGTGATGGCGCTGCTCTATCTCAAAACGCGATCGCTGTGGGTACCCATTTTTTGTCATATGATCAATAACGCTCTGGCGATCGCCCTAGAGCTGTTGCCCTTTGGCCCTGAAAGTTCCCTGGTGACGTTTCAAGATGGCTGGCTGGGGCTGATATTAATTGGAATATCTGCGCCGTGGCTGCTGAGATTTGTTTTACAAAATTGGTCAAAAACTCACGAAGCGCTACCCTACTTTGTAAATGACACGCAGGCATAAGGGATTCGAGCGGCAGATGCCATAATCAAATTTCGACCCTATCAGCGAGGAAAGGCTTCATGACGCCAGGCGGAATGGCAAGGAATGCAGGCTCTCTTTTAGGCGATCGCTATCGTCTTTTAAAACAGCTGGGTGCAGGCGGCTTTGGGCGCACCTATTTAGCTGAAGACACCTATCGCTTTAATGAGCTATGCGTCCTCAAAGAGTTTGTCCCTCAGGTAGAAGGAGAAGCAGCCCTGCAGAAAGCCCAGCAGCTTTTTGAGCGCGAGGCTGGGGTACTTCACCAGCTAGCCCATCCCCAAATTCCTAAATTTCGAGAGCTGCTGCGGGTGAGAACCAGTCAGCAGGGGCAGCTATTTTTGGTTCAAGACTATATAGAAGGCCCAACCTACAAAGAGCTGCTAGAAACCCGTCTGCGTCAAAATAGTCGCTTTACTGAAGCCGAAGTGCGACAGCTTTTTGAGCAGATCCTACCAGTGCTGGACTATATTCACAGCTTGGGCGTGATTCACCGCGATATTTCGCCTGATAACCTGATTCTGCGCAATCAGGATGGCAGGGCTGTCCTGATTGATTTTGGCGGCGTCAAGCAGATAGCCGCTACCGTGGTCTATCAGCTCAGCCATCCTGGTGAGGCTGCCGCTAGATCTGTACTCACGCGGCTGGGCAAGGTGGGCTACGCCCCTGAGGAACAGCTAGGTTCAGGCGTTGTATCCCCGGCCAGCGACTTTTATGCGCTTGGCGTTACCGGGCTGGTGCTGCTGACCGGGCAAGAGCCGCAGTTTCTTTACGATACTCACCATCGCACCTGGGATTGGGATGCAGATGTGAGGCTGAGCCCTCAGTTCTCAGCCGTACTGAATCGCTTATTGGCGGCTCATCCCAGCGATCGCTTCCAGTCTGCCCGTGAGGTGCTGCAGGCACTCGCAGCCGTTCCTGGCTCAGCTACCACAGCCGCTACGATAGCTGCCGCCCCCGCCGTCAGCCTGCCTAGCTTGGCAACTGCGTCCGCTGCAGCGACATCTGCTACACGGGCTTACAGTCCGCCCTCTGTGACCAGCCCGTCAAAAACTAGCCGATCTTCTTCTGGTTTTTTGCAGGCTATTTTGGGGCTGCTGCTGCTGGTAGGGGCGATCGCGCTGGTCTGGTGGGTGGCGGTGCAGTGGCAGCCGAGCGGCCAATCTAATAGCTCCAGTCAGGTCAACGGTACTGACGGGGCTGATTCCTCCAGTTTTTCGCCCGAGGAGCAGGCCCGCAAGCAGGCTTTGCAGCAGCGGCGGCAAGCCCTCGGCGTCGATAGCGACTTCCTGGTACGGTTCAGCGATCAGGCTTTCTACGCTCGCTATACTGACCTACAGGGTTCTACGCTCACCGATAGCCCCGAAGACGCCCCCGCCAGACTCCGCTGGGATACAATCGCGGCGGAAATGCTAGATCTGCTAGAAGTTAACCTCAGCACTCAAACTCGTCAGCAGCTAGGAAGCTACAGCCAAAATGACTCGTCAGTGGCAGTCTCAGCTCAATCAGCGCTTTGTCAGCAGCAAGGCGCTCTACGACCTGGCTGATGCTAAGTTTTTATCTCTTTTTCCAGAGCAGGTCGGACAAAATTTTCTCGATCAGCCCATCGGACAAATCTGGTATGGTCTGGCCAGCGATCGGCTACAGGCGATTCTTTCTGGCAAACGTCTTCAGGAGATTCAGTTCAAGCCAGGTCTCTACAGTCATCGAGTTGACAGCAGCCTGGATCCTGGCGAGGGTCAGATTTATATTATGGAGCTGAGCGAAGGGCAGTTTTTACGGCTCAATCTACAGGCTCCAGATCGCTCAACAGCGCTTTCGCTATACCTGCCACGTCCTAGTGAGTCTGAACCCTATCTACTTTCTGACTCAGCCGAAATAACCTGGTCGGGCCGTTTGCCTCAGTCTGGCTACTACGAGGTAGCTATTGTGTCTAAAGCCAACACCACAATTAACTACCAGTTCAATGTGGCGGTAGATAATGTCACTTCTAGTCCTGAATCAGAGACAGAGTTAAACAGCCCCAACAGCCCTGAAGCAAGGCCCACAGACGAAGCCATAAACAACCTAGAAGACAACGAAGCAGCCCAATGAACCATAGGACATTCGTAGTTAGCGCTAAAGCGCTAAAGATCTCCGACAAAGTTTTGAGTCTTGAGTTCAAAGTCTTAAGTTCGTAGTTAGCGCTTTAGCGCTAAAGAGTTCTGTGAAAGTTTTGAGTTTTGCTAGATGAGCTATTTTCGTCCTGCCGTTGACGCCACCACAGGTTATGTGCCGGGAGAGCAGCCGCCGCCGGGCACCCCAGTGCTGAAGCTCAACACCAATGAAAATCCCTATCCGCCCTCGCCAAAAGCGATCGCGGTGCTGCGATCCCTCGATAGTGAATGGCTGCGGCGCTACCCCGACCCCTACGCCAAATCTTTTTGTCAGGCGCTCAGCGCGGTGCTGGAGATTCCCTCAGACTGGGTAATTGTTGGCAACGGCAGCGATGAACTGCTGAACGTGATTATTCGCGCCTGTGCTGAAGGGCGCGATCGCCCAGTGGTCTATCCTGTGCCTACCTATGTGCTGTACCGCACGCTGTCGGCCCTGCATCCGGCGACAGCCATCGAAATTCCCTACGGAGATGACTTTCAGCTACCGCTGGCGGCTCTGGTGGCGGCTCAGGGGGCGCTCACGTTTGTGGCCTCGCCTAACAGTCCTTCTGGACACCAAACCCCACTAGCTGAACTGCGACAGCTGGCCCAGCAGGTAGCGGGGGTGTTGGTAATTGATGAAGCCTATGTTGATTTTGCTGAAGGCTCGGCCTTGGGGCTGGCGTTGGAGTTTGAAAACGTGATTGTGCTGCGAACTTTATCTAAAGGCTATGCGCTAGCCGGTTTGCGCCTGGGTTTTGGCATTGCTAACCCCAAACTGCTAGCAGGACTGTTCAAGGTCAAAGACAGCTACAACATCGACGCGATCGCTACTCAGGTTGCCACCGCTGCTATGGCAGATCAGGTTTATAAAAACGCCTGTGTCGAAAAAGTGAAAGCGTCGCGTGCTCAACTAACCCTTGACCTGAAGAACTTGGGCTTTGCAGTGCTTAACTCACAGGGAAATTTCGTACTGACGACACCGCCGTCCAGCAGCGCCGCCTTTCTCCAGACGGCACTCAAGGCCAAGGGTATTTTAGTACGCTACTTTGACCAGCCCGGACTAACAGACAAACTGCGAATTACGGTAGGCACAGACGCTCAAAACCAGAAACTACTGGAGGCGCTAGTGCATTATCACAGATAGAGACTGGGGTTTGTAGTCAGTGCTTTAGCCCTGAAGCGCTAACTACAAACTAGGTTAGCCAGCCAGATATTCTTGAATATCCTGCTGCTGTTTGCGCAGCTTGCTCAAAGCCTCGCGCTCAATCTGACGCACCCGCTCACGGCTAATGCTCATCAGGTCGCCAATCTTGGCTAACGTCATTGCCTGTCCGTCTGACAGGCCAAAGCGCAGAGACAGTACCCGCTGCTGCTGCGGCGTCAGATCGGCCATGATGGTGTCTAGGTCTAGTTTGAGCGAAGACTGCGCCGTATATTCTTCGGGGGTCATCCCGGTATCTTCAAGCAGTTCGCTCAGGGTTGTGTCTTGATTATTACCAATGCGCAGATCTAAAGATAGCGGCTGTCGAGACCGTTCTAGGTACTCGCGTACCTGTTTGGGCGTCAAATCAAGCTCTTTTGCCAGGTCTGTCACTGAAGGGGCATAGCCTAGCTTTTGAGTTAGCTGTCGCTGAGCCTTTTTGATTTTGTTGAGCTTCTCAGTGATGTGAATAGGTAGGCGAATTGTGCGGCTTTTCTCTGCGATCGCCCGCGTAATCGCTTGTCGAATCCACCAGTAAGCATAGGTCGAAAACCGATAGCCCTTGGTCGGGTCAAATTTCTCCACCCCGCGCTGCATCCCAATCGTGCCTTCTTGAATCAGATCAAGCAGATCAACGTTGCGCTTGAGATACTTTTTGGCCACCGAAACCACCAGCCGCAGATTGGCCTCTACCATACGGCGCTTGGCGAGACTGCCGGTCTCAACAATTTTTTGCAGGTCGAGCGCCGCTAAATCTGCAGCGGTTGCCCACTCGCTAAGGCTAGGCTCTCGCCCCAGTGCCTCTACCAGCTGGTTACGCTGCTGCTGAAGCTGAGACAGTTGCCTCACCTGCTTGCCGAGGACAATCTCTTCCTCGTGGGTCAGCATAGGCACTCGGCCAATCTCTTTTAGATAGGCGCGAACAGAATCAGTCGTCTGTGTAGAAGGTTTCATCGACAGCGGACTTAGAAAATTGGGGAGTAAAAAACGCCGCTTAAATGCATGAACACATTCAAACAGCGAGTTAAGACAAATTTGAGTCTATTAGCGGTCTTTGACTCGAACCGGAATCGGCACTGGCTGGGTCTGCTGGTTGGCATCACGCTGCGATTGAATCCAAGCTGCAGCCGCCACACCTGCTACCACGGTTATGACTATAGAAGGATCAGAAATCATCTTGCTACTTGACCTTTTTTGACTCTATTTGTGAACTATTGTAACCATTATGAGCGCTTTTGTCTCTCTGCCTTGAGAAAGAAAGTTGCCTCACAAAACCGCCTGAGGGTTCTCTAGCAGCACATTACAGCGAGAACCTGTGTAGCTGCTGCATCCAATCAAACAGAATATGTTTAGATTAGCGGAGCGTAAGGCTCTAAAATCTGTAACAAATATTAAATAAGACTTTACGATCTGCGATCGCCTCATAATTCTCCAGTTGCGGCTAATATGGGGGGCGTCTATATGGAGTCAGCAGCGTGGCAGAAGCGAAGATTGGCATTATTGGCGGCAGTGGCCTCTATCAGATGGAGGGGCTGCAGAATATTGAAGAAGTCACCCTAGAAACACCTTTTGGGCCGCCCTCAGACGCCTTCATTGTGGGCACGTTGGCAGACACCAGGGTGGCTTTTTTGGCGCGTCACGGTCGTCACCATCACCTGATGCCTTCAGAACTCCCGTTTCAAGCCAACATCCACGCCATGAAGCAGCTCGGCGTTGAGTACCTGATCTCAGCTTCAGCCGTGGGTTCCCTCAAGGCCGAAGCCAAACCCTTAGACATGGTCGTGCCCGATCAGTTTATCGATCGCACCCAACGCCGGATCTCAACCTTCTTTGGCGAAGGCATCATTGCTCATATTTCTTTCGGTGATCCAGTTTGTCCCAAACTAGCCCAGGTTCTAGCCGATGCTGCCGCCAGCCTCAATCTCGACGGCGTCAACCTGCACCGGGGTGGCACCTATGTCTGTATGGAAGGCCCCGCTTTTTCTACCAAAGCTGAATCTAATCTCTACCGCAGCTGGGGCGCTACCGTAATCGGCATGACCAACCTGCCGGAAGCTAAGCTAGCCCGAGAAGCCGAAATCGCCTATGCAACCCTGGCGATGGTGACAGACTATGACTGCTGGCACCCAGATCACGACAGCGTTACTGTTGAGATGGTCATTGGCAACTTGAGCAAAAACGCCGTTAACGGGCAGCGGGTAATTCAAGCAGTCGTCAAGCGCTTAGCCCAAAATCCTCCGGCTTCTGAAGCTCATTGCGCTCTAAAATATGCCATTCTGACGCCGCTGGCGCAGGCTCCTGCCGCTACGAAAGAGAAGCTGCACCTGTTGCTGAAAAAATACTTGTAATCTTGTGCTCGGACTGCACCAGACTCCATCAGAACCGGGTTACTGTCGGTTCACGGCCCGTGAGAGCCATAAGGAGGCTACAATGCCGACAAAGTGGGCAATGCTGGTGTTGGTGTTGGCCTGCACAATCAGCAGGTCGAACGATGTAATAAAGCCTCGTACCGCTGTAGGGCTAAGAATGACACCGCCCTGAGTTGGCTGCTCAAACGACTTGAATATCAGGGCACCCACAATCGCCCCCGCCCCTAGCTGAGTTAGCAGCATCCCCACCAAACTGGCGATCAGCCCCACCTGAATAGCTCGAACCGCATCTTTTGGTTTGGGGCGAGTACCTGGCTGACTTGACCTGAGCTGCCTTGCTAGCCGCGTATAGCGAAAGGCCCAGTAAACCCCAAAAAACACAACCGCTAAGGCCAAACCCGCAAAAAGCAACCCAGCCCCGGTGCCAGGGCTAGCCTGGCTATTTTCAGTTTGCCGAAAGCTCAGGCCAGAAATAGCAAACAGCAGTAGAAACGTAGAAACCACAGAAAGCACAACCTGCGCCCAGAAGCTAATCCAGCCGATTAGGCGAAAAGCGCTGGCAATTCGGCGCACAGCAGGGGGAAGGGAGTAGTCAAGTTCACCAGTCATCAGTTGTGATCCTCAAGCAGCAGTGCTTGCTTAGCCGCTTCTGTGGCCGTGCGCCTCTGATCTTAGACCGATTTAGTAGATTTGACGGCACAATAGACGAAAGACTACACGCTTTGTTCTCCCTATCTCATTACCTATGGCTTCACCTCTAGACCAGGGCAAAAACCTGCTTACCGATTTGATGACTCGCTATGGGCCACAGGTTGATTATTTGGCGATTCGTTTAGAAGAGGCCGAGGGGACTGATATCCTGCTGCGGGGCGGCAAAGTAGAGACCCTGAGTGAAGGGCTTTCCGTGGGAGGACAGATTAGAGCCTGCTATAGAGGGGGCTGGGGATTTGCCAGCTTCAACCAGCTTTCTAAACTGGCAGATCGCTTAGAGGAGGCGATCGCAGCAGCCCGTTTAGTCGGTGATGAAGAAACGCTGCTAGCGCCGGTTGACCCCGTGCGAACGGTGCATACTTTCAGGCTGACTGGCACCGATCCACGGCAAATTTCACTGCGCCGTAAAAAAGATCTTTGCAGTCACTATGCCGACATTCTACAGCAGCTTGATCCACAGGTGGTTACCACTTCAGTTCGCTATAACGACAGCGCCCAGCGGACTCTGCTAGCAACCTCTGAGGGAGCGCTGATTGAGCAAAGCTGGGTCGATATGGAAATGCGCTTTGCGGCTACCGCTCGCAATGGCGAAACCGTACAGACGGGGCGGGAAGCAACAGGATCTCGCAAAGCCTACGAAGATCTAGAAAACTTAGACGAGCAGGTTTTGGGCGCTGCTGAGCGAGCTGTAGAAGCGCTAAAGCTGCCCCCGGTCAAGGGTAATACTTATTCGGTAGTGATTGACCCAATCCTGACGGGGCTTTTTGTGCATGAGGCGTTTGGTCATTTGTCTGAGGCTGATATGGCTTATGAAAATCCAGACGTGCTAGAAGTGATGACCCTGGGCCGTCGCTTTGGCCCTGAAAACCTGCAAATCTTCGATGGCGCTGCGCCAGAGGGACACCGAGGCAGCTATGCTTTTGACGATGAGGGCACCCCAGCAACCACGACGCAGCTGATTAAAGACGGTGTACTGGTCGGTCGCCTGCACTCCCGCGAGACGGCTGGCAAGCTGGACGAAACGCCGACGGGAAATGCTCGCTGTCTCAATTACCACTATCCGCCGCTGGTGCGCATGACTAATACCTGGATTGAGCGGGGCGATACGCCTGTCAAAGACCTGTTCACAGGCATTCAAGAAGGCGTCTACGCCCGCAACTGGCTGGGGGGCATGACTAATGGCGAAATGTTTACCTTCACAGCGGGTGAAGCCTGGATGATTCGCAATGGCGAAATTGCTGAGCCTGTGCGGGATGTGACGCTTTCGGGCAATGTATTTCGGACGCTGGCGGACATTGAAGCCATTGGCGACGACTTCTATTGGGATGAGTCGGGGGGCTGTGGCAAGGGCGGTCAGTCGGGGCTGCCTGTCGGCTGTGGTGGCCCCAGTCTGCGCATTCGCAATGTGGTCGTAGGCGGAGCGGCAGGATAGTAGCACTGAATCTAAAGAGGCTGACTACAATCATTGCAGAGGATTTGTTGATCAAACCCGGATAGCCATCCATGACGACTCAAACCCAGCTTCCAATTCCAGACTACTTTGACGCGGCCCGTGTGGGCGAGGTATGGCGCGTGCCCTACCAGGCGCGATCGCTGCAGGCAAAAGTTTGGGCGCAGCAGCAGCAGATTCAGCCAGCAGCAGAGGATAAAGTCAAGATTTGTCTACTGGCGATCGATGTCCAGAATACTTTCTGCATTCCTGATTTTGAGCTGTTCGTGGGAGGGCAGTCAGGCATGGGGGCAGTCCATGACAATGTGCGTCTGTGCGAATTTATCTATCGCAACCTGGGCCTGATTACTGAGATCGTGCCGACGATGGATACGCACACGGCTGTGCAAATCTTTCACGCTGAGTTTTGGGTGGATCAGGCTGGGGAAAATCCGCCGCCGATGACCAATATTCATTGCCAAGATGTGCAGCAGGGCAGATGGCAGGTCAACCCGGCGATCGCCTATTCTCTGGCAGACGGCAGCTACGACAAGCTCAAAACCTATGGGCTGCACTACGTCAAACAGCTTGACGAATATGGCAAATATCCCCTGACAATCTGGCCCTATCACTCTATGCTCGGTGGCATTGGTCACGCTTTAGTCTCAGCGGTAGAAGAAGCCTGCTTTTTTCATAATTTGGCCCGCAACAGCCAGACCCGTTTTGAGGTTAAAGGCAGCAACCCCTTCACAGAAAACTATTCGGTCTTAAGCCCAGAGGTATTGCAGGACGAGGCAGGCAGCGCCATCGCCCAGAAAAACAGCAGCCTGATTGAAAAGCTGCTGACCTTTGATCGGCTCATCATTGCCGGACAGGCTAAGAGCCACTGTGTCGCCTGGACAATTGACGACCTGCTCAAAGAAATCCAGGCTCAAGATTCGTCCCTAGCCCAAAAAGTGTACTTACTCGAAGACTGCACTTCTCCAGTGGTAGTGCCCGGTGTCGTGGACTTTACCGAGCAGGCAGACGCTGCCTATGTACGCTATGCTGAGGCCGGAATGCATCTGGTGCGCTCAACCGAAGCGATCGCAGACTGGCCCGCCCCGTAGGGGATGGCGCGTCTTCACAATTCTTGCAAGCCTTGCTGCTGATTTTTTTTCGGCTGGACAGTGCTGCCGTTTTGCTGAACAACGTGGGTTAGCTCATGGGCTAGCAGCTCTTGACCGCCTCTGTCTCCGGGGTTGTAGGCACCCTGGCGAAAGAAAACATCCTGCCCGGTGGTAAAGGCTCTGGCCTGAATAGACTGGTTGAGCTGGTCAGACTGGGCGTCGGTGTGAACCCGCACGCCGCTGAAATCTGCCCCAAAAGACTGCTCCATAGAGCCGCGAACGCCCTTATCTAGGGGCTGACCCTGACCGCGCGAAGACTCAATTGAGGCTTCTAAATCTGTGTCAGCCGACATTCCCCCGGTTGCCTGTCGTTGCAGGTTTGGCTTCATCTGTAGTTCTTCTTCTTCGGGCATCGCCTCGCGCTGTAGATTTGGCTTCATCTGCAGTTCTTCTTCTTCGGGCATTGCCTCGCGCTGTAGATTTGGCTTCATCTGCAGTTCCTCTTCTTCAGGGTTAGAGCGCTGCACCGACTGCTCCAGCGGAGACTGGGGAGCGTTAATTTGTCCTACCACCTGCTTGGCAACGCTGTCAGCTTCTTGCTCGTACCGATCGCCTACCTGCCCGATAGTGAGCTTGGCCTGAATCGCTGATGGGGGAAAAATAGAAATTTGGCTGGGGTCAAAGCCGACGGTTTTCGTCTGTACTGGCTGAGTTTGGGCGTCTGAGGCCGCAGCACGAACTGCAAACGGGCGAGACTGAAGCGACTTGGCCTGCAGATGCGCCACTGTACTTTGAGGGATTGAAACTTTGGCTTGCTGTCTTGTACGCATAGCAGACCTCCAGCGTCTAGAAAAGAAACGCGCTTTGCTTCAAGTGTGGCACAGGTAAAAGCGATCGCCCCCAATTGTTGACAAAACTCGACTTAGGTCTAGTGCCCTTGAGCTTTACTCTCACTGGCAGCCGGTAGCCACAGGGCAGCTTCACTGGGTAAGATTGCTGTCGAGAAAATATCTGGCGATCGCAGCCCCACGACAATTGGAATTGCAGCCACTACAAAGGATTGTAGAACCACAAAACCTACAATAAACAGCGGATGATAAACCGGAACCTGAGTGTCAGTACTCTGAGAGTCTTGAGTGCGCATGGTGGAAAAATTTAAATTTGAGGTTTAACGCCTTTAAACCGATGAAAAATCAGCCGCTCTGAATTAGATCGACAAGGCAATTTGCCTACGCTCCGCAAAAAAGTATAAAAGTCGCCTGATCCCAACATAACGCTAAATTTCTGTAGCGTCTGTTACGGAAATTATTTAAAGCTGCTTTAAGCTAGCAACCGTGAATCTCACCATCGGGCATAGTCGTACCGCAGAGACTGGTGCGATCGGAGAAGGTAATATCTTCTAGCGTCGTGCCCAGCAGGCTGGCCTCGGTCAAATCAGCACCCTGCAGATTCGCATTGGTGAGATTGGCATTGGTCAAATCAGCCCCTGAGAGTCTGGCACCCTGCAGATCGGCATTGGTCAGGTCGGCCCCGCGTAAATTTGCGCTGCGCAGGTCGGTGCCTTGCAGATTGGCGTTGGTGAGGTTGGTATTGCTTAAGTTGGCGTCCTGCATTTCTGCCGCGCTCAGGTCAATACCGCTGAGATTCGACTCTCGCAGATCAATGCTGACCAGGTTAGCGCCGCTGAAATTAGCGCCGCTCAAATCGCTGCCCTGGGAGATCACGGCCTCTAGCTCGGCCCCATCTAAGCTACCCAGGCTGAGGTTGCTGCCCGTCAGGTTAGCCCCGGAGAGTTCTGTCCCCGCTAGAGTCGCTCCAGAAAGATTCGCCTGACTTAGGTCGGCTAAAAACAGGTTCGCGTCGGTTAGGTTAGTGGCGCTGAGATTGGCGGTGGGCAAAATGGCTGAGTCGAGGTTGGCGTCCTCTAAGTTGGCCTGACTGAGGTTGGCCCCTGCTAGATAGGCCAGTGAGAGATTGGCTGCCTGTAAGTCTGAAGCGGTGAGGTCAGCCTGCCTTAGATCGGTGGCCTGTAAGTTGCCTTCGCGTAGACTGGCCTGACTAATGCCTGCATCTTGCAGCGAGGCCAAAAACAGATCGGCTCCTTCTAGATTGGCTTCAGTGAGAATGCTGCTGCTGAGGTTAGCGGCCTCAAAGCTAGCGCCTGCCAGGTTAGCGCCGGTTAAATCGCTTTGGCGAAAATCTACTTCGTCGAGGTTAGCGTGGCTCAGGTCTGCGCCTGTGAGATCCTGGTCGCCTACGCCTTCCGTCACCAGCACCTGCACCAGTCGCCACTTATCGTCAATCACGGTGAACGTATCGAGTAGAGCATTGGCTAACTGCGCCCGATCGAGGCCAGCACTGGTCAGATTTGCTCCCGAAAGATTGGCGTTGCGCAGGTCAGCGTCACTGAGATCGGCCTGGGTCAAAAAGGCCCCGCGCAGATCGGCCCTGTTGAGGTTAGCCCCGCGCAGATCGGCTCCGCGTAGATTGGCCTGCCGCAGGTAGGCTCCAGACAAATCGGCCCCGCGTAGATTGCAGTTGGCGCACTGGCGCGTTTCTAACAGACGCGCCAGATGGTTTTCGTTCGCGCCCTTGGCCGCTGAGGTCAGCACCAGCAGCAGTACCAGTCCGGGGAGCAAAGATTTAATCACCATTGCTTTTATGCCTAACTCATCCGTGCGAATCTTAGCCGATCCAGTCGGTTAAAAAACTCGACATAGGTTTAACTTTTTCTGCAACCGTCAGCCAGTACTCTGAAGTTAAAGTCTGAGGCTAGGACTTCTGATGCCGAACCAAAACTGGAGCCGTCTCAACTCTTCTATGCAAGGCTCAAAGCTACCAGGCTCAAAGTCACTGGGCCTAGCCGCGATCGCCTTTCTGTGGAGCCAGTCTGCCGCCGCGATCGCCCCTTTTGCTCTGAATGATTCATCTCCCGACAGCCGCTACGCCCAGGCCGGACTGCTGGAAGAACTCAAAGACTTTGACTACTGGCGTAACCTCTGTGAGCTGCAGGCCAGCGCCCAGCAGTATGACGAAGCTATTGCAGCCTGCGAAAAAGCGATTGAGTTAGAGCCACGCGATTCCAACATTTGGGCCTTGCACAGTGGCATTTTGGTAGCTCAGCAGCAGTATCCCGCAGCGATCGCCTCGGCCAGTCAGTCTCTCAGCCTGAATGCAGCAAACTCTCTAGCCCTCACCTACCAGTGCATCTCTTTTTCTGAGCTAGGTCAGAGCGAAAAGGCGCTAGATCGCTGCAACGAGGCCCTGCGGGTAAACGGTAGCTGGGGCAATCAGTCACCCGCTTTAGCCTGGTTTCGGCGCGGTATTATTCTGGCTCAGCAGGAAGACTACGAGCAGGCTCTGGTGGCCTATGAGCGGGTGCTGCTGATCGATCCGGCAGACTCGCTGGTGCTGGCCTACCGCTGCGAAGCCCTGCGCAACCTGGCTAGCTATGAGGCGGCGATCAGTGCCTGTCAGGAGGCGCTAGTCGGCAGCGGCGACTGGCGTGATCAGAGTTCGGCGATCGCCTGGTATAACCAGGGGCTGGCCCAGGCCCAGCTCAAAGACTATGAAGCTGCGATCGCCCTCTATGACCGGGCTATTGAGGTAGATCCTGAAAATGCTTTGGTCTGGACGGCCCAGGGCAGAGCGCTGGAGCAGCTTGAGAAATATGCCGAAGCCTTAACTTCCTACAGCCGCGCGGTTGATCTCAAGCCGGAACATTCTCGTGCCCTGGTGGGGCAATGCACTTTACTCAACAAGCTAGAGCAGTATGAAATGGCGATCGCCGCTTGCAAACAGGCCCTCGCGCCTGAAAGCGACGGCATCTGGTGGGAAATAGGGCCAGCCCAGGCTTGGATTCAGCAAGCCTACGCGCTCACAGGCCAAGGCGATTACGAAGCGGCCCTAGCCTCGGCCAACCGAGCGGTCGGTATCAGCCCCAACTTTACTGAAGCCTGGAGCGATCGCAGCGTCATTCTCTGGTATTTAGAGCGCTATGCCGAAGCCCTAGCTTCGACTCAAAAAGCCATTGAGCTAGACCCTACCTATGCTCGCGCTTGGGCTAATCAGGCTCGAATTTTACGCACGCTGGAGGAAGATGAAGCCGCCCTCAGCGCTTACGAAAGGGCTTTGGAGCTTGATCCAACTGATGCCATGACCTGGGCCAACCGCAGCGTAGTGCTATGGCATTTGCAGAGCTACGAACCTGCTTTACTCTCTGCTAACCGAGCGATCAACCTTGATCTCGAACTGTTTCAGGGGTGGTACAACCGAGCCGTCAACTTAGCAGCCCTCAGCCGCTACGAAGAGGCAACAGCTGCCTACCAGCAGGCCCTGCAGATTGATGCTGAAAACGCCGATGCCTGGGCCGGACTGGCCCTAGCCTTTAGCCGCCTGGGACGGCTAGAAGACGCTGAGGTCGTTGCTACCCGCGCTTTGGCAATCAACCCGACCCAGTCAACCGCTTTAGCCCTAATGCAAAACATCAGTCAGCAGCAGTCACAATCGCCAATGCAATAATTGGCAACATTTGCTGCCAGACAGAGCGCGATCGCTTAGTCTGGACGAATCAGGTCAGCTACTGTATTACCCCTCATCTGGCTGCGCTTACTGTTGGCGGTTTTTACACCAGTTTTGAGTTTTGAGTGTTTAAGTTTGAGTTTCGGCAGTCCTACGGAATAGATGTTTAAGCATTCCGTCTGTAGCCGGGATTTAGAGAATGGGTATTGGCAACAGAAAGTTTAAATCGAGGTCTTTATCAGGATTTAAGATCATGAGATTTTTAGATCGTCAACAGCGTTTGCACAGACGAGGGTACAAACGCCTGCGGCTGGCGCTGCTGCTCGCACTGGCCCTGATATTTTGCCTGGTGAGTCCTCGACCCTGGCAGGCGATCGCCATGAGTTCTGCCGCAGAAACTGCGATCGCCCCAGACTGGCCGCTTTCAGCTAGTGTGACGATTGCAGCTGAGACGCCTGTAGAAAACCAGAGCGCAGCAGAGCTAATCCGGGCAGGCCAGCAGCTTTATGAAAACGGGGAGCTAGCCGCTGCCGCCGATACTTTGCAACAGGCCGTTAGGCTCTACGAAACTGCGGGCGATCGCCTCAGACAGGCGGCAGCTCTGAGCAATCTGGCCTTGGTCTACGGGCAGCAGGGAGAGTGGTACAGCGCCAATCAGACGATTGCGGCTAGTCAGGCGCTCTTGGATGCATCTAGCTCCAGCGATCGCGCTCAGCAATCAATTCAGGCCCAGACCTTAGACATTCAGGGCCGTCTGCACTACGCTCAGGGGGAGCAAGAAGCCGCCTACGAAACCTGGCGGCAAGCAGCTCAGCTTTATCAGCAGCTAGGGGATGAAAATCGCTGGGTGCGCAGTCTAATTCGGCAAGCTAAAGCCCTACAGAGTCAGGGATACTACCTGCGGTCGGTGACGGAGATTTTGCAGCCGCTGCAGGTGACGCTACAGCAGCAGCCTGATGCTCTCGTTAAGGTGATGAGTTTGCAAAGCCTGGGGGAGGCGCTGACTGTAGCAGGCGATCTCTCCAGTGCCCAAGACACCGTTGAGCAGTCTATTCGTTTAGCTGAGCAGTTACTCAATGCGCCCGCTGTTAATGCGGCTGTTAATACATCTGAGCGGCCCGATTTGCAGCAGGCGATCGCAGCAGCGCGTTTGACCCTGGGAAATATTTTGCAGTCTACCGAGACTGAGGCAGCGACCGAGTCTGCTCTGGCTGAGTACGCCCGGGTGATTGACACCGCTGACCCCGTCAACCAGATTCGAGCTAGGCTCAATGTCTTGAGTTTGTTAATTAAGCGAAACCGTTTTTCTGAAGCGACTGCGGCGGCTAGGGAAATTCAGGCTCAGCTAGCTGCCCTGCCCCCTGATCAAGACACCCTAGAAAGCCAAATTCACTTTATTTACGATTTGCTGACCTGGAAAGGGGCAAGCAGTCTTGCGCCCGGTGATGACCTGCTCTTTAGTCAGCTGGCGATCGCTCGTGAACAGGCGCTAAAGCTCAACAATAAGCGATCGATCGCCTACGTTACCGGGGCTTTTGGGCAAGCTTATGCCCTCAATCTAGACTTTGCTCAAGCCAAAGCTTCTACCGAAGCGGCCCTGTTTTTGGCTAGGTCTATCAATGCCAAAGATATCACCTACCGCTGGTACGCCCAGCTAGGGGAAATTCTTAAAAACCAAAACAACCGCCCCAGCGCCATCAAAGCCTACACAGGGGCTGTAGACACCCTCAAGGAGCTACGAACTGACTTAGCCAACGTCAACCCCGACGTTCAGTTTTCTTTCAAAGAAAATATTGAGCCGATTCACCGTCAGCTCGTCAGTTTGCTGCTAGAAGCCGACAGCACCGACGGCAATAATCTAGACCAAGCGCGCCGCGTGATTGAGTCGCTGCGGGTCGAGGAGTTAAATGACTACCTCAGAGCCGCCTGTCTCGATCGCCAGGAAGTCAGCCTAGAGGACATCGCCAGCAATCAGCGGGTAGCTGTTGTCTACCCCATTATTTTAGAAAATGAGCTGGCAATTATTACCAGCCTGCCGCAGTTTGGCCCTAGTTCCAAGCAGTCGGGTGCAGAGGCTAACTTTAAGCTCTATCGCCAGGAAATTTCAGCCGCCAGCCTGCAAACCCAGTTTCAGGCATTGCGCAGCGCCTTGAGCAATCGGGTCAGCCTTGGCTTTCGAGAGGCCGCGATGACAGCCTATGATTTGCTGATCCGCCCAATGGAGTTTGACCTAGCCAGCACTCAGGTACAGACGCTAGTTTTTGTACTAGACGGCGCGATGCGTAACGCACCGATGTCAGCGCTGATAGACCGCGAAACCAATCAGTACCTGATCGAAAAGTACAGCATTGCTCTGACGCCGGGTATTGAGCTGTTTGCTCCTCGTCCGCTGCAAAGCCAGCGGCTATCGGTTTTAGCCTTTGGCCTTTCAGAAGCTATTACGGTGAATCTGCCAGATGGTCAGCAGGAAAGGTTCTCAGATTTGCCCAACGTGGAAGCTGAGCTTCAGGAAATCAAAACCTACATCCCTGATACGCAAACTTTCCTCAACGCAGCGTTTACCCCAGCCGCTTTTGCCAAAAAAGTAGCAGACAGCTCTGCGCCCATCTTGCATCTCGCTACTCACGGTCAGTTTAGTTCCGAAAATCGCAGCACCTTTGTGGTGGCTCAGTCGCAAGAGCCAATCTTTAGCGAAAAATTTACCTCCATTTTGCGATCGAGCGACCTAAACCGTTCAGGCAATATTGAGCTGCTGGTGCTGAGTGCTTGTGAAACCGCTGCCGGAGACGAACGCGCTGCCCTCGGACTGGCGGGTTTAGCGGTACGAGCCGGTGCCCGCAGCACACTAGCCAGTCTATGGCAGGTTGATGATGTGGCCACGTCGCTACTCATGGGCCGCTTTTATGAAAGCCTCTCGACCCGGCAGGTTACTAAAGCCGAAGCCCTGCGGCAGGCCCAGATAGCCATTCTGGAAAATCCCCGGTTTCGCCGCCACCCCTATTTCTGGTCGCCGTTTGTGCTGATTGGTAACTGGCTATAGGCCAAAATTTTGATGAACTATTGCAAAACTTTTTGGCGCTGGGAGTGAGGCTGACTAAGATTGGAGAGTTAAAGCAGCCTCAGCAGTTATCCGGTATCTGCTCAATCAAAGTTTTCCGAAAAACTCAGCATCCTTTCTGAAGACACTCCATAGCGCATCTGCCTGCGATCGCCTTTTTACGTCTTAATCTAGTCAATCTGGAGCAAGTCCTATGCCAGAGTTTCAGCCTTCGAGGTCTTTGAGATCTTTGCCCTCTGCGCTGGCTTTGCAATCTGCGCTGGCAGCGACGCTGAGCCTAAGCGCCTGTCTGTCTGCCATGCGACCTGCCCAAGCGCAAATAACCCCAGATGCTACGCTAGGGGCTGAAAGCTCGGTGATAACGCCCGGTGTTGAAGTCAGAGGGGCGATCGCCGATCGAATCGATGCGGGAGCGGCGCGCGGCGTCAACCTCTTTCACAGCTTTCAAGACTTTAATGTCTTATCCAACCAGCGGGTTTACTTCGCTAACCCAGCCAACATTGAAAACATCATCAACCGCGTCACGGGCGGCAATCTGTCTAGCATTGACGGCCTGCTAGGCGTAGACGGAGCTGCCAACCTCTTCTTTCTCAACCCCAACGGCATTGTCTTTGGCCCCAATGCTCAGCTTGATGTCTCTGGTTCTTTTGTCTCTGGCACCGGCACAGGCTTTACCTTTCTAGACGGCAGCGAGTTTAGCGCCGTCAATCCCAACGCTGCGCCGCTGGTGACGGTTAATGTCACACCCGGCATCCAGTTTGGCCCCGATGCCCCGGCGGCGCTGACCAATGCGGCTAATTTAGCCGCAGGACAAGACCTACGCCTTGCCGCCGGAAGCGTCACCAGCAGCGGCGACCTCACCGCTGGCGCTCAGGTTTCAGTCGAGGGCGTCAGCGGCAATGTGCAGGTGCAAAATGTGTCGGCAGACTCGGCCCTGCTCTCAGCCCGTGGCGATCTGATTCTCGAAGAGAACCAGCTACAAACTACAAATGACCTAACCCTGCAAGCCACAGGCACCGTCCGCATCCGCGACAGTGCTGAAAATGCCTTCAGCGCCGATACCGGGGGCAATCTGGTGATTCGCGGCGAAGAATCAATCGACATTCTGGCGCTCAATCATCCGCAAACACCTTTCCGCAGCGGCGGTGACCTAACCTTGGTGAGTGACGGGGTCATTTCAGGAGATGCCCACTACGAAAGTGGCGGCAATTTTTCAGTTGCCAACACAGCGGGGGGGGGCGGCGAGTTCTTTAGCTTTTATGACCCGATTATTTTGGCAACAGGTAATGTCAGTTTTGGCAGCTACAGTGGCGTGTCCCTCAAGGTAGAGGCCGGAGGCAGCATCAGCGCGACTGGCGACATTATCATCACTGGGCCTGAAGTCGCAGGGGCAGTCGCAGGTGATCCAGATGCGGCTATTTTAACGGCAAGTCCAGCACTGATTCTGCGATCGGGGCAGGGAGGAATTGCAACAGACACTGACCTTACAACAGTTGATAGTCCTACCAGTAACTTCACTCCTGATGAACCCACTGCTAGTGCTGCTTCGGGAGCCAACATCGACATTGGCGGCAACATTGACGCTGGGAATGGCGCAGCGGGCCTGATTATTTTGGCTGCTAACGGCGGCTCGGTTAACCTGAATGGCACAGCGGTGACAGCTAATGGGGGGCCGATTACATTAGCTGGGACAGTCAACTTCAACAGTGGTGTAGTCACAGGCAATGTCATGGGTGACGCGGGAAATGATACCTACAACTTCAACGGCGGCACCATTGACGGTGGCCTCGATGGCCTGACAGGAAGCAACACAATTCGAGGGGCCAACGTTGCCAATACCTTTGAGGTTACGAGCGGTAATACCGGCACAGCGACAGGAATTACAGATAATTTTAGCCGTATCGAAAACCTCGTCGGTAATGCTCAAGCTGATGTTTTTAATCTCAGCGCAGGCGGCAGCATCACGAGTCTGAGTGGGGCGGCAGGCGATGATATTTTTAACGCTAATGGCGGCACGGCCAACACAGTCAACGGAGGAGGGGGTGAGGATACCTTCAACCTGAACGCTGATGGGGTTAGCGCCTTCAACGGAGACGGGAATAACGATCGTTTTATTGTCGCCGATAGCGTTGCTATAACTGGCACCCTTAATGGTGGAGCGGGGGCAAATGATGAGCTAAGCTTTTCGGCTTTTTCAAGCGATCCTAATGTTGATTTAGCTACTTTGGGTAGCGGTATCGAAATTGTTCGAGGCAGCAGTCAGCCAGGAGTTAGTAGCACGCTACGCGGCCAAAATAATCTTAATACTTGGACAGTCGATGGAGTCAACAGTGGGACTGTTGATGCCACTGCTTTCTTTAGCTTTACTGATCTTGTCGGAGGTAGTACTACAGACACCTTTAATCTCAGCGTCGGCGGCAGCGTCACGAGCCTGAGTGGAGCGGCAGGCGATGATATTTTTAACGCTAATGGCGGCACAGCCAACGTAGCCAATGGCGACAGCGGTAATGACGTATTTAATCTGAACGCTAACGGCATTAATACTCTTAATGGTAATGGTGATGACGATCGCTTTATGGTGGCCGACGGCGTTACTTTGAGCGGTACTCTTAACGGTGGAGGTAGCACCAATGACGAGCTGGATTTTTCGGCTTTTTTGAGCGATCCTAATGTTAATTTAGCCACTTTAGGCAGCGGCATTGAAGTTGTACGCGGCAGCGCTCAGCCAGGTGTTGTTAGCACATTGCGAGGCGAAGATAACAACAACATATGGACAATTAGCGGAGTTGACAGTGGCACCGTCGATGCTACAGATTTCTTTAGCTTTGCCAATCTAGTTGGCGGCAACAACGATGACACCTTTACCTTTAACGTGCTGACCAATATAGACATCAATGGAGGGGGTGGTAACAACACCATCAATGGTACAAGCAATAGCGATCGCTTTCAAATTACAAGTGCCAATACCGGCAGACTCAGCAATATTTTCAACAGCCCGATTGCCAACTTCAGTAACATTCAACGGCTCAACGGGCGAGATGGAAACGACGTTTTTAGCTTTGATGCCAACGTTAACAGTAGCGCTATTGCAATTAACGGCGGCAATGGCAGCGATCGCCTAGATTTCTCTAGCTATACCGTTGATCCAAACGTCAACCTTGCCAGTATTGGCGGCGGCGGTATCGAACAGCTTCAGGGAAGCCTTCAGCCAGGTGTCACTAGCACATTGCGAGGGCAGGACAATAACAATACCTGGATAATCAATGGCATTGGCAGCGGCACTGTCGATACAACGACTGCTTTTTCTGAATTTACCAATCTTGCCGGAGGAACCGCTGTTGATACCTTTAATGTCAATACAGGCGGCAGCGTCACTCAGGTTGACGGGGGGGGTGGGGCAGATGTCTTTAACTTCAACGGCGGTCTTGTGACTGCAGAGGCAAACGGGGGCAATGGTGACGATAGCTTCTTGCTGAATAGCCTCACTGGTGCAGTAATCAATGGCGGCACAAATCCTGGAGATAGCGATCGGATTTTAGGGCGGGACAATATATTGATTTTCGTTCCATCCCTGGACAATGACACCTTCATTATCACTGGCACAGGCCAGGGGACTGCTAACGGTACTAGCTTTTCAGGGATTGAAGGTTTAGAGGGTCGTGGCGGAGATGATACTTTTATATTTAACGATGGGCTTCTACCCGATTCTAATGTGATTGCGGTTGATGGTGGAGCTGATCTTTTCGTGGGCGATCGCATTTCCTTTGCCAACTACACTTCAGATCCTGCCCCAAATTTATCAATTCTAATTGGCGCAAATGTCGAAATCATCCAGGGCAGCACTCAGCCGGGAGTTACCAGCACGCTGACGGGAAATGACACTCCTAATACATGGGTAATTGATGGTATTGACACCGGAACGCTTAACACCACTCTGCGATTTCAGGACTTTGCCAATTTAGTGGGTGGCAGCAACGTTGATAATTTTGACGTCAACTTTGGTGGACAGGTAAATAACATTTCTACAGGTGACGGCAATGACTTTATAGATGTTAATTTCGGTGGTCAGGTGGCCAACATTTTTGGCAATAACGGCAATGATCAAATCAATATCAATTTTGCTGGGCAGGCTACTAACATAGCCGGAGATGCCGGTGAAGATACCATTAACATTAATCCTTTCTCCGGCACGATTTCGAGTATCGACGGTGGCGAAGATGCAGATATACTCAATCTGAATTCGGGATCTATCAATACTGCTACAGGCGGCAGTGGCAACGATCAAATCACAGTTAATGGAGCCTCGATTATAACCACTCTAAATGGCGGGGATGGGGGGGATACCTTTGCGCTCCTTTCAGGAAGTGCTAACACAGTTAATGGTGAGAGCGGCGAAGATATCTTTAACTTATCTTCTGGTAATTTTATAGCTCTTAACGGAGGACTAAATGACGATATCTTTAACTTCACTAATAACACTTTCACAAGTCAAATTGACGGCGGTGATAATAACGATACAATAGATTTTTCAGCAGCGTTTTTACCTGTTACAGTTGACCTCAACGCGCTTACCGCTCAAAGCATTGAGACTATTATTGGCAATGGTGTAGACAGTCAGCTTACTGGCTTTGCGGATATTAACAATACCTGGGCAATCACTGGAGCCGATCAGGGAACTCTCAACAGTACGCTCAATTTTAGTAATTTTCAAACTTATAACGGCGGTAACCTCAGCGATACGTTCATCTGGCAAGGCGGCTCTGTTAACGGTTCTATTAACGGGGGCACAGGGCTACTGACCCTAGTCGGAGATACGATTGATTTTACTGGAGCCACAGCAGAAGCAGATATCACAGGCTCTCAAGCATTGCTCATTCAGCAAATTTCGCCCGGTACCGGAATCACCTTTAACGGGGCTGGGCCTGGACTTGACCTTACTTCTAACCTGCTGGACGAGATTTCAGATACTTTTACTAATGTCATAGTTGGTAATAACCAAACAGATTTAGTTACGCTTGGTAGTAGTTCTTTGTCTTTTAATAGCCCTGTTATTATTCAGGGTAATTCAATTCGAGCGGATAACAATGACGGGGTTGATACGGCTAGTTTTATTGATACCTTCGGTCAAAGTGTAACGCTAGCATCTGTTAATGAAATCAGTTTTAATAATGGAGATAGCCTGAGCATCAATACGTCCGCTTCTGGCGCTGATGACGGCGGAAATATTGTGCTACGAGGTAGTGAAATTCTGCTAGATGACATTACCTTTGATCCAGCAGCCTTTGGTGATGGTACAACCGGTAGTATTATAATTGCTGCAATTGGCAGCCCCACCGCAAACGGAGATGTTCAAATAAACGGCGGTACCATTTTTAATGATAC
Source organism: Leptolyngbyaceae cyanobacterium RM1_1_2 (assembly GCA_012032345.1). GTDB lineage: Bacteria > Cyanobacteriota > Cyanobacteriia > Phormidesmidales > Phormidesmidaceae > Sphaerothrix. Next base: position 49,725 of record JAAUQI010000013.1, on the reverse strand, counting down.
GTTTGACAGTGACCCTGCTCCCGACAATGGCGGTAACTTAGTTATTGTGGCGGCTGATGATATCAGACTTCAAGACCTTCAACTCGTCGGAACTATTAACCCTGGTTCAACCGCTGTTGGTGGCAACATCACCTTGAATGCAGCTGATGAAGTGGAACTGATAAATACAGAAGTTTCGACGCTGGCAACTGCCGGAGCAGGCAGTGGAGACAATATTGCCGAAGCTGGCGATGTCACTATCAGCGCCAGAGACCTGATCTTACAAAGCAGCCTCATTGGTAGCAATAGCGACTCGACAGAAGCTCTGCCCGGAAATATCAACATTGTAGTTACTGGTGATATTACTCTAGTTGACAGCGTCATCACTGCGGAAACCAGCTTTAACACTATTACAGGAGTACGTTTTGCGCCCAACATCGGTTTGATTGCAGAAGTCGCAGGTGGCAATATCACAATTCAAGGGGGAGGAACCGGTATTTTTCTTCTCCAGGATGGCAGCTTAGTTTCAGCAAGGGGGATGGGTGATTTGTCTTCTGGAGTGGCTGTACCCGGAGGCAACATTGATATCAGCGGATTTCTTAGTCTGAGAGCACCCAATCCACCCACATCTCTGAGCGGCAACGACATTATTAGTAGTGCTAGCCCAATTGGTGGCGGAGCTATCAATATCTTCGTGATTGAACCCCTCGACCAGTACTTTTTCGTGAGTCAAAACGGCGAATTCAGCGAACTGCGTATGAATAACCGCAATGACATTTCTAGCAATGGGCAAATCAGCATCACCAACGTCACGGTTGTTGATGATATCTCGCCGATTCAGCTTTCGTTTGTAGATCTCTCTGATTTAGTGGGTGATGCTTGTACAGCTAGTAGCGCTGAGGGCAGCGAGTTTACCGTCAGCGGTCAGGGAGGTTTACCCACGAACCCAGCTCAGCCCTTAAGTCCGGCTCTAGATAATGATGATTGGATCGTACCGGATGAAGAACTAAGTGATCCTTCATCAAATTTGTCCCAAAGCACTCAGCTAGCTCGTCAACCTCAACCAAAGCAAGGGGTCTGTCTCAATTCTTTACTGACTCAAACCATTCAATAATAGAGCAGTCATAAATCATTTATGGAGAGAGATATCGAAGGCTTTTCCTGCAAAAAGGTTCTTTCACAATTCAAATAGGATAGCTATTGATCTGGAATGGATGACTTGATTGCTGAATAGTTAATTAGATAAACGGTAAAACTTATTTTTTATTCTCTGAGGAAATGGCCATGAAACGCACAATTTTCTTTTTGACAGCAGTTTTGACAGCCTTGATATCAGGCGTGTTTAGCACTAGCCAGCTATCGGTTAGGGCCGCTTCATCAGCAACCCCTGTTGAGAGTTCACTGAGTCAATCAGGAGAGCTGATCGCAGGACGCTATCAGTTTCGGCTGCGGGTTCGACCTGCCCGCTATCGCATTGGCGGCTTTCGGCGGGGCAATACCTGCTTTAACGCGGGGCAGGTGATGGCGATGGTGCCGCCTACACGAGATGCTGAGCAGGTGGGTTTTCGAGAAGTTGCGGTAGACAGTACGCTCTCAGAGCGGCCTACTTTCTTGATTTATGTTACAGGGTTAGGCGACAAAGAAGCCCAGTTCACGCTGCAAAATGCTGAAGGTACAGAAGAAATCTATAGCACTACGTTTACTTTACCTGAAGAGAGCGGCGTCGTTGCCGTTGAAGTGCCCAGTACCGCCTCGGCGCTGGAGGTAGGCGAAAGCTATCTCTGGCAAGTGGCGGTAATTTGCAATGCCAGCGATCGCTCTGAAGACGCAGTTGTCGGCAGTTGGGTTGAGCGTAATTCTTTAGAGACCCTGCAAGAGTCGCTCAATGAAGCAGACGCAACTGATGCCGAACTCAGCCAGGCGTTTGATAGTCTAGCTCAGCGGCTGAGCGCAGCTAACGACCGGGAAAAGCCCCTGGTTTTAGCAGAGCTAGGCGTCTGGCAAGATTCTATCGCTGAGCTAGCCGAGATGCGCTACCGCAACCCCCGCGATCGCGATTTGATAGAATCCTGGATGACGCTTTTGCAATCAGTTGACATGGATGTCTTTGGCACTGCTGAGGTTGTGCAGCTTGAGCGCTGAGAACCTGTTTTCTAACTCCAATCAGGCTGCTGATTGGAGTTTTAGCAGGGTAAGCCTGAAGTATTTGTAGCTTTTGCGAAGACAGCCATCAAAATGCGTCAGGTTGGCTGAACTGCGGCAAAATTAAAGACGTTGAATATTAAAGTTTTTGACCGATTCTTGCAGAAGTTGCAATCTTGTCGCTGAGCTGAAAGAACTGCATAAGTTTGAGACAGCAGGCACTAGTTTTCTGTAAGAGTGTAATAATTCCTGCGATCGCTTTGACCCGCCACGTCTACCCTGTTGCCATTTGGGAGTATTTCTCATGAGACGTACCGACTATCCTCTACTTTTCACCGCTGCGCTAGTAGCCAGTTCCCTAGTCCTCGCTCCCGCTGCTGAAGCAGTCAGCATTCAATCAGGCATCGGCATGGCTTTCAGCACTCATCCAGATACGCTACTGGCCGGGTATGGCGGCTTTCGTGTGCGGGTACGCTCGTCGCGCTACCGAGCAGGCGGCTTTCGACGCGGTGGCGACTGCCTGATGAATCAAAATGACAGAATTTTAGTCATCGCTCCACCTGTTAAACCTGAAGAAGAAGCTGCCTTTAGCGAAAATCTAGAGTCTGGTGACACTAAAGACAATATTGGGCCAATCGATAGAACCGCATCTGCCTACCCTGTTGTCTTAGCCTACATTCCCCAGCTAACAGGCCCTACAGAGGCTCAGCTCACGGTGCAAACGGGAGATTTTTCCACTCAGCTTGCGGATATAAGTTTTAACCTGAGCGGTCAGGCTGGAATTGTGGCCATCCAGATGCCGCGCTCTATGCCAGCTCTAGAAATAGAAACCCCTTATGTTTGGCAGCTAGCAGTGCAGTGCGATACGGCTGATGACTCCAGATCAGATGATTTGGTTGTGGAGAGCTGGATTGAGCGAGAAGCCCTAGACACTGCTGCAACTGGAACTCTGCAAGAGCAAGCAGCTTTTTATGCCGCCGAAGGGATATGGCAGGAGACAGCCTCGACTCTGGCCCAGCTCCGCTATCAGTTTCCTGGCGATGCCTCAATCGGGCGCGACTGGGCCGCTTTGATGAACGATGTGGGTTTAGCAGAGTTTGCAGCTACGCCCGTTGTGCAGGCTGTAGGGCTGTAGGGGAGGTCTGGAGCGGGTGTAAATACCTCACGGCTAGGGCGTAAACGTCACCGAGAAGTAGATCCCCGATTCTTGCAGTGTGCCTTCGTCCACATCGTAGTCGATGCGGCTTAGGGGAATGCCCCAGTCAAGTCGAACATTTAAATAGTCACCCTGCTGCCAGATCAGGCCCAGCCCAGCCCCAGAGATTAAATCGGGGTCAGGGTCTTCGGCAGGGCTATCAGGATGATTCCAGCCCTGACCAATATCAAAGAAGGGGCTGACCTGCAGCAGTCCTTCAATTTCCGGGATGCGTAAGATGGGTAACCGCAGCTCAGCCGAGGCTAGCCAGCCATTGTCAGTCAGCAGGCTATTTTGACGATAGCCGCGCACGGTAGCCTGCCCGCCAATGCCAATTTGCTCGTTAGGGACAAGAGGGCGATCGCTGAGCTGCACATCACCTCGAATCAGCAGCAGCGAATCGGGGGCAAAGAGCTTGGCAAACTGCGCCCGTCCGCGCCAGCTCAAAAAACGACTGTCAGGCGGATCGTCATTAATCGTGGATCCTAGAGAATCTAACCCTAGACTAAACTGCGATCGCAGCGCCAAGATCTGGGTCTCTCCCTGCTGCAGCCAGTCCTGGGCAAACCGAAAGGTGGTGACGCGAGTAAAGCCATCGGCATCAGCGCCAGTTGCCGGAAAGGGAATTCCTTGTAAAAACTCGCTCTGGCTCTCTCGATAGGAACCAATCAGACTGAGAGTGAGCTGCTGGGTAGGCGTTTTGACAATAGGCTGCTCTAGGGCAATTTCGTAGACAGTAGAGTCCGTTTGAATATCCAGCGGGCTAAAGGCGGCGGTCAAAATTTCGCTATTGCTATCGCTAAAGCTAAAGCGCAGCGTGGTGTCGTAAGGGCTAACCGGTACGGCATAGCTCAAATCAAAGCTACGGCTACCCTCGCTGCGGCTAGCGCCAAAGGCAATGCGATCGCCCAAACCGCTTAAATTCCCCTGGCTGACCTGAGCTGACTGACGAATACTGCCCACGCCAGGGGACTGGTTATTGTCAATTGAAAAGAGTACCTGAGCAGCCGATGCCTGGGTCGCTTCTACGTTGAGAATGCTGGTGCCCGTGCGAGTGCCTGCGGCTAGCTCAGTTGAGATGGTTTCGATCAGCGGGTTGATCTGCAGTACCTGAACGCTCTCCAGCACCCGGTTAATGTTGAGCGGGGTTGCGCCTGCGATCGCCAACCTAGAGCCAATGTAGCCCGGATCTAGAGGGCGATCGACCGTCACGTCAATATAGCGATTGCTATAGGCCGGATCCAGCCATTCTTGCATGACCAGATTAGACAAAGAGTGGGCAAAAGGAGCGCCAAACGGGGCAGTCGCTGCCTCTACGGCAAAATAAGCAGGCGGCATTGTCCCTGGCGGCACGGCAAGGGCGCTGTAAGGCTGATCAATGCCCCAGGTTTCGTAGCTCACCCGCAGAGGATTAGCGGCCAAACTAGTGGCCAGACTGGTTTGCTGCAGTTGCCCCAGCGTCAGTACGCTATTGAGCAGGCTGGCATCTGTCACGGGGAGTTCAGGGGACAGTTCGGTTGCTGGCGATGCGGGGAGAACAGTCGGGGCGGCAGGCACTCGAAACCAATCGGCAGCAGGATCAGGCAGGGCTGAAAGCTGAATCGGATCTAGCGGATTCAGGCTGACATTAACAGCCTCCAAGCTGCCTTCAATTATCTCAATGGGGATAGTGGACGTATCGCCGTCAATTGCCTCGGCTGGAATAAACGCCCCGGAGGTAATGTAGCCTCGGCTGACATAGTAGTCGGTAATAGCGTCACTGGCTCGAACCAAATCACTCAGCGTCAGACTGCGGCTGACAGATTCGCCCTGGGGAATATCCTCTGTAGAAGCAGTCAGACTATCAGACTGCACCGCTGCTTGCGCTACCTCTGCCAGGGTTTCGGCGCTAAAGATACTGCTGCCCAATACCTCAAACTGCTCGACAAAAAATCCCTCTGGCTCTGCGGGCGCTACTGGAAGCACAGTCTCAGGCAGGATAGCTTGCCGATCGGGCAGCGAGGGTGCTGGCGGCTGGGTTGCTACCTGGGGTGGAATAGGCTGCGCGGGCAAATCTGGGCGGCTGGGTAAACTGGGCAGCGGCGGGGTGATGCTGCTCGGTGGGGTTCCAGGCGGAGCAGTCGCAATTTCAGGTAGGGGCGGTATAGCTGCTTCGGGCAGCGGCAAGGGCCGACGCAGCGGTAGGGGCGGTGTGCTGAGCTGTTCAGCCGTAAGCGGTGGTGCGGCAGCAGCAGGGGCTAGCTGCTGGGCGGCAGTGGTCAGCGCGGCGGGGGCTGCCGCTAACTGCTCGGCGCTAGGGGCGGCCGCTAGGGCAGCAGCGGTAGCAGAGCGGCTCAGGAGCGGCACGCTACCCGTTTCGGGCGCTATTGATCCAGGGCTGGGGGAGGTCTCCGGGCGATCGCGGCTTTGTGCAGGTTTTTCTAGTGGAGCCGTAGCAGATGGCGGCGGGGTTTGCGCGGCAGGACGCTGAGCGTTCAGGCGGCGCTCAGGTGACGAGCGGCTATCGGGTGTTTGTCTGACTGGACGCATCACCACAGGCCCGTTGTCGGAGCGATCGCCGACGCCACCTTCCCCATTTTCTTGCCCAGAGGAAGCGCCTAAGAAAGCCATATCCCAGTGGAAAACCGGGCGCGACAGCAGCACAAAACAGGTACCCGTCGTGAGTGCTGATAGGCTAACAGCTTTGACGATGCCCTTAATAGGCGAGAGCTGCGGTGAGCTGATTTGAACCGCTGTTTCCATAGGTCAATCTCGTGGAAGAACGGTATTTGCCCCTGTTGTGCCGCCATCTGCCCTATGCAGATTTCGGTCTTTGGTAGCTGTCTTAGTCAAGGGTAACCTCAACTCAAGAAGCTGTTCAAAACGGCAATGTTTTTATACGTTGGTCTGGCCGCAAATCTCGGGGCTGAGCATGGTAAAACTGGTGTCATGGCTTTATTGTCAATATCGAGGTGCTCCACAGCAGGCCAACTGTATGACCAAGGTGATTTCTGTTCACTCTTTTCGGGGGGGAACAGGCAAGTCAAATTCGACAGCTAATCTGGCGGCGCTGATTGCTCGGCAGGGCTATCGAGTGGGGATTGTGGATACGGATATTCAATCTCCTGGGATTCATGTGCTGTTTGGCTTTGACGAAGATAATGTTCAGCGATCGCTGAATGATTACCTGTGGGGCCGCTGTCCGGTGGAAGCGGCGGCCTACGATGTCAGTGCAGTGCTGCAGGGAGCGGGGCGCGATCGCAGCGCCATTTATCTAATTCCCTCTAGCTTACGAGCGGGTGAGATCGCCCGAGTTCTGCGTGAGGGCTATGATGTGGGGCTATTGAATGAGGGATTTCAGTCGCTGATTCAGGTTTTGGACTTAGACATTTTGCTGATTGATACCCATCCCGGCCTGAACGAGGAGACGCTGCTATCCATTACAATCTCAGACATTTTGCTGCTGATTTTGCGACCCGATCGCCAGGATTTTCAGGGCACAGCGGTAACAATCGACATTGCCCGTAAGCTGGAAGTCCCAAAAATGCTGCTGTTGGTGAATAAAGCCCTGACCTCTTTTGACTTTGCAGCGCTTAAAGCCGAAGTTGAGACTACCTACAACACCCCAGTTGCCGGAATTTTACCTTTGGCAGAAGAAATGATCCGGCTGGGCAGCAGCGATATTTTCTGTCTGCGCTTTCCAGATCACCCCCTCACCCAAACTCTGACATCAGTAGCGCAGTTGCTAATAGCCTAGTGCATTGTCACAGCTAGAAATTGGGATTGGTAGTCAGTGCTTTGGCGCTGAAGCGCTAACTACGAACTTATGACATCGCCCTAAAATCAAGCGTTGACGCTGCCCTAGTATGCCTATTTTGGCCACGCGGTGGCGGCACTAGCTGCCTTGTTATTTACTCGAATATAGTACAAAATTACTTTGTATTAATGCAGTCAGACCTACGGAAGCTTAGGGATGAGTCCTTTAACTCAGCGCCTATCTACGGCTGAAATCAGCCAGCGAATACTTGAGATGGCAGTGACGGGCGTTTACCGAGAATCGGTGTTTGAGACGTTTCGCCCAGTGGCAACCAAAAAGCAAATCCGCGACGCGATCGCCCATGCTAAGCATCTCGGCATCCGGTCAGTGCCGCAGCTACGAGACGAAGCTCTAGGCACCTACTATCAGATCGATGCCAGCCGGTACGCAACAGCTCAAGCGATCGTTGAGGCTGAGATTCAGCTGGCAGTTGGAGAATCTCCAAGCCAGCGGTTGCTAGTTGTCACCCAGGCGCTTAGAGCTACACTGGGCGTCTCGGCTAGCTTTACTGTCCTGTTCGGCCTTGGCAGCAGCCTGTTTTGGCTCAACGGGCAGGTGGGCTGGGCTAGCAGTACACTGTTCAGTAGCCTCAGCGCTGCGGCAATCTGGGCTGTTCAAAGGCAGGTGGCGAAAAATCTGGTGTAGGAGCGTGTAGGAGAATCGTCTTAACAGGTTTACCGAGATTCTCCGTCCTCTACGGGTGCGAATGAAAACTTGCCCCACATAATAGATCTGATGAACTGGCTCAGAGTAGAAAAATCATGCTGGCAAAACGTATTTTGCCCTGCCTTGACGTCAAGGCAGGGCGCGTGGTTAAGGGCGTCAACTTTGTTAACTTAAAAGATGCGGGCGATCCGGTTGAACTGGCTCAAATTTACGACCGGGCCGGGGCCGATGAGCTAGTGTTTCTGGACATCACGGCAACCCACGAAGACCGAGATATTATTTTTGATGTGGTTTATCGGACTGCAGAGCAGGTTTTTATCCCGCTGACGGTAGGTGGGGGCATTCAAAACTTAGAAACAATTAAAAAATTGTTAAGAGCCGGGGCCGACAAAGTCAGTCTCAATTCGGCGGCTGTTCGCCATCCAGACCTGATCAACCGAGCCAGCGATCGCTTTGGTGCCCAGTGCATCGTGATTGCCATTGATGCCCGCCGCCGTGATAGTTCTGAGTGTCCCGGCTGGGATGTATACGTGCGCGGCGGTCGAGAAAATACGGGGTTAGATGCTGTTGCTTGGGCGCAGGACGTTGTGCAGCGGGGGGCCGGAGAGCTTTTAGTGACCAGCATGGACGCCGATGGCACCCAGGCAGGCTACGATCTGACTTTAACCCGTGCGATCGCTACATCCGTAGACGTTCCGGTGATTGCGTCGGGCGGTGCCGGAAACTGCCGTCACATCTACGAAGCCCTCACCGTCGGTCAGGCAGAAGCGGCACTGCTAGCTTCTTTGCTACACTACGGCCAGCTTACGGTGGCTGAAATCAAAGCCTATCTGAGTGCACAGCAAATCCCCATGCGGCTGGCCTAACCTTCTTCACCAGATCGCCCTAGAGTAGACCTCTAATCAGACATCACTCGCCTGATTGGGGAGCCAGTGTCAACCTGTTAGCTACTAATAGCTTTACTTTCCTTAGAATTTCTTAATCATCTGTCGGCCTGTTTCCTTAAAATATGTTACGATGCTTAATGTAGTAATGCTGGCGGAAGCTAGGTCTGGTAATAGCTTTTTATGCTGCTTCTTATTTTGGCTATTGTTATTGGTTTGGTAGCCTGGGCACTGCAGCTAATGGAAAAGGCGATTGAAGGCCAAGAATTTTCCCTGATGCTAGCGGGTTTCCTAGTGGCCTCCACTGCTGCCGCTATGATGTCGGTCTACTTTTTGATGGGAGACTACATGGTGTTCGTGACCCAGGCAGCCCATGCATCAGACAGGGTTGCCGTTTCCCAAGCAGATGAGACGACTTCGATTCCCTCATGGCTAGTAGAAGCCGAGTGGAAGTCCTTGCCCTAGCAGGCTATTCTCAGTTCTTAGTCAGTGCTTTAGCGCTGAAAAGCCAACTACAAACTGCTGGCAGTCCTAGCGCAGTAGCGCACTCCAGGTAGCTGACCCCACGATGCCGTCGGGCGATAAACGATACTGCTGCTGGGCTTGTTGGACAGCTTGCTCTGTGCCAGGGCCAAAAATACCGTCGATCGCGCCATTGTAGAACCCCAGACCCTGAAGCCGCTGCTGAAGTCTAGCTACAGCGGGGCCATACATTCCCCGTCTTAGAATGGGGAGTTCTACCGGGGCAGCGCTGCTGATAGTAGAGGTTGCAGGGGTGCTAGGGGCACCAGAGGCTGTGGCAACAGGCGATGGCTCGGAAACTGCGCTGGATTCTGGGGTTTCTGAGACTGACGCCTCCACTGCCGGGGCAGTCGAAACGGGAGTTGCCTGATTGGGGGGCATGGCTTCAGCCGCGATCGCGGCTGAGTTTTCTGGGCCTGCTGTCGCCGCCGCGCTATCGGGTGGATTTTCAACGCTTGGCGGACTGGGTAAGAGACGATTCCAGGTGGCGGGGCCAACAATACCATCGGCAGAGAGACTGGCTGCCTGCTGAAACCCGATGACTGCCGCCTGTGTCGCTTCGTTGTAGACTCCATCCACAGCACCGCTGTAAAGTCCTAGCAGCTTGAGCAATGCCTGTAGTTCAGCAACGGGTTCGCCTTCGCTGTTGAGCCGCAAAGTGGGTCTAGCAGTTGGCCGCTGAGTCGCAGAAGTAGCTTCAGTAGGGCTGGCGTCTTCTATATTATTGTCGCTGGGCTGAGCAGGTGATTGAGCTGTGGCTGCACCTACCGCTAGAGAGCTAGCGATCGCGCTGAGAGCGACCAGCTGCAACCATTGAGTCCAAAGCTGGCTAAAAGTGCAGTAGTGGCGCTTGGAAACGGTTAGACGAGGAGCTAAAGTCATAGTCGGGACTGTCTGAGCTATCACAATTGAGCTATCACAGCAGGGAGTTAAGGCGAGTAAGGCTCTGTCAATTTCACCACCTTGATCCAGCAAGTCTTCTGTTCAATGTGGGTACTCAACGTGGGTACTCATACTGGGGGGAAACTGCTGAAGCTAAGCATACTCTATGACATCTTCATTGTTGAACCAATTTCGCGGTGTTCTTTCTGGCATGGCGATCACAGACTGGAGCACACAGCAGCCTGACAATTGCCGCCCAGCAACGCGCTCAGCCTGCCCAATCACTATCGCTCTTGTCTCTATGCCAGAGCTGCTGCTGCTGTACCAGCATCCGGCCAAAGCTGAGGCGCTACTTCAGCACCTCCAAGCTGTAGAACCTACAATGGCAAAAAAAACCTTGATTCCCTGCTGGATGGTCAGCGAAGTTTTGGACTTGAGCATACAGGGGCAGCTCGGCCTGAATCAAGGACTAAAGCCTCTTTACCAACGATTTGACCCCATAGGGATTTTAGCTGCTGAAATGCAGGCTTTGGAGCTAAACTGGCGACCACCGCTGCTGTGTATTGAAGCAGCTTGCCAGCAGCCGCGATCGCTCTCCTCTGTGCAGACTCAGCTACAGCCCTTAACTCAGCCACAGCTACAGCCTTTCTGGCTAGCCCTATACATTTTGCTGAGCACCCCCGATGACTACAGACTCGCCCTTGCCCGGACTCAAGCCGTTAGTCAGGATCGAGCTCTGACAGCCGCACTGGTCGGAGCCTGGCTGGGCGGCAAGATTGGCAAGCCGGGGTTGCCTCTGGTCTGGCAGCTCTTTGATTTTACTGACCAAGAGGCTGACGAGAAAGACGAAAGGCTAATAGCGCTGATAGAAATTCAGCAGCTAGCCGAGCGGCTGTTTGCCCAGTGGTCTGGCATTGACCCCGCTTACATAGACAGAAGCGATCGCCTATTACCCGCAATCGCCATACCTTAAACTGCAGTATGCTGAGGCTGACGGGGTAACACCACTCCCCATTGATAGAAGAACTCCAACTAAACTAGAGATAAGCCGTTGTTCTTGTAGGCGTTTTGCTTTTAATCTTTTGGCAAAGAATTTAGGACTGATTCCTTTTTTGACAGGCCAGATGAATTTTGAAGTAGATTCTGGTAATCCTAACAAGAAGCACCTGCCATGACTGAGATTGGGTTGCAGCAAGCGGCGTTAAATTAGCAATAGCCTTGGTGGAGTTATGAAATTGCTCCGACAGTTGATAAGTCAGGTTGATCGACAGTGGCAGTTAGCCCTGGGGAAAACGCCTAAGCAATCGCTTTCTGGCTTTTTTAGACAGTCTCCTCAGTCAGCTAAAAACTATAGCCACGTATTAAAGCTGTTAGCGGCAAAAGACTCCTCAGGAATAGCTAGCGTAGTCTCTAGAACTGCGGTGCAGCGCATTTCGATCCGGCGGCGCTGTCAGCGCAAACAGGGCGTTAATCCACAGATTACCTTTGCTTTAGCTGTTGTTTCTCTTACAGTGGTCTTCGGTCAGAGGTTTTATGACCAGCCAGAGCTGCAGGTAGATACTCAGTCTCCGCAAACCTTTGTTGCTCCTAGAACCGTCACCGTTGAGGATACGCAAGCCACTGAAGCAAAGCAGCAGGCCGCTCGCACTGGGGCACTACCGATTTTTATGCTAGATCAGGAGGCTAATCAAACCTCGACCAAAAAGCTGGAGGGTTTCTTCATAGAAGGCGACGAACTGCGGCGGCAGCTCGGTACTTTTCCCTTTGTCCCCACCCACGTTTTGTCAACGACGGCGCAAGAGTATATTCGTCAGGCTGAAGCATCCGAGTGGCAGCCTTTTTGGCAACTGTATCAGCAAGCAGATGTACCCGCTGCCGAAACAGCTCCTGCAGACGCTCAGGCTCAGCTATCAAAGGCTCAGCGCGATCGCTTATCAAGCGCCGTACAGCAGCAGGCTTTGCGTGAACTTTTGGCTTATCGGCAATGGTCAACGGCCTCAGAGGTTGAGATTTTAGAAGTTACGATTGAGCGTGAGCGTAAGAACTATCAGCAGGTAGTGGCCGAGCTGCAAAGTCAGGCCAGGCTCAATCCAGAGTTTCCGTTCACCGAAGATTTTCTCCAGCTGTCTGAGGCCGACTGGCGATCGCTGCAGCGCTCCGTGCGTTTGGTGGGGCAGCGTATGCTAAGCCAGGGAATTATGCAGGGACTGCCGGACGATTTGCTGCGGCAGTCTGTTCAAATGCAGCTACAGGGCAGCGTGCCAGTGGCGCTGGAGCCTGTGGCAACAGAAATTTTGATGGCCTCTTTGTCTCCTAATCTGATTGAAGATCCAGAGCGTACCCGGCTCCAGGCAGAGCAGACAGTCCAAGCGGTCAAACCAGAAACAGTTTCTATCAGCGCCAGCGAAGTTATCGTCAGTGAAGGAGAAAAGATCACCCAGGCTGATTTTGTCTTGCTAGACCATTTCCAATTTAGCCGCCGTCGTTTCAACTGGCTAGGGCTGGTAGGTTTTGGCATTTTTGTCAGCGGGGGGGTATCGGTCTTTCTGCTGGTTGAGCAATTTTCCTCCCCCGGACTGCGCCGTCGTGACTATGGCCTTATTGTTTTATTTTCGCTGGGGACGGCGGGGCTGATTGCTGCTGGCTTTCCGGCAGCGAGTTTGCCTGCAGTCGGCCTGTTGGTCGGCAGCTTTTACGGGGCAGCCTTGGGCGGAACTGTTGTGAGCTTGCTGGCTATTATGCTGCCAATTGGGGCCGGTCTCAGCAGTATTTCCCTGGCGGCTAGCGCAGCGGGTGCTCTGGTGGGTGCTCTGGTTGCTGCTAGACTGCGATCGCGTGAAGAACTGGCCCTGCTCGGAGGCGTCGTTGGGCTCACTCAGGGGCTGATCTATTTAGTACTGACGCTGATGCTTAGCCCTGTTTCCAGCGCCGTTTGGATCAATATTTTATCGGCTTCAGGGCTGCAGGCGCTCTATGGGGTGGCGTGGAGCGTTGTTGCCATTGGCCTCAGTCCTTATCTCGAACACCTGTTTGATCTAGTAACGCCAATTCGCCTGGCAGAACTCGCCAACCCTAATCGACCCCTGCTAAAGCGTTTGGCCTCCAACGCCCCTGGCACGTTTCAGCATACGCTGTTTGTCTCCTCCTTAGCCGAAGCCGCCGCGAGGGCACTGGGCTGCAATGTTGAACTGGTCAGAGCCGGAACGCTCTATCACGACATTGGCAAGATGCATGACCCAGAAGGCTTTATTGAAAATCAGATGGGCGGTGTCAACAAGCACGATGAGATTGATGACCCTTGGCAGAGCGCAGACATCATCAAAAAGCATGTCACCAAGGGCATTGAGATGGCCCGCAAGCACCGTCTGCCCAAAGCCATTCAGGCTTTCATTCCAGAGCATCAGGGTACGATGCTAATCAGCTATTTTTATCACCAGGCCAAAGAACAGGCTCAGACTAACCCTGCTATTGAGTTACGTGAGGCTGACTTTAGCTACGACGGGCCAATTCCTCAGTCTCCCGAAACTGGCCTAGTGATGCTGGCCGATTCCTGCGAGGCAGCACTGCGATCGCTCAAAGAAGCCACCCCCGAAGAAGCCCTCTCAATGGTGAACAAAATTCTGCGCGCCCGCTGGCGAGACGGACAGCTATCAGACTCTTGCCTCAGCCGCGAGAACATGGACGTAATTGCTGATATTTTCGTCCGCGTGTGGCAGCAGTACAACCACAAACGGATTGCCTATCCCAAAGCCGCTTTACCTTAAATTAGCTGGTCAGTAAATGTACCGTAAAGATTAAGTATAATCAGGCAGTTTACGAATACTCCTATTAATAATGAGTTCAAGAGCGTGCGTTTTATGCAAACTGCTCTTTTGGGCTAGCTTTGCAATGAGCTTACTGAGCCTCCATAGCAGATAGAAATTTAGTTACGACAGTCGAGATGGTTGAACTCCTTTTTAGAAGAGCACTTCATTCATCCTTCTGCCCTCTGCCTTTGTTCGTCCGAACGATCACAGCCGAGGTCTGCTCTGGGCTAAATTGCACCCGTGCAGAACTGCGGCCTGCGCTCAAAGTTCTGCAGAACTGGTAAAGAAAGATACCACAAACTGAACTAGCCAGAATCTCCATTGAGTCCTGGTTTCTGCTCCACCGCTTTAGCCCAAAGCGGCACGTTGGACTGGGCAAAATCCGGGTTCGCATTGAGATTGACTAGTCAATTTTAGGGTGTCAACCAGCGAGCGGGTGGGTTCAGCCTATGCCTGGTTCAAAGCTAGTCAGGATTTCAATTCTGCTGAAGTATTACAGGAACAACTGACATGGGATTAAGTTTGTCAAAGTCTTCTGCAAAGCAATTTTCCGCAGCGCTGGTGCTGGCCTCGTCTATCTGGGGTGTTCTGCCCCTAACGGCGCTGGCCCAAAGCCAGGTGACGTCTACAGTGCCTGGGACAGAAGTTGACCCCGCTGAGTACAATATTTTTCTGGATACAGGAGATCCGCTGGTCGTTTCGGTGACTGTCAATGTACCCCTTGAGGCCGCTCCCTCTAAACTTGATCTGTTCTTGCTAGAAGATTTATCGGGTTCCTTTGCTAACGATCTACCGATAATTCGCAATCTCGTACCCAATCTCATCAGCGAAATTACAGCGCTGGTGCCAGATACGCAGTTTGGCGTTGGCTCTTTTATCGACAAGCCAATTAATCCTTTTGGCAGCGCTTTTAACGGTGACTATGTTTACCAAACTGAGCTAGCCCTAACGTCCAATCAGGCCAGCTTTCAGTCTGCTATCAACGGCTTGTCAACGGGTTCTGGTGTTGATGTGCCTGAGGCCCAGCTAGAGGCTCTCCTGCAGACGGGGGTTCGTGGTGCTAGTGAAATTGGCTTTCGCAGCGATGCCTTCAGCGTCGTAGTGCTTTCTACTGATGCTGTTTTTCATCAAGCGGGAGACGGCGTCAGCGCAGGTATTTTGACGCCTAATGATGGCGATGCCGATTTGGAAGGAACACCGCCGGGTACAGCCGAAGACTATCCCAGTGTGGAACAGGTCAAACAAGCGTTGCAGGCCGCAAATGTTGTGCCAATTTTTGCGGTAACCAGTTCGGTCAGGTCTACCTACGAAGATCTTGTTAGCAAGCTGGGCTTTGGCTCGGTTGTAACGCTGTCGTCTGATAGCAGCAACCTCGTTAACGCAATTTCGACGGGATTGAGCGACATTTTTACTAACATATCGTTGATTGCGGTAGGAGATGATTTTGGCTATGTGAAGTCCATTAATCCTCCTAGCTTTGCTGATGTGGCTCCGGGTGAGTCGGTTGTCTTTGATGTTACCTTTACCTCCGATGGTTCAGGCAGCGATGACACGCTCAGGCTAGTGGCTGCTGGTTTTGGCGAAACCGTTGCCAACATAGATGTGCTTGACGAAGATGGCGGTTCAGGTGGCGTCACCGTGCCTGAACCAGCTTCTATTTTGGGGCTGTTGGCTTTTGGTGGTTTAGGAGCTACCCGTCTGCGCCAGCGTCAGTAGGTTTTACGGAATGCGACAAGTTGATTCGTTCAAGCGCGGTAAGCATAACCTACCGCGCTTTTCTACAATAGAGTCAATGGCAAAACTCTTAGTCACAGGCGCTAGCGGCTTCTTAGGAAGCTACGTTTGTCTGCAAGCTCAGGCTGAGGGCTGGCAGGTCTGGGGTACCTATAATCAGCAGCGGCAGCCGCGATCGCACCTATTGCGCTTGCCGCTCAATCTAGCCAGTTCAGACGCTATCGAAACGCTATTTCGAGCTGTTCAGCCCGACGCGGTAATTCACACAGCCGCGCAGTCAAAGCCCAATTTTTGTCAGCTACATCCAACAGAAACCTATCCGGTCAATGTGGATGCCTCGGTTCAGCTGGCTCAGCTCTGCGCTGAAGCCCAAATTCCCTACGTTTTTACCTCTACAGATTTAGTATTTGATGGCGAAGCCGCGCCTTACCGAGAAAGCGATTTGCCCTCACCCCTGAGCCACTACGGCAGACAAAAGGCGATCGCCGAAGATAAAATCCTTGCTGCCTATCCCCAGGCTACCGTTTGTCGTCTGCCGCTGCTGTATGGCCGAGCTGTGACCACTGCTGGCTGCTTTTTACAAAACTTCATTAACAAGCTCAGACAAGCTGAACCGCTGTCCTTGTTCACCGATGAGTTTCGTACCCCCGTTAGCGTTAACTGCGCGGCAAAAGGGTTGTTGCTGGCGCTACAGACTCAGGGGATTTTACACCTCGGCGGACTCGAACGGCTGTCTCGCTATGAGTTCGGGCAGCTTTTGGTAGCAGCTATGAATTTACCTGAAATCGGGCTAAGGGCCAGTCTGCGATCGCAGGTAAACCTGCCTGCCCCCCGACCCTACGATGTCTCGCTTGAAAGCAGCCGCGCATTGGCGCTGGGGTACTGTCCTCAGCCGGTTCAGCGATCGCTCCAGGCATTGCTTAGCGATAATACACCAGGTTTGTAAGTACTTCCTTTACAAAACGACAGACCTCAGACAGTTGCATCCCTGAGCGTTGCGAGTGAGGATAGAGGGCAGGTGCCAACTCGGCTTGCTATAGGTTGTGTTTGAAGATTCAATAAATGATTACGTTTTTAATTTTGCTAGGGGCGATCGCAATTTTAGCCTGGGGATTTATCCGGGTTCGTCCCTATGGCAAGCTTGGCATTTTAGCCTGGTTGCAGTCGGTGGTTTTAATCACGCCTTGGCTGATCTTTTTTGGGCTATTCGCCGCAGGCATTTACATCAACCTGGCAGGTGTACTGGCACTGGTGTTGGTGTCAGCGGGTTTTTATATTTATCTGGGACGACAGCTTCGCAGTTTGGGCGCTGATGAACTGGCAGCGAAAAGAGCTTCTAGCTTTACAGCAGAAGAGAATCAAACCTTAGAGAGTCCATCATCATCGCACTCAGGCCGCTCAGACTCTGGGGCAGGCCGCTCAGAACTCTCTGAAGCCCAAGAGCCTGCTTTCACTTCTATTCCCGCTGAAGACCTCGCTCAGGTGGAAGGCATTTTTGGTATTGATACCTTTTTTCGTACCGAAACCATTCCCTACCAGGAAGGGGCAATCTTTAAAGGCAACCTGCGGGGAGAACCCGAAGCTACAGCGGCTAGGTTAGGGGAAGTGCTGGCAGAACGTTTAGGTGATCGCTACCGCCTATTCTTGCTAGAAGGCCCAGAAGATCGGCCTGTGGTGATTGTATTGCCGAGCAGTGCTGATCCCCCCAAGGCCACAACGCCACAAAAGGTTTTGTGCGTAGTTTTAGCGATTGCCACTCTGGTCACCTGCTTAGAAACCAGCGGTATTTTGCTAGGGTTTGACTTTTCGCAAGAGCTGAACCGCTGGCCGGAGGTGCTGCCGCTGGCGCTGGGAATTTTAGCGACTCTGGTGGTGCATGAGTTTGGGCATTTCTTTCAGGCTCAGCGCTACGGGATCCAGACCAGTCCGCCGTTTTTCCTGCCCGCTTGGCAAATTGGTTCTTTTGGTGCCCTGACCCGGTTTGAGTCACTGTTGCCCAACCGTACTGCTCTGTTTGATATCGCCTTTACCGGGCCAGCAGCAGGCGGGCTTTTATCACTGGGGATGCTGCTGTTGGGATTAGTGCTGTCTCACCCGGGCAGCTTATTTCAAATCCCGGCGGGCTTTTTTCAAGGCTCAATTTTAGTTGGCTCACTGGCTCGAATAATCTTAGGCTCAGCCGTTCAAAAAGCTCTGGTAGACATCAATCCGCTGGTGCTGATTGGCTGGCTTGGCTTGGTTATCAATGCAATCAACCTGATGCCTGCAGGTCAGCTAGACGGAGGTCGTGTGGTGCAGGCCGTTTATGGCCGCAAGATTGCCGGACGCACAACGATTATTACGCTGATTGTGCTGGCACTGGTTTCGTTTGTAAATCCGCTGGCGCTCTACTGGGCGGTACTGATTTTATTCTTACAGCGCAACCTGGAGCGTCCCTGCCTCAATGACCTGAGTGAGCCTGACGATGCCAGGGCAGCGCTGGGGCTACTGGCGTTATTCTTAATGCTGGCAACGCTGCTGCCACTCTCTCCCAGTCTGGCCGGACGTTTAGGGATTGGCGCAGCACTTTAGAAAATGACAGAAATTTCTGTTTACCGGCTACTATTTGACACGTCAGCCTTGCTGCTAGGCAGTCTGCGGGAATGGCAGCGCTACGGGCAGATGGGGCAGTGCTGTCTGCCACAGGTGGTATTTGAAGAGGTTAAGTTTCTCTGCGATCGCGCCCCTGACCCTGCCTTAGAACCTAGAGCGCGAGAATTTTTTCGGTTTTACCCGACTAGCGGCTGGCAAATGAGCCAGGTAAAGCAGGCTCACCCGGCTTTAGCTCAGGCCGATGGGCGATCGCTGAGTAAGCGGGCCAGACAGGCGATCGCCGTGCTGGAGTGCGCCAATGGCTTAGCGCAAAATCACCCAGAGCAGCTAGTCGTGCTAATTTCTAGCAGCCAGCCGCTGCTGCAACAGCTAGTCAGGCTCAAAAAAGTCAACCTCTGCGGCCTCAGTGAAACCAGTCTGAAAAACTGGGGCAGAACCCAGCAGGTACCGCTGCCACTCGTGCAGGGGCTGGCTCGGCTACAGACAGATGCCAACGACCATCCGGCGGTTAGCCAGCAGCCCGTTATGAAAGCTCCCCCGAGATCGCAGCCTGTAGCCCCTAGATCGCAATCGCTGCGCTCATCTAGAGCATCATCTGAAACCTCATCTGAAACCTCGTCTGGGGCGTCATCTAGAGCCAGGGCATCCAGGGCACGCACATCTGGGGCACAGGTTGTTTCGCTAGGGCTGGCGTTGATTGCGATCGCAGCGGCGGGATTGTTTTTGCTAAAAGTGACCCAGCCTCAGCGGTTTGAGCAAATTTGGCAGCAGCTAAACCTAGAGAGCTGAGGCAGGCAATGATTACTTTTTCGCAGCGACGAGATATCGAGATTGAGCAAATATTGCCAATTTACCAGGCCAATCAGTGGTCTAGCAAGCTATTATTAGCACTCTGGCATCTCGGCCATTGCCTGAAGGATGACCTCAGAGCCTACCCCCGAGCGACAGGACTGCTCGGTTAAATGCCGTCGCCAAAAACGGCTCCCCGGCTGGCCCAAAAAGAGCTGCAGCATGTGACGGGTGACTTTGTTGATCTTGTAACCTTTGGCTGTCCAAGTGTCGATGTAGGGCAGCATGGCTTCTGCCACCTGACGACGGGTTGGCACTGGGGCAGACTGACCAAAAATTACCCGATCGGCCTCAGCAAATAGATAAGGATCGTCATAGGCAGCACGGCCAATCATCACCGCATCGACTGCCTCAAGCTGAGACTTTGCCGCTGCCAGCGTTTTGAATCCGCCGTTAATTTCAATAAACAGGTGCGGAAAATCCCGTTTCAGGCGATGCACATCAGCGTAGCGCAGCGGCGGCACCCTGCGATTTTCCTTGGGGCTGAGTCCCTGCAGCCAGGCTTTACGGGCGTGAACGGTGAAGCGATCGCAGCCTGCTTGGGCCACCACGCTGACAAACCCAGCCATGTCTTCATAGCGATCGCAGTAGTCAACGCCAATTCGGTGCTTGAGCGTCACCGGTACTGACACCGCCGCCCGCATTGCCGCTACACAGTCGGCCACCCGCTCTGGCTGGGCCATCAGACAGGCTCCGAAATTTCCGGTCTTGACGCGATCGCTGGGGCAGCCCACATTTAGGTTGACTTCGTCATAGCCCATATCTTCAGCAATGTGGGCACAAAAGCCAAAGCTCGGGGGGAATCTCCCCCAAGCTGCAGGGCCAGCGGTTTTTCGGCTAGTGAGAAGCCCAACAGCCGTTCTCGATCGCCGTGAATAATTGCATTGCTCGTCACCATTTCTGTATACAGCAGCGTCTGGCGCGTGATTTGCCGCATGAAATAGCGAAAGTGGCGATCGGTGCGATCCATCATCGGTGCTACGCTGAGCGGTGCGGCTGATATGGATAAAGCAGACCGACGAGATGGATCGGTGAGTAAGGCGATCATGAACCCGAAAAAGAGCTGCGATCGCCTATAGTAGCGCGAATCTTCTTAGCCTGTAACCGCTGGGAAAAATTGGCCCAAGATGAAGAACAGAATACTGTTGACAAGGCCAAGGGCGATCGCACCGACAACAGCACTCCAAATACTCCGCAGCCGAAAGCCGACGACGATTTTAGCGGTAATGCCAAATAGCAGAGCATAGACCAAAATCAGAATCGGGAAAAAGAGAATATTGATGATTGGCAGCTTCAGCAGAAATAAAACAGGCGTAGCGATCGCCGTCAGTACGCCAAAAATCAGGGCTGAAATAAAGGCTTTACCAAAGCTGTCAACCTCAATCCCTAAGGGCAGTTGAGCAATGATCAGCAGGCTGACAGCGGTAACAACCAAAAATATTAAACTGCTAATAATCCAGGACATAAAAACTTCCTCACGGCTAGTAAAAATACAGAATGCGCCTAGTAGTCCAGATATAAGCTCTGCGAACTTCCGGTTCACAAGATATCAGGCTATGTCTAAGGTTAATAGCCCGCTGCACTACAGTCAGCAACTTAGCGCAATATCGTAAAAAAGTTTGCAATATTTCTTTAGCTAAACCAAATCCCAGAGGCCCGACAGCGTCACAGCCTGATAGCCTTGTTGCGATAGGGCTGGCAGCAGGTTTTTGAGTACTCGTGCTGTGTTAGCAGCCCGCTCTGCTGAGCCGCCATGCAGCACCAAAATCGCGCCGGGAAACACAAACTGAGATACATACCAGGCTGTGAACTGCGGGTCGTTAGCGAAACGAAAAGTATCGAACGGAATCATAGAGGCTAGAGCAAAACGCGGCTCGTAGCCCTCTATTTGCCTGAGTGTTTGCAGCATTGCAGGGGTGTAGAGTCCGCGTCCGGGACGATACCAGCGCAGGGGAGTGTCAGCAAACGTTGCAATCTGCTGATGGGCCGTGTGTAGGTGGTAGTGAAATAGGCTTGGCGCTAGAGAGGCGGCGAGATCGTCTGCTGCGCCATGATTGGCAATTTCGTGGCCCTGCTGCAGCATTTGCTGCAAAATTTTACCCTCGTCGTTGAGGTGGCTGCTGATAATAAAAAAAGTGGCTTGTGCCGGACGCTCTAACGAGCCGAGGTGCCGATTATAGGCTGCGATCGCCGCTAAGATCTCCTGCGTCGAGGCGTCTCCCGGCTCATTAGGGGTGGGCACATCATCAATAGTGAGGGCGACGGCTCGTGTCGCGGTAGGTTTGTAGAAAATAGCACCTGGGAAAACCCTGGCGACCTGCTGAACTAAGCGATACTGCGGCGTCATGAGCAACTCAAATTCTGCAGCAGCCACCTTAACCGATGCTGCACCTTTACTTTAAAGATATCTTCCTCGTTTACGCGCCTGCTCATCCTTGAAGCGGCTCTATTGCTTCTAAACGTTTAAAGACGCCCAAAAAGCTCGAAAATACTCAGAAGCAATAGACTCCTCAAAAGTTTAGCCGCGCCCCGGAATCAGGCTGCCGCCAAAGCGCTTTAGCACCCGGTTAGCAATATCAGCATAGTGAATGTCACCGGCTAAGAGCTGACCTAGCCGCTTTGTGGCCGTTGGTCGTTTGATACCAACCCGGTACCCAACCCCTGGCATTCGGTAAAAAATGCGGGCAATTCGCTGCGCCCACTGCATGTCAGCGCCCCACTCCTGGTACATAACATCCGTATAGCCCTGTAGCGCATCGGGATTGCCTGCTAGAGCCTGATCGAGTGCTGCAGCCGCTTTGACACCGCTGTAAATCGAGGGGCGAATGCCTTCTGCAGTTAAGGGATCAACAGCAGCAGCGGCTTCACCCACAATCACCGCATTAAGCGTATGCAGCACTCGATTGCCATCCCAAAGCTTGAGAGAATCTATATACTCTGTACCCTGGCTGTAGGAGACGCCAAACTCAGGCAGATACTGCTCAATAGGAGTGCGAAACTCCTTGAGACTGCCGCCTAAAAGCTGCCGGCCCCAATAGAAAAGCCATCAGACTTGGGAAAATTCCACAGACAGCCGTTTTTAAGTAGGCCAAACTCGAAGTTAATGGCGTTATGTTCAGCCACGGCCTCTGGCGCTTTGACCTCTAATATGCCAATCTGCCGTAGCTTGGGCGTTTTGAAACCCAGCCATTCAGCCATTTTTCCCTTGGCTCCATCGGCCCCGACTAAAAACTTAGCCTCTTGGGTGCCCGATGAGGTATTGACTAGCCAGCGATCGCCTTTGATCTCTATGCCGTTAACCGTCACACCGTCCTGCACTTCAGCGCCCTGAGCCTGAGCCTGCTTGACTAAAAAATGGTCAAATACATCTCGCTTGACCATCCAGATCGGCTCAGAGGTTTCTAACTTGGCTTCGATTGGATCCTCAAGCTTCCAGGTGTAGCGGACTCGGTTGACCTTGCGATTGATTGCCGGAGCAAAGTCAAAATCAAACCACTGGGCCACGCTAGGAGAAACCGCTCCACTACAGGGCTTGTAGCGCGGCAGATTAGCTTTTTCTAAGACCAAAACCGATCGTCCCCGCTTGGCCAGATGATAGGCAACCGTTGCGCCCGCAGGCCCCGCTCCAACAATAATGCAATCGAACATAGGGAAAACAAACTCCTAATCGTTACAGTTGTCTGTGGGCCTGCCTGAGATCTAATTCCCACACAATTCATCAGAAAATAGCGTAAATACGGATAGCCCGTATCATCCCCTAGATGATCAGTCATAGCCTAGCCGCATTTGCCTTAAACCCATAGCCCGACAGTAGAGTCTTTAGAGAGATTTCAAATCAGCTTAACAAAGCTCAATACAGTGTCAGCTTCAATTTTATTCTCAAGGCGGGTTGGCTTCGGTTCAGGTAATTTATTTTGGCGTCGCAGCCTGCTATTACTTTCTAGTATGGACAGTTGATAGTGATTGCGATCGCCTTAATTCAGTTCCTGCGGCTCAGTATTAAGCTTGGCACCCGCATAAATTTCAGCAAAAACCGAAGTCTTTTCAGCCTTCTGGACATATCAGGGGTAAACATTTTACCTGACAGTTCACAGGTCTTGCGGAGTGCAAAGCTGCCGCAAAGCCATAGGATTACAGTCACAGAGTCAATGAAGCTGTGATGAAGCTATTCGATAGCTCTCGACAGCGCGTGATTTGTCCTTAGGTTGTTCGGATAACTGGGTTAAAGCTTATGTCTTGGGAAGTTTGCATTCAATATGCTTGCGGCAAAGAGCGTGTCCTGCGTACTTATCAGAACTTGGAAGTTGCCCTCAACTGCGTCGATCGCATTTACGCAGTCAAGGGCTATCCGTTGCATCTAGCTTACTGTGTGCGTCCGAGCTACATTGCTTGAACTACACCGTCATGATGTCCTTTTCTTTGTCTGCTAGAGCCTGATCAATTTTGGCAGTATATTTATCGGTCAGAGTTTGTACCTGATCTTGTAAGTCGCGCGATTCGTCCTCGGAGACTTCGCTGCTTTTTTCCTGCTTACGGATGCTGTCAATGGCATCACGGCGGACATTGCGAACCGATACTTTGCCTTCTTCGGCATATTTAGCAGCCATCTTCACAAATTCTTTGCGGCGCTCACTGGTGAGCGCTGGAATATTTAGCCGCACCACTTTGCCGTCGTTGTTAGGGACTAAACCCACATCGGAGAGCGAAATTGACCGCTCAACTAGACTCAAACTGCTGGGATCAAAAGGCTGAACCAGCAGCGTCGAGGCATCTGGAGTACTAATGTTGGCGAGCGTTTTGAGCGGTGTGGGCGAACCGTAATACTCCACCATAACTTTATCGAGCAGCGAGGCATTTGCCCGCCCGGTGCGAATGGTGTTGAATGCCCGCTGGGTGGCTTCAACCGCGTTCTGCATGGTTTGTTCAACTTCAGCTAACTTCACAGGACTTCCCTACTATCGTGCCAATGGGTTCTCCCATTACGGCCCGGCAAATATTGCCGCGAACCGAAAGGTCAAAAACCGTAATTGGGATGTTGTTATCTTTACATAAGGCGATCGCTGTAGTGTCCATTACCTTCAAGTCATGTGCTAATACATGACTGTAAGTCAGGGTTCGAAATCGTTTAGCCTCTGGGTTTACTTTGGGGTCAGAGTCATAGACGCCGTCTACCTTGGTGGCCTTAAAAAGAATTTCAGCACTGATCTCAGCCGCTCGCAGAGCGGCTGTGGTGTCGGTAGTAAAAAAGGGATTGCCAGAGCCTGCCCCAAAAATGACGACGCGGCCTTTTTCTAGATGCCGGATAGCACGTCTGCGAATGTAAGGCTCGGCAACCTCCTGCATGGCGATCGCCGTCTGGACACGAGTCGGAATTTCTGACTGCTCTAGGGCATCCTGCAGGGTCATCGCATTCATCACAGTTGCAATCATGCCGATGTAATCCGCCGTCGCCCGATCCATCCCAGCCGCCGCGCCTTTAATACCTCGAAAAATATTTCCCCCCCCTACAACAACGGCTAGCTGCACGCCATTACTCACAACTTCGGCAATTTCCTGGGCAATGTACTGAACGATGGTTGGGTCAATACCATAGGAGAGATCGCCCATCAGGGCTTCGCCGCTCAGTTTTAGCAAGACCCGCTGATAGGTATTCCCCATGTCAAAAAGTAAGCCCAATTTAAGGGTGTAGGTTGATTCTGTCCCTCAAGATAACAGCCGACGCAGTCTTAGACCATAAAATTTATCGGCTGATTTACCTGAGGCAGTCAAGCTAGCGTGAAGTCAGTCCGGCCTGAAAGCTTCGTCCTAAAAGCTTATGAAGCAGCTATAAAGCGAGTCGTCTCTGGTAGTCTCTTGGCACAACTTCAGGCGCAAGTTTAGCTGCTGCCATCGCAGGTCGAGAAGTTTGAGATAATAAGAGTTATAGTCCAGTTTCAGCCGCTAGTGCCCTACTCAGTGATGAATTCCCTGCTACTGACCCAGTCTGGCATCGTTGTTCTCTGGATTGCTGTAGTCGGTATAGCGGCAGTAGGGTTGAGGAAATTTACCCCGGCTGGTTCTGAGCTTGTCCGCAAAGTCGTCCACATTGGCGTGGGCAACGTCATCTTGATCGCTTGGTGGCTCTCTATACCTGCCTGGCTGGGCATTTGGGCTTCTGTACTCTTTAGCGCTGTAGCCCTAATTTCTTATCAACTGCCCCTGATCCCAGGCATCGACAGCGTAGGTCGAAAGAGTCTGGGTACTTTCTTCTACGCCGTTAGCATCGGTGTTCTGATAGCCTGGTTTTGGCCTCAGGGACTACCCCAATATGCCGTCATCGGAGTTTTGATTATGACCTGGGGAGATGGGCTAGCTGCTCTAGTGGGCCAAAGCTTCGGTGCTCATCCCTATCAGGTAGCAGGAATGCAAAAAAGTTTGGAGGGTTCCCTGGCTATGGCCGTAGTCGGTAGTTTAGTCTGCCTGCTGGTTCTGCTCTCTACTCAGGGAGCACTGTGGCAAACCTGGCTGGTGGCCGTAGTTGTGGGTCTTGCTGCAACAGGGCTGGAAGCCTTTTCAAAGCTGGGTATTGACAACCTAACGGTGCCGATTGGCAGCGCTGCGATCGCCTTTTATCTCAATCAGTTTTTGCTGACGCTCTAAAACGCTTCGAATTACAGGCAGGGACTTTAATCAAATTTCACTCAGAAAAAACACTGGCTTCGTAAAAATCGGAACCCTGATCATTGAAAACCCGTCTGAGACGTTAGATCTACCCAAGGGTAGATTTTCTGACAGGGTATCTATGCAGAAAAATGTACGGGGTTCCTTTCTGAGCGTAGATGAACTTTGCAAACCTAGCTCATTCTGTAAAGAAACTGTAAAGCAACAAAATATCGAGCCTACGAGATCTGTTACTTTCGCTAAGAATAAGCAAGGGCTACGTAATAGGAACTACGTACCCCCTTTAGAGAAAGCAGCAGATTTGAGCAGAGTTTCTTTTCGCTTGAGAGCCGAGTCCGCAGTCTTTTAGTCAGCACTATCCCTAACTCTTATGTCTAGTTTGTCTTCTAAAGCACCCCTAACGGTTTCCGTTGTCATTCCTGTGTACAACGGCGGTGATGCCTTTCGACGATGCTTACAGAGCCTACATACGGGTTTGATACCTAACGAAGTTATCGTTGTTTCTGATGCTGACACGGATGGTTCTTGGCGAGTCGCTGAGGAGTTTGGAGCAAAGGTAATTCGCTGCTCTGCCAATCGAGGGCCAGCAACCGCTCGCAATATTGGGGCCAAGGCTGCTCAGGGCGACATCATTTTCTTTGTTGATGCAGATGTAACTCTGCATCCTGAGACAATTCATCGAGTCGTTGAGGTGTTTGACGCCTCGCCACAGACAGCGGCTCTGATTGGCTCCTATGACGATGCTCCAGGAGCTACTAATTTTTTATCCCAATACCGCAACCTATTTCATCATTACACCCATCAGGTTTCTAGTGAAGAAGCTTCCACATTCTGGGGTGCCTGTGGGGCAGTGCGGCGGGAAGTTTTCTTTCAGGTTGGCGGTTTTGATCAAGCCTATCGAGCTGCCTGTGTTGAGGATATTGAGCTAGGATACCGCCTCAAGCAGCATGGCTACAGCATTCGTCTCTGCAAGCACATTCAGGTCAAGCATCTGAAATGCTGGAAGCCAGTGTCAATGCTCAAGGCCGATATTTTTTATCGCGCTCTACCCTGGACAGCCTTGATTTTGCGTCATCAGCAGTTAAACAACGACTTGAATTTAGATACTTCAAGTCGCCTGAGTGTGATCCTTGCCTTTGCCTTGCTGCTGTCATTTACGGCTGTCGGTCTGTGGCCCAGCGCGTTTGGCTTTTCACTGGCGATCGCAGGGCTTCTGTTCCTACTGAATGCTCCTGTCTATCGGTTCTTTCGTCAAAAGCGAGGTTTGCGCTTTACCGCGCGCGTGATTCCCTGGCACTGGCTCTATTTTCTCTATAGCGGTCTGGCCTTTGCAGTTGGACTGGGGCGGCATCATCTTTCTCAAGCGACATTAGTCAAGCGTCGTCTGGTTAGAACTTCAGCAAACTAAAGTAAGGAATTTACTCAATCATGTCTAATATTGGGCAGCATTACCCAACCGTTGTCATCGGCGGAGGGCCTGCAGGACTCACCGCAGCTTACGTTCTTAACAAACAAGATCATGCCTCTGTTGTACTAGAAAAAGCCGACCGAGTTGGCGGGATTTCTAGAACTGAAACCTACAAAGGCTACCGCTTTGACATTGGCGGGCATCGCTTCTTCACCAAAGTTGAGGTGGTGAAAGAACTTTGGTACGAAGTCTTAGGCAAAGAGTTTATCCGAGTGCCGCGAATGTCTCGGATTTACTATGACGGCAAGTTTTTCAACTACCCGTTAGAACCCTTAGATGCTCTCTCAAAGCTTGGAATTGTCAATAGTCTGCGTATTCTCGCAAGCTATTTCAAGATCAAAATTAACCCCCTTCCCACTGAGGACAACCTGGAAGAATGGGTGACCAATCGATTTGGTAAACAGCTCTACAAAACATTCTTCAAAACTTACACCGAAAAGGTTTGGGGGATTCCCTGCACGCAGATTCAAGCAGACTGGGCAGCTCAGCGAATTAAAGGACTGTCTTTGAAAAAAGCGGTGCTGAACGCCTTGTTCAAAGTCAACAACACCAAGACGTTAATCAAAGAGTTCGACTATCCCATCCTAGGGCCAGGCATGATGTGGGAGCGTTTTCAGGAGATCCTAAACGAGAAGGGTTCTCCTGTACATCTCAACACCAACGTTATTCGTATTGAGCGCTCGGGCCAGCGGATCACGCGGGTGGTTGCAGAACAGGCAGGAGAGCTAAAGCAGTTTACAGGCGATCAGTTTGTCTCCAGTATGCCTATTTCTGCCTTGCTAAAGCGGCTGGAGCCAGCCCCGCCTGCAGAAGTCTTAGAAGCTGCTAATGGGCTAAAGTACCGAGACTTTATGATTGTCTCGCTGATTATTGATCAGCCCAAGCTTTTCCCGGATAACTGGATTTATATTCACAGTCCTGCTTTCAAGGTGGGGCGAATTCAGAACTTCAAAAACTGGAGTCCGGCGATGGTTCCCGATCCAGAAAAGAGCTGCTTAGGTATGGAATACTTCTGCAGTGAAGGCGATGAGCTGTGGGAGATGTCAGAGGCTGACCTGATTAAATTAGCCAGTCAGGAAGTTGTCGATCTAGGGCTGGTTGAGAATATTGATTTGATCAAAGACGGCACTGTGATTCGGCAGTACAAAGCCTATCCCGTTTATGACGGTGAATATCGTCAGCATCTCAAAGTCCTGCAGGATTATCTATCAACTTTTGAGAACTTGCAGACGGTGGGGCGTAACGGCATGCACCGCTACAACAACCAGGATCACTCAATGCTGACCGCAGTCATGGCCGCTAGAAACATTCTGGGCGAAAGTCACGATCTGTGGGATGTCAACACTGAGCGGTCTTATCACGAAGACTTTATGAAAGAGCCTGCTGAGAAATCGACAGGCAAGCTAACAACAGCCACTGCTGTTTAGGAGTGACGGCGTCATGACTCAGACCTCTCAAGCGCTACCGCAGGTTTCAGTGATTATTCCGGTCTTTAACGATATGGAGAGACTGCAACATTGCTTGGTTGCGCTTGAGCAGCAGACCTATCCTCAGTCTCACTACGAGGTCGTTGTGATCGACAACGGCTCAGATAATCAGAATGAGGTATTAGCTCTAGTCGAGCAGTTTTCCCAGGCGATCGCTGCCTGCGAGACAGTGCCGGGTTCCTACGCGGCCCGCAATAAAGGTATCAAGGTGGCCAAAGGCGAGGTCATTGCCTTTACTGACGCCGACTGCATTCCGGCTGCAGACTGGATTGAGCAGGGTGTCTACTGGCTCAATCAGCATCCGGGCTGCGGTTTGGTGGCTGGTCAGATTGAGCTGTTTTTCAAAAATCCTGAGCGCTTGACCCCGGTAGAACTCTTTGAGCGCGCCACTGCGTTTGAACAGCGAACATTTGTTGAATGCGAAAACTTTGGTGCCACCGCCAATCTTTTTACCACTCAGCAAATAATCACTCAGGTGGGGAGCTTTCGGTCTGAGCTAAAGTCCAGCGCGATCGCGAGTGGGGCCAGCGGGTTCATGCCTGTGGTTATGCTCTCATCTATGCTGATCAGGTGCGGGTAAAGCATCCCTCCAGGTCAACGATGTCAGAGCTTTATGCCCGCACCCTGCGGCTGGTAGGTGGACTCTACAACCTCAACGTTTGCAGTTGCTCATCTACCTGGCAGAGAAACCGGGCCTTTGCTCAAATGCTGCTGTTTAATCTAATTCCCCCGCTGCAGTTTGTTTACTGCACTTTTAAAAATCCAGAGCTTGAGCGCCTGAGCCACAAGCTTCAGGTTTGCTGGGTGATGTTTTTTTATCGTTACGCTAGTGCGTTAGAAACGCTACGACTTTACCTGGGACGATTACCCGCTAGAGTTTGAACCGCTATGTCTGACCATCCTGGTTTAAAGATTGCCTTCATTGTGGGGCAGTTTCCACTCATCTCGGAAACTTTTGTCATCAATCAAGCCGTTGGCGCTATTGAGCGCGGCCAAAAAATCCATATCTATGCGGATAGCGTAGGCGACACGAGCAAGCTTCATGCCGATGTGGTGAAATATGGTTTGCTAGAGCAAACCACCTATTTGCCTCAGATTCCTGATAATTTACTCTGGCGTGCTGTTAAAGGGTTGGGCCTGCTAGCGCAGCGGTTTGTTCAGGCTCCTCAAAATACGCTCCGTACCCTCAATGTATTTCGCTACGGGGAATCAGCCTTATCCCTGTGGCTGCTCTACAGCTTCGTAGCGAATCTGCAGACGCAGTACGACATTATCCACTGTCAGTTTGGCACACAGAGCTTTCGGGGATTGGCTTTTCAGGCTACGAATGCGCCCCAGGCCAAGCTGGTGACAACTTTTCGGGGGCAGGATATCAGCCGATTTGTCCGCCAAAAGGGGCAAAACGTCTATGCCCGCCTCTTTGCTAAGGGAGATTATTTTCTGGCAAACTGCGAATTCTTCAAGCAGCGAGCCATTGAGCTGGGCTGCCCGCCCGCAAAAATTCAGGTTTTGGGTTCGGGTTTAGACTACAGCCGCTTTCCTTTTCAAACCCGAAATTTTCCCTCAGCAGAGCCAGTGCGAATTGCCACGGTCGGTCGCCTGGTAGACAAAAAAGGGATTGAATACGCTGTTCGAGCGATCGCTCAGTGTCGCCAGATCTATCCCCAGATTGAATACTGGATCATTGGAGAAGGCCCGCTGAGAGAACCGCTGGAGCATTTGATTCAGTCCCTCGATCTGGGTGAGACGGTGAAACTGCTAGGCCAGAAGTCTCAGGAAGAGCTGGTTGATTTGCTTGGGGCTGTTCAGCTGTTTATGGCACCCAGCATAACGGCTGCAGATGGCGATCAAGATGCTCCCGTCAACGTGCTCAAAGAAGCGATGGCATTGGGGCTGCCTGTGATCAGCACGGTGCACGGCGGCATCCCTGAACTGGTTGAAGACGGGGTATCTGGCTTTTTAGTACCAGAGCGAGACGCGGCGGCCATCGCTGACAAGCTGACGTTTCTAATTGGGCATTCTGACCTGTGGCCTCAGATGGGGCTGGCGGGTCGGGCCTACGTAGAGACTCACTATGACCTCAACGCCCTCAACGATCAGCTAATTGGTTTATACAGCGCTTTACTTTCACCTGATCCGACCGCTTTACTGCGCCAGACAGCAGTACCGGCAACACTTTAGCTCGTGACAGCTTTACCTTAGGAGAAACATCCGATGAATTCGACCATCAGCTCCACCCTTAAAGATCAAGGCGATTCAGCCTTAGAAAAGTCATTAGAGCCTATCGTCACCTTAGTCGTGGTGCCGCGAGAGCGATTTAGCTGTGCCCGTCAGTCCTTAGAAAGTATTTACGCTCATACAACTGTGCCCTTCAAGCTGATTTATGTAGACGGTAATTCTCCGACTGAGCTGAAGCATTATCTACAGGCACAGGCACAGCAGCACGGCTTTGAGCTGCTGCGAACTGAGTACTATCTCTATCCTAACCAGGCTAGAAACCTCGGTCTACAGCGGGTGACAACGCCTTATCTGGTTTTTGTAGATAACGATGTCGTTGTTTCTCCGGGCTGGCTGGAGGCGCTGCTGCGCTGTGCCGAAGAGACTGAAGCTGCGGTTGTAGGGCCACTCATGTGTCAGCACGAGCCACTGCATCAGGAAGTTCACTTTGCCGGGGGGCAGTCTCATATTTGGGTAGATAAAACGGGCAGACGTCGCCTGCGTGAAAAGATGTACGACCAAGGCAAACAGGTTGACAACATTCGTGATCGTCTCAAGCGATCGCCAACAGAACTGGCTGAATTTCACTGCGTTTTGGTACGGCGCTCCATTTTCGACCAGCTAGGCGAGCTTGACCCCCAGTTTTTCAATACCAAAGAGCATCTGGATTTTTGCATGAGCGTGCAGCAAAACGGCGGCAGCGTTTATTTTGAGCCAGACTCCCTGGTGACTTATCTGCCTGGCCCTCCTCAAAACTGGGCTGATGTCCACTTCTACATGCTGCGCTGGAGTGACGACTGGACAATTAAGAGCCTAGAGCGAATGCGGGACAAATGGAACTTGGTCGAGGACGGGTATTTCAAAAATAAATACAAAAAAATTGGCTGGCGACGCTATATGTCCCTGATTCACCCCATGAGTCAGCGTCTAACTTTTAATATCGGTAGCGATTTTGTCGCCAGGGCGATCGCCAAACTAGAACATGGTTTTAACCACTATCTGACCAGCCGCCATCGCAGAATTCAAGCAAAAGCTCTGATCGATTAACCTTGATATAGATGCAATCAAAACAATTAGCTTGGCAAGCAGAGGCACCTTCAAAGACACTTTCAAAGCGATCGCTAACTTTTCTACTCATTGTCGTAGCTGCGTGGGGCCTGATTTTTCGTTTCGCTGATCTGGGACAAAATTTTTATTGGACAGATGAGGCTACCAGTAAACTCTGTTCCTGTGTTTTGGCTTCCTTACGAGCTGTTTAATTCGTTAGATTAGCTAGTGCGTAAACATTGCTCATAGCTATTGCTGGACTCTTATAAATTATTTTTTGCACAGCTTTTCCGGAGGTAGTTCGGAGCTAATGAAGTATGTCTTAAGAGCAAAGCATAAGGGTTTTTAAGGGTTTTAGTTCTGTATCTGTCTCTCATGAAAGCAAGAAACTCTGTATGTTTATACCTTATTTTTATGAAGCGCGCGTCTTCACGATTTCTGAAAGCCTTGCTGCTGAAAAGTTCCAGATATTCAATAGATACAAACCCACATGTAATTGGTATTAGCACGTATTTTTTGCAATCTGTCTGGTTGGAAAATTAGATAGCTGTTATTCTTTTTAAGAAGCATTCTTCCAGCAACTCTTACAGCTATAAGTCCCAAAAATGAGCAACTTTCAGCAAAAGATTATACGAGGCATTGTTTGGACGGCGCTGCAAAATTGGGGGGGACAGTTTGGGTCGCTGCTAGTTTTTTTTGTTCTAGCGAGGCTGCTCCAGCCTGAGGACTTTGGCTTGGTTGCTCTAGCTAACGTTTTTCTGGCATTTATTCAAATATTTTTGAATCAGGGATTCCCGCAAGCCCTGATTCAGCAGCAGCAGCAGCTTGAAGCTGAACACATCAATACTGCTTTCTGGACTAATCTTGTCAGCGGCTGCGTGCTGACGCTTTTGTGCGTAATTCTAGCTCCTTTTGTAGCCGATGCTTTTGACCAGCCCCAGCTAACGCCGATTCTGCGCTGTTTTTCTTTGCTGCTATTAATCAACTCTTTTACAGACGTGCAGGAGGCTTTGCTTCAGCGCCAGTTTAAGTTTAAGTTTGTTGCCCTGCGATCGCTACTGGGGCTATTTCTTGGCGGTATTGCTGGCGTGGTAGCAGCGCTTTCAGGTTTAGGTGTCTGGAGCTTAGTTGTCCAACAGCTTGTGTATGAATCAGTAGGAGCAATTGTGCTGTGGCGGGCTAGTGACTGGCGGCCTCAACTACAGTTCTCGTGGCCACATTTTCACAGGCTTTTCGGCTTTGGCATCAATATCTTAGCGTTTAATTTTTTGGGTTTTATCAATACCCGCTCTGATGATTTACTGATTGGATATTTCTTAGGCCCTGTGGCGCTAGGCTACTACAGTATTGCCTACCGGATTCTGAAGATTATGGTGCAGCTACTAATTGATACGGTCAATCAGGTGGCGCTACCAACCTTTTCTCGTTTGCAATCTGATTTATCTGCGTTTCGCAGTACTTTCTACAAAGCAACTCAGCTAACCAGTCTGATAGCATTTCCCTGCTTTTTAGGGGTTGCAGTACTGGCTCCAGATATTGTGCCTCTGCTGTTTGGTAAACAATGGGCACCGTCAGTTCCTGTGTTACAGTGGCTATCTATAGCAGGCGTCTTTAGCTCCGTTTCTCGTTTCAAAGGAGCTATTTTTATGGCTATGGGTAAGCCATCGTGGCGCGTGTGGATAGGATTATTAGCTTCAGCTTTGAACATTGCTTTTTTCACTTTTGCTGTGCGCTGGGGAATCGCGGCTGTTGGACTTGCTTATCTGGTTCGCACAGTGATTATGTTTCCAATCGAGCAGGGGCAGTCGGTCGGTTAATTAAAGTTTCAATAGGAGATTATTTACGACAGCTAGTTATGCCTTTGACGAGCGCAGTTTTGATGTCTGTTACTATATTAGGCGCTCAGCAGGTAATTAGTTTAGAATCACTACCCATTCTGCAAGTAATCATAATGAGCTTAATAGGGGCAGTTACCTACATAGGGCTACTCAGACTGCTTGCGCCAAAGCTCTTCAAACAGCTTTTAGAGATCATAACCCCGCTTCTTCCCAAGTTAAGACATAAGGGTGCTTGAGCAAACACAAAAATGACTGAAAGTGTAAAAGTTATGCCCGCCCTTAACTCTTTGAAAATCAAAGCTAGCCTGATTGTAACGATGGCAATCATTGCCACAATACGATTGACGTATGAGTTTAATCGTCTCCTTTGGCAAACCGACGAAAACGGCGCTATTGATCTCAAACAGCGCTACGAAGAAGTGACAGCCTGGTTCTCAAGTCAACTCATCTACAGCGAAATTTTTACCGCTGTTTATCCGCCTGCTAGCTACTTGATGCTGCGCCCTTTTCTTGACTATAAATCTTTTACATACGTACGGTTTTTTGGGCAATGACGACGGTTTTTGCCCTAGCTGGCCTAGTCATTGGACTCATTCAGGCTGCTCAGGCAAAACGCCCTGCTGAGTACGCGCTCA
The DNA here is from genome assembly GCA_012032345.1 of Leptolyngbyaceae cyanobacterium RM1_1_2. Lineage (GTDB taxonomy): Bacteria > Cyanobacteriota > Cyanobacteriia > Phormidesmidales > Phormidesmidaceae > Sphaerothrix. The sequence continues at coordinate 15,326 of JAAUQI010000013.1, read as the reverse complement.
TTGCGCTAACAGTCGGAGCTGCTTATTCAACCGGGCCTGCTGTCGGTAATGGACAGCTTACAGTTCATGTTCTAGCAGCGTTAACCATTGGCCTGCTGCTTTTGTTCAAAAAACATCAAACTTTATACCTGGACTTAGCAGGCAGTAGCTTAATCATATTTGCACTGATCAAACCGACTCTAGCTGCGCCTTTTGTCTGGTTAATAGTGTTTATACCTCAGAGAATTTGGCCAATTGCACTAGTCGTTGTCGGGTATGCAGCGATCGCGCTATTGGCCTGTATTCCTCAAACGGGAAATGTTTTAACACTTTATGCTGACTGGCTGCACCGGGGTGTAGGCGGCACCACCTGGAGTTCTGCAGGGGGTGGAGGAGTGGGGCTAGTGGATATCGGCTATGGCAACTTGCACAACTATTTAGGCGCTTTAGGGCTAAGTCACCTAAACATGGCAGCTTCTCTCGGCTTACTCTGCCTTTTAGGAGGATGGATCTACTGTCATCGGCATCAGCAATTTGACCCGTGGCTTGCAGTCGGCATTGCGGCTATTGTAGCGCGGCTGTGGACTTATCATTTAGTCTATGATGACATGCTGATTTTACTGCCTATGGCTGCAGTTTATCGCCTACAGAAATACCCTCATCTCGAACCGAGCGATCGCGCTTTTAGTCAAACATTACTGGCTATAACCCTATTTTTCAATCTTTTACCTGCAAGTCTTAGGTTTGCCGCTTCACCTCTTGATATAGTATTTCAAGTGGGTGTAACCCTTAACTGGCTAACTCTAATGGGCTGGTTACTTGTACAGGTGCACCGATGGAAGCTTCCACAGCCTGCGCCTTTGAATTTAACTTAAAGTATCGCTGCTTAAGTAGGGTGCATTAATTAATATGAATCAGCCTCTTCTCAGTATTATCATTCCCACTCATAATCGTCCGCACTTGTTGAATAAGGCTGTCAAAAGCGCACTCCAGCAAACTCTTGAGGACATTGAAGTCATTGTTGTTGATGATGCATCAGCGCCGCCTGCTGCCTTAGATGAACATTCCAAGCTGCAAGTTATTAGACTTTCGTCTCCACATGGGGGGGCAGGTGCTCGCAACGTCGGCACGGAGGCGGCTAGGGGGCGGTGGATTACCTATCTAGATGATGACGATCAGCTCTTGCCTCAGATGGCTGAGATCGCACTAAATGCTTTGGCAAATACCGATTTACCTTCTCCTGTAGGCGTTATCGCTGGAATTGAAGTTGTCGATGAGCAAGGCCAGGTTCAAGAAAAGCGCTTACCACCGCCGCTAAGACCTAAAGGCTGTCACTTTGCGCTGGAGAAAATTGAGCCTGGATATTCTTACAATACTAAGCAGACACTGGTTGTAGAGCGCTCAGTTATACAAGCGGCTGGCGGCTGGGACGAAACTTTTCGCTCACGCGTTCACTCGGAATTATTTCTCAGACTCAATCCGATCTGCTCAATTATGGGCATTTCTGAAATCACCTATCGCCTGCTACGGGCTAAGCATGAACCTGGCGTTTCTAAGAATTCACAGCTTAGGCAAGAAAGCTTTTATCGCCTGATTAACAAACACAAAAAAGTCTTTCAAGCCAGTCCAGCAATGTATGCTAACTTCGTTTATGACTATGCTTTGATGTCTTATCGCTCTCGTCAAAAAGGAGCGGCCATTCTCAGTTTGCTTCGCGCTTTTTGCATTCATCCACAAGTTATTGTCAATCGTCTATTACTTTCAATTAAGGGGAAGTAAAATGAAACCTGTCTTTTCTATTATTGTCCCTACTTACAATCGCCCCAAGCAGATTGTGACCTGCCTGCAGACGCTAATGCAGCTAGACTATCCGCGCGATCGCTTTGAAGTGATTGTGGTTGACGACGGCAGCGACGTACCGCTAACAGACATAGTCAAACCTTTTCAGGAAAGCCTGAATCTGGTTTTTATTCGTCAGGCCAATGCTGGCCCCGCCGCTGCTCGAAACCACGCTGCTCAAAAAGCGCAGGGACAGTATCTGGCTTTTACTGATGACGACTGTCAGCCTGCAACTGATTGGTTAAAGGCTTTAGCAGCCTGCTTCGAACAAAAGCCCGTCTGCATTGTCGGCGGACGAACAGTCAATGCCCTATCTGACAATCCGTTCTCAATGACCAGCCAAAACATTATCAGTATGGGCTACGACCACTACAACGCAGTACGGGATCAGGCCCGATTCTTTGCCTCTAATAATATGGTTGTCCCCAGGCAAGAGTTTTTAGCAATTGGCAGCTTTGACGAAAGCTTTACAACCTCAGAAGACAGAGAACTTTGCGATCGCTGGATTCATCACGGCTACACCATGACCTACGCGCCGGAAGTCGTGATTTATCACGCCCATCCGATGACTCTGCGCAGCTTTTGGAAGCAGCATTTTAACTACGGGCGGGGGGCGTTTCGCTTTCATCAAACCCGGGCTGATAAAGGCTGGGGCAATTTTGAAATTGAAGGAAATTATTATATGAGGCTGCTGCGCTACCCCTTTACGCACGGGCAAAGTCGCCAGGGTTTGGTGCTGACAGGGGTGCTGGTGGTGTCTCAAGTCGCCAACGCCGCTGGTTTCTTTTGGGAGATGAGCCAGCAAAAAACAGCTGCTGTTTCCAGGACATAGTTCACTATTTTCGTTTACTTAAATAGTTTCCTTACCCACTTTCCTCAATCAGGGTTTGACAGAATATGAAACATTTTCTTACTAGTGCCCCTTCTAGAATTAGTGATAGAAGTAAGCTTAAGTTTGGCTTTATTTTTGCGATCGCGCTAATTTACATATCGCTGTTTGTAGGTTTGCAGTACCTGAATGCACCACTTTGGTGGGACGAAAAAACCTTTTGGCTGACGACGCAGCGCTATTTCAGTGATAGCCTACTGCCTAGTTTAGCAACTCTAAAATCTTACCCGGAGCTAAATACGCCTTTACCTTTCATTATTTATGGGGCTTTGGAGTATCTATTCAAAGATGGACTATTTACAGGGCGACTGCTGAATTTTTGCCTGTCTGTTGTGATGGTTTTGGTCATAGGCTGGCCTCGACGCCCCCATCCATGGCTTCATATTTTATCGGCAGCAGGGCTTTTATTGTTTCCCTATTATTTATGGCTAAGCGGACGATTTTATACGGATATAATTTCTACCTTCTTTGTTTTTTGGGGATTCTTTTTCTATTTTCGCAGTACCCACCTGCTCAGCGGTATTGCCTTTGTGTTGGGGATTGCTTCTCGACAGTATATGTTGGCTTTTCCTTTAGCAGTTGGTACTTACGAGCTGGTTATCAGCCTGAGAAAGCGTGAATTTCCCAGCTTCAAAGTGTTAATGCCGCTTTTAGCCGCCGCTTCAATTATTGGCTGGTTCATTCTATTTGGCGGTATTGCCCCCTCTAGAGGTCTGAGTTCTCGTCTGGTGCCAGATGTCCAACAGTCGCTGTTTGCCCTCGAACCGGGAGGAGCACTCTATTTTCTATCTTTTGTTGGACTTTACTTTGTCATTCCTGAGTTCTTGCTGTTTTTTCGACGCTTGCCCATAGCTCAGCTTTGGCAGCGAAAAGGGTTTTATGGCGCGATCGCATTGGGTTTACTCATACTTTTTATGCTATTTCCGCCTGCTCTAGAAGCCAGCGGCAACTTAATGAAAGTCGCAGATCTAATGCCGTTTAACATCATTAAATATGCTCTATTTTATCTACTGGCGCTGCTGGCTTGCTGGCGCTTCTCAAAGCTTAATTTGGCCACATGGATGGTTATTTTTAACAGCCTGATTATGATCAAGGCGTGGCAGTGGGATCGCTATGCTCTGCCGCTAATGGTAATTCTTTGGTACTTGAAGTCAATTGAGCGGCTTGACGACTCAGCTGTGCTTGGCAGTCAGCCAGCTCTAGCAGAAGACAGCAAGCAGTTAACCTGAACAATAGAGAGCTTTAACAGCGGCAGTTGCGGCAAGTTGTACAGCCAGGTCTTTGCCTGCAAGCCCGATGCCATCGATGCTCTGATGCGCTTTCAAGACACTCTCACCGGCTACCGGCTTACTCAGGTCACGCTGGTGTCGGTCGTCGCCAAGCGAACACCGGGTCGGCCCAAGCGCGCTAACCCCTCAGAATCGCCGACGATAGGGTATCAGTGGCAAGCGACGATGGAGCGCACGGCTGAGTATAAGGCCCAGTGCCAACAGCGCCATCGACGCTTCATCCTGGCCACCAATGTCATCGATGAGCATGCCTACCCAGCCGAGCGCCTGCTGCGCGAGTACAAGAGCCAGCAGCAGGTGGAACGCGGCTTTCGCTTTACTATCTCCCAAATTAATCCCTGTCAACCTGCGGAATGTCGGGTTATCTGTGGGAGTTCAAGGCTATTTGCCACCGCACAGCTTAGCCGTTATGAGCTGTGCTAAACTAGAAAAGTTGTAAAAAAATCGCACATCTGGTATTTCGGGTGTCTTACAGGGTGGACTAGCTTCACCCAGGGACTGGCTAGTAAGCCTAATCTAAGTCCCGCCCAAGATGCAGCCAGATGGAGGATAAACCCGAAAGGAGAAAAATATGCCTGTTGTTTCTTTGGCTCAGCTACTAGAGTCAGGTGTTCACTTTGGGCACCAAACCCGCCGCTGGAACCCCAAGATGGATCCATACATCTTTACCTCCCGCAACGGGGTTCACATCATTGACCTAGTTCAAACTGCCCAGTACATCGAGGATGCCTACAGCTACATCCGCGATGCGGCTGATGGCGGTCAAAAGTTTTTGTTTGTAGGCACCAAGCGTCAGGCTGCGGGCATCGTTGCTCAAGAAGCTGCCCGCTGCGGCTCATACTATGTCAATCAGCGCTGGCTAGGCGGTATGCTCACTAACTGGGCGACGATCAAAACGCGGGTTGATCGGCTCAAAGAGCTAGAGCGGATGCAGGAAACCGGAGCCATTGACCTGCGCCCGAAAAAAGAGGCGGCAGTGCTGCGTCGAGAGCTGGAAAAGCTGCAAAAGTATCTAGGCGGCATCAAGCTAATGCGCAAGGTTCCAGACGCGGTAATCGTCGTTGATTTGCGCCGGGAGTACAACGCTGTCCAGGAATGCCAAAAGTTAGATATTCCCATTATTGCTTTGCTCGATACTAATTGTGACCCTGACGTGGTCGATATTCCGATTCCAGCTAACGATGATGCTATTCGCTCGATCAAATTAATTTTGAGCAAGCTAGCAGACGCCATCTACGAAGGTTCTCACGGTCAGCTTGACGGTGACAGCGACGGCGACTACGAAGACTATGATGGCGCTGAGGAAGACTACGACTACGAAGACGAAGCGCCAGAAGCATTTGTAGAAGATAATGACGACAATGCTGACGGTAGCAACAGTTAAAGCTAAGCAAGACTGGCCCAAAACTGGGCCAGTCTTGAGCCAAAACTGAGTGAGAGCTTGGTAGAGTTTTTAAAAGGTTTAGCAACTAAGGCACTTATGGCGGACATATCTGCAAAACTCGTCAAAGAGCTGCGCGACAAAACAGGCGCAGGCATGATGGATTGTAAAAAGGCTCTCAAAGAAAACGACGGCGATACCGAAAAAGCTGTCGAATGGCTGCGGCAAAAGGGGATTACCTCTGCTACTAAAAAAGAGGGCCGGGTAGCAGCAGAAGGTTTAGTTCACAGCTACATCCACACGGGCGGTCGAGTCGGCGTCCTGGTAGAAATAAACTGCGAAACTGACTTTGTAGCTCGTAGAGAAGAATTCAAGGCGCTGGCACAGGATGTGGCTATGCAAATTGCGGCTTGCCCTAATGTCGAATATGTCAAAACTGCTGATATCCCGGCGGACATCGTGGATAAAGAAAAGCAAATTGAAATGGGGCGCGATGATCTTTCTAAAAAGCCAGATAACATTCGAGAGAAAATCGTACAGGGACGGATTGATAAGCGCTTAAAGGAGCTGTCACTGCTCGATCAGCCCTTCATCAAAGATCAAAACATTACCGTCGAGGAATTGGTTAAGCAGCACGTGGCCAAGATGGGTGAAAACATTCAGGTGCGACGCTTTAATCGATTTGTTTTGGGTGAAGGCATTGAGAAAGAAGAAACCAACTTTGCTGAAGAGGTCGCCGCTCAAACGGGAAAAAAGTAGGGGCAGAGAAAAAGTAAGGGTTCGTGAGTAATCTGAGCCAGACTAACCGACAAAAATTTCTCGTATAGGCTGGGCGGAACGAAGTGAAACCCAACACCAGCAACGGTTCGTTGGATTGTACCAAAGCTTAACCCAACCCATAGCAGAATTACGGGTTCAAGAGTTTTGCCAGCCAGCATAGCAGGTCATCCCCGGCTGACCTGCTATTTTGCGTTTGGGGCTGGACTTACTCGAATAGCTTAAGGAATCGCTATCCTGAAGAATGCGGCTAGTCTGAATTTATTACGGCAAGTTAATGGTTCGAGCAGTTGAACAAATCAAACGAGAACTGTCTGCTTTGGAGCAGGCAACTGAACAATTAGCCCAAGAGGTTACAGATCTCTATCACCAGTACCTAACTGAGCTAGGACAGGCAGCAAAGCGGCAGCTAATTTTGGCTAGCTATCACCTTTGTACCCAAGCCTACCCAGATCGCTTTTTGCAGCTTTCTCTACACCAGCGACAAAAGCTACAGCAGTCTTTACAGCAGCTGGGAAATCATGTACAAGCTGAGCTACTGCGACAAACTAAGCGACTGGAGGAGCCTGCCGCGATCGGTGAAGAACAGCTAATTACGCTACAGGAACTGCCGCCTCAGCTCCTGGCAGAGATTGCTGCTGCTGTAAACGGCCAGTCAATTCAAGTAGAGGCTGAAACTGCTGAAGAATCCACGGTAGAGGCGTCTCAGCCCACGCCTCTACCGCCCGATGAGGCATTCAATGGGCCACCTGATGAGCCATCTAATGAGCCTGAGTACGATTCAGATTTGCCGTCTACCCCTGAAGCTCAGCCTACTGATCCTTTAAGAGCAGTAGCCAGGTTCATCAATCGACCGACTGAGGCAGAAGCAGGCTCGACAGTGCTGTCTCCAACCGAGTTGCTCAAGCGACATATGCGCCTAGAGCAGAGGATTCGCGGCATCCTGCGGGCGCTCTCTCAAGATGCAAATCAGGTGCTGAAGCAGGTCAATATCTTGCCTGATCTGCCCGAGTCGATTTTAGCCGCTGCCGCCGAAGCTGAGCGATCGCAGAAATGGCCTCCAGCACGCCCAATATTTTGAATGTGCTAATAGACCTGCGGCCTGAGAGTGAAGTCGATCTAGAAGCAGGGGACGAAGAAGATGAAGACGAAGACGAAGACGACATGCCAGATCCCAGCCAGATGACGCACCTCGTTGCTATCAATCTGCGGCTGGCAGAAGTAGAGTTTATTGACTCCACTGTGACAGTTTGGCGCAGTAAGATTCGAGAAAAGGTAGCAGGTCTAAAGAGCTTAGCTCAGCAGTATCAGCAAAAGCAGCAGGAGCGATCGGTAGCAGAAGCTGAGGCGGCTTGGAGGGCTAGCTGGGTCGAGTAACTCGATTTTGAAAGCGTTATGAGCGATCGCAAAACTTCAGCCTTACCTGACTGGCTACGCCTGCAAAAAGCCCTGGCCTTAGAAGCAGATCACGGCTTTAACGATCTGGTGGGCAGGCAGCAGTGCTTTAGCGAGTTTTTGCGCGATAGTCTACAGCAGCTTCCCCAGGGGCTTTCTGACGACGAGCAGGCCCACTGGCGATCGCTCTCTGACTCTTTTCAAACCTATAGCGATCTCAGCTTTGCCCGACGACAGCACCTAGTGGCTGACACCCGCCGTAGTCTCTACCAGATTCGTCGTCGCTTAGAAGACAGTTCTGCTCAGCAGCTCACCTTGCAAACTGCTACAGAGAGTGAAGCTCAGCCCAAGGCGGTACGCCCTGAGCTACCCAAAACAACTGCTTTGACGCCAGCAGCCCCCAAAGAGCGTCTGCCTGAGCTAGATCAATCTGTCACCTATCTCAAGGGGATTGGCCCTAAAAACGGCGATCGCTTAGCTAAGCTTGGCCTCTACACGGTGCGGGATGTGCTGTACTACTATCCCCGTGACCATATTGACTATGCCCGTCAGGTTTCAATTCGGGGGCTGGTACCAGGAGAAACGGTGACCGTTGTGGGCACAGTAAAGCGCTGTACCTGCTTTAACAGCCCCCGCAATGCCAAGCTGACTATTTTTGAGCTGCTGATTCGTGACCAGAGCGCCCAGTTCAAGATCAGCCGCTTTTTTGCCGGTAGCCGCTACCGCAACCGGGGCTGGCAGGAGCAGCAAAAACGCCTGTATCCGGTGGGAGCCACCGTGGCCGCCTCTGGCCTAGTGAAAGAAAACAAATATGGCCTCACCCTAGATGACCCCGATATTGAGCTGCTTGACAGCGTTGGCGGCGCAATCGAATCTTTGACGGTGGGGCGGGTAGTGCCGGTTTATCCGCTGACAGAAGGTGTGGCGGCTGATCTGGTGCGACGGGCCGTAGTCGCGGCCATGCCTGCTGCTGTAGAGCTGCGAGATCCACTACCCGCCGCCATTCGAGAGCAGTACGAGCTGGTCAAGCTACCAGTGGCGATCGCCCATATTCACTTTCCGCCAGAGTCAGACACCTTGGCCGCCGCCCGCCGCCGTTTAGTTTTCGACGAATTCTTCTACCTGCAGCTGGGCCTGCTGCGGCGACGACAGCAGCAGCAGCAAACTCAGACCGAAGTTGTTTTAGCTGCCACCGGAGAACTGATTGATACGTTTTATCAGATGCTGCCGTTTGCTCTGACGGCCGCTCAGCAGCGAGTCGTCAACGAAATTCTCAACGACCTGCAGCTGCCCACCCCAATGAATCGACTGGTGCAGGGAGACGTGGGTTCGGGCAAAACGGTGGTGGCAGTAGTGGCAATTTTAGCGGCAATCCAGGCGGGGTACCAGGCGGCGCTGATGGCCCCGACTGAAGTTCTGGCAGAGCAGCACTACCGCAAGCTGGTAAGCTGGTTTAATCTGCTGCACCTGCCCGTGGAACTGTTAACTGGCTCTACACGGATGGCCAAGCGGCGGGAAATCTTTGCCCAGCTTAGCTCAGGAGAACTGCCGCTGCTGGTGGGCACCCACGCGCTGATTGAAGATCCGGTGCAGTTTCAGGCTCTAGGACTGGTGACGATTGACGAGCAGCACCGCTTTGGGGTACAGCAGCGGGCGCAGCTGCAGCAAAAAGGCCAAAATCCCCATGTTTTAACCCTGACGGCGACGCCCATTCCCCGGACGCTGGCTCTAACACTGCACGGCGATCTTAGCGTCAGTCAAATTGATGAGCTGCCACCGGGGCGCAAAGCGATTCAAACCACGCTGCTAAGCGGGCGCGATCGCAATCATGCCTATGACCTGATCCGCCGCGAAATTGCCCAGGGCCGCCAGACTTACATCGTGCTGCCGCTGGTGGACGAGTCCGAAAAGCTAGACTTGAAGTCGGCTATTGAGGAGCATCAGCGGCTGCAAGAAAGTATCTTTCCTGAATTTCAGGTGGGGCTGCTGCACGGGCGCTTGTCTTCGGCTGAAAAAGACCAGGCGATTACTCAGTTCCGCGATCGCAGACTTCAAATTTTAGTCTCAACTACCGTAGTTGAGGTCGGCGTTGACATTCCCAATGCCAGCGTCATGCTGATCGAACATGCCGAGCGCTTTGGTCTTTCGCAACTGCACCAGCTGCGGGGGCGGGTGGGGCGGGGGGCAGATCAGTCCTATTGCCTGCTGATGAGCACCAGCAAAAACGAAACAGCGATTCAGCGCCTCAAGGTGCTAGAGCAGTCCCAGGACGGCTTTTTTATCTCAGAGATGGATATGCGCTTCCGGGGGCCGGGTCAGGTGCTGGGCACACGCCAGTCAGGACTGCCCGACTTTGCCTTGGCCAGCCTGCTAGAAGATCAAGATGTGCTAGAGCTGGCCCGCTCAGCGGCTGAAAAAATCATTGCTGAAGACCCCAGTTTAAACCTGTGGCCGCTGATGAAAACCGAACTCGATCGCCGCTACCAAAAACTGATGGGCGGAGCGATTTTGACTTGAGCAGGCGCTGTTTTGTTAGACTAAAGCTATTAAAACTGGTGGCTCTATGCATTCCCGCTCTTCGCTAAAGCCCGATACTTCAGCCAGCCCACTCACCGAAATTGAACCCGCTTGAATGCTTTTGGCAGGCGCTCAAACGGCAGCTGTGCCCAGAGCAGATTAGCTCCCTGACTGCCTATGACTTTATCAAGCTCTGTTCAGAACCTGATTGACTGACAAAAGTTCCTCGTAGTCAGCACTTCAGTGCTATGACCGCTGAACCGTCTGACGTTACTGAAACAGAAAGCCTGAAATTATCAGGGGTAGCAGCAGCGCCAAGAATATTACAAAAGCCAGCGTGCCAGCGTCTACTGTGATCGCGCTGGGGCTGGCTGAGTCCCCGTCTTGGGGAATCTTTGGCTTCGTCAATTTCGGGTCTTCCGACATGGGTTTTGCGTCTTAGCTAGCAGCTTGCAGTTTTCGTGCCCTTGCCCATTTCTAGCGCGTCGCCTAGCTCATATCCATTATGATAAGCGCTCAGGAGTACCTCAGTGGTCTTGCCCCAGGCAATCCGCCCGGAGCGATCGATGCCGATGGCACCAAACTCTCTCTGGTTGCGATCGGCTTCTGCAAAAGACTTATCAAAAGCCTGAGACAGCGCCATGCCATCGGTGACTCGGATAACGATGCGGGCGGCGAGGCACTCGTCAATGATATCTTCCCCAATGCCTGTACAGCTAATTCCGGCATCGGCAGTGGCATAGTTCCCGGCAGGCATAGCTGAGTCGCTGACTCGACCGATTCGCTCTAGCCCCTTGCCGCCCGTTGAGGTACCCGCTGCAATTCGCCCCTGATTGTCTAGAGCGACCACCCCAATCGTGCCCCGTCGAGCGCTGCTGTTGGCTAGGGCGCTCTCAGCCACAACGCCCGCCATTTCGTGCTTGAAACCTTCAGAGCGTTCGCGTAGCCACTCTTGCAGGCGCAGCTCAGTTAAAGGATCAAAGAGCGGTGTTCCCAGTTCGCGCATCAGATCGGCTGCGCCATAGTCTGAGAGGACGCGATCGTGAAAGGTCTGTAGATGTTCGGCTAGATCAATCGGGTGCTGTAATCGAGAGGCATTGATGACGCCGCTGAAGCGCTGAGCGGCTCCGTCCATTAGCGCCGCACTCATGCGAATCTGACCATCAGACTGCAGCACAGATCCGGTACCAGCGTTGAATCGCGGGTTGTCTTCTAGCAGGCGGCAGGCCAAAACTACGGCTGATTTAGCGTCTTCACCTGCAGCTAACTTTTGATAGACCGTTTCTACAATTTGGTGTAGCTCGTGTCTAACGGCAATCAGACTCTCTTCAGACTTGATTGCGCTGCCGGCTCCGCCATGAATAATCAGCTTTGGTTCAATCCCGCCTGTCATGTAAATCACTCCTTGGAATACCCTACGACTGTTGCGCAATCTTTACATTCTAGAGCAGATAGACAGGGCAACTCGTGGGTAATGCTGATGGATTAGCAGTGCAACTCTACAAAGATTCGGTTGCATCATCGGTAGTCAATGATTCAATTAGCAGATCAACCTGCTGCTGCTTTTGGTTGAGGAAGGCTTTGCACTGCTGTAGATGTTCGGCGGCCTGGGTGAATTGCTCAATCGTTTCGGCTAAGGGCAGTTCTGCAGTTTCAATTTGGTGGATCGTAGCTTCAATGTGGGCGATCGCCTGTTCATACTGCCAGGCATTGGGGCCGGACTTGGGCTGCTGCTTTTTCATGAGTGAGTTTCCTGGGACTGGATTGGGCCTAGATCGAGACTAGACTAACGGGCCTGACGAAAAACGAGTGGCTGTAGCGGCCCTACTCCTGGGGACGAGCCGAAACCTGCGTCACCTGAGCTTTAGCCGTGCCCTGGGCTAGCTGAATACTGACGGTTTCACCTATACTCAAAGCCGCTGCGGTGCGCACAATCTGCCCGGATGACTGACGAACCAAAGCGTAGCCTCGCTGCAGCGCTAGCTCAGGATTGAGGGCGGCTAGTTTTTGCTCTAGGGCGTTGCTGTGCCCCTGGGCCTGCTGGAGACGCTGCCGAATGGCTGATCTGAGGCGCTGCTGCTGCCACTGCTGCCGCTGCTGAATTTGCTCAATCTGGCGATCGAGCCGCAGGCGTTTGAGCTGATAGACAGCCGCCTCAGCGCGCGCGCGCCCGATCGCTAGCTGAGCTTGCATAGCCTCAATCAGGAACCTCTGGCGATCGCCATGCTCAGCTAGCAGGTCTGCTAGGTCAGGCACTGCTTTGGTTGCCGCCGCTGTGGGGGTGTGGGCGGCAAAGTCAGCCGCCAAATCAGCTAGAGACTGATCGCGCTCGTGGCCAATACCCGTCACCACCGGGACAGAGCAGAGAGCGATCGCCCGCACGACCTGCTCGTTGTTAAAGCAGGCTAAATCTTCTGCCGCCCCGCCCCCCCGCGCCAGGATAATAACTTCAGCCCGGCCATCCTGACAGAGGCGCTCTAGGGCCTGGGCGATCGCGGCAGGCGCAGCCGTTCCCTGCACCAAGGTCGGCGAGAGCAACACCTGCAGCCCAGGATAGCGCTGCTTTAGCGTCCGCTGAATGTCTCCCCAGGCAGCAGCTTGGTCTGAGGTCACGACGCCAACCGTGCGCGGGTGAGCCGGTAGCGGGCGCTTTTGGGCCTCGTCAAACAGACCCTCTAGCTGTAGGCGATCGCGCAGCTGTCTATAGCGCAGAGCATTCAGCCCCTCGCCCGCTGGGATGCTTTGCCAGACCATGAGCTGATAGCTGCCCCGCTGCGGGTAGAGCCGGACTTGGCCTAGCAGAGTCATCAGCGTTCCTTCGGTGGGGACTGCCGCCAGTCGGGAAATCTGCGATCGCCAAACGACACAGCGCAGGGCAGCAGCAGCTTCAGGATCTTGCAACGTGAAAAATAGCCCGCTGGCGTGGTGACGCAGATCGGTAACTTCGCCTACGATCCAAATTTGCTGCAGCTGATAGTCTTGCTCTAGCAGGGTTTGAATGTAGTCGGTTAGTCCGGCTACGCTGATAGCAGCAGATGAATTATAGATATCTGTTGATGAGGTCATGACTTTGAGAAGCCGCTTGAGAACAAGTCATCTTATCCAGATTAGTACGTTTGTACACCTTTTGCGGCAATACTCTCTACAATAGGTCGCTCTTTAGAGAGAAAAAGCCATCCTGAAGGATGGTGCTGTAGACCCATTATTTTTGGTAGGATGCGGTCGTAAATTTGTGACAAGTTTGCACTGACACGTTAGCCGCAACCAATGGCAACCCTCCCCGCTTCGATTTTGAGTGGGCTGAGCATTCTAGCAGTTTTGCTGGTGTGGGCAGTTCTATATGTACTCTGGCGTACAGCCCTGCTGGCAGCAGCCTACAAAGCCAAAATTTTGGCCTCTAGCGTCTTTGTTGCCCAGCGCAAACCCGAGGCCGTTTTGACAGAAGACTTAGCCGTTGATAATCTGGTGCTGCTGCGGTACGTTCAGGCTCAAATTGACTGGCAGGCTCAATCAGTAACCGCCTCGGTTTTGGGCCTGATCCAACGTCAGGTAATTTACCGCCCCGGCTTGGGCTGCACGCTGGTAGTCGATCTGCCTGAGGCCAAGATTCGGCAGCAGGCAAATCCGTTAGCGTCGCGCTTGAGTGCCAGTAGCGCTTTTGATTTCCCTACGGCGGCAGCGCTGCCAGCCCCAATCGATGCGGCCAGACTGGCTGCCGTTGTGGAGTCAGCCTTTACAGAACCAGATTCAAAGCGTCAGCAGCGCAGTCGCGCCCTAGTGGTGGCCCAGTCGGGGCAACTTATTGCGGAACGCTATGGGCCAGGTTTTTCTGCCGATACGCCCCTCTTGGGCTGGTCAATGACTAAAAGCGTCATAAACGCGCTGATGGGTGTTTTGGTGCAGCAGGGCAGGCTGTCTCTAGACACCTGTGGGCTGATCGCAGAGTGTGGTGAAACGGGCGATCGCCGGGACGAAGTGACGCTAGATCAGCTGCTGCGCATGAGCAGCGGCCTGCAGTTTTCTGAGATTTACAGCAATCCCCTCTCAAACGTGACCAAAATGCTATTTAGCCGAGGCGATATGGCAGCCTACGCGGCTAACCGCTCACTAGAAGAAGCCCCTAGCGTTCACTGGAGCTATGCCAGCGGCACCACTAATATTTTGTGCCGGGTGATCCGTCAGGTAGTTGGCGGCACCGACGCTGACTACTTTGCTTTTCCCCATCAGGCTCTGTTTGACAAAATCGGTATGACCAGCGCCGTCTTAGAACCCGACGCCAGCGGTACTTTTGTCGGCTCGTCTTACCTGTATGCTACTGCTAGAGACTGGGCCAAGTTTGGCCAGCTTTACCTGCAGGACGGCGTTTGGAACGGGGAGCGGCTGCTACCAAAGGGCTGGGTAGACTACTCCCGCACCCCTGCCCCCGCCGCCCCCCAGCAGCAGTATGGCGCACATTTCTGGCTCAAGGTGCCCCAGTCGTATGCCTCAGAGCGATCGCCTCAGCCTCAAATGCCTGCGGACACCTTTATGGCGGCGGGCTATCAGGGACAGATTTTGACCATTATTCCTTCCCTTGACTTAGTGGTGGCTCGATTTGGCCTGTCGCAGCTGCGCGGCAGTTGGGATCACGAATGGTTTATTCAGCAGCTGGCCCAGGCTATCTCGCCTCCTGCTGGCTAGGGTGTCGGCTGGCGTGCTGGCTAATCAGCTCTGCGATCGCGTCGCTGTGGGTTTGAATCAGATCGTGTTCAGCCTGGGGCAAGACCGTGAGGCGTGCTCCAGCAATACCCTCGGCATAGGTCTGGCAGTGCCATAGGGGAATAGTGCTGTCTAGCCCAGCGGCGATGATTTGAGCTGGCACTGCGATCGCGCTGAGGTGCTGCTCGACGGTATCAATTGCGTCTGCAGGCGTGAGGCGATCGACGAGAAAAGATTTGGCGACGGGCTGCTTCAGCAACTCTGTGCGCACCTGGTAGATCTGCTCAAAAGCAGCCTGCTGATTTAGCAAGCGGGCCAGCGGCGCGATCGCCTTGAGCGCCCAATCTACCAGCGGCGTTTCCCACAGCATCGGCCTCAGGTGGCTGTAGCGACCGACAAAGCTATCGTCGCGAATGCCTGCGGGAGCAATCAGGGTGAGGCAGCGCGGGAGGCGGGTGAGGCAGCGGCCAAGGGAGGGCAGGGCAGCGGGGGCCAGGTGGGGGCAGCGGGAGCAGCTGGCGGCCGATCGCGTACGGCTGCTGCTGTCCGAGCCGCCGTAGGA
>JAAUQI010000064.1 GCA_012032345.1 Leptolyngbyaceae cyanobacterium RM1_1_2 | reverse complement strand
CGGCAGAAGACCCTGAGTTTGAGACGTTCTACACCAAGAACATCTTGCTCAACGAAGGACTGCGCGCTTGGATGGCCCCGACTGACCAGCCACACGAGAAATTTGTATTCCCCGAAGAGGTACTGCCTCGCGGTAACGCTCTCTAAGTCTCGTCAACTAATGACCTAGTCAGCGTCATCAACGCTTAATTTTAGGGCGATGTCATAGTCAGCGCTAAGCACTGACTACCAACCCCAATTTTTAGCTGTGACAATACACTAGTTGTTGAACTTAAAGGCACGGCTGAGGCCGTGCCTTTTGCTTGATCCTTTAGTTTCCGGGAATGATCCCATTTTTTCTTTCTGGAGCAGTCAAATCGAGACTGACTGTGTTAACTTAGTTTCAGTGGCTTAAGTAATAAATACTAAGTCCCCTGCAAAAGTTACAAACAACCGCTTAGGGAATAAGGAGGTGATGCCCATGCAAGATAGTAGTAAACGCACGGGTCTCCAGGTTGAGGTAAATCGGCTGCGTGCCGGGGCTGTTCTCTAACAGTCAGTTCCTCTGAGTCTCTTCGGAGATATCTATGTGAAACTGGTTGCTGGGGATCCTTCCGGCAGTCTGGTTTCAACCTGAGACCCGCTACACCGCTCTCATTCATTGAAAGCAAGGATTTTTCCAAACTTTCCCCGAGTGAGAGCGGATAGTTTTTAAAGAAAAGACATGGCAACTGTACTAACTGAAGCTCAGGCTCAAGAGAAAGCAGCGCAGCTTCGAGGCTGGAGCCTCAAAGGTAAAACTATTCAAACCGTTAAAACTTTCGACGGCTTTGTAGAGGCCGTTGATTTTGTCAATAAGCTGGTAGAACCAGCTGAGTCTGCGGGTCACCATCCAGATTTAGCCATTTCCTACAATCAGGTTACGATCACGCTTACCAGTCATGACGCGGGTGGCCTGACCGAAGCAGACTTCAAAATGGCGCAGATTATTTCAAAGCTGAGCTAGCCTAATCGTCAGGCAAATTTATTTAATGACAAAGCCAGCTTAGCTGTCATCACCAAAGGCCGAGGTTTCATTGAGTGACCCTCGGCTTTCTTGTATACCTTTCCCGCGTTACTTGGTGTTAAACAGGGCAATTAAAATTTCCACCACAGAAGCATTTGCGCAATTTTGACAGAGCCTCATATCTAGAGACGTCACCCCCCCAAAGAGGTTAATTGATATTTAAACCCTTCTAAACCCCGATTTAATTTCGTTCTCACAGTCTATTCATCTAGGTCAGTTTTGAGCGTGATAGTCTGCTCTTGCAATTGGCTATTTGCATATTTAGGTGAAAGCTCCAATGACTGTCCGCCACTTAAAGAGTACGGGCCGAGCTTTTTAGCGCGATCGCTGACCAAGCTTTCGTTCATTAATTTGACAGTGTGAGGAAAAAGGTAAAAATGTCTAATTTGCTATGGAAGTCTTTGCTGGCTAGCCCTGCAGCAGTTGGCGCAGCCCTCGTTATGTCTGGTGCTGGCTTTGCCGCTGAAACGGCTGATGCCCCCGTTTTTTCGTTGGAAACACTAGAAACCACTGAAGCTCAAGAGGCTTCAGTGCTAGACCAAGTTGCTGGCTACTCAAACGAGTCTGTGCAACTGGCGCAGGTGACCAGCGTTTCTGAACTCTCTGATGTACGCCCGACTGACTGGGCCTACACCGCACTGCAGCGCCTAGTTGAAGAGTATCGCTGTATTGAAGGTTATCCCAACCGCACGTTCCAGGGTAACCGGGCGATGACTCGCTATGAGTTTGCAGCAGGTCTAAACGCTTGTTTAGATACCATCGTTCAGCTCATTGGCGGTGGCGAGGGGCCTGATGGCAACGACTTAGCTACTATTCGCCGTTTGCAAGAGCAGTTTCAGGCTGAGCTGGCGACCCTACGCGGTCGTGTAGACGCCCTAGAAGCTGACGTAGCCGAACTTGAAGCCAATCAGTTCTCCACCACCACCAAGCTACGGGGTGAAGTCAATGCCAATTTAGTTGTCCCCTTTGATGACTTCGAGAACGCCGAAGACGCTACCCTCTTCAATGCTCGAGCGCGCTTGAACTTCGACACCAGCTTCACGGGATCAGATCGCCTACGAATTCGGCTGCAGACAGGTACAGGCAATGATGGCTTAGGCTCTGAAGCTTTGGGCTTTCAAGGAACAGGATTTGAGGATGCGGCTGGCAATAACGATAACCAGTTTCGCGTGGACGACTTCTTTTATCAGTTTCCAGTCGGCAGCCGCATTGATGTTATTGTGGCAGCCAACAGTATTCGAGGTGACAACTTTGTTACTTCTACGATTGTCCCCTTTGATGGGCCTGGAGTTCTCGATGCCAACGAACCTAATCTCTATGAATTTGACATGGGGGGAAGCGCAGGTCTGGGGATTAACGTCGCGCTGACTGACAGCATCTTTTTCGACGCGGGCTATTCTTATGACGATGCTGAAGGCTCTAATCCGGCAATTGGTGTATTCGGAGCTAATCAGCAAAGCTATATTGGACAGCTTAGCTATCTCAGCGATGGCCTGTTAGATTTAGCTCTCTTGTTCATACGGGGTAACGATGGTGACGATGACAATGGGGTCGGCGGCGTGTTGGGTGAGCAAAGCTTCACCAACACTTATGGCGGTCTGGCCAGCCTCGACTTCGGTCGATTTATTCTAGCTGGCTACTTTGCCTATCACGAGTCAGACGAAGACCTGGGAGCTGGCTTTGATGATGATGCAATTTCCTTTCAGGCTGGTATTGCCTT
Source organism: Leptolyngbyaceae cyanobacterium RM1_1_2 (assembly GCA_012032345.1). GTDB lineage: Bacteria > Cyanobacteriota > Cyanobacteriia > Phormidesmidales > Phormidesmidaceae > Sphaerothrix. The sequence goes on along the minus strand of JAAUQI010000064.1, from coordinate 22,150 downwards.
TCCTGACCTTTTCTTAGAGGGCGCTCTGCTGGGTATTTATGGGGGTATTGCTCCAACCTATATAGATGGTGCCGAGCCGATATACATTGAGGGGTTCTATGAAGTGCCCGTGAGTGAATACCTGAAGATTACGCCCGCCGTTATCTATCTTGACGGGGATGGGGTAACGAACGCTGGCGATCAAGAAGGGCTGTTTGGGGCTGTCCGAGCGACTTTCTCTTTCTAAGGTGAGCTAATGGTCAGGGGTAAGCGATCGCCTACCCCTGACCAGCACAATTTCTTCTACCAGTCCTTCACGGGTGCATCCCAGTTTTGCAAGCTGCCCCCACCCTGCGGGAAGAGCAAAGCTCTACATCCCTCAGCCCCTTCGCCCTTTTTGGGAGAAGGGGCACCGGATTCAAAGTCCCTCTCCAAGAGCGGGAGAGGGATTTAGGGTGTAGACGCAGAGCGGCTTCTCTGTGAGTGGGATACAAAAGTGGGATGCACCCTCCTTCACACCATTGCCGGACTTTGCACAAGCCCGCTCAGGAACTCGCTCCTGCTAGCCGCGTCCAATATTTTATAGCTGAGACTCTAGCGGCCTAAATTTAGATCTGCTAGTATCGGCTAGAGGAAAGTTAGTTATGTCTCAGGAAGTAGTTCCAAAGACCTAGCTGGTTATAGGATAAAGATCAAGTTTTGAGTCCTTTTAAGGCTGATGTCTCTAGGACATTGGTTTGCTTGTTCAGGTGTGAGGAAAAAGGTAAAAATGTCTAATTTGCTATGGAAGTCTTTGCTGGCTAGCCCTGCAGCAGTTGGCGCAGCCCTCGTTATGTCTGGTGCTGGCTTTGCCGCTGAAACGGCTGATGCCCCCGTTTTTTCGTTGGAAACACTAGAAACCACTGAAGCTCAAGAGGCTTCAGTGCTAGACCAAGTTGCTGGCTACTCAAACGAGTCTGTGCAACTGGCGCAGGTGACCAGCGTTTCTGAACTCTCTGATGTACGCCCGACTGACTGGGCCTACACCGCACTGCAGCGCCTAGTTGAAGAGTATCGCTGTATTGAAGGTTATCCCAACCGCACGTTCCAGGGTAACCGGGCGATGACTCGCTATGAGTTTGCAGCAGGTCTAAACGCTTGTTTAGATACCATCGTTCAGCTCATTGGCGGTGGCGAGGGGCCTGATGGCAACGACTTAGCTACTATCCGCCGTTTGCAAGAGCAGTTTCAGGCTGAGCTGGCGACCCTACGCGGTCGTGTAGACGCCCTAGAAGCTGACGTAGCCGAACTTGAAGCCAATCAGTTCTCCACCACCACCAAGCTACGCGGTGAAGTGGCGGCTAATGCTGTTGTTCCTTTTGATACAGCTCAGATTGGTGGCGATGACCTAGATGATTCCACTATCTTCAACGCCCGTGCGCGCTTGAACTTTGACACCAGCTTCACAGGCGAAGACCGCTTGCGGATTCGTTTCCAGACTGGTACGGGTGACGAAGGTCTAGGCCAAAGTATTGGCTTCACTGGCTTTGACCGGGCAGCTGGTAACAACAGCAACCAGTTCCGCGTCAACGACTTCTACTACTCTTTCCCCGTTGGTAGCCGTATCGACGTCATCGTTGCTGCCAACAGCATCGTAACGGATGACTTTGTCACCTCCACTATTGTGCCGTTTGATGGTGCCGGCGTCGCTGATATGGGTGGCCCGGTTCTCTATGACTTCGGCATGGGTGGGAGTGCTGGTTTGGGCGTCAGCGTTGCCCTGACTGACAGCATTGTCTTTGACGCGGGCTACTCCTTCGATGATGCTCAAGGCTCTAATCCTGAAGTCGGTGTTTTTGGGGCGAATGAGCAAAGCTATATCGGTCAGCTGAGCTTCCTGAGTGATGGATTAATTGATGCCGCTCTTGTCTACATCCACGGTAGCAACGGTAATGAGAACTATCTCGATACCTACGGCGGTCTGCTCAGCCTTGACTTTGGTCGCTTCATCCTAGCTGGCTACTTTGCTTACCACGAAGATGATGATAACAACGACGATACCTCCTTTATGGGCGGTATTTCTCTGCCTGACCTCTTCGCAGAAGGCGATGAGCTAGGGGTTTATGCAGGTGTTTTACCTGATAACGATTTGGGCGGCGTTGGTGGTCTTTTCGACAATGAAGACCCTTTTTACGCTGAGGCTTACTACGGTATCCCTATCAGCGAGTACCTGACCATCACACCTTCAATTATCTATCTAGATGGCGACCTGCAGGGACTGGGTGCTGACGACGATGATGAAGCGCTGTTTGGTGCCATCCGTGCTCTATTCACGTTCTAGAAACCCTAGAAACCTGAATCACTACTTAGCTGCATAAGCTGACCAAGCCTCGTCTAGCGCGAGGCTTTTTTGGTTACGGTATATTTTTAAGCCTTGCGTCACCGCTATAGTAAAGAAGTGATTGAGGCTTTCAGCTATGGGCTTTTACTCTCGCGTTGTCTTTCCGCGCCTGCTCGACTGGAGTATGTCTGGAGCGGCTTTTGCAGCGCAGCGCCAGCAACTGCTTAAAGAAGTGACTGGCAATGTGCTAGAAATTGGCTTTGGCACCGGGCTAAATCTGGCCTACTATCCTGAAGCGCTTGAGCAGTTGACAATTGTAGATCCGAATCCTGGCGTTAATGCGATCGCCCAAAAACGTATACAAGCCTCTGATATCCAAGTGCAAAGCCAGATCATCAGCGGCGAATCTTTGCCAATGGCTGATGAAACTTTTGATAGCGTTGTCAGCACTTGGACGCTGTGCAGTATTCCTCAAGTTGAGCAGGCTTTAGCTGAGACTGCCCGTGTGCTCAAACCTGAAGGGCGCTTCTTTTTTATTGAGCACGGCTTGAGTCCTGAGCCTGACGTGCAGTTGTGGCAAAATCGGCTGACGCCCGTGCAAAAAATAATTGCCGATGGCTGTTACCTCAATCGGCCCATACAAGCCTTACTTGAACAGCGCTTTAAGCTGCTGCGGCTAGACACCTTTTACGAACCCGGATTTCCTAAAGTAGCCAGCTACTTTTATCGAGGCATAGCCGCTAAGGCTTGAGGGCTGCGTCTAGGACTTGCCGAGCGGCGGTGGCCTGCGATCGCGCCTCCCGGTATTTCAAGTTGTTTTGAGCAAAGGTTTTTAGCACCTTAAAGCCGTCCTTCAGCTCGGTCATCTGGGCGTCAGTAATGACCTCGTCAGTAAACAGTAAATCAACCAGTTCGTGAACTTTGAGAGCCTCAGTGCGAGTGTCTTGAACTTTGACTTTTAAATTAGCTAAATGACTGAGAATTTGGACAGCTTCCACAATAGTGTCTTCATCGTGCTGGAGCTGAGCAGTCGAGTTGGGTGCTTTTACTTCAATAAACTGCTGAGGCCCAAAGCCATCAGCTAAGGCGGTCGGCAGCTTACCCTCGTCCATTAACTCTACGAGCTGATCCATTGCTTTTTCTCGATTCTTCTTAGAGTCTTTGCCAGGAACCGGAATCAAAATGTCTGGCGTCTGCGCCAGCGTATACTGAACCATTGTCTTTACCAGTAATTTTGTACTATATATTTTACCGCGCCTGACTACCTTTCCTTCAGTTCGCCAGAGGTGCTTTGAATACAAAGGCGGTGTAATTTTTTTGGGCGGACTGTCAGCCATCTTACTCAGCCTGCTACCTAGAGCTGTTGTGCTGGCGGAACTGGTCGTAAGATTCTGGCAGCAAGCTTCTGGAGACTTTTATCAGCAATTCTCATTTTGAAACATTTGTACTAAAATGATTGCCTTCACAGGCTTTCTCACTCAATTTCCTAAACGACAGAATGCGAGTTTCAGTCACTCAAAGCAGTTGAACTCAGAAGATTAGGTGAGAATTATTCTCATACTGAGAATTGCTGGACTTTTATACAGCGAGTCAGGCAACTGGACGCTTAAAGTACTCATGACAACGCTCCAATAGATTCCAAGAATTTTGCCGGGGTAACAGCACTGACTCCAAATCGCTCAACACCCACAAAATCTCGGGTATTGTATGTCACTACGCTATCACACCTAGCTTTGACTGCCAGCTCCAAAACCATGTCGTCCTTTGGATCACGTCAGAGATGACTTTCTAATTTGCTGAGCCATCTCGCTATTTCTGCTGTTCAGAAAACAAGTGATCTGTAAGGCTGATGAACAACTCTTTCGATATATTAGTCAAAATATATGAGATAACGATTAAGGGGGTATCGTACATTACCTGGCTTAAAGCTGACTGAGTTTGAGAAGAGAGCGCCTGATGAAAAAGCTGATTAGCGGACTGCGACAGTTTCAAAGCACATATGTGCCTAGCCATCAGGCCATGCTAAAAGAACTGGCTCAGGGACAACATCCTAGAGTTTTGTTTATTGCCTGCTCTGACTCACGGGTTGATCCCGCTTTGATCACGCAGGCAGAGATTGGCGAGATTTTTGTCATTCGCAATGCCGGCAACATCGTACCGCCCTACGAGTCTACTAACGGTGGCGAAGGAGCAACTATTGAATATGCTGTTCATGCCCTTGATATCAGGCAGATTATTGTCTGTGGTCATACTGGCTGCGGGGCGATGAAGGGGCTGTTGCAGTTGGGCAAGCTAGAAGAAGAAATGCCCCTGGTTTATAACTGGCTCAGACATACAGAAGCCACGCGACGTTTGGTGCAGGAAAACTACGGCCACCTGGAGAAAGCAGAGCGCCTTGATGTGCTAGTCGGTGAAAACGTGCTGACCCAAATTGAACACCTGCGCACTTATCCGGTTGTTCGCTCCAAGATGCATCGAGATGAGCTGTCTATCCACGCCTGGATTTACAATATTGAGAACGGTGAGGTGCTAGCTTATGATGCTGAGCGCCATGCCTATGTTGCTCCCTTCAGTTCTCTGAACGCAAGACCAGCAGCTGCTGGTCTTGCAGCTATCTCACAAAACCATTTGCCCGGATTTACCCGCTTGTCTCGCAGTCAGTCAGAAAGAATTTATCGCGGCTCACCCTCCAAATAGGCTGGCTAGACTCGCTAATGCTTCTTCCTCTACGGGCAGACTGCAACAGATCCCCTGAGTCTGCTAGCTTGTGAGCATTGCCTACCAGTCACCTGATGCAACACTCAGGGAAGTGCCGCCTGAGGTCACTACTGCAATTGGCAAGTCAGCTTCTGTATCGCGGCGCGGAAACTGAACAAATTGAATCCCGCTGTCAGCAGGCTGCACAACAACCTGATAGCGATCGCCAGTCCATTCAATCGACTCAACCTGATGGTCAATCAGCCAAAGCTCAGCGACCTGTCCAGCGTTAAGGCTTTCTCCGGTGGTGTCGTCATAGCAGTTCCAGACATCATCGAGTACTGTCCACAGACCCGAGAAGTAAATAGGTTCCATGCGGGCGCTGAGGCCATAGGTAGTAAACGTAAAGGCTTTGTGCGTCCAGAACTTTTGAAAGAGACTTTGCAGCGGTTCTTCATAGAGATCGCTGCCGTATCGCGGCATTTCCTCTAGCTGCTTGAGCTGCACGGCAGTTTCAGGTCGCTGCCACTCAGCTGACTCATAGCAAACGCTAAAGTCTACTGGGCCGGTTCGGGCAGTCAGATTAAAAGACTCGGTGGCTGCACTCGACTCGACTAAAGCATTCTCTGCTAAAACCAGGCTGTCCTCTAAACTCTTAGATGAAAGGGAAAGCTGTCGTTCAGCAGTAGAAGCTGCACCTGTACAGCCAATTGCGATCGCGCCTGCCAGAAAAACACCCAGCCCACCTAGCTGCCAGACTTTCATTCTACGTGTTCTCCCCATCCTAACCACTCCACAGATACCCTGCTCACCTAATAACGACTTCATATCGACCTTTTCAGGAAAATTCACCTTAAGAATTTGAGTTACTTAACGTAGTCTGCTTGAGCTAGCAGACTGCGACCAACCCGTTGGCTGAAGCCGAGCCAGAAAATATCAGGCCATTACCCAGTACTCAGTAGCCGTACTTTTTAATACTGCAGTTGGCCAGCTTCGAGGAGCAAGTTCGCCTGCTATCAGCAAGCTTTACCAGGATGCGTCGAAGAGTCGTAATGAAACTCTTTTGTCAGATCTCTTGGCATCTGCTGTTGGTTGGCCAGTCTATCTAGATAGAGTTTACGGTCTGACTCTAAATTTTAGTTGCATCTGCCTGAACGACTAAAACTAAAACCAAAGAGTCCTTAAAGAGCTACCTGAGGCAAGATTATCCGATAAGCGAAAATCACCAAGCACTCAGATATCAGTTTTTAGTTTGACTGTGGTTAACTACCCAGATAGAAGCTTAAAGTTTGGCGGGCTGAGTAAGGCAACTGTTATGAAAAACCCAGCCCTGGCAAGGCTTCAACACCTGCACTAAGACCCTTACGGAGTTGCTTATCTCTACAAGCGTTTGGTAGATTCTCTCTAAAAAAACGCTTTAGCTAAATTCTACCTAGACCCTATCATGAGAGCACCAATTATGCAGAGAGGTTTTTGAAGAATTTAGCTAATCTTTTAGAAATATTAGTGATTTTACGGAAGAAGCCCGATGTTACAAAAATCTGATGTTAGCTGAATAACTTCGGCATTGGTTTTGAAGAGGTGCTGATGGCAGCTAAAAATCAGGAGCAGGAATTTTTATCGACTGCTCGCAGACATACTGAGAAATCAGCTTTTGAGCGCGATCGCCTAGAGAGGTGCCTAATCTTACAACTGACCTAGAGATTTTGGCAAAATCATCTTGATAAAAAGCAGTAAACAGCAGCAGACAAACGCTTATCTGCTGCCGAAGGTCTGAGCTAGAGGCATAAACCTAAACTGCGGCGTAGCCAAATGTGACGTTGAACCTGCGGCACCAAATACCGACTGAGCCATATTCGGCTAAATTGATGCTCTCAGGGATCGCATAGCGCTGACTGCCCTGAAAGCTCTGGAGCTGCGCGATCGCAGTATAGTCTGATTCAGCAATAGAGCCTGGAATAGTTGCCCCTCGGTAAAGTACAACTTCAACATCAGGTCCCCTGGCTGTGCTGAACTGCTGATCAAATTCTAAATATCGCTGTCCGTTTTCTGTCACGATCCGGACGCTGCCTGTGGTTGCTTTACTCTGATCCACAGTGACAAACTGGTTCGACAGCGGGGCTGCCTGCGCTAGCTCAACAGGTCTGGCCTCAGAGGACTGAGGTGCTGAGTAGGCACTGTTGCTGAGCAGTAAAGCGGTTGTCAGTCCTAGAGCTGTCAAAGAGATTAGTCGCATAATTCGTCTTAAGAGAATCTACAACCACAACTCTAGAGCGGCTATCTGGGAGAAGCCTGACGCTGAAATGAGAAAAAGCTTTTGGGTTGCTGATTGCCCTGTTAGGAGATTCTCAGCTCGGATTCAGCGAATGGGTAGCAGCCTGTCGAATAAACTTCAGATAGTCGCCCAGCATCGTCAGGGTCAAAGCCTGAGCGTGACCGTAGGGGCTGTAGTGGTGACGCAGAAAAGTTTGGCCTTGAGTCGTTAGCCACGCTGCCTGAATTTGAATTTTAGTTATTTTAACCAGCTTGCGCTCGGCTAGGGTACCGATCAGGCGCTGGCGAGTTTGTATGGCTACTCTGGAATGAATTTGTTCTGGCGTGAGGCTGCCTTTGGCGGCTGATTTGAGCGTCAGCAACTCATCGGGAGTCACGAGCAAATTGTGATGGTCTAAACCTAGGAAGGTGCGCCCCGCAGGTGAAAGGGCAAACCGGCTGATTTCCTGGCTGTAGTCTACCAGTCCTTTTTGGCTCAGCTGTCGGCAAAGACGCTCTCGCTGCGCCGCTGATGTTTTGGCGTTGGGACTGAGCCGGCTGAGAGAAGCGCGGTAGTCAGGATGAGCCAGCAGCCGCATCAGAAATTTTAGCTCAGGCGTGGTTAGCTCCATGTAGCACTTCAGACAAAACTTAGTATGCTTGAACTATTTTAGGGCACCAGCTAGCGCTCAAAACGGCGATCGCAGCCATTGATCGAGAAAAGATTATCTTTCAGTAGCTTATGAAGTTTGTTAAAGTTGCTTTGAGACGATCGCAGGTTTACCCCTGTTGAATGACAAAAGTTGACTAACAAAAGCTGTTGGCCCGTCAGTGAGAGCTGAGCCAGCAGCGATCGCAATAGGTTTCCTGAATCTGCGCTTGTGATCTTGAGAAAAAGACTCTACGACAGCCAAGCCGAAGTAGAGCTGAGTCTTTCCATGGCAGCTTTTTACAGTCTCCTAAAATTCTCCAAAGTCCCTGAAGCCACTATTTGAGTGCCTATGCTGCGCCTAGAACACATCAGTAAAATCTATCCCACCGGAGAAGTTCTCAAAGATGTCAACTGGGAGGTTAAGTCGGGCGATCGCATTGGCCTAGTGGGCGTCAATGGCGCAGGCAAATCTACCCAGCTTCGCATTATTACGGGAGAAATCGAGCCTAGCTCAGGAGCCGTGATTCGGCCCAACGGCCTGCATATTGCCTACCTCACCCAGGAGTTTGAGGTTGATCCCAGCCGCACCGTGCGAGAAGAATTTTGGACGGTGTTTGCAGAAGCCAATACCGTTCAGCAGGCACTGGCCCACATGCCACAGCAGATGGAGCAGGCTGATCCCGACGAGTTAGAAAAGCTGATTATGCAGATGGATCGGCTACAGCGACAGTTTGAGGCGCTTGATGGCTACGGCCTAGAGTCCCGCATTGAGAAAATTTTGCCCGAGATGGGCTTTGCCGCAGAAGACGGCGATCGCCTCGTTAGCGCCTTCAGCGGCGGCTGGCAGATGCGGATGAGCTTAGGCAAAATTTTGCTCCAGGCTCCAGACCTGCTGCTGCTCGACGAGCCTACAAACCATCTAGATCTCGAAACCATTGAGTGGCTGGAGAACTACCTGAGGGGACTCAACACGCCGATGGTGATTGTCTCTCACGACCGCGAGTTTCTCGATCGCCTCTGCACCCAAATTGTAGAAACCGAGCGGGGCGTCTCGACAACTTATTTAGGCAACTACAGCGCCTACCTAGAGCAAAAAGCCGAAGCCAAGGCGGCTCAGCTCAGCACCTACGAGCGCCAGCAGAAAGAAATCGAGAAGCAGCAGGCTTTTGTTGATCGCTTTCGGGCCAGCGCCACCCGCAGCACTCAGGCCAAAAGCCGCGAAAAGCAAATCGGTAAAATAGAGCGCGTAGAGGCTCCTGAGAGCGATGTTAGAGGACTGCGGTTTAAGTTTCCGCCTGCGCCTCGCAGCGGTCGTGACGTGGTCAACATTAGCGATTTGAGCCATGTTTACGACGACAAAATTTTATTTTTAGGGGCCAATCTGCTGATTGAGCGCGGCGATCGCATTGCCTTTGTTGGCCCCAACGGAGCCGGTAAATCTACGCTGCTGCGGATTATCACGGGTTCAGAACCGCCGATGGAAGGCAGCGCCAGCTTAGGGGAGCACAACGTCATCCCTAGCTACTTTGAGCAAAACCAGGCCGAGGCACTTGACTTGGAAAAATCCGTCATGGACACTATCCATGACGAAGTGCCTGATTGGAAAGATATCGAAGTGCGATCGCTGCTGGGTCAGTTTTTATTTGGCGGCGAGGTGGTCTTCAAGCCCGTAAAGGCCCTCAGCGGCGGCGAAAAAGCGCGGCTAGCCCTAGCTAGAATGCTGCTCAGACCCGCCAACCTGCTGATTTTAGACGAGCCTACGAACCACCTCGACATTCCTGCCAAGGAGATGCTAGAGAACGCCCTGTGCCAGTATGACGGCACCGTGCTGATTGTCTCCCACGATCGCTACTTTATTTCTCAGGTGGCTACCAAAGTTGTAGAACTGCGTGAAGGAGAGCTAAAACTCTATCGGGGTGACTATCACTACTATCAAGATAAGGTGATGGCCGAGAAAGAGCAGGCTGAGCTGGCGGCGATCGAAGCTCAAAAATCAGCCAAGGTAGCTGAAAAGCGTCAGAAGCAGCGCCAAAAAGAGCAGTCTCGTAAAGCTGGCAAGACAGCCCAAGCCTAGAACGCCTGAGGTTCAGATTAAATAGCGGCTGGGGATCACTACAGGTCTGGACTTTCAAGCTGTTCGACCTGTTTGACCTTGTGATCACACCGTTTTGGCCAGCAGCCAGGGCTAGCAGAGTAAGGCTGAAGTTTTGTTTTTGAGGTGGAAGTTCCTGACTTCTGCTCACTTTACAAAGGCTCAAGAAGAAGGCAGAGACATAATGACATAGTTCCCTCCAAGCTACTCATAGCTATTGTGCAGACGGATGGCAAAAGCTGAGCAGAGTATTAGCGCTATCTAAAATTTTAGCGATTCATTGCATAGTATATCAGCTCGTAAATCCTTGTATATAAGGAAGAAACGTAATTATTAATCAAATGTTAACTTTATTTTCGATGTGAGTTCAAATTTAATCAGAGTTCAGATTGAGCTAAGTTTTGAAATTATCCGGTTCAGTTTTCTCTTTAAAGAATCAGCTAAGAATCCGTTTTATGAATTGCACACGACAAGGAGGTGAGTGGTATTATGGCCGAGTCAACTGTCTACATTGCTAAAGGATCTTTGCTATGACACAAGCGCCTGTTTCGCCAATGGTGCTCGTCATCTTAGACGGTTGGGGCTATCGAGAAGAAACCGATGGTAATGCGATCGCAGCAGCCAACACCCCGATTATGGACAGCCTTTGGACAGCTTATCCCCACACCCTAATTCGCACCTCCGGCAAGGATGTGGGTTTGCCTGATGGACAGATGGGAAATTCTGAAGTGGGCCACCTCAATATTGGGGCTGGCCGAGTAGTCCCTCAAGAATTAGTCAGAATTTCAGATGCCGTCGAAGAAGGTACCTTACGGGAAAATACAGCCCTGCTGGAGATTTGCCAGACGGTTCGCTATCGCAACAGCAAGCTTCACTTGGTGGGGCTGTGTTCTGAAGGGGGCGTACATTCTCACCTGAAGCATTTATTCGGCCTCTTAGACATGGCCAAAGCCCAGGACTTAACTGACGTTTGCATCCACGCCATTGCTGACGGACGCGATACTCAGCCCACTGACGGGGTGGTGGCGCTACAGCAGCTACAGGACTATGTGCAGCAGATTGGTTTAGGCCAGATAGTCACCCTCAGTGGCCGCTACTACGCCATGGACCGTGATCGCCGCTGGGATCGCGTCGAGAAAGTCTACCGGGTGATGACAGCAGACGGTGACGGCAGCGGGCAAACGGCTGTCGAAACTCTAAAGGCTTCTTACGAAGCCGGAGTTACCGATGAGTTTATTGAGCCTGTTCGCCTAGCGCCGGGGGCGGTAGAACCAGGAGACGGCGTTATTTTCTTTAACTTTCGCCCCGATCGGGCGCGACAGCTCACCCAGGCTTTTCTTTCCCCCAAATTTGACGGCTTTGAGCGATCGCCAATCGAGCCGCTGGCCTTCGTCACCATGACGCAGTATGACCCCTCCCTGTCGGTCAAGGTTGCCTTTGAACCCCAAAACCTCAGCAATATTTTAGGTGAAGTCATTGCCAACCAGGGACTCAAGCAGTTCCGCACGGCTGAGACCGAGAAATACGCCCACGTCACCTACTTCTTCAATGGGGGGTTAGAAGATCCCCTAGAAGGCGAAGATCGAGAGTTAGTGCCGAGTCCACAGGTGGCTACCTACGACAAGCAGCCGGAGATGTCAGCCAAAGCGGTGACGGATGTAGCGATCGCAGCGGTGGAAAAGCAGATTTATTCCTTCGTTGTGATTAACTACGCCAACCCCGATATGGTGGGGCACACTGGCAACCTAGACGCTACGGTTGTGGCTCTAGAAGCCGTCGATCGGCAGCTAGGCTATCTGCTCGATCGCGTGATTAAAGCCGGGGGCACCACCATCATCATTGCCGACCACGGCAACTCTGAGTACATGTGGGATCAAGACGGCAATCCCTGGACGGCCCATACCACCAACCCCGTGCCTTTTATTTTGGTAGAAGGAGAAGGCTTAAAAATTCCGGGACACGGCACCGATGTGCAGCTGCGCGCAGATGGCCGCTTAGCCGATATTGCCCCAACAATCTTAGATATTCTGAAGCTGCCTCAGCCAGTCGAAATGACCGGACGCTCGATGCTGTCGCCTGAAAACGTGCAGTTTAAGCCCAATCGTACCCCCGTGCGGGTTTCTCTGCAGCGCTAGTGAGGCAGGTCTTTGCCTGGTAATCTGAGTTAGGATGAAAAGCCGGGATGCTTTTGGGGGAGCGATCGCCTGAGGCTATTTCCAGTAAGGTATCGCTCTTTTAATCCCCCCAAATCCCCCTTAGAAAGGGGGACTTTCAAGCCGATTTCCTTCTTTGCAAGGGGACTAATGCAGTGTCAACCCTTAATTTCAGGGTGATGCATAGTTTGTAGCTAGCGCTTTAGCGCTAAAGCACTGACTACCCACCCTAATTTCTAGCTGTGACAATGCACTAGGGGGATTTTTAAGTGCTAAATATGGCAGTATATTCCTTTTCAAACAACCTCTGAGGCTATTGTTATATGCAAATTACGTCGCTCTTACGAATTGTTTGGGCCGCTTCAGCGCTGGGCCTGATTGTGCTGGTTTTATTACACAGCCCCAAAGGAGATGGTTTAGGCTCTTTGGGCGGACAGGCCCAGCTTTTCACCAGCACCAAAAGCGCCGAAACCACCCTCAACCGGGTTACCTGGACGCTGACGGTTTTGTTCATGGGACTGACCGTTATTCTCAGTGCTGGCTGGCTCAACCCGCCTGCGCTCTAGCGCAGACCTGTCAAGGCTGACGGCTGCATCCAGTCTGGATAGCCCACAATCGGCTTCAGCTCAGGCGCACGATAGGTAAGCTGCTTGCTGGTGGTTTTTTTCATCACGACCAACGATTCTGCCAGACAGACGGCTGCTGCCACCGCATCTACAACCGGAACCTGTAGCTCGACTTCTAGAGCCACATCAAGACCGCTCATGCCGGCACAGCCCAGACAGAGTGCCTCGGCCCCATCCTCAGCGATCGCCAGCCTGCCCGCTTCAATCAAAGCCGTCAGGGTCGCCGCTCGGCTTGCGGTTTCTAAAACTGCCAGCGGTGTCGTGCGCACAGAGGCGCAGCGCTGACGCAGCCCGATTTTATCCACTGTCTTTTCCACCATATCCCGTACCCGGTGCAGCGTCGTCACTACGCTCCACGGGGGGGCTAGCATGTTGGCGACATACAGACTGGCTTCAGCGATGCCCACGACGGGCCGATGGGTAACTTCACGGGCGGCCTCAATCCCCGGATCGCCCCAGCAGGCCAAGATAAAGGCATCGGCTTCTTGATCCAGAACTATCTGCTCTAAAATGCCGGGGATCGCCAGATATTCATCGTAGTAGCTTTCGATTGAGGCAGGGCCACTGCGGGGCTGGGTCGTGACTAGGACGGTCTGCGGTGAACAAATAGCCTGCGCGACTCGATCAATACCCTGCGTCATTGACTCCGAAGTGTTGCCATTGATTATCTTAATTTGCACCGGGCGATCGCGTTCCATCAAAAAGCCCTACTGGGCGACGTCTTGGGCGTAGGCATGGTTCGTAGCGCTACTCTGGTAAGGCAGAAGCTTCCTGTAGCCTAGAGAGCAGCCCAGGAATATCTTCTTTCAGCAAAATGCTGATTTCTCCTGTGTCTGTGCTGCCGCTGCGATCGCTGGTAGTTTGAATCCAGTAGGCATAGCGATCGCCCTCTCTGATTTCTCCCTGAATCAACAGATTGGGGTTATTGCTAACCGGAGAATCTGCCGTGGGGTAGACATAAACAGGCTGCGATCGCTGGTAGTCAGAGAAAATATCGGTGCCATAGATCACTCGCAAAGACTCTTCTAGGCGGTTGAAGCTGACCCCGTTGATCATGTCAAATAGGGCAATGCGCTCGGTGCGAATTTGGCGAGGCTGCACGCTGGAGCGCAAAGTACCCGGCGGAAAAATAGAGGCTTGAAAGGTAAATCGCTGCGCTGGCGTGTCTATCCGGTTGACCAGCAGACGCTCCCCTGGCCCTGGCCGCAGGGTCGAGTTAGCCTGAATCCAAGCGGCTACCTCTATTACTGTCTGCCCCGGTAGGCTCCAGCCTGGTGAAGCGGTTGCTAAACCCAGCCCTAAAGACAGTAAAAAGCCGTACCCTAAGCGCTTCATCATCATGCTCCTTGACCCCACCAGCAGCGTGCGCCATGCCAGAGCCTGACGCACTTTTATCAGCATTTTATGCTCAGTCTAGTATTCCGGCACAGAAGGATCAACTTCGCGGCTCCAGGCGATAATACCACCTTTAACGTTAGTGCCCTCGATCCCCGCCTGCTTTAGAATACCTAAAGCCTTAGCAGAGCGCCCACCCATTTTGCAGTGAGCGATCAGGCGATGGCCGTTGAGCTTTGCCCGCACAGTTTCAATACCTGAGCCATTCTCAATATCTGGCAGAGGCACCAAGACAGAGCCTGGAATTCTGGCAATCTCATACTCATTGGGATTGCGAACATCCAGCAGCAGGTAGTCGTCAGCCTGAGTGTCAATTAGCGCCTTCAGCTCTAGAACGCTGATCTCAGACAGCTCAGCCTGCTGCTTAGCCGCCTCAGCCTGGGCCTGGGTAATGCCGCAGAACTGCTCATAGTCAATTAGTTTTTCAATCACCGGGCGCTCAGGATTAGGCCGCAGCTTGAGCTGCCGGAAGGTCATATCCAGAGCGTTGTAAAGCAGCAGGCGTCCGCTGAGCGTGTTACCTGCGCCCAAAATAATCTTGACGGTTTCGGTCGCCTGAATGGTGCCAATAATGCCGCAGAGTACTCCCAGCACCCCGCCCTCAGCACAGGAGGGTACCAGTCCTGGCGGCGGCGGCTCCGGGTAGAGGTCACGGTAGTTGGGGCCACCCTCGTAGTTGAAAACGGTAGCCTGACCTTCAAAGCGAAAAATAGAGCCGTAAACGTTGGGCTTATCCATTAAAACGCAGGCATCGTTGACCAAATAGCGGGTAGGAAAGTTATCGGTGCCGTCTACGACAACGTCGTAACCTCGCACAATATCCAGCGCATTTTCTGAACTCAGGCGCGTCTCGTAAAGATCTACCTGGCAGCTTGGGTTAATCTCTAAAATTCGGCTTTTAGCAGACTCAATTTTGGGTTTGCCCACCCAGGATGTGCCGTGAATGATCTGGCGATGCAGGTTGGAATGATCGACCACATCAAAATCGACAATGCCAATGCGGCCAATACCTGCCGCCGCCAGATAAAGCAGCAAAGGTGAGCCTAAGCCCCCCGTGCCGATACACAAAACGCTGGCAGCTTTGAGCTTCTTTTGCCCGTCTAAGCCCACTTCGGGCAGGATGATGTGGCGCGAATAACGCTCGTAATCATCTTTTGTCAGTTGAATATTATCCAGATTGGGATTGAGCATAGCAGTCCACGCGGAGAGTAAGCAGAAACAACAGTCAAAGTCGAAGCAGAGCTAGCTGCAGATAGCGGTATCAGCGCCTAAAGAACAATCGGGGGGTAAAGCCTTAATCAGTTCGGCCTGGAACTGATGATTGTCGTCTAAACACCAGCTTTTTAGCTGCCGCGATCGCCCCTGATAGACCGACACAATGATATAAGAATACTCGGCCCAGGCTAGCTGGCGATCGCACTCAGAGGGTACAGCCGGATGATCGGTATGAGAGTGATAGACGCCGATGATATTCAAGTTGCGATCGCGGGCCTGTCGCTGAACCACCAGTAAGTCACGGGGATCGATCCAGTAGCGCCGCCGCCGATCCAGATCTTGAGATAGCACGTCTGGCAGGCTCAGATCTGCCTCAATCTGAAGATTCCAGGCGTTTTCAAGCGCAAGCGTCTCAGCCACTTGCCGATCGGCACTGCCCGAGCGCATCTGGCCCAGCAGCAGCCCGCAGCACTCTTCCGGGTAGGTGCGCTCAGCGTGATGGCGGATATGGCTAATCTGGTCAGGCGACAGCGTGATCACAGGCGGCGAGCGGAGCTGTAGAAGTTGCTTGAGACTTTTTATTGTAATTCACAGGCTTACGCTGTTAAAGCCATTTGTCTGACTTGTAAAGGGATGGCGAGAGTTTTCGGTTCTGTTTTCCTTGAACAAACCCAGGAGAACCGAATCGATGTTTAATTTCCTTGAACCGGACGCCGAAGCATCCACAGTGCTGCCTGAGCCTACTTCACCTGAGGCTGGCCTGCGCCCCGACAAGATCCGTCATTTAGCAGTTAGCTCTCTAGAGGCCATTCGCATCACCATCAAAGCCCAGCACAAGCAAGGCTACGCCGAACCCAACGACTATGATCTTAAGGGAGGCGACAAGGGTTCCTCTTGATTTTATGCCCCTAAATCAAATTGATATAAGCTGCTTGCAGAACATAGAACGTATAACCATAGAAGTCGCTGAATTTTTCAAACAGTCTCATCTCTTCTTCAGTTTCACGAATCACTGATTGAATGCTTGGGGTGATTTCGATCTGCTGCATCTGATCACGGAGCGGTTTATAGTAATTTACCCACCAAGACTGACTTGGCAGCCGACGCGTAGAAAGTATGCTAAAGCCAGACCGATGCGCCCGATCGATATTCTCAGCCTCGTTACCCATCGTAGGATAGGCATTTTGCCAAAACGCGATCGCAGGCTCTGGCACATCATCAGTAAACCAGCTCAGTTCTGATATGACGGCAATGCCGCTGTTCGCAAGCAGAGGTCGCCAGATTTTAAGAGCCTGCTCAAACCCAAGATTATAAGCAGCCCCCTCTGACCAAAGCAGGTCAACCGAACCCACTGACCAACCGAGTTTAGCCATGTCACCCTGAATTGGAATGATTAAATGCTCAAGACCAAGCTGGTTGGCGCGAGCTTTGAGTTCGTCAATGAAAACCGACGAGGTATCTACTGCCATAACGGTGCTTTGGTAGTGTTGCGCAAGCAGCAATGCGCTGGCACCGCTTCCACATCCTAAATCGGCAATTCGCGGATTGAGCGGCAAAGTCGAAAGATTGCTCAAAATGTCGCGTGAGAAGCCAGAGTCACCTGGCCCTTTCCGGTCAAGTCCACGGTGTAAATTAGTTAAAGCGGCAATGTACTCAGTTTGATTTTCTGTACTCATCTGGATTTTTGCTAGCTCTAATACCAAGAACCTTTTGCCGTCTAAAGGTGTATCCAGCACCAACAGGAGCCTAAACCCCCCAAACTAAACGGCAGTTCGGGCAGGGTCTAGGGGAATTTTGGTCAAGCGCTGTCGCCTTGACTAGAACTGGCGGCTGAGGGGCCAAGGGGCGATCGCGGCCTCTAGCCCAGACAGCATATAATCTAGGGCTTTGGCATGAGTTTATTTGACCAGAGAGGGCGATAAACTTTTGTCAGTTAGTCAGCCGCTGTGGCCTCTCCGGTTGGCAAAGCCGCGATCGCCCTGATTGCGCACAGCTACTCTTGAGTTTGTCCGCTAGTTTGTCCGCTGGGGTGATGCTGATGCCAGTGGCGGGCGATATCTACCCGACGGCAAATCCAAACGCGATCGCGGCTTTGGACATAGTCTAAGAAATGAGCCAGAGCAGCAGTGCGACCGGGGCGTCCGACTAGGCGACAGTGCAGGCCCACGCTCATCATTTTGGGTGAGTCTGCACCTTCCTGGTAGAGCGTATCAAAGGCATCCCGCAGGTAGGCAAAAAACTGATCGCCCGAATTAAATCCGGCGTAGGTAGCAAAGCGCATATCGTTGTTGTCTAGCGTGTAGGGAATCACGAGATGGGGCTGGCCAAAATCATGCACCCAGTAGGGTAAATCATCGGCGTAGCTGTCAGAATCATAGAGAAAGCCCCCTGCTTCACAAATTAGGTAGCGCGTATGTGGGCTAACCCGGCCCTGGTAAAACCCCAGGGGTCGCTGTCCTGCCACCTGGGTGTGAATCTCGATGGCTTTATTGATGTGTTCTCGCTCTGTCTCTGCGCCCACGTACTGGTAGTCAATCCAGCGATAGCCGTGGCTGGCAATTTCCCAGTCGGCTTCGTTCATGGCCGCGATCGCCTCAGGATTTCGGGCCATCGCCATCGCCACGGCAAAAACCGTCACGGGTAGTTGCCGCTGGGTAAAGAGTCGGTACAGCCGCCAAAACCCGGCTCGACTACCATACTCATACATCGACTCCATATTGAGATTGCGCACGCCTAGCAGCGGCTCAGCGCCCACGCTTTCAGACAAAAAAGCTTCTGAGGCAGCATCTCCGTGCAGCACACAATTTTCGCTGCCTTCTTCATAGTTAACGACAAACTGCAGGGCCAGACGAGCATTTTGAGGCCACTGGGGATGGGGCGGCGTGCGCCCATAGCCAACTAGATCTCTAGAGTAGGAATAGTTCTGGCTCATGACTCAGGCATAGCGGCGTCTTCGGGGCTGGCCTCTGCCTTTAGGTCTGTCTTTGCAGCCAGGGTTAGTGCTTGCTTTTGCATCATTTTGAAAATGTTGAAAAAGCCATTGGCACGAGAGGGAGTCAGGCTAACGTCGAGCTGAGTTTCTTTAATAAAATCAGGCGATAGCGCCATAATCTCCGCTGGCTTCAACCCGTTGAGGGCCTGAATTAGCAGCGCGACCAGTCCTTTAGTAATTTGGGCATCTGAGTCGGCTTTGAAGGCTACCGTGCCGTCGTCGATCAAATCGGCGGTGACATAAACCTGAGAGACACATCCCGGCACCTTGTTTGCCGCCGTTTTTCCGCTTCTGGGAAATCTTCTAGCTTCTTAGCAAACCACAGCAGTTGTTCGTAGCGACGCTTGGGGTCAGAAGCCCGCTGAAAACGCTGCACAATTTTTTCGACTGAGGCCGGACGGGGCGATGAGGAGACAGACATGATGCGTAAATCGCTAAACGGCGCAGCCTTGACCAAGACTAAGCCCATTGTAGATCCATCCATTAGCGCCACTGCTGGCTAACAGTGAAGTTTGCGGCGGTAGTTAACTTTTAAGACTTAGCCAAGGTCTTTGCTCCGCCCGGTGCAGCACAGTTGCTAGGCCGTATACTCTCTCACATGATTAGAGAGAACGAAACAGCGATCTCCTAAATCATAGGATTGGAGTCTCGGTCGCTGGCTCGAATTTACTTCCTTATACCTAAGACGTGTTAAGAGCCGGAGGCTTCTCTGGTTGTCTGGATGCACCGTGGCCCACCATTGCACTCCCGGCATAGCAGCAGCAAGATAATCATGCCACCAGTGCATCGCCTCAAATGCTAAGCCCTTTCCCCACCAGGCTTGACCCAATAAATATGCGACTTCGCCCCACTGTCCATAGCTTGTCGCCTCAAGACGACCAATTACTTTAGAGGAAGGGGCCTTTAGTCGAATTGCCATGTTGAACCATTTTTCGGCAGGTATGATCGGAGCTACTGGCCCACTCGCACGGGCAGTATACTCCGCCCTCAGCTCTTCTAGAGTTGGTCGCCTCCCAGTTGGATTGATAAAGGCAAGAACCGAGGGTGTGGTCAGAATTGCAAAGAGATCGTCAGCATGGACAGCAGTGAGCGGCTCAAAATGCAGGTTTTTACTCAACATCAAAACTATTCTCTTATCCTATTGGTCAAAATCAGGAATCGATTGAGAATGCCTACCAGATGTCTAGGATCTGGGTAGGCAATTTTTCCACTACAAGTAGCTTCCAGGTTGACTTTTAAGACGTCAAGACTAGCGCGATCGCTGCAAAATTTGGTGAAACGGGCAGCGCGATCGCGTTGTCACCTGAGCCGATGGGTTGCGCTCGGAAGGATCGGTAGAGAGTGAACCGTCTTCAACGACTGGCTCAGGGATGAAGCCTGACTGCTTTCTCGGCGGTGTCCAGCGCAGTAGCTGCTGGCGTAGCTTTAGGGCCGCAGTCACAAAATGACGCGATCGCGCTGTTGGCTGCGGCCAGTCCAAGGCTGCTAGCAAAGTATCGTCTAGCAGCGCATAAACACTGGCTCTCACCAGCGGACGTACAATTGCCGGAAACCAGCCTGTCAGCATTTTCAAAACAGCATTAGCTACCTGGCGATTCGCCTCTGAGTAGCGCAGATGCTGCCGTTCAAACCTCTGATTGAAGCTTTCAAAAGCTGCGTAGGTATCAGGAATAGCCTGCATATGCATACGCTCGCCAACAGCTCGCCAAAAATAAAAAAAGGCCAGACGCTCTTGCTCACAAAAGGGTCGCCAGCCAAAGCTTTCGTTCCAGCGGATAGGCTCATAAATAAAGGTAGACAGGACGTAGAGATAGTCAGTATTGCTGATAGTATACCGACTGTGAATAGCATTCATTTTTCTGATAGCAGCGGCCCCTTGGGGGCTGTCATATCCCCAGTACAAAATATTGGCAACCAGTAAACCAGTATCGTCATAGCGGGACTGAGCGTGATAAATAAACTTGCCGGTTGTCTGCAGCGTGGCGGCAACGCTGGGTATACAAAAAGTGCGCAGCAGCGCCAGCTCCAAGGCGCGATGGGTAGCCCAGGGAAACTCATAACCCGTTGAAAAGTGGCAAATTTGACTGTGCTCTGTGACAGGATCAAGTGACTGAATTTGGCGGAGATATTGAGATTGCATCGGTAGCAGTGCCACTCCTAGAAAACCAAAAGAAGATCAGGAAATGCTTATTTCTTCAGCAAATTTAGTTATCTCTCCGGAAGTGACGGACAAATTCAATCCTGTTTTCAAACGGCTTAGAGTTAATACAGAGCCGCCTTCAAAATAATTTCAAGGCGGCTTAGTAAGCTAGCTGTATATACTTAAAATTCTGTTTTTACTAGGTTAAGGCGGCACATATAAAACTAAGCATCGCCAGCCATTTCTTTATTGACAACAAATCGGTGCGCTACCGTTTCTGGCTGAATGGCTGACAGAATAATATGGCCCGAATCCATGACGACGACGGCGCGGGTACGACGACCGTAGGTCGCGTCAATCAGCTCTCCGCGATCGCGGGCATCTGTAATGACTCGCTTAATAGGAGCAGATTCTGGACTCACAATGGCGATTACTCGGTTCGCAGAAATAATATTGCCAAATCCAATATTTATGAGCTTAATGTCCATGAATAATTTGCCTGGAGGAACCGAGTACCGAGCCGGACGTTAAGAAGCAAATCCTTTAGACTTAATGGTAGCTAAAAAAAAACAGGCAATCGCGCTTCTTGCAGGATGTTTGACCTGTGGGCATGTGGGTTGAGAACACGACTTAAAAAGCGTGATAATGGGCTGCTTTTGGCCTGTTTGTATTATTTATGCGGTCTTGAAGATGCAACCTGTTGACTTTACAACCCTGATGGCGGCCTGTAGTGAACTGCGTTTAGAGTGGCTACCGGCCCGCTGTGAACAGGTTTACCAGCGCGATCGCTTCACCCTCTGTATTGCCCTGCGCACGCTTAATCAGCGCGGCTGGCTGACAATTTCCTGGCATCCTCAGGCGGCGCGAATTCACATGGGCGACGCTCCCCCGCGCCTGCCTGACACATTTACCTTTAGCCAGCAGCTCAAACACCAGCTTGGCGGACTAGTGCTGGTGAGTATTGCCGCGATCGCCCCCTGGGAGCGGGTGCTGGATTTGCAGTTTGCTCAGCGACCGGGCGACCCGGCCCAGTGGCATCTCTATGCTGAGATTATGGGCAAATACAGCAACCTCATTCTCACTACGGCCAGCCAGCAAATAGTCACAGCGGCCCATCAGGTCAGCGAAAACCAGTCCAGCGTCCGACCAATTCAAACCGGAGACATTTACCGAAAACCGCCGGCCATTACCAACCCCCTGCCCGGTCTGCAAGAATCACAAGGCGACTGGCAAGAGCGTATCAGCCTGATTCCGGGTGGGCTAAAAAAAATGATTTTGCAGGTGTATGGCGGGCTGAGTTCGGCTCTGGTGCGATCGCTAATCGAAGCTGCTGACCTGGATTCCAGCCAGTCTACTGCCACCCTAAGGGCGGCTGACTGGCAGCGGCTGTTTCAAAACTGGCAGCGCTGGCTGCAGCGGCTACAGCAAGAAGACTTTCAACCGGGCTGGACAGAGACGGGCTATACCGTGACGGGGCTGGGCATGAGCGCCCCGGCTGAGACAGTTCAAAGCGTGCTGAAGCAGTATTACACCGATGAGCTAAACTGCAGTTTTGGCAGCTTGCACCACCGGATGACGGCAAAGCTAACAGAATCATGCTTTAAAAAAAACTGCGGCAAAAAGAGGCTACATTTCT
>JAAUQI010000012.1 GCA_012032345.1 Leptolyngbyaceae cyanobacterium RM1_1_2 | reverse complement strand
GCCCCCACTGACTAGGCCAGCGGGAACCGAGGCGAGTTGCCAGAACCCAAAAACTTAGCCACCCCGCGACCTGTAACGCAACACGGGGGGCTAAGGGGTAAAATTCCCCTAGACCTTGCCCGAACTGGCTATGAGTTTGGGGGGTTTAGGCTCCTGTTGGTGGTTCCAACACCTTCAGGGGCTGCTAAAGTTCTTGAGTCCTGTTTACGAGCAAGCTGCAACGGTTAAGTTGAGCAGCTTAGTGAGAGACTGTAGAGTATCGGGCGATCGCCGTCAACTACAAAACTTGAGGCTGTTTGACTGGGAGCAACTAGATTGGATCATTCTGCCCAATCACCCTGATAGGGGAAATAGGCAGACGTATTTTCACCCATACAGCCCACACAGGTGCATGAGCAGACACTGTTCCAGCTAAACACCTGTATTGGGGGAGTTAGGTAGTTTGGTATCGGGCTATACGCTGGTTGGATTAGGGGCCTATGTAGCGGTGGCTGAGCAAAAATAGGGAAAAGCAGCCGGGTTTAAGGTGTTAAAAGTTTTGGCTGAGAAGTCCGTCAAAACGTATAAAATTGCGCCTACAATAGCACCAACTTAGGCACACTTCAGGCAAAGAGCCGACCGCCGCTATGACCTCCCCTTCTGCTGATTCTCCATTGCCAACTGCTCTCAAACCGCTGCGTCGTCGATCGCCTCGGGCAATCTGGGCCTGGCCAATGCTGTGGCTGGTTTTACTAGTGGGATCGAGTGCGGTAGGTCTTTGGGCGATCGCGCTACTGACTCAAATTCCGCCCCTGCCCAACTGTGAAGAAATTTCGCGGCTGAGTGCCGATAGCGATCGCCTCTACTGTGCCAAATCAGCCGCCGCCTCTAAAGCACCGGATCATCTGGTAGCCGCGATTGGGCTGGTCGCTCCCTGGCGCGATCGCCATCCCCTCTACACCGAGGCTGAGCCGCTGCTCAATCAGTGGTCTAGCGATTTGATGAACGTGGCTCGACGGGAAGTCAATCAGGGTCACTTAGAGACCGCCCTGGCCCTGGCTGGCATCATTCCTGAGCAGGCCGAGAGCTATCAAAAGGTGCAGTCGTCAATGTCAGTGTGGCAGGCTGAGTGGAAAACAGGAGAAGCGGTTCAAGCTGCTATCCAGGAAGACATTGCCGCTAAAAACTGGCAGCAGGCCAGCGAGAAACTGCAAGCCCTGAAAAAACTTTACACAGATTATTGGGTACGCCAGCAGTTTCAGGCACTCAAAGACCAGATTGAGCTGGAGTCTCAGGGTTGGCAGCAGTTACAGCAGGCGCGTGAGCTGGCTGAGAGCACCGATATCTCAGATCTGGGGGAGGCGATCGCGCTGGCACAAACCATCGACCTGCAAAGTCAAGCCTGGAGAGAGGCTAGGGCCGATGTTGACAACTGGAGCGAATCGCTGCTGATGTATAGCTTTCGACAGTGGGAGCTAGGCAACTTAGATACGGCCATCGAAACTGTGCAGCAGGTGCCTGCAGATCCCACTCTGGTGCCTGAGGCCAGAGATCTAATCCAGTTTGCTCAAGCTCAGCGGCTGGTGAGTAACCTGTCAGGCTGGAAGCCTCAGCTAAGTGACCTCTTCAATTTAGGAGAGGCCATTTCTGCTGTCCAGCAGATCCAGCCCGGTAGCCCTTTTTATGACGATGCTCAGGCTCAGCTAACACCCTGGCAGCAAGAGCTACAGGACTTGGTGCAGCTACAGTCAGCGACCTGGACTGCTAACCTGGGCCAGCTTACAACTTACCGCTACGCGATGGAGCAGGCCCAGGTGGTCAGCGCCGATCGGCCCCGCCGCCAGCAGGCCCAGACCCTAGTCGCTCACTGGCAAAACCAGATCCAGCGAATTGAAGACCGTCCCTATCTGCAGCGCTCAGCTCAGCTTGCCCGCGTCGGCACCGTCGCTGCTTACCAGGCGGCGATCGCGGCAGCTCAAAAAGTAGCGCCGGGACGCGCCTTGCGGGTTGAGGCCCAAACCCAAATTGCTAGCTGGACGAGCCAGATTCAG
Organism: Leptolyngbyaceae cyanobacterium RM1_1_2; assembly: GCA_012032345.1. Taxonomy (GTDB): domain Bacteria; phylum Cyanobacteriota; class Cyanobacteriia; order Phormidesmidales; family Phormidesmidaceae; genus Sphaerothrix. The sequence continues at coordinate 95,817 of JAAUQI010000012.1, read as the reverse complement.
GTTATTCAAGATCAGCCGGTTCTAAAAAAGGCCAACACCCTGGCAGCAGACGGTAAGCTGAAAGAAGCGATCGAGGTAGCTCAGGGCATCAAACCTGAGCGGGCACTGTATGAGCAGGCGCAAACCGCCATTCAAAACTGGACAGGTCAGATTCAAGTGGCCGAAGATCGACCCATCCTGGCCGAAGCTAAAGAACTGGCCTACCAGGGTAGCCTCACCGCAGCTATCAATTTGGCATCACAGATTGGGTCTGAGCGCGCCCTCTACCCTGAAGCCCGCAGCGCCATCACCAACTGGAGATCTGAGCGCGCCTACCTGGAGTCAATTGAAGAGGCCGCTAGCCCCGAAGATAGCTGGGAGGAAGCCCCTGCTGATGAAGAATCTTCCGGCTGGTAAGACATCATGAGCGATCGCCCGCTGCAGCTTATGCTGATTGATGATGACCCGGTTTTTCGGCTGGGGCTGCGGATCTGGCTGGAGCATTTTCCAGAGTTTCAGGTAGTGATTGAGGCCAGTAGCGCTGAGGAGGCACTGCAGGCCCTGACTGCGCCAGATTTGACTACGCCAGAGCCATCTACACCGGCTGCCAGTCCCGTCAGTTTGGATCTGGTCATCTTAGATTTAGGACTGGGGCAAAATTCGCCGACTCAGGTGGCTGGTCTGCGGCTGTGTCAAACCCTGCGATCGCAGTTTGCGCAACTGCCGATTCTGGTGCTGAGCGCTCATAGCGAACCGATTTTGCGTGAAGCAGCGCTACAGGCAGGGGCTACCAGCTACGGCCTGCGGGGGATTCCTGTCCAGCAGTTGGTGCGGCTGGTACGCCAGACAGTGCGCCAAACAGGGACAGGGCAGAGTCTCTCTCAGCCTAAACCTGATCTACCTGAGCCTGTCGCTATTCCTGGGCCGCTGACGGCGATGCGTATCAGCCTTAGACTCTCTCATCTGCAGCAAATTGAAGCCGAGATAGCCGCAACCCTGGCTGAGTATCAGGCTAGATCTGCGCCCCTTTACCGGGCTGTAATGGCAGGCCGCTACCGAGAGCTACGCGCTGCTAGGTGGCTGGTAAATCGGCTGCTGGCAACGCCGCGTTTTGGGCGATCGCGTCCTAATTCAGACTTCGAGCAAATCTTTGAGGGTGAGGCCGAAGCGCTGTCGTCAGACGTAATGGCACCCATGATAGGCAGTAGCGCGATCGAGCCAGTCAAGACGGCTGGCATCGTTACTGTAGCCGCAGATATTCGCAGTTTTGTCTTTGAGGCAGTTTTCCGCAAGCTGCAAACTTCCCTGGCCAACAAGTCAGGTGTGCCCTTAGAAACCGACATCTTGCGCCCCGAAAAAAAGCGCGAACTGCTCTACATTGTTCTGCGCCAGCTAGAAACTTTACTGGACGATATTCGCTACTCCCAGCTCCAGCCAGGACAGCTACAAGAGCGCCAGTCTGAGCTGCTAAGCGACTGGTGGGAAGCTGTCGTTGCTGATTTTTTCGGCAAATACTACACCGTTGAGGTAGAAGGTGTTGCCCAAGGGGTTGTGCCTCAGCTGCTAGAGGAGAAGGCAACCGTGCAAGCGGAAATTCTCGATCGAATTCCGCTGGTGCCTTCACTTTTGGAGCATTTGCTGTTTCAGTCACCGCTAATAGCAGACGGCACACTCTATCCGGCGGCGGCTTATGAAGCCCTCAGCCAGAGCCAGCTCCTCCTCGAAAACTGTGTATTACAGGTTGCCAATGCCATCATGCAGCCGCTGCTCAACCGCTTCCCCGATGTCGAAACCCTGAAGAAAAATCTTTATCATCGGCGCTTACTCTCAACCCGTGAAATTGAGCGATTTCGCAATGAGCTGGCCTGGCGCTACCGCTGGAATAGCTATGTCAATGAGCCTAAAGCAATTTTTGAAAGCCAGTATCTCCTGCTGGTTTTGACAGAGCGCGGTATTCAAACCGCTACGATTTATGCTCCCCGAAAGGATGAGCTACGCCAGCTTTCTGGGCTGCGCTATGCGGTGACCCTGGCGATTGAAGCCAGAGATGCGATCGCCCCCCGTTTTCGCGCCGTTGTTTCACTGCTGGGGAATGGTCTGGTCTATGTGCTGACAGAAGTGGTCGGTCGTGGCATTGGGCTGGTGGGTCGTGGCATCCTGCAGGGTGTGGGCAATGCCTGGCAGGACAGTCGGTTTAAGCGGCAGCGAGGCACCAGCAATAAGCAGCCGTAAACAAGTGGGCGTTTTTAAAATATCCTAGTCCCGTGGCAGGCCCTATGGTTTTTTAGGCGTGTGCCAGCTCAAAAAGTGAACATCCCGCTTTGGAATTTATCAAAGATGAGGAGAAGCCTTCTTTATAAGATTTGACCAAGGGGTACCCGAGGGTGCAACCGTATACAAAAGGAGCCGGGTGTATGTGGGATGTAGCTGATGTAGTGTGTGCTGGTGCATCATTAGAGCTGCTAGTGCGTAACGCTGTGAATTTTGGTGAGCTATCACCAGGAGCTGAGCGAGAAATTGTGCGTCTGACCCAAGGGCGATCGCTCAGCGAGCGTGAAACTAAATTATTGGCCCTGCTGCAGGACGCGATCGCAGCCAGTGCTATTCAGCAATGCAGCTGCTCCAATATTAATTGCGGCGTTAATCACAGTGGGATATCGCTCAGCGCCGCTTGCGCTTAGGCGATCGCTTGGCAGCTTTACCCTGTGAGGTCTTGGGGTGTGTTTTGGGGGGCGTACGGTGACTGCCAAAATATTTTTCGCTACGATAGCGCAGCCATACGCGCAAAACCTGAGGAACCTGCTCTTTTTGCAGCTTGGTAAGCTGGTTGTAAAGTGCTAAAGCCTGCGATCGCTCTTGGCGACAGGCGCGGTTGTTGTGGGCATCCCAGTAGCTTCTGGCCACCCGGATGCGACGACAGACCTCTTTAATTAGAGCATCGCCTTCTAATGGCTGATTCACGGTGAGTTGAGCGCATCATATTCTGTGCTTAGCTTAGCGTTTCTCTAGCAAACTGCTGTAAGCTGAGAAGCGCTTGCTCATAGACTCGCAGCATGAAAATTGCGACTTGGAACGTCAACTCGGTACGGACTCGACTGCAGCAGGTGACTGACTGGCTACAGCAGCATTCGGTAGACGTGCTGTGTCTGCAAGAAACTAAAGTCGTAGACGCTGATTTTCCAGTAGCGGCCTTTGAGCAAATTGGCTATCACGCCTATATCTACGGTCAAAAGTCTTATAACGGTGTGGCGCTGCTCAGCCGTGAGCCTTTAGACTCAGTTAGCTATGGTTTCGCTGCGGTTGTAGAGGCCGAGCAGGTAGGCGATCTTGACGAGCAAAAGCGCGTGATCACAGGCGTTGCCCAAGGTATTCAGATTGTCAATTTGTACGTGCCCAATGGCTCATCTGTGGGTAGTGAAAAATATGCCTACAAGCTGCAGTGGCTGAGCCTGCTGAAGCAGTATTTAGCGCAGCTGCTGGCAGAAAATTCGGCCCTGCTGGTGTGTGGCGATTTCAACATTGCTCTAGAAGACCGCGATATCTATGACCCAGCTAACAAACAGACTCATATTATGTCTTCTGCGGCTGAGCGCCAAGCCCTGCAGCAGGTACTTAAGATTGGCCTAAAAGATGCTTTTCGTAAGTTTACAGAAGCCGAAGGACACTATAGCTGGTGGGATTATCGAGCCGCTGCTTTTCGCCGCAATTTAGGCTGGCGCATCGATCATCACTACCTGTCTGAACTTTTGTACGAGCAGGCAAAAAGCTGCGTGATTGATACTGCACCTCGTCGGCTAGAAAAGCCTAGCGACCATGCTCCTGTGATTGTCGAAATTGGCTAGAAAGCTTTTATAGCGAAAGGATGAAGGATGAAGGATGAAGGATGAAGGATGAAGGCAGAAAGATGAAGGATGAAGGTAGAAGGATGAAGGCAGAAGGATGAAGGATGAAGGCAGAATAGGATGCTGGTCACGTAAAGATTCAGCGATCTGAGTTGTCCTAATCAAACTGCGGTTTGCTTTACAGAGCTAAAGTTTGCTCTCATGTATTTTGCTCTCATGTATAAAGCGCGCGAGTTCTTCAATCAGGTTTGCCAGGGATTGATCCTGCCGAGCCTGTTACTGAAACTGCTGCGCGGCTGCAGACCACTGCACTAGCTGGTAGCTGCTGGTATCTTGCAGCAGCAAGGCGGGGGGCACGGTGCGATCGCGGATAGTGGCAACAGCCTGAGTCATGGCCGCATTGCGATAGAGCACCTGTCCGTTCTCTGACAGAATCAAAAGCCCAGTCAGGTCACCCTTAGGCCCACTTTCAGGCGCAGTGATAATAAAGTCAGGCTGGCGATCGCCTGTGACGTCAACTGATTGCACCTGCAGGTTTGCAGGTAAGGCGATCGCTTCGGACTTCGCAATCTGCTGGATAGCTTTGAACCATTCTGCCTCTGCAGAAACCTGCATTTGCCTTAAAAGATTTCCTGGATTAAGCAGGGTCAAACGTCCGGCTGAGAGTGCTAAAGCCGCCTGCGACGCCTCCAGCGGACTGTCACTCACCGCTAGGAGCCAAACCCGGTCGCCTTGTATCTGTAGACCTTGAACCGTTGCGGTGGCTAGCCGAAAGCCTGTAGCTGTTTCTACCAGCACATCAAGCTGAGGCTGAGTATCCAGCTGAAGCTGCTGCCAAAGGATCTGGGCTGGGGTCTGGCCTAGAGCGCTAGCAGGCGATCGCCAACCCGATTGGCCATTGCTGAGTAAATTTACCTGGATACGATACCACTGATCAAAGGCCGTGGGGTTGATTGTTTTTGGCGAAAACCAGCTCTGGGGTTCGACCGTGTAAAGCGAAGTCAAATACCCCATCAGGCTCCAGCGATCGCTTTCTGAGGGCCGACTAGAGGCAGAAGCAGGAATAGTGACGGGAGCCTGCTCTAGTGGCTGCGATGGATCCGGGTTAGCAGGCGTAGGCCGAGGCTGTACCGCTACCAAAATCTGATCAAAGCGTTTTTGAACTGCTGCCCGAGCATCTTGACGCTCTAGCCAGCTAACGGCTGCCGCCCGGTCTTGCTGAGCTGACAGTATCAGCATTCCCCAAACCTGAACATCGCTCTGATTAGGTTTTACCTGCAGCGCCGTAGTGACTCGCTGCCACAGTCGGCCCGAATCTTGCTTTAGCAGCGCCTGCACCTCTTTGTAAGCTTCAGGCGATCGCTCTAGCCGACTCAGAGCTGCCTGCCAGCGACCATCAATCAGATAGGCCAAAATTTGCTGGCTGTCACTGGCCCAGTTCCGCTCAGCCTGCTGCTGAGTCATCTGGCTATGAAGCTGAATTAGGCCAAGCTGAGCTTCTGCGTCTGTTGTCCAGGCGTCACCTAGCGGCTGCTTGAGAGACTGTAGCGTTTTAGCCGCAGCAGACCAAAGGCCACTACGGGCCTGCAACAGCGCCTTGCCATACTCAGAGGTAATCAGAGAACCCGATAAAGCAGGTTCTGAAAAAGAAATTGGCCGACTGCGAGTGGCAATCTGAGACGACTGGCTGCCTGAGAGCCAATAGGCTAAAAATTTGGGATCTAGGCCAATGCTCTGGTTGATGACAAGTTCTGGAGGGGCCACGCCATCTAACTCTAGCCAGTACGGATCTTGGCTGACCGGGCTACTCCAGGCAATCGAGGTTCGCAGTCTCGCCTGCGCTGGATCATACTGAATGAGCTGACCGTAGGAGAGCGATATTTGACCTCGCTGCCAGTGTCCTTTGAGCGTGAGCCAGTTTTGCTGGTTCTCAGCCTCAGCCAAAAGCTCCACAGTCTCTAGGGGCAACTGCCGCAGCGATCCCGGATGTTCCAGAACCGAACCCACCAGCGGTGCGATCGCCGCTGCTTCGGTCGGGCCGCTCACCGCTAGACGATCGACCAGCCGCAGATGGGGGTTATCGGCACGATCGCCGGGCCGATAAAGCCTTAGCTCTACCAGATGCTGACAGGGAGCGCTGCAGAGCTGGGAGGGCGCTAAAATCGGCAGCAGCCAGTCTGAAGACTGCTTTGTCGGCAGCTCAATCATTTCACCTGCGCTCAGTCCGGCCTGGGCTAGTTCAGCCGTAATAGCTGCCAAAGACTGGGGCTGAGCCTGCCCTAACCCCGATGAAGCCTGGGGTAAATAGCGCTCGATCCAGTGGGGAGTGTTGGGATTGATAATAAAGCGCAGACCCAGCCAGAAACCTTTAAGAGTCAGTCCGGCTACGCTGGCTAAAATCAGCAGCGCCACGATTTGCCACAGGGGCCTCAGGCGGCTAGCTGGATGCGGCGATCGCACCCAAACCTGCACCCGCTGTCGGGAATAGCGCTGAAAAGGAAATAGACTTTTTGGCACTTACTGACGCCTGAAAAATAGCAGTACAGCACAATAGCGATCGCCATCGTGCAGCAGCGTCACCCCAATATGAGAGTTCTGTCTAGGAGGATAGCACCCGCTCATACTTTTGAGCGGCTTTTTCCCAAGTGTAGTCGGCTGCAATCATGGCCCAAGCGTTGTGAGATAGAGTCTGACGCAGGGCAGGATCTGCAAATAATCGATCAATAGCTGCAACATACTCTGCAACTGTATTGGCCCGCAGTGCCCGCAGGGGGGCTGCCGCCGTATCCACGCTTAATCCTTCTAAACCGCGATCGCTGCCGACAACAGGCACTCCAGCGGCCATTGGCTCCAGCGTTTTGTTCTTAATCCCTAGTCCCGCCCGCAGCGGCACCACACAAACCGTAGACTGGTGTAGGTACTCCACCATTGAAGGCACCCGCCCCGTCACCTCAACCCCCGGTAGCTGGGCTAGCGCCTGCACTTTCTCAACCGGCCTTGCCCCCACCAGCCTCAGCGTTGCGGCGGGGTACTGCTGTTGGATCTGGGGAAAGACCTGCTGGGCAAAAAAGCAGGCAGCGTCTATGTTGTGGGAGGCATCCATTGCCCCAATAAAAATTAGCCGCTCCCCACCAGGATCTTGCAGGCGGTAGGGAAAAGCCGTTAAATCAACCCCATTAGACACAATCTCGACTTGCGCCTCTGGTACCAAGGCTAAAATCTGACGGCGATCGTCAGGCGTTGTCACTACCAGTTGAGAAAATTTACGGCAGTAGCGGCGTTCGTAGCGGGCCAGCAGCGGCAGATAGAGGCGATCGCGCCAGGGTTTTTCTGTCGCCCCCTGTTCTAGATGATTGCGTACCCAGCCGTAGACCGAGCTGTGAATATCTACAACAGTGCGGATCTGGGCTTGAAAACCAGGACGCACATAGATTTCATTGACGCTGTGCTCACAGACAATGGCGTCGTATTTTTTAGCCGCAACTGCGCTGTCTACCCAAGCCTGCACTGCAGGCACATGGCGGTAGGCCACGCTGGGGGGCGTTGCCGTCGTGAGAAAACGACCGAAGCGACTGGCCTGCTGCAGCAGACCAGGTAAAGACTGGGCTGGGCTAGGGGGCGCTGGCGCTGGCAAAATCTCTAAGTGAGTTACCCAGGTACGCAAAGCTGCAATTTCTTCAGCGCTCACAGGCCGCTGGCAGTGGGTTAGCAGCGTCACCTCATGCTTAGCCTGCAGGTGCTTGAGCAAGTTGAACGTTCTGATCTCAGCGCCCCCGTAAGTGGGCGGGTAGGGAAACGTATTCAGCGACAGCATTAAAATTTTCATGTCAGCTCCTCACCAGCGGTAGGCGATCGCCAAGCGATAGTTTTAGCGGCCTCCGGCAGTTTGGCCTCTCGCTGTCCCACCGAGCGGGCATAGGCGCAGTACAGGCTGATAGGAGCCATCACTAGATCAATCGCGGGGCCTTTGCCTGCCAGCCGCTTCCAGGTAGCCTGGGGCAGTTCCTTGACCAGCCAGCGCAAAAGCTGATGCCGAATTTCCTGGCGACTCAGCGATCGCGTTAGCTCTACCCCGTGCAGCTCATGCAAAAAGCGATTAGAGCGCCCGTAGCGATGCCACTGGCTGTAGAGTTCTTGGAGCGAAGAGCGATGACGATGCTGAATCACAGCGGTTTCTACAAACCTGTGCTGCCAGCCCCCCTGCTGCAGTCGCCAGCACAGGTCGGCGTCACCGCCCGTAGTCAGGTAAGGGCGAAATAGGCCGGTTTGTTCAAGGGCTTTGGCTTTAACAGCCAGGTTGGCCGTTTGCCCGTAGGGGCAGAAAGGATGCGTCAGGGTATGCCGCTGGGATAGTAACTGCTTGCGCTCGGCATACTGCTCTAGCCAGGTACGTCCTGGAAAGGCAACGATTTCACCCACCGCCAGACCAATCTGCGGATCTTGAAACGGCTGCACCAGATGAATCAGCCAGTCTGATTGCGGATAGCAGTCAGCATCTGTAAAGGCTAAAATCTCCCCCTGTGCCGCTCGAATGCCGGTATTGCGAGCCGCATAGGCGCTTTGAATTTTAGTCTCCTGCAGCAGATGGAGCCGAATCCCCTGGGCTTGAGCCTGCCGCTCAGCCGTTTGAATCAAACTCTGAGTGCGATCGCAGCTGGCATTATCTACCAGCAAATACTCTACGCGATCGCGGGGATAGCTCTGCTGCATCAGCCGCTTTAGGAGTTCAGGTAGATCTCGCTCACCATTGTAGACGGGAACGATAACCGAAACCTGCGGCAGATTGTCAACAGAAAAAAGAGCAGAATCGGCTGATGACATGGTCTTTGAGAAGAACTCAAACTTGATTAAATTTGAGGAGACATATCCTGACTGGCATCAGGGTACCTGCTGGTTTGAGCGCGCATTCACATTAAGATTACCCGTTTTTAGTTAAAGTTCCTCTTTGGCACCTAGTCAATGCGCTCTAGCTGCCACAAAATCTGATTTCCCTCTCGCCGCACCCGCGCTACTGTCCAGTTGCGCCAGGCCCAGTGCTCACCCCGACTGGTGACAGCGCTGGCGTTGACATCCATCAGGTCAGCCAGTTCAGAACTGGTGATTAAGTAGCCCTGCTTGGCAACTTCGTCGGCCATATGGAGCGTTTCAACTACGTTGCGAAGATTAGCAACCCTAGCTTCCCGCGAGACTGAATCAAAACTTTCAGAAATTTGAGGGTCACTCGAATCTGCCATAGGTAAATTAGCGGTAGTCTCGCTGAATGACTGTTCCGATTTTATCTCTCGTGAGAGATTTTTGTCGTCTGTCGTTTCCAGAACCTGCTTTTTAGAGCTATCAGCAGGCTGTTTGAGCGATCGCTGCCGGAGAGATACTGGCTGATTTGTAGTGAAAGCCCGGGCAATCTCGTCACAGCGCTCGTTACCAGCAATGCCTGCATGGCCCCTGACGTAGCGCCAGTCTACTGGGCACCCCAGTCTTTGCACCTGCTGATTGAGCTGCCATAGCTGCTGCCATAGATCCTGATTGAGGACGGGTTTGCCAGAGGCTGTTTTCCAGCCTTTTTTTTCCCAGCCGCGAATCCACTGCGTGATCCCCTTTTTGACGTACTCGCTGTCGGTATGAAGCGTAATCGGTGCAGAAATATCATTCTGAACCAAAAACTCCAGGGCCGCGATCGCGGCTTGCAGCTCCATGCGATTGTTGGTCGTCTGGCTATCGCGCCCGCCTAGCTCGTAGCAGGTTTCATCGTTACACTGAAGCACAACGCCCCAGCCTCCCGGCCCCGGATTTCCTGAGCAAGCGCCATCTGTATAAACTGTGTTGATCTGGAGCGGTTGTGGCATAAATTGCGATCGCAAAAGGCTGTTTAGGAAATTTCCTTACCCCTTTGGGGCAAAGCAATTTCCTCACCCCAAACGGGACGAGGAACACAAGATAGTTTATTGAACTAACCTGAAGCAGTCAACTAGGAGAGGAGTTCTGAGCCGCTTGGGGCTACCGTACCTGCATATGGACTGCTTCAGAAATAGTAGGAATTTCCGCGTAGCGCCCCATTAGCGACTGAGCCACAGAATAAACGACTGCCGCTAACATGCCTAAAAAGATCACATTCGAGAGGGTCTGCACAAGCAAGCCTTCGCCCAGCGAATTTGACAGCAAACCAAACAGCAGCTGACATAAAAACAGGACGATATCTAACAGTATCGCCTGCATGGTATTGAATCGGATGAAATGACTGATGTTAGAATTACGAACAACCAGGAAGAACAGCAGAAAGAAAATAATAATGCTGGCAAAGGGAATACGGTAAAGCGCCAGAAAAGGAGACAGCGGCACTAACAATAGCTCAAGAACAGGAAAGTCTCTGAAGATGAAAGCTCCAAAACCAATCCCGTAAATTAGTGGCAGCAGGTAAGGTAAAGCTGCAAAGATTCTGTCTGAAACAGTCGTTGACCCGCGCCAGTTCATAAGTTAAGGCTCTCCTTGATAAAGCTTGGTCTCTTGGTCTCTAATTTTCTAGTCTCTGATGACTTAATTATAGGTAATCTACCCCAAAGGGAGCATCGCTCTGCCTTTGCGCGTTCCCTGAGGGTACAGGCCAACCCAGCGGAGCCTGTCGCAACAGAGCTTGATCAAAACCATACAAACAAGCAAAGCTACACGAAAATACTATTCAATGTTGGCGACGCGAAACCCCATCTGACACTCGTACTGCTCAGGCTGAGCATCTGAGAGCCTCGTGACCAAGCGCCCACAGCGTAACCGTCCCTGTCGCCACCGAGGCTGTCCAGCCTGATCTGCCATTAAACAGCTTTGGCACACCTTTTGAGGAAGGAGTAGCTGGTCATCCATCAAAATAACCAACACAATAACAACACCTCCGCCTTACTGACAGGTTGGATCCCTGAGTTAAGATCAATTGTAAGCTACCATCACGGCGACATTGTAGTGAAGCATACACAGCTTAACGCTTGCTTTAACCAGATATCGTAGCCAGCAAAACTTAGGAAAATAGCAGCACTGCGATCGCGGGTTCTTGCCGATAACATCGACAGTTTGGCACTACAGCGCCAAACTGTTGTTGATACCCCTGCTCTTACAACCGCTAGTGCTAGTCTTGGCGAGGAGAAGTGGAGGCCCGCTTCCGGGTGGGGCGACTTGATCCTTCTCTGACAGGCTTAGCCGGAGCGCTGGTTTCCTCAGGGGTATCTGGCTGAGCATCGACCCGCATCCAGGCAGGACGGGTTTGGTCATAGGCCATCTGCAAGGCAGCGGCGGCAATCGTGCGCAAATCGTAACTCTCATTAAGCTGAGAAACAATTGGCAAGAAAGAGGCCATGCGCTCTCCGGTAATAGCCTCTTGCACCTGAGCCTGCAGCTTTTCCAAATGGCGGGCGGCGATCTCGGCCCGCGTGGGAATTGTACCAAACTCCAGCTTTTGACGGACGTGACGCTCAATCTGGCGGAGCTTATACTTTTCCAAGGGGTGAATCAAGGAGATAGCAATGCCCTCTTTACCGGCTCGTCCTGTCCGGCCAATGCGGTGAACGTAGCTTTCTGGGCTATCTGGCAGCTCGTAGTTGATGACGTGGGTCAGGTCATCAACGTGTAGACCGCGTGCTGCAATGTCAGTTGCAACGACCCAGCGTACCTGGCGCTGGCGGAACCGCAGCAGCAGCCGCTCTCGCTGGGACTGGGTCAAGTCGCCGTGGTACTCATCAACACTGTGGCCTGCTGCCTGTAGTTGGCGAGTCAGTTCAGCCGCTGTGCGACGGGTACGAACAAAAATAATGGCAGAATCAGGATCTTCCATTTCTAGAATGGGGCGCAGCGCTCGAGACTTGTTCCAGCCTCGCGGTAGCACGTAGGCGATCTGGTTGATTCGGGTAGGGGCAGCTTTAGGTTGCTCGACTGTAACCGTTACAGGCGATCGCAAAAACTTTGCTGCCAGTTCCCGTACCGCTGCTTCCATCGTGGCCGAAAAGAAAGCGGTTTGCCGCTCCGAAGGAGCCTTGCTTAAGATTTTCTCGACGTCCTGAATGAAGCCCATATTCAGCATTTCATCGGCTTCATCTAGTACCAGCCAGTTGAGCTGATCTAGCTTCAGCGCTCCCCGCTGCAGCAGATCTAAAACCCGCCCTGGGGTACCCACCGCGATCTGACAGCCTTTAGTTAAGCGAGAAATCTGTCGCTCAATAGACTGACCCCCATAGATAGCCAGAGTGTAGATGCGGCGATCGCCACTGACGTTTTTAATCGCCTGACAAACTTGAACTGCCAGCTCCCGTGTAGGCGTTAGAATCAGTGCCTGTACGGCAGGATTTTTGGGATCAATCTGCTCCAAAATTGGCAGGGCAAACGCCGCCGTTTTGCCAGTTCCCGTGTGAGCCTGACCTACAACGTCGCGGCCTGCTAGCAGATGAGGAATGGCTTGGGCCTGAATTGGCGTAGGGGCACTGAAGCCAACTTTATCGAGTTGACGGACTTGGGGTTCAGAGAGGCCGAGGCTCGTAAAAGAAAGGGTCATTGAATCTCCTTGTAAATCGGTGACTGTGAATTACTAACAAAGAACGAAAGCATTTGAATTAGGGGACGACGACGACGGAGCCAAACAAGTCGTAAGTATCCGCTGCTTGAATTGTCACAGACGTTAGCTGCCCTAATGCGGCTTCGCCTTTGACATAAACCAGGCCGTCCACGTCAGGAGCAAAACGGGCCGATCGCCCAGTTAGCTCACCCGTCGCGGGATTTTCTTGTTCTACTAAAACATCAACAACTTTGCCGATTTCTGCCTGATTGCGCCGGAGCGAAATCTCCTGCTGCGCTAGCATTAGCCGCTCACGCCGCTGATTCATGACGGCCTGCGGCACCGGATCCGGCAGATGGTAGGCAGGTGTCCCCACCTCAGGCGAAAACGTAAACACACCCACATGGTCAAACTGATGTCGCTGCACAAACTGCAGCAGGTGCTGAAAATGCGCTTCCGTTTCACCGGGAAAGCCCACGATAAAAGTGGTGCGCAGTACGGAAGCGGGCAGCGCTGCTTTAAGCCGTTCAATAATGTCGTCGTTGACACGCCCCTGCCAGGGACGATTCATTGACTTCAGCACGTCAGGGTGAGAATGCTGCAGCGGCAGATCTAAATAGGGCAGAACGTTTGGGGTTTCTTGAATGGCCGCAATTACGGCTGGCGTTAGCCCTGTTGGGTAGGCATAGTGCATTCTAACCCAGGGAATATTGACTTTGCCCAACGCCCGTAAAAGCTCAGCTAGCTTGGGCTGCCCGTAAATATCAGTTCCGTAGTTGGTAGTAATCTGAGAGATCAGGATAATTTCTTGAACCCCTTCAGCCACTAGCTGTTCGGCCTCAGCGATAATAGATTCAATCGAGCGCGATCGCTGATCCCCACGCAGATGAGGAATAATGCAGAAAGCGCAACGGTAATTGCAGCCTTCTGCAACTCGCACATATGCGACTCCCTCAGAAGTGGTGCGATAGCGTGGCACAGTTTCATCTGCAATATAAACGGGTTCTGCTGAAACTGCTTTTACTCGCTCCCCGGCTTCAGCGCGCTCAATCACCTCAACGATGCGATGATAATCGCCTGTTCCCACTAAAGCCACGGCTTCAGGGATTTCCTCAAGCAAGTCATCTTTGAAGTGCTGGGCTAGGCAGCCTGTAATCACAACCTTCTTATTAGCTTCCGCTAACTCGACTAGCGTCCGCACAGATTCCTGGCGGGCAGATTCGATAAAGCTACAGGTATTGACAATGACATAGTCAGCTAGCTCCTCGTTCGTATCTACACCATAGCCAGCCTTGACCAGCAGACCCAGCATGTGTTCGGTGTCCACTCGATTTTTCTCACAGCCCAAGTGAGCAACCGCAATTTTCGGCTTATGACCCATAAAAAATAAAAATACCAATACAGTAATCGAATCTCTGATCTCAGCGCTGTCTTTAGGTGATTGATATCTGCATCAAATCTTTTTGAGTCAGATATTAGAGCAACTTAGACGTTAGAAGCGGATAGCGCCTTGTGGAATTGTGAGTTCGACACCTGAGTAGAAAGAAGTGGCAACGCCCGATGACGCTTTTTACGACTGAAGTAGAAGCTACTTCACTATGTCTCGTTACCTTATTTCTTGTTACCTTGAAGGCAAAGCTATCCAGCCTTGATGCCTTATCATAACATATCTAAACATTTTGAGGAAGTAATTCTAACCAAGTGCTAGCTAGAAATGAACGTTTTTTGAACAGCCTGACTTAACAGCGCTGAGAGAGTCACCGCTGTTAAGGTAAATTGAGATTGGGAGGAGGCGCTTTTTGCCCTGCTCACGTCTAAAAAATGTCAGGCAAGTGCCAGGCAAATGCCAGGTCTGAGAATTGAGACATCGGTGGACTTAAAGCACATTTTCAATACCCCAAACCCGATTATTGGCGTCGTGCACCTTTTGCCGCTGCCAACCTCTGCGCGCTGGCAGGGAGACCTGCGGTCTGTGGTTGCCCGCGCTGAGCAGGAGGCTACAGCTTTGGCCTCAGGCGGGGTGGATGGCCTGGTAGTCGAAAACTTTTTCGATGCTCCTTTTACCAAAGAACAGGTTGACCCCGCTATTGTCAGCGCTATGAGCCTGATTGTGCAGCGTCTGATGCAAATTGTAGCCCTCCCTGTTGGCATCAATGTCCTGCGCAATGATGCTTGCAGTGCGCTGGCGATCGCCACCTGTGTTGAGGCAGCTTTTATTCGAGTCAACGTTTTGACCGGAGTGATGGCAACCGATCAGGGGCTGATTGAGGGACAGGCTCATCAGCTCATGCGCTACCGCCGAGAACTGGGCAGCAGCGTCAAGATTTTGGCTGATGTACTGGTTAAACATGCGCGTCCGTTAGGTTCGCCCAACCTAACGACAGCGGTGCAAGAGACGATTGAGCGAGGTCTGGCGGATGGCGTTATTCTGTCTGGTTGGGCAACGGGCAGTCCGCCTAGTCTAGAAGACTTAGAGCTAGCCAAAGCAGCGGCTGGGAATACCCCTGTGTTTATTGGCAGCGGTGCAAATTGGGAAAATATTTCTAAGCTACTGCAGGCGGCAGATGGTGTTATTGTCTCAAGCTCTTTGAAGCGCCACGGCAAGATCGCTCAGCCCATTGATCCCATCCGCGTCGCTCAGTTTGTTGAGGCAGCCCACCGTAGTATCGCCCTGAAACAGGAGACTGGCCTAATGTCGCCTTTGCGGATTACTTCTGAGCGCTAATGAGACTTGAGCTGAGATCTAAGATTTAAATTTGAAATTTGCGATCGCGCTGAGGCGCATGGCAGAAAAATAAACAAGCTATCTTGTCTCCGCAGCTGGGTCTGACTAGGGCAAAATAGAAGCAGAAACTTTGGAGTGCTATTTCAATCTCGCGGTTCAAGGCTGAATGGCTGTAGCAAGTTCAAGCAGCTCATGGGCATGAACCTGTTATGAATCAAATCAGACGCTAGAGAATTTTATTTGGGTAATTTGATATGAGACGCCGCCGTCAGGAAGATCGCTGGATACATCGCTGGGCTAGACCGCTGATTGCTACGATTGCAGCGATCGGGGCTACTGGAACAGCCTACTTAACGGTTGTCAAACTTTTAGGAGGCGAAGCGGCCTGTCCGACCGGAGGCTGCGACCGGGTGCTCTCTAGCCCCTATGCGGAGATTTTTGGCCTGCCGCTAACGCTGTTTGGCTTTTTAGCTTATGCAAGCATGGCAGTTCTGGCGATCGCGCCTTTAGTCGTCAATCCAGAAACTCATAAAGAGCTGCGCCAAAAGCTGCACAACTGGACTCGATTTTTGCTATTTATTGGGGCGGTTGGCATGGTGGTCTTTAGCGGATATTTAATGTATCTGCTAGCTTTTGAGATCAAGGCTCTATGCCTTTACTGCCTGACCTCAGCCGCATTTACCGTACTTATGCTGGGGCTAACGCTGCTGGGACACCGCTGGGAAGATGTCGGACAGCTCATGTTTACCGGGCTGATTGTAGCAGTGGTGGCTCTAGTTGGCACTTTGGGCGTCTATGCCCCAATCGGCGGCGGCGGCACAGCTGCCTCTGCTGTGGGGGAAGCTGGCCCGGCAGTTACCACCCCTTCGGGCGAAGCAGAAATGGCTCTGGCGCAGCACCTAAGCACGGTTGGGGGGAAAATGTACGGGGCCTGGTGGTGTCCGCACTGCCACGATCAAAAACAGCTTTTTGGCCAAGAAGCCGCTAAAGAAATCCCGTATGTAGAATGTGACTCCCAGGGTGTTAACCCCCAAACCGAGCTTTGTCAGGCGACTGCGCAGGTCGAAGGATTTCCGACCTGGGAAATTAACGGCGAATTTTACTCTGGCACTCAGAATTTAGAGAAATTAGCAGATGCCTCAGGCTATACAGGTTCCCGTAGCTTTAGGAATTAGGACAGGCAAGTGACAAAGGGCGGTGTCAGGGGCTACACCGCTCTTTGTGATCTTGATTACGCTTTTGCTCAAGGCTGGTCACAGGAGATATCTGCTGTGTATGACACAAATAGAGTCAGCCCTCTATGCGCCTCCATGCGCCTTTGTGCGTCAGTCATGGCAAAACTCCACAGCCTAAGATTTTCAACTGCTCTACATGCGATCGCCTTTACGGTTCTTTTTCACCTGCTTTCTGGCTATCTACAAGCCGACTCGCTGCAGCTGAGTCAGCCGCTAGCTCGACCGCAGTCAGCTGAATGGATACCTTAGCTGGTAGCATCGGCTGAGATTGGCTCTGAGATTGGTTTGGAGCGCCACAGGCGATCGCCTTGGACTAGGGTATGTCGCTGCCAGTCTGCTGCGGGCTGCGGGTAGTCGCTGCGGTAGTGGCCACCCCGACTTTCGGTACGAAATTCGGCGCTGCGAAGAATCAGCCAGCCAATATCAAGTAAGTTGCGTAGTTCTCCCCACTGCCGAATGAATTTTCCGGCTTCAGCAGAAAGACTCAGGCTCTCCCCTGGCTGTAGCTGCGCCATGAAACGGCTGGTTTCCAGATTCATCAGCTGCTGCCGCCACTGCTGTACCTGAGCGGTCGCGGCTGTTAAAACCGCTTGCTCCCTGGAAATTCCTGCGCTTTGCCACAGGAGTCTCGGCAGTAGCTGTCGCCACTGCTGAATTTGCTCAGCCTCAGGTTCCCAGTTTTTCGAGAACGGCTGATAGCTGATGGCGGGGGCTTGGTGCTCAAAGGCGTTTTTAGGCAGCAGCAGCGATCGCAACTGCGCTCCAAAAACCAGGCACTCTAGCAGAGAGTTACTAGCCAGCCGATTGGCACCGTGAACGCCAGTGCTGGCATTTTCGCCGACCCCATAGAGATTAGGCAGAGTGGTCTGACTGTCGAGGTGAGTCAAAATACCCCCCATCCAGTAGTGGGCTGCAGGAGAAACAGGAATCGGCTGGGTAAAGACGTTTATGCCCCACTGCTGGCACACCTGAACAATATTGGGGAAGCGATAGCGAATTCGATCGGCCTCAATTGCCTGTAGATCTAGCCAAACGACTGCCGTAGAGGGTTCAGCTTCAGTTTTTTGCAAATGCTCAAAAATGGCGCGGCTAACGACGTCGCGGGGCGCTAGTTCTCCCTGGGGATGATAGCTAAAGGCGAAGCGCTCTCCGGCTCGATCGACGAGATGCGCCCCTTCTCCTCGTACTGCTTCGCTGATTAAAAAGCGCGGCGCTGCAGCTTTGGTCAGAGCGGTGGGGTGAAACTGCACAAATTCTAGATCCCGTAGCACTGCGCCTGCTCGCCACGCCATTGCTACGCCATCGCCTGTGCTGGCTGAAGGGTTGGTGGTTTGGGCAAAGACCTGGCCGCCACCGCCAGATGCGAGAATGATGGCTCTAGCTGCTATCCAGCAGACTTGATTTTGGCCCTGATTTTGAGAGAGTATGCTAGCGCCCCGGCATCTAGTCTGCTCTACCCATAGATCTAGAACAAAGGTTTCTGGGAAAACCTGAATGTTTGGGCGCTTGAGTACCTGTGCGGCCAGCGTCGTCACCACTGCCCGACCTGTTGCGTCAGCAGCGTGCAAAACTCGACGGCGAGAATGGGCCGCCTCTAGGGTGAGCGCAGGTTTGCCGTCTTTTAGGTCAAAAGCCACCCCCATTTGAATTAGGGCTTGAATGCAGTCGGCGGCTTTCTCAACCAGCAAACTGACCGCTTTAGGGTCACAAAGACCTGCTCCTGCCTGCAGTGTGTCTTGAACATGGAGCGTGGGTGAATCTTCGGGTGCGATCGCTGCGGCAATGCCCCCCTGCGCCCAGTCACTGGCTGAAAAGGTGAGCGTATCTTTGGTAATTAGCCCAACTCTGAAATTGTCTGGCAGGCAAAGGGCAGAATAAAGTCCTGCCGCCCCCCCACCCACAACTAAGACATCGAATTCGTCTAAACGCGGTGCAGAATCGTAGACCAAGAAAAATCGCTCCTTAGAGTAGGCCGAGAGGCATTGCTGCCTTTGATTTAAGCTACTGCATAAAGAGCGAACTAATTTGGAGATTATAGCTAACCAGCCGCCTCTCTATTTATAGACACCGTTATTGAAGCGATCTGCACCTTCTACCAGCGCGGGATCTGGAGGGGTGACGGTAAAGTTGTCTAGGTTAGCCTTGAGCCGATCGATTTCGCGATCGCTCAGTCCCGGCATATCAAGAACGTCCTCGACAGATTCAAAGGGCGCATTGGCCAAAATTTTGCGGGCAATCGTCGGATACAGACCTCGGTACTTGGTAAAGGCCGTTATGTTAGCGTTGTTGAGATCGACCTTGGAGCCGTACTCGGTACTGAGCTTGTCGTCAACCGCGTTGCGCAAGTTCTCACCTGTCGCATCTCTAAAGATTTGAGCCAGCAGCGGTGCTGAATAAGAAGCCTTTAAATTAAATCCAGCCGCCATAGCAGACTGAGCTAATCCTAGACCAACCCAGCCGCTAACAAAAACACTCAGCGCTATCAGTACGCCTAAAAATCGTTTCATCTAACCCATTCCTTTCGTCAAATTAAACGAAGATCTATACACAGCATCTATTAGAGACTACCATTTCGCTGTCATAGATCAGGTTCTATTCCACCAGAGCTAAAATTTGGCATTCAATTTACGAAAGGGCTTTGCTGTGGAGATTTAGGAACCTGTCGAGATCTGAAAAAGTGCCTGCGTGGGTTTGGATTGGATCGTCGTAGCCCTTCATGTTGACCGTATAACGCTTGAAGATTTGTTCACTTGCGCCTAGGTTAGCCAGATAGTTGTAGGTGGTTTCGCCAATAGCAATGTCTAGCCCTAGCTGCTTAGTAGACGACTCAAAGCGAAAAGCGGCGTTGACAGTGTCTCCCAAAGCAGTGTAGTCTGGCCGCGCCCCCGTTCCGGTGTTACCAACCATAGCGTAACCTGTGTTTAAGCCTGCACCAATCCGAATAGGAAAGGGCAGAGGGTAGCGCTCGTGTAAACGACTGGTCATAGTATGGAGAGCGCTGATGGCGCGGGCAATTTGTACCATTTCTTCTGGACTCACGCCCTGTGTTCCGTGAATCCAGACGGCCATGACCGCATCGCCAATGTATTTGTCTACCCAGCTGCCGTACTCGCCAATAATTTCTCCGGCGCAGCGAAACCAGGTGCCAATCACTTCCGAAAGCACCTTCTCATCAAGCTGACGGGTCATGACGGTAAAGTCACGAATATCTACGACCATAACTGAAATCAGACGGCGAACGTTCAAGGTCGCAGTTGCGGTAAAGTCCTGAGAATCGATGCTGTTGATTCCAGAAGTTTGCTGAGGCTCAACGGCAGGACAGTAAAATTTCAGCTCGGTTTGCCCGAAGGTCAGAGCGTCTCCGTTGTGCAGTGTCACCGGAACGCTGACGCGGCGACCGTTTACAAAAGAGCCGTTACGGCTGCCTAGGTCAATTAGATAAAACTCTCCAGTCTCCATACACTGCAACATGGCATGGTTACGAGAGATCCAGCGATCGGGCAAGACAAAGTTGTTGTCATCGCTGCGGCCAATTGTCCAGCAGTTACTCCCAATCAAAGACAGGTGACGACTACCTGACTCGGTTTGTAATACCAGATAGGAACCAGGTTGTGTAGTCACCACAGGTTTGGAACTATTCATCGACTGTTAGAGAGGGCTACAGAATCAATAATCCACTCTCATATCCCCTAATGAAAGCTAAGCAAATCATAATTTCTCAGGTACCTAGTCGCTGCACCCATTATGCCAAAGAAATTTGTGAAATTTGCCCAGCGTTGTTGATAGCTTAAATCTAATCGAACTTTGTGCTTTTTCAAAATTACCGTGTGGCCTTCTTCATAATCCTTTTGCATTTAGCCTGCATGAAGCAAAGACTCGATAGACAAAGATGATGTATAAAGTTTAGTCTACTAGGCGATCGCAGCCACTAACAAAAACAGGCTATCAACAAAAATCGTGCTTAGTACAGCGCCGCCAAAAGCCCACCAGTGCAGCTTGCGGCTTAAGACCAAGGGCAGACAGCCACAAATCACCAGCACCCACAAAAGTAAGATAGCTTGACTCACCCCTTCTACAGTTTGCAACTGCTCCAAAGCCGCGTGCAGAGTGCTAGCAGCCTGATCTGGAGGCTGTCTCATTAGCTTTGACCAGTAAGGGATTAGGTCAGTCCAGTAAAAATACAAGTCTGTGATAGCGGTGCCGAAGAGAGAACCCAAATAAAAATAACTACCCACCAGTCCACGCCGTGTCAGCACGCAGAGCAGGGCAACAGGCAGGCCGATCGCTTCAACAGGTAGGTGAATTAAAGGCTCCCAGCGCAGCCAGCCCCAGTAAATAGATCCTGCTAGCCACGTCCAGGTAAAGCCCACCAGTAAATCTCCCCACAGCTTTGTAAGGGGAGATTTGAGCAACAGCAGGCTGACGCCGATGAAAAACCACAGGCCCGAAATTAGCAGGCTAAACCAGGGCAGCAGCCGCACCAGAGGAGCCTGAAAGAAAACAGGCACGACAACGAGAAATACCGCCGCCGCAAAGACCTGCCAGCGCTGAGGAACTTGAGCTAGCCGCTGCAGCAAAGGCGAGGCAGTGGGCAACGGACGATAGGACGTTGGTAGACTGTAATAGGACAAGACCTTTCCTGAGAAAAATTAACTAATATTAACAATAACACACTTTTATCCCCCAGGGGGGGATAGGGCGTTGTCTGTCATCATAATTTATTTTTTAGAAAATAGCTGAGCTGGGGCCTGTTTGGTCTAATCAGGCCGTTTTTCTGTAAGTTTAAGAACTCTTGTTCATCTGACAAACATAGCTAAAGAGCTTACAGGCTCAGGAAATCAGTTTGCCATAATGACGATGACCCTTTAGTCGGTAGCCCTACTGCTATCAGTTGCTGCACACTTATGATTCATTTGTTTTCGCAGTCTTGGTTGAGCCTCTATGATTTAGAGATTGCTCAGGCAGTGTCGTCTCAAAACCCGGGCCAGCTCAGTTTTTGGCAGGCTATCGTAGTGGGCATTGTCCAGGGGCTAACAGAGTTTTTGCCTATCAGCAGTACTGCTCATGTCAAGATTGTGCCCGTTGTTTTGGGCTGGGGTGATCCGGGGGTAGCCTTTACAGCAGTGGTTCAGCTGGGTAGCATTGTCGCCATTTTGGGATACTTTTGGGCCGACGTGCGCCAGGTTTGTATAGGCATGTTTCAGGCTTTAGCCAAGGGCAACTACCAGAGCAGCGATTTTCGCATTGGCCTGGGTATTGGGCTGGGAACGCTGCCCATCGTATTTTTTGGTTTGCTGGTGAAGCTGTTTTTTGCCGAAGAGTATAACGCCTTTGGCCGCAGCACGCTAACAATCGCCGTGACCTCGATTGGCCTTGCCCTCGTCTTGGGGCTGGCTGAACTGATTGGACGCCGTCAGCGGGGATATGAGGCTATAGGGCTAGGGGACGGGGTTGGTATGGGTCTAGCGCAGGCACTGGCTTTAATTCCAGGCGTGTCGCGCTCTGGCTCGACGATTACAGCTGGGTTACTGATGGGTCTAGATCGACCCACAGCGGCCCGATTTTCTCTATTGATGGGAATTCCGGCAATTCTGATTTCGGGACTGACTGAGGCCAAGGATTTGTTTAGTGCTGAAGTGGGAGACATGGGTTTGGTAGCGATCGCAGCGGGGGTACTGGCCTCAGCGATTTCTTCTTACATAGCCATCTACTGGCTGATTCGCTTTTTGCGAGACCACACCACCTGGGTGTTTGTTTTCTACCGGATCGGGTTTGGCTTGGCAATCTTGTGGGCGATCGCCACCCAGCGTATGCCCAATATTTGAGAAATGATTCATCATGGGGTTGGTGTAATTCTCTCAGCCCTGTGAGCAAATCTTCGATACAGCCAGCGACCATCACTCAGGTGCTCCCTGGTTCGATTGCCGCAGAAATTGGCTTTGAACCCGGCGATCGCCTAGTCTCCATTAACGGGCAGCAGCCCCGCGATCTGATTGACTACCAGTTTTTTTGTGCGGATGAGGCTTTAGATTTAGTCGTCTTGGATGGAGCCGGCAAGCGCCATCAGGTTGAGATTGAAAAAGATTATGACGAAGATTTGGGCCTAGAGTTTGAGTCCGCGCTGTTTGATAGTCTCATCCAGTGCAACAACCGCTGCCCGTTTTGTTTTATCGACCAGCAGCCCCCCGGCAAGCGCGAAACGCTGTACCTCAAAGATGACGACTATCGTCTGAGCTTTCTTTACGGTAGCTATCTTACCCTGACCAACCTGCCGCCCTATGAGTGGGAGCGCATTGCCCAGATGCGGCTCTCGCCCCTCTACGTCTCGGTTCACGCTACTGAACCAGAGGTGCGCAGCCGCCTGCTGAAAAACCCCCGAGCCGGACAAATTCTAGATCAGCTGCGGTGGTTTCAGGCTCATCGTCTACAGATTCATGCCCAGGTTGTTGTGTGTCCCGGTATTAATGACGGGACACACCTAGCGCGAACGCTGAGAGATTTGGCTGGCTTTCATGCTGGTGAAGTGCCAACAGTGGCCTCAGTTGCGGTGGTTCCAGTGGGTCTGACCCGGTTTCGTCCGGTTGAAGACGAGCTGGTTCCCGTGTCTCAGCCCAAAGCTGAGGAAGTCATTGAGCAGGTGCAAACCCTGCAGGTCGAATTCAAGCAGCGCTTTGGCTCTACTTTTGCCTGGTTAGCGGACGAGTGGTTTTTGATTGCCCGTCAGCCTTTGCCGCCCGAGGCTCACTATGAGGACTATCCCCAAATCGGCAACGGCGTCGGCTCTATTCACCAGTTTTTGCGGCAGTTTGACGAACTGGCCCAGACTTTACTGCCGTCTGCAGTGGCCCCTGCACGGCGACTTACGTGGGCTGTGGGAAATGCAGTAGAAAAAGCTTTTGAGCCAATCGTGGCGCGGCTAAACCAGATTGAGGGCCTGAGTATAGAACTGGCTGCGATCGCCAGTCAATATTGGGGCCAGGCCATTACCGTAACGGGCTTGCTGACAGGCCAAGATCTCACTGTGCTGGCTGAGCGAGATTTAGGTGATGGCGTCTTGCTGCCGACGCTAATGCTAAAGCAGGGCGATCAGAAACTTCCTCAAGATAGTTACTTCTTAGATGATATGAGCGTGGCAGAACTGGAGCAGCAGCTAGGCTGCAAAATTTTGCTAGTAGAAGATATCCCGGCTTTAATTGAAGCCTGCGTTTCGTCTGGTATTGTATCTGGTCAACCTAGGCTGAAGACCGCAGATTTAACCCGGAATGAGTCCTGCACTCTAGTATTCTAGAGTTGCCGTACATGGCTCTCGTTTTGCCAGGTATAACCCTCTTTGCAGAGTTCTAGTTGTAGCGAGTTTGTATGCGAACATTTTCTCTCTATCGAGTTGCTTCAGTCTGTCTAGGCATAGGAACTGCTATAGGCTTTTCTCCCAGAACAGCGGCAGCAGTAGGTAATATGCCCCAAATAGCCGATGCAGCCAATGCAGCTATGATGAGTTCTATGGCTGAGATGACTCCGCCTGCCTCTACGACGACTGCTGTAGAAACAGCGATCGCAGAGGTGAGTACTACTGAGCCAGCGATCGCAGAAAAGGCTCCCAAATCTCCCCAGGGGGCATCTATACAGGCTCTAGACTTATCCTCAGTAACGTGGCTGCGAGCTGCTTCAGCGAGATCTGTTACGGGTCAGAGTGAGCCTCAGTTCTCAACAGTTCCTGTAGATGATTCTGTAGATGATACGATTGCGAACGAGCCTGCTGCAGAACCTGAGGCCGTTCAGTCTGGCGCTGCCAGGCTCGCTGCCACCGCAAACAGCCCCGCTATCAGCAGCACTGAATTACCCATAGCGCTCAGCCGTGAGACGACCTCTACCCCCCGTTCTCAAGCCGTAGCCGATGCTACAGAAACCTATGCAGACAATTTTGTGCCTATTGCCCAAGCCCTGCCACAGCTTGAGCCAGTAGAGCCTGATCCAATTGATGGCAATCTAGAGCCAGAAATTGTGCCAATTGAGGGAGAGTTTCTGCCCGGCAACCCTACGGCCACTCCCGAAGATGCCCCTGAAGCCCTCTACGCTGACCCCAATCCACTGCTGTATCCTACCCAGACAGATGAAGTCGAGATTATCGGCACCCAGCCCATTACTCTGACTCAGGCGATCGAGCTGGCCTATAGAAACAATGAAGATCTGCAAATTGCGCTGCTGGAGCTAGAGCGTAGCCAGTCAGCCTTAAGAGAAGCACAGGCAGCTCTTTACCCGACGCTGAGTGCCGGTAGCGATCTAACGGCCCGACAGTCTACCTCCTTTGGGGCATCGGGCTTGGGCACAACAGTAGGAGGAATCACCCCTAGCGGGGGACAATTTTCCACTCAGGAAGAGTTGCAGACAACCCTCAGCGGAGATTTAGACCTCAGCTACAATCTCTACACGTCGGGGCGGCGATCGGCGAGTATTCGGTCTGCCGAAGAGCAGATTCGCTTCAATCAGCTTGAGGTTGAGCGCCGTCGGGCCGAGCTAAGACTTAACACCACTAACGACTACTACGATTTGCAAGAGGCAGACGAGCAAATTCGTATCAACCAGTCGTTTTTAGATGAAGCACAACGCAACCTGGAAGATACTCAGCTACGCGAAGAGGTAGGCGTCGGCACCCGCTTTGACGTGCTCAGGGCTGAAGTCCAGGCAGCCAATGCTCGCCAAAGCCTGGTGCAGTCGTTTAGTCAAAAGCAAATTGCTCAGCGACAGCTTGCCAGACGCCTGAATCTTCCATCTGTGTTGACAGTTGATTCTGTCCCTTCAGAGTTGGCCAGTGCTTGGCCTTTGTCTCTAGAAGAAAGTATCATTCTGGCTTTTCAAAATCGGGCTGAGCTAGAGCAGCAGCTAATCCAGCGGGAAATTAGTCAGCAGCAGCGCCGCATTGCTTTATCAAACCTGGGACCACAGGTTAGCCTGTTTGCTAACTATAGTCTCAGTAACACGTTAGACAACGACGATGGCTTTGAGGACACTTACTCCTTGGGAGCTAGAGTCAGCATCAGTCTGTTTGAAGGGGGACAGGCAGCAGCCCAAGCAGCTCAGCGAGAACGAGATGCTGAAATTGCTGAGGTGCGCTTCTCAGAAACGCGAAATTCGATTCGGTTTCAGGTAGAGCAGGCGTTTTCTAATTTGGAAGCTAATTTGTCTAATGTCCGTACAGCTAGGCTTGCGGCTGATCAGGCGGCTGAAGCCCTTGATCTGGCTAGGCTGCGGTTTAATGCGGGGGTGGGTACACAGCTAGACGTCCTCAGCGCCCAGTCAGATTTGACAGAGGCCCAAGGAAATTTAGTCACGGCTGTGCTGGGCTACAATCGGGCACTGGCTTCGCTGGAGCGCTCGGTCACGAATCTGCCAGAATCAGCCAGCCTAGACGAGCTTTTTTGAGGACAGATAGTCCAGTCGTTGTCTAGAGTTGGGTAATTATCAGGTAGAGATGCAGCTTAGCCTCAGGGTAGATGCTGGTTGAATCTAATCTTAGCTATTAGTTATTATACTGAATCCTCTTTGGCTACCCCCGATTAGGCTGGGCAAACACCGTTTGCCCCTAGGCAAGTCACCTATCTTTGAATCGGGGTTATACGATTCGGATTCAGTATTAGACACTGACAGTGAATGCTAAGGAGACTTGACCATGCCTTATGAAAATCTTGAGTCTTTACCCCAAGACGTGCGAGAAAAGCTTCCAGAAGGTGCACAAAAATTTTATATGGCAGCTTTTAACAGCTCATCTGCTGATGGTCTGAGCGAAGAGGCTGCCCGTAAAACAGCCTGGAACTCAATCAAAATCAGCTATGAAGAAGGGGGTGATAGTCAGTGGCATCCTAAACCCGAAGGTGGAACTACACCGGGTGGTAGCCGTACCGGAACAATGCCTCAGTCATAGTCTCAAAATTAAGCAGCAGGTTTTTGCTTTTTTCTGAACCAGCTTAGCGGCGATCGCCCTTGCTACAAACCCTAGTCTATTCTGCTGAGATTGCAGAGGGTTTCGGCTTCACAGAGGCGGGCGATCGCCTGATCTGCTGAAATCAGCCGCTTCAGCATGACCTGACCAATTGACTGGTGATGATTAGGATCAGTAGGCTTCACCTCTACCATTAGCACCGTGTCTTCAACCTGGTACAGCCATAGCTTTTCCTGCTGCTCTTCAATAAAAAGCGTTAGGCATTGAATATGCGGCTTGCGCTGCCAGGCAAGTTCATCCCAGAGTCCGCCAAACTCCCAGACTCGTCCGACTCTCCAGCTATCTGACAGAAAAAAATACTTCACAGAACTGCATAATATTTCAACCAATGAAATTATCCACTGTCTTGGCTGATTTGAAAGGAAAGTGCGAATTTTCCCTGGATTTATAGCGTAAAGAGACGCCTAAAAAAGGGCGTCTCTCAAAAATTGGGGCTTAAAGCTGCCTTTAGCCGATACGCAGCAGCTCAACATCAAAAATTAGCTTGGCATTGGGGGGAATGACGCCGCCTGCGCCTCGACTGCCATACCCCAGATCGGGCGGAATGATCAGTGTGCGACGACCGCCTACATGCATACTCATGACGCCCTCATCCCAGCCTTTGATCACCTGGCCGACCCCGATTGTGAAGCCAAAGGGACGATTGCGATCGCGGGAGCTGTCAAACTTAGTACCGTCTTCCAAGGTGCCCGTATAGTGGACGGTTACGCGCTGACTGGGCTGAGGTGAGGCCCCAGTGCCCTCTACTAGGTCAATATACTTCAGACCAGAGCTAGTCGTAACAGCAATGTCTTCAGTTATGGGGGTTTCCCCGGCAGGGTTGATTTCTGGCATGAGGGTATCGGTATCAGCAATTTGAGTCTGGACTGGCTGAGCAATGGCAGGCGCATTAGCCTGAAGATTGGCTGCGATCGCGCTGCTGCGGCCTGTCACCTGAGCTGCAATGAGAACTACACAGCAGACGACTAAAACGCCAAAGCTAACTAAGATTTCTCGCACGCGGTTTCTCCTGAATAGCAGTGAGCTAACTTGAGCATACTATTTCCAAAGCTGGTTTTCGATCTCTCGTAGCTTGCGCTCTAAGCGATCGAGCCGCCCTCGCAGTTCGTCCATCTCAGACTGCTGAGGGACGCCAAGATCTTCCATCGCTTTGCGCAACTGCCGCTGCATCTGCTCTTCAAACTTGCCCTGCTCAGAATTGAGCTGGGTCATTAGATCATCCACAAATCGTCGAGCTTGGTCAGAATTAAGCTGCCCGTCTCTCACCCATTCGTCGGTCACTTCCCTGAGTTTTTCTGCAACCAGGGAGGTGGTGCCGACGCCGAGCATAATTAGCTGCCTAAGCAGATTGTTGGTATCCATCTTGTTTTCCCGCTGCGAACTTAGAAGCGCTCTTAGAAGCGTTTGGTGGCCGATGCTCAAGCCTACCGCTTTATTCTGACAAAAGATGGCATAGCCGACAGAACTTTATAGGCACGGAAGTCCGAACCTAATTCATTAAAAACAAGATTAAAAATGGCTAAGAATAGGGCGGCGCTCTTAGCCATTGCTTAAATCAGTCGGACTGAAAGTAGCTAGAGACTAGGTCGCAGCAAGCTATTGAGCACTCTCGACTGGAAATGCCCCTAGTTCGGCGGTAATCGTCATCGCTTGCCCAGAGCGGCGAATGTCTAAGCGCAGGTTGTCCCCCACCGCAACGGCTGCCACCTGCTTTTGTACCGCCTCAGAGTCCGTTACGGTTTCACGGTTGATAGCTTGAATCACATCGCCTGCCCGTAATCCCGCTCTAGCCGCCGGAGAGTTGGGTCTGACGTTGGCAATGAGCACGCCTGTATCCTCGCTAACAGAGAGTCCGGCGTTGGGGTTGTTGTTGATTTCCGCTTTGGTTTCTGGCGTTAGCGTTACCATCGCAATACCCAGGTAGGGATGGTCAATTTTACCATCCGCAATGAGCTGGTCAGCGATGGTTTTGGCTGTGTTAATCGGCACGGCAAAACCAATACCCTGAGCGCCCTGAATAATTGCTGTGTTGATT
Organism: Leptolyngbyaceae cyanobacterium RM1_1_2; assembly: GCA_012032345.1. Classification (GTDB taxonomy): domain Bacteria; phylum Cyanobacteriota; class Cyanobacteriia; order Phormidesmidales; family Phormidesmidaceae; genus Sphaerothrix. The sequence continues at coordinate 67,477 of JAAUQI010000012.1, read as the reverse complement.
CCAATTACATTTCCCCTTTCATCTAGCAAAGGCCCACCAGAGTTACCGGGATTGATAGCGGTGTCAGTTTGGATGAAGTCTACCTGCTTGTCGGCAATGCCAACGTCGCCGCTAGAGCGTCCGGTGGCGCTGATAATACCTGCGGTCACTGTGTTGTCAAGTCCGAGGGGGTTACCAATAGCGATCGCCCACTGTCCGGGACGAAGCTGATCAGAATTGCCCAGTTTTACGGTAGGCAATTCGTTTGCTTCTACCTGAATTACCGCAATATCGGTCACCCGATCGCTGCCTAGAACCTTCCCCTCTAGCGAGCGGCCATCTTTCAGCGTCACCCGCACCTGATCAGCCCCATCAACCACATGAGCATTGGTTAAAATGTGACCCTGATCGTCTAGGATAAATCCAGAGCCTACTCCCCGCTGCACCCGCTCTGAAGGCTGCGTTGGCACCTCAGAACCAAAAAAACGCTGAAAGAAAGGATCATTAAAGACCTCAGGCACCTCTTGTCGAACCGTGCGGGAGGCATTAATGCGGACAACCGCAGGCCCAGCCGAGTTAACCACCTGGCTGATAAAATTATCACCTGTTGCAGAAAGCCCCGGAACCGCCTGAGATACAGCAGGGGGATCGCTTTGCGTCACAGCAGACTGAGCAAATGCCTGCTGGTTAACCGGAGACTGGGGACTCCAGGCAAAGTAGCTCCCTGTTACGGCCAGTCCAGCCCCTAGCAGCAGATATGAGCTACGCGATAGCCACTGCTGCAAACCGGGTCGAGTTGCTTGAGAAACGTCATCTGATTGCATGTTGAGCCAGTCTCCGTTGTCAGTGAGTTTTTGAGCTTTTTTTGCTTACAGTTCTTACCCTAACTGACTCATATGGCAAGGGTATGAAGCTGGTATGAAAATGCTGCAACAGCCGTGGTTAAGCGTTTTTTTAGTAATAAAGATTGCAGACCACTAAATTACTTTGAATACAAAAATCTGTGAGAGGATCAAAGCACTGATAAGCGGGTACAGTAGGCATGGTGATTGAATGGCTCAAGTTTCGTGTTCCTGCTGAGCAGCGAGAGCGATATGTGCAGGTAGATGCCGAGATCTGGAGTGTGGCTTTAGAAAGCTACGATGGTTTTTTGGGAAAAGAAGTCTGGATCTCGCCTGAGGATGTCTCTGAGCTGGTCTTGATGATTCGCTGGGCCAGCCGTGAACAGTGGAAAGCTATCGATCAGACAGCACTAGATCACATTGCCCAAACGTTTGATCAGACTCTAGGCTTTGAATATGAAATGCTGGAATCGAAGGAATATCAGGTACGACGGTTTGCTAGCATTTAACAGCTAACCTGACTGTGATCCCTGTTCTGGCTGTCAGGCAAAAAATCTCGTTAGGATATCGGTGTGTTTGCTTACGATTACTATGCCTGTCTGTCCTCGCTGCCAGCAGTCGATTCAAGCCACTGCTATCCAATGTCCTCGCTGCCAGCTCACGCTCAAAGCCCACGGCCATCCAGGAATTGAGCTATACCGGGCGGATGAGGGTGCTTTTTTATGCCCAGACTGTATTTATCACGCTGACAATAGCTGCAATTTTCCCCAGCGCCCCCTAGCTCGCTCTTGTACCCTCTATCAGCCTGAGAGTGCGATCGCTGTCGAACCGACTCATAAAAATACCTTTTCCCTAAATCGCATCTGGCTCAGGCGCAATCGGGTCTGGCTGGTGCTAGCGGGTTTGCTGCTGATTAGCCTGCTGATTGCAATATAGGAGAGCCTGCCTTGGCCGCTTCTAAGTTGGCTGATACAGCCTCAGTCAGATTTTTTTCCGATTCAGGGCTAAAGAAGCTCAGCTCAAACCAAAAGGTAGTGCCTGTGCCGACCTCGCTGACAAGGTTGACGCGACTGCTGTGCTTTTCAATAATGTTTTTAACAATAGATAGACCCAGTCCGGTGCCTTCTAGGGTATGCACTCGGTTTTCGACTCTAAAGAAGCGATCGAAAATAGCGGCTTGATCTTCCGGGGCAATGCCAATACCCGTATCTGCAATCTCAATCCGTACTGCTTTAACAGGACTGTGAGGAGACTGCTCGGGCGCTCGATAGGCCCGAATCATAACGCCTCCACCAGCGGCGGTAAACTTCAAGGCGTTGCCTACCAGATTGATCAGAACCTGCAGCAGCAGATCATAGTTGCTAAACACCAAGGGTAGATCGGGTTGAATATCTGAGAGCAGCTCAATTTGCTTATCCCGAGCATTGAGCTGGTAGGTTCGCAGGGTTTGCTCTATCGGCTGGGTCGCGTCTACGCCTGTCAGCTGGTAGCGGCGGTTAGACTCTAGGCGAGAAAGATCAAGCACGTCGTTGACTAGGCGAGTGAGGCGATCGGTTTCGTGGTTTGCGGTTTCTAAAAATTCGCGCCGTTCCGGTTCGCTCAGATCTTCCCCATATTCATGCAGGGTTTCAATAAACGACTTGATATTGAATAAAGGCGTTCTTAGCTCGTGGGAAACATTGCTGATGAACTGGCTTTTAGCCTCGTTTAGCGCTACCTCACGGGTAATATCCTGCACGGTCATGGCAATTCCTTTAACGTTCTCCCGCGACTGATCCAGCACCGTATTGAGCAAAATTCTGATAGTGTGGGCAGAGGGTTCTGGTAAGACGAGGCGAAATTCCATCGCTTCAGATTCACCTGCAGCCGCCTGGTAGAGAGGGCGCGTTAGCTGCATGGTAACCGCATTGGGCAAATGTTCTAAGACTGTTTCAGACTCTAAATGCTTATTTTCCCAACCAAATAGTCGCCGTGCGGCTGGGTTGACCAGCACCACATGCATTTCGGTATCTAACAAAATAGCGCCGTCGGCAATGGTTGACACTAGGGTTTCGAGCTTGGCTTTTTCGGCGGTGAGTTCTTCAATATTTTGTTCTTCGTAGCGCTCCAAGCGCTCTGCCATATCGTTGAAGCTGTAGATTAGTTCCCCAAGTTCTCCCCCAAGGGGCAGGTCAATTCGCTGCTTAAAGTTACCAGCAGCAATGTTTTTAACGCCAACTAGCAGCTCCTTAATCGGCTGCGTAATCGTCAGAGCGTTGAAGACAGCCCCCAAAATCACCATCACCCAGATAGAGACAAATACGGCAACGGTAACATCGCGGGTGAGGTGTGAGGAGGTTACGACTGTAGGATTAGGATTGATGCCTAAGGCCAAAACGCCCAAATATTCGCCTTCGTAGTTGAGCGGCACAAACACATCAGTCACCTCTCCTAGAGGCGTGATGTGCTGCCGCACCATTGGCAAGTCAGCATTTCTGACGTAGTTTTCGGGCAGCTGCATCCGGCGGCGAATTGCCAAGGAGTTTTGTACTGCTGGCTCAGAGTAGGGAATGCCAAAGAAAATGTCGCCGTCTTTGTCGGCGTAGAGCATGTAGCGAACGCTGGATGTACTTTGGTAGAAGCTATAGGAAAAGCGAGCCAGCTCCGTGCGATTGTCTTCATACACCAGCGGAACCACATTAGCGGCCAGCAGCAGGCCCAAGTCACGGCCAAAGCGAGTATCGTTTAGCCGCGCATCTAGCTGAATGGTATTGACTGCCCAGAAGGTGAGACCGCTCATGATCAAAGAAACAACCAGCGTCGCCCCTGCCATTAAGCGAGTCTGGAGGGTAAAGTCACCCCACCAGCGAGCGATGATTTCTCTGAGCTTGCTTAAAATCTTAATCAAGGTCTATCTGTGGTGCCAGTCTGACTACAGTTCATTGAAAATATGTTTCTATTTTTGCACGAACATCTCGATGAACACGGGTTGATTCACAGACTGACGTGATCGGTTTGAAGAATGTTAAGGAGTTCTCTAAACCTGAATGAGCTGATAGCCTCCGCCGAACCCGGTGCTGATCTCGTCAGGCGTGACTTTGCCGTCATGGTCGCGGTCAAGGGCATCAAAGACAGCATCTGTACCCATCCACTCTTCACGGGTGATGAAGCCGTCGCCGTCAAGATCATAAGCCTGAAAGACTTCTTCGGCAGCTTGACTAACCAATTTTTCACCCTGTAGGCGCAGGTGTAGGCGCTCAGCCAGCATGGTTTCTAAAGTTTCTAAGGCTTTGCTGAAGCCGCGAATGCCTTCTTCTAGTTTTTCAGAGGCCATGCGATCGCGCTCATGCATTTGCTCAAACGTGGCCTGATCCATCGAAATTCGTTCGATTTCAGCGGCTGCTGCCTTCTCTGGCAGCAGCTGGCGAGGTAGGTCAGCTGCGGTCTGGTCGAGCTGAGCCAGCAGCTGCGGTGAAATGGTGAGTAAGTCGCACCCGGCCAGCTGGGTGATTTCGCCTAAATTGCGGAAGCTAGCCCCCATCACTTCGGTAGCGTGGCCAAACTTTTTGTAGTAGTTGTAGATTTCAGTCACAGACTGCACGCCGGGATCTTCTGTGGGAGGGTAAGACTCGCGGCCTGTTTCCTTTTTGTACCAGTCTAGAATTCGACCGACGAAGGGGGAGATTAGGGTCGCTTTGGCTTCGGCACAGGCGATCGCCTGGTGCAGGCCAAACAGCAGCGTCAGATTGCAGTGAATGCCTTCTTTTTCAAGGGCTTTAGCCGCCTGAATGCCTTCCCAGGTAGAGGCAATTTTAATGAGAATGCGATCGCGTGAAATACCTGCTGCCTCATATTGAGCAATTAAATCGTGAGCAGTCTCAATCGTAGCTGCTGTGTCATAGGAAAGTCGCGCATCGACCTCAGTTGAAACGCGCCCTGGAATAATCTGCAAAATTTTCAGGCCAAAGGCTACCGCTAGCCGCTTGAAAGCCAGGTTGGCAATATCTTTATCGCTGGCGTCTAGACCCAGATCGGCTTTTGCCTGTAGCAAAGTCTCATCCACAATGGCCTGGTATTGAGGCATCTGAGCGGCAGCTGTAATCAAAGAAGGGTTTGTGGTGGCATCACGGGGTTTAAACTGCTCAATTGCCTGAATGTCCCCGGTATCAGCGACCACGATGGTCATTGTCCGTAGCTGCTCTAGCAAACTCTGTGCCATGACTCACTCCTTAGCGGTACCTTGATTAGCTCTTATTGTAGTCAGCTCAGTCAAAGTTACTGTTAATCAGAGATTAAAATCAGTGGGCTATGGCCTACATATATGGCCTACATATGAGTTAAGGCAGCCACCTTAGCCCGCTTTGCCCCTTCTAGGCTCGCCAGTTCGTCCATATACAGCCAGCCCTCTTTGACGAGCTGGGCAAAGACAAAAATAAGAGCCGACTCCCTGTCGTCATATTTGCCATCAATCTCGTATCTTTTAGAACTCAAGAGGTCATGAAGCTGCCAGATCTGTTCGAGAGCTGTAATGCTCCCTGCGCTTTCACGCACCGTTGCAATTAAAGCCTTAACTTCTCGCTCATAGGCTATTTTCAAGACTTCTTGGGCAACTTTTTTTTCGGCTAAAGACCACTCAGTATTACTTACCTGCATTGCTTAAATTTGAAACTCTAATGATATTGTCTTACATATCTTAACAATGTGTCTCATTTTTTCCAAAAAAGCGCTCTGAAGATTCAGAGCGCTTGGCTTTTGACAGACTTTTGCTTTCCCTAAAGGAATGGCTTATCGGGCCAGGTTTAGTAACTCCTTCGGAGACGCTAGCAGGTCAATGGCTACAAAGAATATTTGGTTCTCAGAATTGAGCAAAAAGCGCCAGGCGATATTCATGCCGACATTGGCGCTAAACCAGGGAGTCTGTACTTTTCCAGTGACTTTGATCTGACTGTACTCATCCTCTGCAGGTTCAGAAACGCCGCGCTCAGGAATGAGCTTGAGGTTTTGACACTCTTCCCGAAAGAACCGCAAAATAGCCTCTTTGCCCACAATAGGCCGTTGGAAAGGAGGTTGCAAAGCACCATCTGGCGTAAACAGCTCAATTAGCGCCTCAAAGTCGTTGGCGTTCAGATAGTTCATGTAGCTCAGCACGGTAGGATTGCTGATGCCCTCAATGGTTACCTGAGTTCGCTGAGCAATTGAGGTCGGAGGTTCTACCGGCTCTGACACTCGCTTAGAGCTGCCAAGTTTTTTGGCATCAAACCCCATATCAACCACAGCATTGCGCAATACGGTAATTTGCTGACCAGAATCCAGATTCTTGATTGCTTGCAAGACCGCTGTAGCATTCGCAGAAAGCTGATAGCCCTCAGGAATAGGGGCGACTAGACCCTGATCCATCCACTGGCCGAGCTGATACCAAAAGCCTAGTTTCAGATTGGGCGTCCAGCTACCGTAGGTGCGACAGATGGGGGTATCAGATCGATTGGCTAGGTCACACATGGTTTGAGACTGCGCTTGAGGAGACATCTTGCTGATTTCCTCTAGCGTTATCTCTGCAAACTGCATATTGGCAGCTCCCGGAGCGGCCACTGTAATCGTTTTGCCCATTTCAAGATAGGCAAACCAAATCAGTGCCAGCTGGTCTTCAACGCTGAGCTGATTGAATCTGGCAATAGTAGCCGGTACGGCATCCGCCGTGAGGGTATTCGGGAAAATACCACGGGCTGAATCAATAGTAAACGGCATGAGAATTCCTCAAAAAAATTATCAAACCTAATAGACTGAGCTATCTGGAGCAAAAGCTCTCGGGCATCGCCTCAGATTAAACTCGGGCTGATTGTTCGCTGTCTGGGTCAAACAATGTAAAGCAATATTACAAAAAATTGACATTCATAGCAATTTTTCGTTTGTCAGATGCATTGCCATAATAAATGTTTCTCATTGACTAGCTAACTCCTGGAATCAGGCAAAACCATTCCTGCATGGTTAAAAACGCTGTGTTAGTGAGCGATCGCTTGTTTGTGAGCGTTTACAGGCCGAATTATCGATACGGCGAGGGAGGATCTGTTTCTGCAAGCAAACCCAGCAGCGGCCCCAGCACGATGCCAAAGATAAAACCGCCCGCGTGCGCCCAGTAAGCAACGCCGCCTGTTCCCATTTGAGCCTCGGCCCCCAGACTGGCAATGCCGTAGAGAGCCTGCTGCACGAACCAAAAGCCCAAAAAGAACAGGGCCGGGATACGAATGGTGGTAATAAAAACGAAGAGGGGAATCAGGGTTAAAATGCGAGCCTTAGGAAATTTGAGGATGTAAGCGCCCATCACCCCGGCGATCGCTCCGCTGGCCCCGACCGTCGGCACAGGTGAACCGGGTTCAAAAAACCACTGGGTCAGCGCCGCCAAAACACCACAGCCCAGATAAAAAATAATAAATTTAATTTTGCCCAGACGGTCTTCGATATTGTTGCCGAATACCCAGAGGTAGAGCATGTTGCCGCCTAGGTGCAAAAAGCCCCCGTGCAGAAACTGGGACGAAATCAGCGTTAGCCACTCTTGACCAGCACTGAAGCCTGCCCCTTGAAAGCTGGCGGTAAGCTGGGCGGGCACCACAGCCCAGCGGTCAAAAAAGAGTTCTAGACCCTGAGGCGACAGGCCGATCTCAAACAAAAAAACGGCGATGTTGAGACCGATCAGAGCGTAGGTAACATACGGCTTGCTACGAGTCGGATTATCGTCATGTAAGGGAACCACAGGCGCTGCTAGCGAAGGCTTACGTCTTGATTGTAGGCGGTTTTCAAAGATAAGATATAGGGCCAGCACCGCCAGCCCAGTCAAGGTGCTAAATCTGAGCAAGGAGAATAACCGGGAAAGCCCAATCTTTCATCCTGAATCTTTAGATCAAGCAGGGTGTGGGCGCTGCTCACCTACTGATGAGCGCTACTACGGCGGTTTTCATAATTATGGAGTATACCAGAAGCCTTAAAAACATTGTCAGCAAAGGCTTTAACTGTTTACACAATTATGAATATTGCTATACCATCAAGGGCCATCCCCTGACCCATCCGGCAGAATCATCAACGTTCCTCGATCGCCGTCTAGTCTAGCAGCAACTCCCACAGGCAAAGCCGCATTGACGCCGTCGTGACCAAAAGGCAGGTCTGAAACCACCGGAATGCCCAAGTCTCCCAGGCGATCGCGCAGCACCTCTGCAACGCTAAAGCTGGGCTGTTTTCTGGCTTCACACTGGCTGAAGCGGCCTAGGGCAATGCCTCTAACAGCCTTGAACTTACCCATCATCCGCCAGTGGGTCAGCATCCGGTCGATGCGGTAAGGTGCTTCTGCCACATCCTCAAAGGCCAAAATAACGTTGTCTAAAGCAGGGGCTGCTGTAGTTCCTAACAGGCAAGTGGCTACGGTCAAGTTGGCTGGCATCAGCTTGCCTTCCGCGCTGCCGCCCCCCCAGCCGCTGCCGTGGAGTGGCCCTACAAAGCGCCCTTCTAACCAGTTAAACAGCCGTTTCACCGAGCCGTCTGGCTCATCGGCCAGGGTCGTCAGCAGCGGGCCATGAACTCCGGCAACACCTGTCTGACTTAGACTCCACAGCAGGCTGGTCGCGTCTGAGAAGCCAATTAGCCACTTGCTGACCCTGGGCCACTGCCAGTCTTCGAGCAGCCGGGTGCCGCCGTAGCCTCCTCGGGCACAGAGAATGCCCTTACAGCCTGGATCTTGTAAGGCTTTGTTTAGCTGCTGACGGCGATCGCAGTCGGTGCCGGCCAGATAGCCCCACTGAGCGTCACAACCCGAAATTAGCTCAATTTCATAGCCCCGCGATCGCCAAATTTCAATCCCTTGCTGAAATTTTTCCAACTCTCGCAGCGCGCCGCTAGGGGTAATAACACAGAGGCGATCGCCTGGCGTTAGTGGCGGCGGCGGTTGGCAAAAAAGTGGCATAAGCGATCGTGGCAAAGTGCGAAGCAAAAATTGAGTTGCCCCAATTCGGGATTATTATATTAGCCGAAACCCGGACAGAATCGAATGATTTTAAGCGGATGTAATAACTGCCTCTAGCTCAGGCGTCGCCAAATCTTTAGGGTTTCGTCAGCACTGCTGCTCACCAGAGTCTGGCCGTCTGGGGTGAAGGCGATCGCCCGTATGCCCCAGGTGTGATTGAGCTGGACCACTCGTTTACCTGTAGGCAGGTGCCAAAAAACAGGGCGCTGTCATCCCCCCCGGTTACCAGCAATTCGCTATCCTGGCTCAGGGCAATTGAGGTAACCCTGTCGCTATGGGCCTTGAGAGTACGACTGCGCCAGTCATTTTGCAGATCCCAGAGTTTAACTACGCCCTCTGTATCGCCGCTGACCAAAAGCATCTGTCGCAGAGCCAGACTGGTGATCGCGGCACTGTGGGCACTGCTCTGAGTTTTGAGTAGCGCCCCGGTCTTTAGATTCCACAATCGCAACGTTCGATCCCAGCTGCTGCTGATCAGCCGGTGAGCGCTGTCTTGTATCGCCAAGCCGCTGATCTGGCCCTGGTGTGAGGTGAGGGTGGCCGCTAGCGTGAAGGTTGCCAAATCCCAAAGCTTAAGCTTGCCTTCGCCGCCCCCACCTACTAAGAATTTGCCGTCAGGTGTGAGAGCGATCGCGGTGATTGTCCATCCCGACTCGGGCAGGGTTGCTATCAGGCGGTAGTCGGCCAAATCCCACCATTTAACGGTGCCGTCGCTGCTGCCGCTAAACAGACTCCTACCGTCAGTGCTGAATAAAACCGCGTTCACCGAGTCGCGGTGGCGCGAGTTCAGCAGCGGGACAGCACTGCCCAGGGTTTGAATCAATTCGCCATTGCGCAAGTCCCACAGACGCACGGTCTTATCGCTGCTGCCTGTGGCTACGGCGCGGCCATCGGGGCTAATGCTGAGGGCGTTGACAATGCTGCCCGCTGTCGCCAAAGTCTGAACACACTGCCAGGAGACGGTAGGGAGTATAGCCATCTCGCGGCTGCTTTTGGGGAGACGTGGCACTTTACCCTGAGGATTTTGGCTCTGACGCCGGGTTCCCAGAGTCTGCACATCTGCGATCGCGGCTGAGGCCGAGGCATAGCGACGCTGTAGAGAGCGGCTCAGCAGCCGTTCTAAAATGTAGCCGAGCTGTAGGCTCACGCCCTGACGCACATAGGGTCGCCAGACCCAGCGGTCTTCGCCGATTGAGTACAAATCAAAAGGATGCTGCCCGGTGAGCAAGTGAATGCAGGTGACCCCTAAGCTGTAGAGATCGCTGGCAAATCCGGCCTGTCCCAGCATTTGCTCAGGGGCAGCGTAGCCAGCGCTGCCGATGACTGTGCCTGTCTGCTTGAGGGTTTCGACATCGGCATATTTAGACGCGCCAAAGTCTACCAGAAAGTAAGTATGGGTAGATTCAACATAGAGAATATTTTCGGGCTTGATATCGCGGTGAATCACCTGGGCCTGATGCACAAAGACCAGCACTGACAGTATTTGCTCCAGCAGCGCCCGAATTTGAGCTTCATCAAAAACGCCCTGGCGCTGCAGCTTGATTTCAAGGTTAGGCCCCTGGATAAATTCTTGCACCAGATAGCAACCCTCAGAAGTTTCCAGCGCCTCCAGCAGTTTTGGAATCTGGGGGTGCTGAGCGAGGTGGGCTAGCTGCTCAACCTCCTGCTGAAATCGCTGGGAGTCGGGCGATCGCAGCAGTTGTTTAATCACGCAGTGAGTCTGCACTGCCTGATCCCAGGCTAGCAGCGTGCGGCCAAAGCCCCCCTGCCCAATCTGTCTGAGCGCACGATAGCGATCGCCTAGCAGCAGCGGCTGGCCACAGCTCTGGCAGTAGCGATGAGCGTCAGGGTTTTGAGGCTGCGGACAGTGAGGATTTAAGCATAGGGTCATCACCTAGGTCGGGATCAGCTCCCCTGGGCGCAGTTTGGCCCATTTTCCCGTCTCCTGCTTGAAGCTCTCGCAGCCGACGACGTCGTACTCAAAGCCAAAGTCATTTTCTTGGACAATGCGATCGCCTTCAATTCGCACCTTAGGCGGCTGAATATTGGCATTGATGGTTGGATTGACTGGCTCAAAGTCAGGCGTTGCGGTGAGGTGAGGCTGCTGGTGCTGAGTTTCAACCGCGTGGTAGGTGATGCAGCGATCGACATAGTGGCAATTAACACAAATACACATAGATCCCCTCCAGACCCTTTTTGCTAATTTAGCTCAACTTTTAGCTAGGCTTTCAGGAGGGGTTAGAAATATTGCAAAATGAAAAGCCGTGCTTCGATATCTTTGGCCAGTGAGGAAAGTCACTGTCGTCGCATCACGGGCACCCGCTAACCGTTTCACGAGTTTGGCCCTTGACACTGCCTGTTAATGCCTTACCTGCCGCTTTATCTCCGCAAACCTGGCCGTTTGAGCTGGCTTTGCTGCCGCCTTCGGCCTATCTGGTCGGGGGCAACGTTCGTGACGTGCTGCTAGAGCGACGGGCTGACTATCTAGATCTTGATTTTGTGGTGCCAGAGGCTGCAATTGAGACGGCCCAGCGGATCGCCAAGCACTATCAGGCAGGCTTTGTGGTGCTAGATGCTCAGCACAAAATTGCCCGCGTGGTGTTTCCTCAGGCAACGGTTGATTTTGCCCAGCAGGTGGGGCCAACCTTAGAAACCGATCTGCAGCGGCGAGATTTTACCGTCAACGCGATCGCTTATCATCCCCATACCCAGCAGCTGATCGATCCGCTGCTGGGCGCTCAGGATTTAGACAAGCGGCTCTTGAGAATGATCTCAGCGGAGAACCTCAAAGCCGATCCCCTGCGGCTGCTGCGGGCCTACCGTCAGGCCGCTCAGCTTAATTTTACCGTCGAGCCACAGACGCAGGTCGCTATTCGCGCCCTGGCGGGGCTGCTGACTCAGGTAGCGGCTGAGCGGGTGCGAGGAGAACTTGACGCCTTGCTGAGTAAGCCAGCAGGTTCAACCCAGCTCATGGCCTGCTGTCGAGACCAGCTGCTGCAGGGCTGGCTGCCGCAGATTACCGCCGACTCGCTCCAAACGGTGACGGCAATTGACGCCGCCTATGCTGACCTCGCGGCAGACTGGCCTGACTATGCCAGTTTGCTAGCGGGCTGGTTTAAGGAGCAAAGTGTGCCCGGTATGCACCGGAGCTGGCTGAAGGCGGCTAAAATCAGTCAGCTTTTGACCCCAGACGTGCGATCGCTGAAACTGAGCTAGTCCACCTAAAATACAGCCGCGCTGAGCAGCAGGCGGTGCTGGCAACGCTGCGCAACCAGCACCGGCTAGCGCCGCTGCGCTCGCGCTCGCTCTCTATCCGTGAGCAGTATGAGCTGTTTCAAGATGTAGGCCAGAGCTTTTTCAGTTTGTCTGTGTTAGCGATCGCCCTGGGATATCCAACTGAGCAAATTTATGCTCTAACTCAGCGGTTTTTGCAGCCCCAAGACCCGGTAGCCCATCCGACAACCTTGGTGTCTGGGCGAACGCTGATGCAAAAGCTACAGCTGCGTCCCGGTCGCCATATCGGGCAGCTCCTAGAGTCAATTCGGCTAGCCCACGCCGAAGGCAAAGTCACAAATCCTGACGAAGCCCTAGATTGGGCACAGCTAGAGGTGCAGCGACTTAGAAACTGAAGGCTCTCTTGCATCTGCTGACGCAGAACCTCATTGATTAAAAGGGTCGCTTTAGGATAAATTCGTGCTGTAAAGTGACAGTATGTATGATGATGACCTCACCACGCTAGATGCTGACCTGGATCTAGAAAGCCCTCTAGATCGGATGGCTCCTGTCGATGAAGCACAGGGGCCGCAGTATGATCCTGACCAAATGCTGCTCTTGCTGTCTTCGTCAGAAACGCCCCAGCGGATGCTGGCGGCTCGGGCCTTTTGTGAACTGCAGGACGAGCGGGCCATTCCTCAGCTGATTGGCTTACTAAGCGATCCATGCCCTTTGGTGAGAGTCAGCGCGGCTTATGCCCTGGGTCGCAATCCTGGCGAAACGGCGATCGCTTCTTTGATTGCCCGGCTTAACCAAGACTGGAATGGCTATGTTCGCAAAGGCATCGTTTGGGCTTTGGGCAACTGTCACGACGAGCGCTCGACTGAGCCACTCATTGATGCCCTCAAAACTGATATCTCTGCCGTGCGACTGTGGGCCGCTAGCGCCCTGGCTCAGGCTGCTGGTGTGGGCTATGCTGCCGTACTCAAAGCGCTGCCGCCGCTGATTGAGGCGCTGCGCCGCGATCCGATTGCTGCCGTTCGCAGCAACTGTGCCTGGACGATTGGCGAACTTTGCCAAGAGCTGCCTTCAAACGTGGTTTATGCTACCGCAATTGACGCCCTGATCGAGTCTTTTGCTGAAGAGGAAGAGCTAGGCGTCCGTGAAGATTCCCGGACTGCTCTTTTGAAGCTTGGGGATACACGCGGCCTGCAAACGATTGAAGAACTCGAACAGGACGGCTGGTTTAGCTAGCGTTCGGCGCTGCCCTGCAAAATCTCTAATCTGCCATGACCTTACGCCCTTTTCATCTGGCATTTCCAGTTCAAGACTTAGAGCGCACACAGCACTTCTACGAAACGGTGCTAGGGTGTGAGCTGGGTCGTCGCTGCGATACCTGGATAGACTTTAATTTTTTTGGCCATCAGCTGACCGCTCATCTAAGTTTGGCTAATTCTGACGGGCCAGAAACCAACCTGGTAGATAGTCATGCGGTGCCTGTGCGACACTGGGGCGTGATCTTGACAATAGCAGATTGGCGAAATTTAGCGGAACGGCTCAAGCAGCATAGAGTTGAGTTTGTAATTGAGCCTTACATTCGCTTTCAGGGAGAAGTCGGAGAGCAGGCGACAATGTTTTTTCTCGATCCTAGCGGTAATGCACTGGAGTTCAAGGCATTTAAGCAAGATGGGAGTATTTTTAAAGCGGTAGGCGATCGCGCTTGAGCGCTAAACCAGGGCGAACACCCTGAGGATCCACAGTGTGGCAAACATTCATACAGAATTTATCGTTCATCGTTTAACAACCTGCTATTCAAAGCTCCTCTAAGAAAATGCTTTGAATAGCTTTTGTGAAGTATGGCTACGGCCATGAGATTCGTCTACCGCCTAGACTTTGATGAGTCCGGCTCGTATCTTCTCCGGTCACAACATGCCAGAGGTCATGGGTTTGGTTTAAGCGCAACTCGACGTAGTGGGCATCAGACTCTGCTGTCCTGCCGACATGAAGGTTAGAATCAAAGCCCATCTTTTTTATCTGAGTGGCATAGATGTACCCCAGGGAGTCAGAGGAGTAAGTGAGGAGAGTTTCAAGGTCGTGGGCAGGCGGAATGTAGCGATCGCAGATCAGCTCAGCACAAGCTGGGTCTTGGTTTAGGTGTTGAGCCATCCGCCCATAGGCAGGAGTAGCCAACAGTCCGTAGATTAATTCATCGATCGTTTGCAGGCTACTGTCCCCAAACAGCATCGATACCGATGATTTGACAATGGCTAACCCCGCCAAGACTGATCTAAACCCTTTGGCAATTGGGGATTGCAGCGACTGTTGCACCTGAGCGTTCGTAGCAGGGTTAGGCTGAGCCGAATTGAGCAGTTGCTTAAGAAATTACTCCAAAAAAGTCAAATGTTGATAAATTCCCCACAAAACACATTCAGAGGCTGCTACCAGAGCAAGTCATTGAGCAGTTCGTAAACGCCAGCAAAATCAATCCTGGCGATCGCGCTAAGATAGCGGATCTGCATATGAGTTCGTTTCACCCCAGACACAAAGAGCAAACTGAGCGGTGCGATCGCCAAAGTCCACCAGGGAGAACATCGGTAGCGCACAAAGCGAAACCAGAAATAGCCATATCGCACAGGAGAAAACGTTTCGGCAGCGATTGGTAAAAGAAACGAAGCGGCTTATCTTAAACTATCTGCAAAGCTATTTCCTATAGGTTCAGCACCCGCTGAAGCCACAGGAACTCTGCCTCTGCGAATATAAAAATTGCAGTAAACCTCTCCCTCAGCCGGAAGGTGTCGTTCGTAAGCGTGAGCTAGTCCAGCCCCCATGCTACCCTAACTCTAGTACAGGCATACCTAACAGGCAGACATCAGCGCCTATGCTCCGACTCCTGCACCTTTCTGACATTCACATGGGCAGCGGCTTCTGCCACGGGCGCATTAATCCCGAAACCGGGCTGAATACACGGCTAGAGGATTTTATTGCTACCCTGAGTCGCTGCATCGATCGTGCTATTGCTGAACCCGTTGATCTGGTTCTCTTTGGGGGGGATGCCTTCCCCGACGCTACGCCGCCGCCGCTGGTGCAGCAGGCATTTGCCAGCCAGTTTCGCCGTCTAGTTGATGCCGAAATTCCTACCGTGCTGCTGGTTGGCAACCACGACCAGCACGCCCAAGGCACAGGCGGGGCCAGCTTGTGTATTTACCGAACCCTGGGTGTGCCAGGGTTTGTCGTCGGCGATCGCCTCATGACCCACCATCTAAACACCCGCAGCGGTACGGTGCAGATTATTACGCTGCCCTGGCTAACGCGATCGACTCTGCTCACTCGCCCCGACACCGAAGCGCTGTCAATGGTTGAGGTTAATCAGCTTTTGATCGATCGGCTGCGGGTGGCCCTAGAGGGAGAAATTCGCCGCCTAGATCCCAGCTTACCGACCATTCTGCTAGGGCATCTGATGGCCGATACCGCCTGCTATGGCGCCGAGCGCTTTATGGCCGCAGGCAAAGGGTTCACGGTGCCGATGGCGCTGCTGACGCGAGATTGTTTTGACTACATTGCCCTGGGTCATGTCCACAAGCATCAGATCTTATGCGAGTCGCCGCTGGCGCTGTATCCTGGCAGCATTGAGCGGGTTGACTTTAGTGAAGAAAAGGAAGACAAGGGCTACGTGCTGGTGTCGCTACGGCGGGGACAGGCAGTAGCAGAATTTTGTCCGCTGCCCGTGCGGCCCTTTAAAACCATTAGCGCTGACCTGTCAAAAGCCGAACATCCTCAGCAAAAACTGTTAAAAGCGATCGCTGCTGCAGACATTAACGAAGCTGTAGTGCGGCTAATCTATAAGCTGCGATCGGAGCAGATTGAGCAGATTGACAATAACGCTGTCTATGCAGCCCTCAGTGCAGCTCATACTTACACAATTCAGGCCGAGTTTGTCAGTCAGCTAGCCCGCCCCCGCCTGCCAGAGCTAAAAGCTGAAAGCACCCTCGAACCGCTAACAGCCCTGCAAACCTATCTGGCTAACCGCGAAGACCTTAGGGATTTGGCTACTGAAATGCTGACAGCGGCCAGCGCTTTGCTGACGGCAGAGCCTGACCTGACAGCTCCCGTAGCCAGAGACAGCGACGAAATCCTTCAAGAGCTTGATCTTGCAGCTCAGCAGTTGCGACTGCTCTAAAACCAGTCGTCGTCAGTGTCTTCATCGCTGTAGCGATAGTCGGGATTTTGATATCCACCGCGATCGCCATAGCTGTCCCCTTCCTCATAGCGATAGGGTTCGTCAGCATTTTGCCAGCGGGGATCAGGCCGCAGGCTAGGATCCCAGGTCATGCGCACCGTCAGCATAGCAGTATCGGCTGAGCTGGCGATCGCAGCCTGTCCGTCTGCGCTCAGCTTCAGCCCAAACTCCATTTCTACCTGAGCAGGCTGCTCGTCCAGGGTATCCAGCGTTTCCACCACCATCTGCGCCAGGTTGCGCATCGCATTCATAGCGCTATTGAGGGCTTCAGCCGAGCGCTCTACCTGATCGGTTCGCACCAGAGCAGCCGGATTGTCTACGGCAGCCACCGATAAAAACTCCACCAAAATAGGCGCATCTTCGTCAAGTTGAAAGCGGGGCATACATCAGACCCAGTGAAAAAGCCAAATGAAAAAATCAGCGTTTTACCGCTCTCTCAAAATATCGTAAATTCGCCAGTGCTCAGGTAAAGCTGGCGATCGCCGCACAAAACTCCAACATTAGCTGCCTAAAATAAAACATTAGCCATGCTAGGGTCGAAGAGGTAACGAGGCATGTTAGAAGTCGTCACTGCCGCGCTAGAAAACCAAGACTATCGCCGTGCTGCCGAACTTATTCAGCAATGGCAGCAGCAGGCACCCGCAGATCCCTGGCTCAAACTCTGCATTGGGCAGTATCAAGAAGCACGGGGACAGCTTACCTCTGCCGCCAAGACCTACCGGCAAATTTTGCAGAAAATTCCTCACGCTAAGGTTCTAGCTCAGGCAAGGCAGGGGCTTGAACGACTGAGCCAGCGCCAATCTGCCCAGCAAGAAGCCGCTCGTAACACGGCTAAAGCTGCCGCCGACGGTGGTGAGCCAGGGATTTTACTGCTAGAGCCAGTGCAGGGGGCAGCGCGAACAGCAGCGGCCCAAGGGCTAGCTCGGGTAATGCAGCTTGATGCCTATACGGCTCGAATGCAGCTACCTGGCAAGGGCTGGCGAGTTTACCGGGTAGGTAGTATAGGTGAGCTGCGCTATCTTGAGCAGGCTTTGCAAACAGCCAATACGCCTGCCTTTTGTGCCAAACTTGCTGATGTTAATCAGAGTCAGGTATTCCGGGTTAATTTCTTTCGGGCGGTTGAGCCTCAGGCCAAAGTAGTTTGCCAGAGCCAAAGCGACCAGCTAGGGGCGATCGCCTTTGACTGGTCAGAGGTAAGCCAGTGCGTTGTAGGGATGCTGCCTATCTTTGAGCAGGTCATCGATCTAGGCCCTTGGGGGAAGCTGCAGCGCAAAGAAAAGACTCAGGACTACGCCCAGGTTCTAGATCTGCATCTGCATCAGCGGCAATCAATCTTGCGGCTTTGCGATCGCGCCTATGAGTTTCACTCAGGCAATCCGTTGAACGCTGTTGAAAACAACAGCTCGGACTTACAAAATACTACTCGCCTGCGCTGGAATGCTTTGAGTCAGTATATTCAAAATCAGATCTCTGGCCCTGTTCACTCGGGTTTTATGCCTTTTGCTGAGGGGGCAATAGAGTATATTGATTTGCTCTCTGACTTTCCTACCCATCTAAACTTACTGCGATTGCAGCCCAGCAACTGGGATGCGGCTTTTCAGCTTTACAGTGGCCTACACTTCCTACGGCACCAGACCACCCCACCTTAGACCGTGAAGTCTCGTAGCTCCCAGTCTACTGCTAATAAAAAAGCAGCTAGTCGGCTGCTTTTTTAATTTTTCAATTTTCAACCCGGCGATCTTATCCAGCAGACGTCCTAACCGTCTTGGCCATCTGCTTAAACGGTGACAGGCTGGGGCCGGGACGACGGCGACCCTCTGAAGCTGTTGAGCGGCTCAGGTAGTCGGGTGCAAACGTCATTTCAGCGCCAGGGCTAGGCTGTTTGGCTTCAGCCGCCGCTAGCGGTAAAGCCCCTAAATTGGCTAAGTCCTGAGAGGTTGAGGCTGATTCCTTGGACATTTTTTCGAGCTTTGCGGGTTCTAGCTCAGTTTGATCTGCCTTTAGAGCTGCTTTAGTCGCTACTTCAGCTGCCGCCGGAAAAATCTCAACCCCTTTAGCGCTTAGAGCAGTCGGCTCTACTTTCGGCTGCTTTGGTGCTGCCTGCTGCGGCGCTGCAGATGGTCGCTGAGCGATCGCAGGCTGCAATTTGGCCTCGCTCTCTTCATCTAGCTCTAAGAAATAGCCAGACTTGTTAATACCAAAAACTTTTCCCAGTACGCCAAATAGGCTACCGAAAAAGGCCCCAACGCCACCAAAAATTTTCTTGATCAAACCCATTACCGTGATGCTCCAAAGCTGGATGTAGACGGTTTTATTTGCTCTGCTAGTCTTTGAGACCGCCTCTACTCAAAAACGGATTCAAAAGCTGCCTGATTAATTATCAAGCTGTAGCGTTCGGCAAAGCAAGAATACGTGATCTCTGTTACTAAAATTAATATGGCCGCTCAGAAAAAAGAGGCCGGTAGCTTACCGACCCCTTTTAGTTAATTAACCGACAGGCTCAGGCTATTCTGCACCTTGGGGTAGCAGTTCGCGCTTTTCGCCCAGTCTGACGTGAACCTTGCCGTCCTCGTCAACATCTACAATCGCCGTATCGCCGTCTTGGATGCGGCCTGAAAGAATTTCTTCAGCCAGACTGTCTTCCAACAGACGCATAATAGCGCGACGTAAAGGTCTAGCGCCGTAGCTAGGGTTATAGCCTTCATCGACGAGGCGATCCTTGAATTTCTCAGTCACCTCTAGGGTGATGCCCTGCTCTGTGAGACGGACAAAGACTTCCTTGAGCAAGATAGTGGAAATTTCTTTGACCTCGTCCTTCGTCAGCTGACGGAAGACGATAATCTCATCTAAGCGGTTGAGGAACTCAGGCCGGAAGTACTGCTTCAGCTCTTCGTTGACCAGAGAGCGAATGCGATTGTACTGCGACTCGGCATGGTCTTCTTCAAACTCAAAGCCAAGACCGCCACCACCTTTTTCAATCACCTTCGAGCCAATATTGGAGGTCATAATCAGCAGGGTGTTTTTGAAATCTACCGTGCGACCTTTGGCATCTGTCAGGCGACCGTCTTCTAAAATTTGCAAAAGCATATTGAAGACGTCGGGGTGTGCCTTTTCTATTTCGTCAAAAAGAATGACCGTGTAAGGCCGACGACGAACGGCTTCGGTTAGCTGACCGCCTTCGTTGTAGCCCACGTACCCAGGGGGAGATCCAATCAGCTTAGAAACTGTATGGCGCTCCATAAATTCGGACATGTCAAGCCGAACCATAGCGTCTTCTGAGCCGAAGAAGTAGGCGGCTAGAGACTTGGCAAGCTCTGTCTTACCCACACCCGTTGGGCCAGAGAACACAAAGCTGGCAATGGGACGGTTGGGATTTTTAAGACCCACTCGGGCCCGACGAATCGCTCTAGAAATGGCTTTAACCGCTTCATCCTGACCGATCAGCCGCTGATGCAGCGTATCTTCCATATGCAGCAGCTTCTCAGACTCAGACTCGGTCAGCTTGTTGACCGGCACCCCTGTCCAGGAAGCCACAATGTGAGCGATGTCTTCTTCGCCTACCACGGGGGAAGCGTCGTTTCTATCTTCTTCTTCACTTTTCTTAGACTGAGCGATCGCCCGAATCTCAGCCTTGATTTCCATTTCCCGATCGCGCAGTTCCCCGGCACGATCGAAGTCTTGGGCGCGAACCGCATTGTCTTTATCTTTGAGCACTTGGCGTAGTTCGCGGTCGAGCTCCTTCGCGGCAGGGGGCAGTTGAGAGTTGATCAGACGAACTCGAGAGCCTGCCTCATCAACTAGATCAATTGCCTTGTCGGGTAAAAATCGGTCGGCGATATAGCGATCGGAGAGCTTTGCAGCCGCTTCTAACGCTTCGTCTAGAATCTTCAGCTTGTGGTGCTGTTCGTAGCGATCGCGCAGGCCATGAAGAATCTCGATAGTTTCTTCAACGGTGGGTTCGCCCACCATCACTGGCTGGAAGCGACGCTCCAAGGCCGCGTCCCGCTCGATATGCTTACGGTATTCGTCTAGAGTGGTCGCGCCAATGCACTGCAGTTCGCCCCGCGCTAGAGCTGGCTTGAGAATGTTGGCAGCATCAATGGCTCCTTCGGCGGCTCCGGCTCCAATCAGCGTATGCACTTCGTCAATGACCAAGATGACGTTTCCGGCGGAGCGGATTTCATCCATGATCTTCTTAAGGCGCTCCTCAAACTCACCCCGGTACTTAGTTCCGGCAACTAGCAGGCCGATATCTAGGGTAACAACCCGCTTCTCCTCAAGGATGTCGGGAATGTCACCGTTAGAAATGCGCTGGGCCAGTCCCTCCGCGATCGCGGTTTTACCTACGCCGGGTTCACCAATTAGCACCGGATTATTCTTGGTGCGTCGTCCTAAAATCTGGATGACGCGCTCAATCTCCTTTTGTCGACCGACAACAGGGTCTAGCTTACCTTCACCCGCCATCTGAGTTAGATTGGCTCCAAACTCATCTAGGGTGGGCGTTTTAGTGCGACCCTGGCTGGCTCCGGTAGAGACTTCTGCCGTCTCGCCCAACATGCGAATCACCTGAGTTCTCACTTTTGAAAGATCAACGCCTAGGTTTTCAAGTACCCGAGCGGCAACGCCTTCACCTTCTCGAATCAGGCCGAGCAGGAGGTGCTCGGTGCCAATGTAGTTGTGGCCGAGCTGGCGCGCTTCTTCTAGAGACAGCTCTAAAACTCGCTTAGCTCGTGGCGTGAAAGGAATCTCAACGGCAACAAAGCCAGAACCCCGGCCAATAATCTTTTCGACTTCAATCCGAGCGTCTTTGAGGTTGACGCCCATTGACTTCAGCACTTTGGCGGCGACGCCGGTCCCTTCTCCAATGAGTCCTAAAAGAATCTGCTCTGTGCCCACGAAGTTGTGACCCAGACGGCGGGCCTCCTCCTGGGCCAGCATGATGACTTTAATTGCTTTCTCTGTAAAGCGTTCAAACATGGCGGTTATCCATCACCTGCTGCGGGCTGGTTACGCTGATTCTAACACAGGAAAATCCAGAGACTGTGCCGCAGCAAACCACAATCGAGGGAGGATTTCTCTACCTCAACCGGACAGGCTTTTGTCAGCTAAGCATAATTACTGATTAATCTAGCTAGCTGCAGATGGGATCAAGCAGCGTTAGCGCCTGCAGAGAAGCTGGGCCTGCCGCTTGCTGGAATTTGTTTGAGTTTCTTTAAACTTTCAGTCAGAGGTCTATGCTTCCGGCAAAAACTACCGTTAAAAGTCCCTCTATTTAATTCTTCGTTAACCGGTCGAAACAGGATAACTCTTGGCTTAAACTGTCTGATTCTTTGCAGAAAATCAGTTTAGTTTATGCTGAGTTAGACGTTTCTTGAGCCTCTAAATGTTTCAGCTGCCAGCCTTGCTGGAGCAGGCGATCGCTGATGATTTGCTGCTGCTGCTGCTGAGCGACTGCAAAATCTGGCTGATGCAGGCCGTTGCGCCACAAAATCAGCCCGTCTTCGCCATCGGGGTAGTAGTGCCGTCTTCGCCCGACTGATTTAAAGCCAAACCTCCAATAGAGATGCTGCGCAGCCTGGTTGCTAGCCCGGACTTCCAGAGTAGCTCGCTCCAAGCCTTGTGCTCGGGCGCGCTGTAGTAAAGCGCTTAGCAGCAGAGCGCCTAGACCTTGTTTTTGGTAAGCCGGGTCTATACCCAAAAGAGTAATATGAGCTTCCTCTAGAATTCGCCAGAAGCAGCCGATACCAATGAGACTTGACTGTTTTGGCGGTGCCGTTGTGTCATTCTGGGGCAGGTATGGCAACCTCAGAATGACAAACTCGCTGTTACTGCTGCCAAGTTCACGGCGATAGCCTGCTAAAGACCAAAAGCCACCAAAGCAGCGCTGATCTAGCTCAACCACCTGGGGTAAGTCAGCTTCAGTTAGCAAATCGAGCTGTAGTGGCTTCACGAGAATATGAAATTTCTGCTGAGGGACACAGGCCAAAATTGTACACTAGACATCTGGCTCAGTGAGCGCCTGTAGCAGGCACAAGCTCTAGCCGCACCAAGCTTCCAGTCCACGAAACATTTAGTTCAGTATTAGAGACTGCGCAATGATATCTATACCCATAACTGACAACGGCGTTAACCGTTCTAGCTATCAATACCTGCCCCCGCTTGACAATCCGGCTGCTTCGCCCAATCAGTCCCTCTTGCCGTTGAGCGCTCAGGTCAACGATCAAGATCATCTAGTCGTGGGCGGGAGCGACGTGGTAGAGCTGGTACAGCGGTTTGGTTCACCGCTCTATATTTTAGACAGCGAAACGCTGGAAACGGCCTGCCGCCAGTACCGCCAGGCTTTCAGCCAGCATTACCCTGGCGAGGCGCTGGTGCTTTATGCCTCAAAAGCCTGGAGTTGCTTAGCGGTCTGCGCTCTCGTAGCCCGTGAGGGACTCGGTATTGATGTAGTTTCGGGGGGTGAACTGTATACGGCTCTGCAGGCGGGAGTCAGCCCTGAACAAATTTACTTTCACGGCAATAACAAGTCAGCAGAGGAGCTGCGGTTTGCGGTGGAGACGGGTTGCCGGATTGTGGTAGATAACTGGCTGGAGCTAGAGACTTTAGCTAAGCTGCTAGAGACCAGCGATCGCCGCGTACCGATTTTGCTCAGGCTGACTCCCGGCATTGAGTGTCACACTCACGAGTACATTCGCACCGGGCACTTAGACAGCAAATTTGGCTTCGATCCCGATCGGGTAGAAAGCGTCTTTGCGTTTATCAGCAAGCATCCGGTTTTAGACTGCATCGGCATCCACGCTCACATTGGCTCTCAAATTTTTGAACTCCAGCCTCATAATGACCTGAGCGATGTCATGGTGCAGTGGTTTGCCAAGGCGGCCAGCTATGGTTTGTCGCTGCGGGAGCTAGATCTAGGCGGCGGTTTAGGTATTTGCTACACCGAAGCCGACGATCCGCCAAGCATTACAGCCTGGGTGAAAACGCTATGCCAAGGCGTTATTGAAGCCTGTAGAGCGCGGCAGCTACCGCTGCCGCGCCTGCTTTGCGAACCGGGGCGATCGCTGATTGGCCCTGCCTGCGTGACAGCCTACACCGTAGGTAGCCAAAAACAGGTGCCGGGCATTCGCAACTATGTGTCTGTAGACGGCGGCATGTCTGACAATCCTCGTCCGATTACCTACCAGTCAGTTTACCGAGCGATCGCCGCTAGCAAAATGTCAGCCCCTCTGAGCGAAACAGCCGCGATTGCAGGTAAGCACTGCGAGTCGGGTGACATTGTGATTAATCAGGCCCAGCTTCCACCCCTAGAGGCAGGAGATGTTATCGTCATTCCTGGAACGGGTGCCTACAATTACAGCATGGCCTCTAACTATAACCGAGTCCCTCGCCCAGCGGCAGTACTCGTCAACCAGGGCGAAGCACAACTGATTCTTCAGCGTGAAACCTATCAAGATTTAATTCGCCAAGACTGCCTGCCTGAGTTTCTCAAGCAGGCATAGCCCATTCCTGTCCCTGATTACGGTGCCACCCTGCTGTCGGCCCGACTGCCTGCAGCTCTAATCTAAGTAGATAGCCCCTTGTTTGTTAAACCTTGATTAAAACCAAGGTCTTTGGTAACGCCTGGTAGATTATTGCCTGAAAGAAAATCGGTCGGAGGTTTGAGGACAGCTCCTTCACAGCCCTATTGGGCTGAATTTACATATCCGAGGAGCTATAGCTGGTACACCTCAGTAGGGTTCAATCTTGCTGCTTCCGATTCTAGATATTGGCCTGGTACTGGTTTTAACCTACATGGTGCTCGTCGTAATTGGAGAGCGACGGACGCTTTGGATGGTGCGGGGGCTGATTATTCTCATGCTGGCAGCCGCTTTGAGCAAGTATCTAAAGCTAGTGCTGCTAGGTTTTGTACTGGACAAGCTGGTGATTGGCTCGGCTGTGGCAATGGCCTTTATTTTGCAGGCAGAGTTTCGGCGGCTGCTAGAGCAACTCGGTCGCGGGGAGATTCTGCAACTCTTCAGACCATCTACAGATGCGCTGCCGAAACCTGATAGCGTTATTGATGAAATTGTTGATGCGGTTAAGGATCTCTCCCAAAATCGTACAGGAGCCATCATGATTTTGGAAACGAATCGCCCAATTGATGAGAGTGACTTTTCGGTTCCCGGTGTGAGGCTCAACGCTGAGGTTTCAAAAGAACTACTGCAGACAATTTTTCAAACAACAACTCCCCTACATGATGGGGCCGTACTGATTCGAGCTTCTCGAGTGATCGCGGCAGGCGTCATCTTGCCTATCTCTGAGCGCTCGGCTTCACGCCAGCTCGGTACACGCCATCGGGCAGCGATGGGGATTACTGAGCGGGTTGAGAATTGTGTTTGCGTTGTGGTTTCTGAAGAAACTGGCTCAATTTCGCTGGCGGAAAGCGGTATCCTAAATCGACCCCTGACCAGCAGCAAACTCAGAGAAATTCTGCGGACGCGGTTTTCTCAGTCTGTGGAGCACGAACCGGTAGCCCCCCAGTTGCGCAGCTTAGGCCGCCGCCTCAGAAGCCAGGGATATACCTTCCTAAAACGACTTTTCCGCCTTCCACGTCGGCTGCTTGGGGAAAAAAATGACCGCTGAGCCAATTCAGTATCCTCTACCACAAGAGCTGCAGCGCGATCGCCTGCCGGGCCACGTTGCCGTCATTATGGATGGCAACGGGCGCTGGGCAAAACAGCGAAGCCTGCCTCGCATCATGGGGCATCGACGCGGTGTTGACACGCTCAAAAAACTGCTTCGCTGCAGCCGTGACTGGGGAATTGGGGCGCTGACCGCCTATGCTTTTTCGACTGAAAACTGGGGTCGTCCGCTGGAAGAAGTGGAGTTTTTGATGACCCTGTTTGAGCGAGTGCTGCGGCAAGAGCTAAAAGAAATGATGGCTGAAGATGTCTGCATTAACTTTGTGGGCAACTTAAAGGCCCTGCCGCAGTCTCTCCAGGATGAAATCTACCGGGCCATACAGCTAACGCGCAGCAATTCAGGTATTCGCTTCACGATTGCCACCAACTACGGCGGGCGACAGGAAATTGTTCAGGCGGCTCAAAGTTTGGCAGTCCAAGTGCAAAAAGGGCTGCTGCAGCCGGATGAAATTGATGAAGCCTTGTTTGGCCGCCATCTCTACACGGCGGGTGCCCAGGATCCAGATTTGCTGATTCGCACCAGCGGAGAAATGCGCATCAGCAATTTTCTGCTGTGGCAGCTAGCCTATGCTGAGTTTTACGTGACTGATACGCTGTGGCCTGACTTTAATATTACCGAGTTTCACCAGGCGATCGCGGCCTATCAGCAGCGAGAGAGGCGATTTGGTAAGGTTTGAGCTTAGATCACTCCAGCATTTCGCCAGCCTTAGTTCAAGATTTCAGCCAGGTTCAAAACAAATCCAGGAAGAATAGGATCTCCAGATAGCTGCATAGATGCTAGCAAAACTTCAGCAGGCTGATTTGGCCGGTAGATTTCGGTTTGTTGGTCTTGGGGATTGAGCAGCCACCCCAGCCTGACCCCGTTGCTGACATATTCCTGCATTTTGGCTTGTAAAGCGCTCAGGCTGTCAGTCGCGGAGCGCAGTTCAATCACAAAATCAGGAGCTAGGGGGGGGAATTTCTGTCTGTCTTCAGGCGTGAGTGCTTGCCACCGACTGCGTTCAACCCAAGCAGCATCGGGAGAACGTTCTGCGCCATTGGGCAGCTTAAAGCAGGTAGAAGAATCGAAGGTATAGCCAAGCTGCATTCGACGATTCCAGATGCCGAGGTCAGTTGTAATGTCAGCATTACGGCGACCGCTTTCACCCCCTGTCGGCGACATGATAATGAGATCTCCCTGAGCTGAGCGTTCAAACTTGACTTCAGGGTTAGCCTGACAGAGTTGAAAAAAGGCTTCGTCTGTGAGCTTACCCACTGGGTCAAGCGTAATCGTAAAGACTGTCATATGAAACTTTTGGGGAAACCTATGAGCTGGCTCTAAACCTTAATCCCTGCTGTGGGATCGCTTAGTCCATCCCAGCCATTTGCTGGTAGGTGATAGCACTGATTTGAACAGATAGGTTCAGGGGCCGCTGAAGATGGCTTCTTCTAGATCTTTGCGGCTGAGGGAATATTTAAAGATGCGCTGTAGGTCTTGTCCGTCTAATCCGGCCTCAAGGTAGCGAATCACAATTGAATCCACATCGAGTGCCAGATCTGCTTCCCATTCTGTTCGCTGTAGGTGCCAGCGGTGTAGCTCGGCGCTATCCTGCTGACAGCCTTTAGAAACGAGCCACTGCTCAATGTCAGGCAGAGGATGATTATAGAGTGGTGTATCGGCTGGTGGTAAAGTCATAAGATTTTGCTAGCAATGTAGTAGGTGACACAAATTACTTCATGCGGCCTGATTTTGCTTCCCTCTCGAAAGCAGTCTTAGAGGCAGCAGAGACGGATTCATGATCTGAAGAACAGCGTTCGTTCCTGCTCAAAAATGGCCGCTCTAAGATTATTCTCCCTGATAGCCCTGAATATTTTCTGGATCAAACTGTCGAACTATTCGGTTGGCGCGGTTGATCTGGGCTTCTGATCCTTTGACAGCGACTAGGTACTTGCCGGTATCGAGCCGATCGCGGTAAGACATCGCATCGCTGCTGCCAAGAACTACGTCGCTACCGCCCCCTACCATAAAGCTGCCTAAGCCTCCCGATGCTGCCCCTAGCAGTCCCCCAAGGAGCTGATTGCCAAAACGTCCAGCCCAGCTAAAGGTATCTAGGCCAGTAACAGCGTTAAAAGATAACCCAGCAATAAAGCCAAAAGGTACCAGCCAGAGGGCCATCAGTTTGATTTGATTCCAAGCTTTTTGCTTGGGGTCAATCAGACCGTATTCCTCAGCGCTTCTATAGCCTTTGCCTAAAATTTCAGTGCTGTCCGGGGAGAAATTTGCTTGCTCAAGGGCGGCATAGGCGGCCTCTGCCTGTGAGCGATCGCTTAGAACCGCTACTAAATAATTCATTGTTCTCTACTTGCTTAACTTTTTTGCTGAACTTTGGTTTTCCTCCATTATTACGGAGCCGTTAGCCTTGCTGTAAACGTTACCGCTGGCGAATAGGCTCAGTGGCGGCTCATCAGTCCAGGCAGAGACAGGCAGCGATCGCCTGAGAATCGATCTTTCGACAAGCCCGAGTTCTGCCCTGGGAGTGATAACAACTGCCTTTTTTGGCTAAACCATAGAAGGGTTGACTCACTTTTAGGAAACATTTTATGGTTGCCACCACTAGCCAATCTCAGCTTGCCGCGATCGCCACGAAGCTGGCTGATATGCGCACCCTACAAGATCTAATGCTCGAAAATGAGCGTATGCTCATGAGCGCCTGCAGCCGTGATGAAAAAGTAGCTGAGCGCTTGAAAGACATGCTAGAAGACGATCAAAAAAATATTGAAGCGATCGCTGAAGCACAGTCTAAGCTCGGCATTCAAGCCCAAGCCGACAGCAAAACTACTGAAATGGTGCAGAAGCTACGGCAGATGATGGGTTCAGACGAGCTAAACCTATACGAAAAGGCGATGCAGCACGAAGCCCTCAAGCATCAGCTCGTGATGACCGGTCTCACCGTCCACAAAGCAGCGCAAACCGCAGGCGGTGACCTAGAAGAGACGATTGACCCGATCAACAAGGCCAACTTCAGAAATCGCGCTCACCAAGAGCAGCTCAAAGGCATTATCTTACTGCTGGGTACCCGCGAACTCGTCGGCAAAGATCCTGACGATGGCGTTTGGGCCCAGGCTGAAGATGCGATCGCGGCTCTTAAAGGCGCTTTTGGGGGCATTACTGAATAGCCTTTTCATAGACAGCAACAGCGCTGGCTTTGCGTAACGGCAATGGGGCATCTCAGATGGATGCCCCTTTCTGTAGTTCACTATCTATCTAACAAGAAAAATCAAACTTGAGAGGGAGGTGAGCGCTCAAAAACTTTTTTAGAGTCTTTCAGGGACTTAGACCGAGTCTGCATGATTTAGACACAAACTTGCCAACTCCCGCAACGCAGCCATTCTCAACTTCAGAGGACACAACTCTATGACATCGGCACCTGCGACTTCTGTACTCGACATGGCCCAGGCCATACTCCAGCGCCGCGCCATCAAAAGTTTTAAGCCTGATCCAATTCCACCAGAAATGCTTCACCGCCTGCTAGAGCTGACGGTTGCTGCCCCTAGCAGCTGGAACCTGCAGGACTGGAGAATTGTGCTGGTGCAGGACGACGAGAAAAAAGCAGCGCTTTCTGAGGCGGCTTGGGGGCAAGAGCAAATTGTTCAGGCTCCGGTCACATTTGTCTTTGCCGCTGCCCCTTACGCCTGGAAAGACGAGACCCAGATGCAAAAGATTTACCAGGAAGCCCTCGATCGCGGTGCCTGGCCAGAGCAGTTTGTTGAGCGGCTGAAGTCTACGATTCCTGAGTTTCAAGAAAATCTAGGCGATCGCAACCGCGAATATGCCATTAAAGACGCTATGATTGCCGCTACCCATACCGCCCTAGCTGCCGAAGCAATGGGCCTCTCTAGCTGCTTCATGAACGGCTGGGCCGAAGACAAAGTTAAAGCTGTAATTGGGGCGGGAGATGAGCTGGCGATCGCTCTTTTGCTGCCAGTTGGTTACAAAGTCGAACCCCGCAAAAATCCAGGCCGTCTGCCGCTGTCAAACAATGTGTTTGTCAATCAAATTGATAATGCTTATTTAGGATAGTCGCGGAGCTGTAGAGGTCTGCGGCTTTATAATTTAGACGGAGTGGAGTCGTATTTTAGATCACCTTGATTGCAGCAGACCTTGTTGACTCTTAAAGACTTGCCAAAATACGAAGCTTTGCTGAGTTTAGCCCAGCGCTGTCCTGAGTTGGATATTACCTCAGTAGAAACCTGCCTAGTGTTCTTACGAACGGCAACAGACGTCTATGGGGTTTTGGATGTTCATTTTGCTCAGTACGATCTCTCAATGGGAAAGTTTACGTTGCTGATGCTGCTCGTCCACGCTGAGAAAAAGTGGTTGACCCCCTCTGAATGTGCCGAACGCGCAGGTGTGACGCGGGGAACTGTCACAGGGCTGCTAGACGGTCTAGAGCGAGAAGGCTGGATTCGTCGCTGCCCCTGTCCTGATGATCGGCGGCGGCTCTATGTGTCTCTGACAGATGAGGGCTGTCAGCGGCTCGATCAAATCTTGCCACGTCACTTTGCCATAATTGCCCAACTGCTTGTAGAGCTAACAGCCACCGAAAGGGAGCAATTGCAGTCACTCTTACAAAAGCTGAGGCGGGGAGCGCTAGCTTTACCCCAGGCAGCCGAACCAAAAATCTAGCTGTTTGAGCTTACCCCTCCTATCTCACAGTTCAAAGTTAAGGTTGATGAGTACTACCCGTTAAGAAAATACCTGCTACCCTATTCTGTAAGATTTAATAAGGTGCCATACTATATGGCTATTGGTTGATTTTAGCGGCAGCATTTCAGGCAGTCCTCATAGTTCAGGCTTTTTATGTCATCTCCTACGCCCCAACCCTCTTCTTTAGCAACCTCTCTAGAAACTTCAAAGGCGGGATCTACCTCCGCCAAAAACGGCCAATGGCAACAAAGGGCGCTTTGGGGACTCGCTGGAGCGCTCGTTATTCTAGGCGGCGGCTTTTTGCTCTGGCGGGTGCTTGCACCCAAGGGGCCACCCCCAGGTGCCCAAATACCTCAGGGTGTTCCTGTGACGCTAGAGGCCGTGCAGCAGGGGACGCTGCGCGACAGCTCAGAGTTTATTGGCTCTTTAGACGCTCAGGCAGGGGTAGCGCTACAGCCAGAGGCATCAGGCCGGATTACGCAGATTTATGTGTCTTCTGGCGATCGCGTGGCAGCAGGTGCGCCCATATTGGAGCTTAGCCCCGACCGTACCCAGGCCGAACTCAGCGCCGCTGTAGCCAACGCCAACGCCGTCCGGGCCGCCCGTGAAAGCAGCCGTTCTCAGCTCAACTCGCTGCTGGCCCGCCGCGCTGAAGTTGAGGCTGAAGTTAACCTGCAGGAAGAAGAATATCGCCGCACAGCCTATTTGGTAGATCGAGGGGCACAGTCAGATCAAGAGCTGGATATTGCCAGCCGCGATCGCGAAGCCGCCCGCGCTGGTTTACGTTCAGCAGAGCAAGAAATTGCCGCCGCCCGTGCTAGTCTTGAGCAGGCTAATGCCGCCTTTGAGCAAGCTCAGGCCGACGCTGCCGCTGTGCGCGAAGACCTGCAGGATCGCACTGTAACAGCTCCCATAGCTGGAATTGTGGCAGACATTCCGGCGAAGCTAGGGGACTATGTAGAGCCAGGTTCAGTGATGACGACTATCGTCCAAAACGACACCCTGGAGCTGGATCTGGCAATTCCCATCGATCAGGCGGAGCGTCTAACATTGGGTTTACCTGTAGAGTTACTTGGCAGTGACGATCAAACCTCAATTGCCACGGGCAGTATCAGCTTTATCTCGCCGCAGGCCGACTCAGACTCTCAAACAGTTTTAGCCAAGGCTCGCTTTGAAAACACATCTGGACGTCTGCAGGATGACCAGCGCGTCAATGCTCGAGTTACCTGGGAACAGCGCCCCGGCGTTTTGGTACCGACTAGCGCTATCTCCCGGCTGGGCGGGCAAACCTTTGTCTATACCATTGCCGAAGCCGAGGCAGAAGAGCAGTCAGGCTCTAAACCAGGGGCAGGGCAGGGGCAGCAGTCTCCCCAATCTCCGGGTGGAGATGAACAGGCACCCCAGCAAGTCGCCCGCTTGCGCCCTGTAGAGCTAGGCAGCATTCAAGACAACAGCTACCAGGTTATCAGCGGCTTAGAGCCTGGAGAAACCATCATAGTCTCAGGGGTGATCAACCTCCAAGACGGCGTACCCATCATGCCCCAGACCGAAGAGACCGAGGAGAGCGCCGATCAGCAAGCCCCTCAGTCTCCCTAACGCCTAATCCCAAATCTCAGTTTCCTTAGACCTCGCGCTCTGGTTTGTGTAGTCCTCACCCGCAACGACTATGTTTGTCGAATATTTTATCAAGCGTCCTGTCTTTGCTACAGTTTGTGCTTTGGTACTGCTCTTGGTGGGAGCGATCAGCATCCCCACGCTGCCGATCGCTCAGTATCCTGACATCAGCCCCACTCAGATTAGTGTTCAGGCTAACTATATCGGGGCTGATGCGGTCACGGTTGAGAAAGGCGTCACCACGCTAATAGAGCGCGAAATCAACGGGGTTGAAGGCATGCGCTATATGTCTTCGTCGAGCAGCAACAACGGGGTTAGCTCTATCACCGTCACGTTTGACTCTTCCCGAGACAAAGACATTGCGGCGGTTGATGTTCAGAACCGGGTTTCACTGGCTGAGCCACAGCTTCCCGAACCTGTGAGACAAACAGGAGTCTCAGTCACCAAAGAAACCAGCAACATTTTGCTGGCAATGAGTCTCTACACCGAGAACGAAGAATACGACAATATTTTTCTCAGTAACTAC
This sequence comes from Leptolyngbyaceae cyanobacterium RM1_1_2, assembly GCA_012032345.1. Classification (GTDB taxonomy): domain Bacteria; phylum Cyanobacteriota; class Cyanobacteriia; order Phormidesmidales; family Phormidesmidaceae; genus Sphaerothrix. The sequence goes on along the minus strand of JAAUQI010000012.1, from coordinate 35,711 downwards.
GCCGATCTCTACATCGTCGATGCGCTACGGCGCATTTCTGGCGTGGGTAATGTTGTTATTTTTGGTGAACGTACCTATGCCATGCGGATCTGGCTTGATCCGCAAAAGCTGGCCAGCCGCGCTCTAGCAGCTCAGGATGTAGTCAATGCTCTACGTGAGCAAAATATTCAGGTCGGGGCTGGACAGATTGGTCAGCCGCCTTTACCTGACGACCAGCAGTTTCAGATTGACCTCAGAGCGATTAGTCGATTAGAGGATGTTTCTGAGTTTGAAGAACTGGTGCTGCGCACCAGCGAGAGCGGAGGGCTGACTAAGCTCAAAGATGTGGGCTATGCCGAACTTGGGGCTGAAAACTACAGCTCGTTTCTACGCTTTCGCGGCAAGGAAGCAGTGGGCCTGGGGATTTTCCAGCTGCCGGGCAGCAATGCGCTCGACGTGGCTAGAGGCGTCAAGGCCGAGATGGCAAATCTGGCCGAGGCGTTTCCTCCCGGCATGGAGTACGGCATTGGCTTTGATACGACCGAGTTTGTAGAGCAGTCGCTCTCTAGCGTCATCTGGACCCTGGTTCAGGCGGTCGGGCTGGTGATTTTAGTTATCTATATCTTTCTACAAGACTGGCGCACGACGGTGATTCCGGCGATCACGATTCCAGTGTCGCTGATTGGTACTTTTGCCATTATCAAAATCTTTGGCTTTTCGATTAACAGCCTGACACTGTTTGGTCTGACGCTGGCGACCGGGATGGTTGTGGATGACGCCATTGTGGTGGTGGAAGATATCGCCCGCAAGATTCAAGACGACGGCATGAAGCCGGTTCGAGCCGCTATTGTCGCCATGCAGGAGCTTTCCGGGGCGGTGGTGGCGACCTCGCTTGTGCTGATGGCGGTGTTTGTGCCAGTGGCTTTTTTCCCGGGCACTACGGGGGCGCTCTATCGCCAGTTTGCGCTGACGATCGCCTTTGCGATTGTGATCTCTACGTTCAATGCCCTAACGCTGACGCCCACGCTAGCCGGGCTGCTGCTGCGATCGCGGCCTGAACCTACAGGCTGGATCGGTCGAGGCTTCAGGGCTTTCAACAACTGGTTAGACTGGCTGCGCGATCGCTACAGTGCCACCCTGGATGCGCTCAATGGGGTCAAGCCTCTGGTGCTAGCTGCTTTTGTTTTCTTGCTGGTGATGACGGCTTGGCTCTACCGCATCGTACCCTCTGCCTTTTTACCGGAGGAGGATCAGGGCTACTTTATTACCCTTATTCAAGGCCCAGAGGGAGTTTCGCTGAACTACACCAGCGACGTTATGAGCCAGGTAGAGCAGGAGCTGCTATCCCAAGACGGGGTGAGAGCTACTTTTGCCGTGGGTGGGTTTAGCTTCAGCGGCAACACGGCTAATAACGGCGTGATTTTCACTACGCTCAACCCCTGGCAAGAGCGGGATATTCCGGTTCAAGCGCTGATTGGTCAGCTTTACGGTAAGTTTGGCGCGATCACAGAGGCCCGAGTGTTTCCGGTCAACCCGCCGCCAATTCAGGGACTGGGTAACTTTGGCGGCTTTGAGTTTCAGCTACAGGATCGCCAGGGCAACTTGAGCATTACGCAGTTTGTGGAGACGATGGGGCAGCTTTTGGGGTCGGCTAATCAGCAGCCTGCGATTCAGCAAGCCTTTAGCACCTATGCTGCCAATACGCCGCAGTTGCTAATTGAGGTCAACCGCAACCGGGCTAAGTCTTTGCAGGTAAACGTGGACGATATTTTTGCCACGCTGCAAACCTACCTGGGTTCACAGTATGTCAACGACTTTATTCAGGGGCAGCGCACCTACCGGGTCTATGTGCAGGCCGATGAGCAGTTTCGCTCTAATCCAGACGATATTTCTAAGCTCTATGTGCGATCGCAGCAGGATCAGATGATCCCAATGAGCAATTTGATCACGCTGACTGAAACCACTGGGGCCCAGACCATCAATCACTATAACCTCTATCGGCGATCGCAATTAACGGCGGAGCTGCCCAGGGGCAAAGCTCTGGGGCGGCAATTCAGGCAATGGAGCAGGCGGCAGCCCAGACGCTTCCTCCCAGTGTTGGGTACGAGTGGTCAGGCGTTTCGCTAGAGGAGATTCAGTCAGGCAACCAGGCTCCGATTATCTTTGGCCTGGGTTTGGTCTTTGTCTTTTTGGTGCTGGCGGCGCAGTACGAGAGCTATATTGACCCGGTAATCATTTTGTTTGCGGTGCCGCTGGCGGTGCTGGGTGCCCTAGCAGCCCAGTGGGTGAGGGGCTACGCTAATGATGTGTACTGTCAGATTGGTCTGGTGATGCTGATAGGACTGGCCAGTAAAAACTCTATCTTGATTGTGGAGTTGGCTAACCAGCTGCGCGATCAGGGCTTTCCGATTGTGAAAGCAGCTTTTGAGGCGGGCAAGCAGCGGATGCGGCCCATTTTGATGACGGCAATCTCGACCCTCAGCAGTATCTTTCCGCTGGCGATCGCTTCGGGAGCGGGGGCAGCCAGTCGGCGATCCTTGGGTAATGCGGTCTTTGGCGGCATGTTTGTAGCCACGTTCTTGAGCCTGTTTGTGGTGCCGATTCTCTATATCGTGATTAAACAGCTCAGCGATCGCTACCTGAGCAACGACGATGATGACGACTCAGAAGGCGAACTGTCAGAGGTTTCTAAAGACTCAAGAATCACTGTCCCTCAGCCTTAGCGCTGCTACAGTCAGTTCGGGCCTTGATGTTATCCCTGCCTTTCTACCACTGGCGACATTCCTTCTGCGTCACTTCGTGGCGATAGCGAAACAGAGACTCTAGCTGCTGCCTGATTAGCCAGCCTAGCAGCGGAGTCGTCAGCGTGTCTAGCGCTAAACGGTATTCGATCGAGTCTGTCAGACGGGTCTTGTCCCCTTGGGGCTTGAAGCAGTGACGGTGTCGCCAGCTAGCAAACGGCCCCTGTTCTTGAACATCGGTAAACAGGCGGAACTCTTCGCACTCTACGTGCCTTACCAGCCAGCGAGTTGAAATTGGCCCCAAAAACAGGCGGAATTCGCTGAGTGCGCCAATCGCTAAGCCGCCCTGCCGTCGTACCACCTGCACGGGCTGCCAGGGCGGTGTCAAAATGTCTAAAACATCAGGTCTTTCATGAAATCGCCACACGACCACCACAGGCGCATGAATTAGACTGGAATATTCAAACTGCTGCATGGAAATTAACCATGAATCTTTCTCAATTATCACGATTGGGTGATAATTTTGGCCCATCCTATGGGCGGATTGCCCCCCGCTCCTCATGATTTCTAGATCTGTTATTGGATTGACAGGCGGCATTGCCACAGGCAAAAGCACCGTTTGCCGCTACCTGGCCGAGCGCTATCAAATTCCTATTCTCGATGCTGACCTCTATGCTAGAGCGGCAGTTCAGCCTGGATCGCCAATTCTCAGGGCCATTACTCAGCGTTACGGCCCTGATATCTTGCTGCTGGAGGGTCAACTGCATCGTGCCAGACTGGGTGAAATTGTCTTTAACAATGCTGTTGAAAAAGCCTGGTTAGAAGCGCAGATTCATCCCTACGTGCGCGATCGCTTTGCTCAGGCAGTGCAGCAGATTCCGGCTGAGCAAACCGTTGTTCAGGCGATTCCGCTTTTGTTTGAAGCCAACCTCACCAACCAAGTCAGTGAAATCTGGGTCGTCACCTGCTCTGCTGCCACCCAGCTCAAACGCCTGATGCAGCGCGATCGCCTCTCACTTCAGCAGGCTCAGGCTCGAATTGCCAGCCAAATGCCCCTAGTTGAAAAAGTCGCCCGGGCCGACAGCGTGCTCAACAACGACGGCGATCTGTCCTCGCTGCAGGCACAGGTCGATGCCGCGATCGCTGTTGTGCCCTATATAAACAGCCAAATCACTCAGTAGGGACACGCGATCGCTAAAAGCTGAGTGTGGGTTCTAAGCTGCGTACAATAGAACTATCCCTGGCTTAAACGGAGTTGTCTATGGTTGACCAGCTTGCCATCACCGCAGAGGTCGCATTCCCAGACGCCAGCCAGCTGATCACAGAGGACGACACTCCAGTGGATAACTTTGCCTCTGCTAAACAACAACGGCTTTTAGGCAGTTCTCTCTACAGCGCGTTAGAGGAAAAGGTCTTCTTAGCTGAAGCCAACGATGGCATCTATCACACCCTCAGCCAGCCGCCAATTGTGCCGGATGTGTTCGTCAGCTTCAACGTACAGGTACCCCAAGACTGGTGGGAAAAGCAAAACCGCTGCTACCTGGTGTGGAACTTCGGTAAGCCGCCAGAAATCGCAATCGAACTCGTCTCCAACAAGGTCGGCAACGAGTTGACTAACAAGTTCGCCACCTATGAGCACATGCGGGTAAGCTACTACGTAGTTTATGAACCCAGTTTGCAGCTCAGCGATACGCCTCTACGCCTGTTTGAACTGCGGGGGATACACTACAGCGAAATGGCAGAACCCTGGCTAGAGCAGGTGAGCTTGGGTCTGCCCCCTTGGGAAGGCGAGTTTGAAGGACGGCAAGACACCTGGCTGCGCTGGCGAGATGCCGAAGGCGCTATTTTACTGACAGGGGATGAGCAGGCAGAACAACGAGCCGATCGCTTAGCTGAATTCCTCAGATCTCAGGGCATTGATCCGGATCAACTACCAGATTAGGTCATTCAGCGGCTATACAGATTATATTGATGGAAGATAAGCCTGATTTAGGCAAAGCCACGAAGGGCTATCTAGATTGAGAAATCGAATTTCAAGGAAATCGTGGAAGATTGAGATCATGAAAAAATATCTCAGCTCTTTAATCACGCACTTTAACTGAGACTTCCTGAGGACTGTTGTCCTCCAACTGCTGCATCAGATTCCACGATCCCCAGGCAAAAGCGTAAGCTAACAGGATGCTGCTGGTGACGGTCATCACGGCAAAAGGTGATAGCATTGCAATGAGAACAGCGCTCAAGATCAAAAGGGGCAAAAGTGACTTGTCCACTGAGCGTCCTCCGGCTTTTCTGGTTTCTTCATCTCCATGCTACAAATATCAACTCTAAGCAAGCAGCAGATTTTAAAGACTGGAACGTAACGTTTAAAATCGCAATAATTTGTTACTAGGCATGTCTCTTGCTCCAGAGGATGGCATGGAAGCTGACTGGCTCTTGGGTATCTGACGGCTGAGGTGACAGTTGAGAACATCCATAAGCTGGCTCAGGCAGTGCAGGAGCGATTACCGGGTAAGCCCTCAAGTTTGTAGTTGCATTTAACGGCAAAACCATCTCAGCCAAGAACGTGCACCCGGATGACCTAGATGCCACACTGGATAAGTTAGTGGCAGCAGCCAAAGCACTAGATCAGTAATGGCAATCAGTTGAATGGCGAAGAAGGTGGCTCTGCTAGTTGTAGAAAGCTTGGTAAAGCCACAAAATTCCTGTCAAGCAAGGGTTTCAAAAATCTTTATCTTCAGGTAGCATACTCGACCCGGTAGAGCCTGAGAGCTTCTAGTTCAACTAATTTAGGAAATGTCATCTTTGACTCTATCTAACGACTACGGCAAGCGGCGGCAGATCATCTCGACAAGTTGGTTGAGGTCTTTTCTCTCGCGTCAAGGCTTGTAGACTTTAGCAGATAAAGGCTTCAGCCATCCCACCTCCTGGTACCCAGCCTCCGGGAGCGTTCTCAGCTGGAGGGTGGGGAACGAGGAGGCGCGATCGCTCGATACATTTTGAGTCTTTCATCTTCCCGTCATGATGACTCTACTTCAGATAGTTCTAGCCAGCGCTCGGTAGCGTGATCGATTTTGCTGTTGAGTTCAGCCAGTCGTGCGGTCATGTCCTGAAGCTGGCTGTAGCCGCTGGCAGACTTTTGATTTTGATAGAGAGACTTTTCTAAGTCAGCTTTTTCGGCCTCAAGTTTAGGAATTTGGGTTTCAAGCTGCTCTAGCTCACGCTTTTCTTTATAAGAGAGCTTACGAGAACGGGCAGAGGCGGGAGGAGCGGAGAGTGAAGCGGCAGCGTTTTGAGCCGGGGCCGAGACGCTCGGCGCGATCGCATTATCATCGGCCTGACGCTTTTTGAAGTCTAAATATACAGAGTAGTTGCCGGGATACTGACGGATGACGCCATCGCCCTCAAAGGCAAATAGCCTATTCACCGTGCGATCCAAAAAGTAGCGATCGTGGGAAACCGTGATGACGCAGCCGTTAAAATTTTCCAGATAGTCTTCCAGAATAGAGAGTGTTTGCACATCAAGGTCGTTGGTTGGCTCGTCGAGAATTAGAACATTAGGCGCAGCCATCAGCACCTGCAGCAAGAACAGCCGCCGCTTTTCGCCCCCGGAAAGCTTGTGAATGGGAGCGTATTGCTGGTTGGGGTTGAATAAAAAGCGCTCTAGCATTTGCGAGGCGCTGATGAGAGAGCCATCAGCTGTTGTCACATAGGCGGCAATGTCTTTGATATAGTCAATGACGCGCTGCTCTTGGTTGAGGGCGTCGAGCAGATGTTCTGAGTGCTGGTCAAAATAGCCGATGTGAATGGTGCCGCCAATTTCAACGGTGCCAGAGTCAGGTTCGGTGCGCCCTGTAATCAGGTTCATCAGCGTCGATTTGCCAGCTCCGTTCGCGCCAATAATGCCTACGCGATCCCTGGGCGAAAACTCATAGGTGAAGTCTGAGATCAAGGTGCGATCGCCGTAGGCTTTAGACACCCCTGCTAGCTCAATTACCTTTTTGCCAATGCGGCGACCCGCAGTAGCCATTTCAACCTTGCCCTGGGTTTGCTTAAACTCGGTATCGCGCATGTCTTGAATGCGATCGATTCGGGCCTTTTGCTTGGTGCTGCGGGCTTTGGGGCCGCGCTTGAGCCACTCCAGTTCGCGCCGCAAGACTCCAGTATGTTTGCGCTGGCGGCTAACTTCTACAGAGTCAGCCTCGGCTTTTTTCTCCAGGTAATAAACATAGTTGCCGTCATAGGTGTAGAGATCGCCGCGATCAATTTCGAGAATGCGGTTGGTCACCTGATCTAGAAAGTAGCGATCGTGGGTCACCAGCAAAATTGATCCCCGATGGCCTTGCAGATAGGTTTGCAGCCACTCTACAGATTCAGCGTCGAGGTGGTTAGTTGGCTCGTCCATCAGCAGCAAGTCAGGGGCAGACAAAAGCGCAGTAGCTAGGGCAATGCGCTTGCGGTAGCCGCCGGAGAGCGTAGCAATTTTGGCCTCAAAGTCTTCGATGCCAAGCTGGGTGAGAATGATTTTGGCGTTGGTTTCAAGATCCCAGGCATTGGTAGTCTCCATTGCCTCATTCAGCCCCGCCATCTGGTTCATTAGCCGATCTAGCTCATTGCCCTGAGCCTGCCCTAAACGGTGCGATAGATCTTCGTATTCGCGCACCAGTGACATCTGCTCGCTGCTGTCAGCAAAAACCTGTTCTAGAACGGTTTTGTCATCATCTAAGCTGGGCTGCTGGGGCAGATAGACAACTTTAGATCCCGGATTGACCCAGCGATCGCCGCTATCGATTGGTTCAACCCCAGCAATCATTTTTAGCAGCGTCGATTTGCCAGAACCATTGGTGCCAATCAGACCTACTTTCTCACGATCGCCAATGCTAAAGCTGGCGTCTTGCAAAATCTCTTTAATGCCAAAATCTTTGTGAACTGATTGAAAGGTCAGAATACTCATCTGCGATCGCGCTTCAGGGTTGAACGTATATCAATTTTAATTTTAAAGCCGCAGGTGATTGGCCTGCCAAAGCCCACAGCCACGAGCTGTCAAAAACGCGGTTAAATCAGGCTTCAATCAGGTCGCGTCCAACCAAAAAGGGTAGACGCGACGCCTACCCTCGAACTATGAGCTGTAAGATAATGCCTTTGAGCGCTTAGTAACGGCGATTGCCGCCACCGCCGCCGCCACGGTTACCGCCCCAGCCGCCGCCGCCACCGCCGCCGCCGCTTCTCGGTTCACGGGGCTTGGCTTTATTAACTTTTAAGTCTCGTCCCATCCATTCGGCCCCGTCTAGGGCATCAATGGCTGCAGACTCTTCGTCATCACTACTCATTTCGACAAAGGCAAACCCACGCACTCGGCCAGTTTCCCGGTCAGTGGGAATTTGCACTCGTTTGACGGTGCCATACTCAGAAAAGACCTCAGAAAGGTCTTCTTGAGAGGCGTCATAGGATAGGTTACCAACGTAAATTGACACTGATTATCTCCAGAACCAGAAGGATGCAGAGACTTAGATTCGGAGAGACGCTCGAAAAACTTCGAAAGACGCAATATAAACCGAAAATAGTTCCCACTCGATAAGTTAACACGAAGCTACCAGGTAAACGCAACTCTATCTTTAAACTTGTTTGCAAAAGCTGAGTCGAGGCTCAACTGCCTGCTGTAGTTAGCCCAACCGTCTCGTTTTAAGAGGCTTTGAGAGCCTTGTTTTCAAAACTTTCCCCCATTTGTACTCGCCACAGTCCGGCATAGATACCGTCCCGTTCGAGCAGTTCTTCATGGGTGCCCCACTCGACTAGCTGACCAGATTCCATCACATAGATCCGGTCGGCATTGCGGATGGTGGAGAGGCGATGGGCGATCGCAATGGTGGTGCGATTTTGGGTGATTTTTTCTAGGGCTCGCTGGATTGCAGCCTCAGTTTCATTATCGACGGCTGAGGTAGCTTCATCTAAAACTAAAATGGGCGGATTTTTTAAGACAGCCCGCGCGATCGCAATTCGCTGCCGCTGACCGCCGGAAAGCTTTTGGCCCCGTTCTCCCACAATCGTGTCATAGCCAGAAACTAAGTTTTGAATAAAAGAGTCGGCCTCAGCTACCTGAGCGGCTGCGATAATAGACTCACGACTGGCCTCAAAGCTGCCATAGGCGATATTTTCGGCCACGGTACCGTGAAACAAAAATATGTCCTGGCTGACTAAGCCCACCGACTGCCGCAAATCTCGGGGATCAAGGTCTTGCAGACTCAGACCGTCAAGCGTAATCCGCCCCTCATGGACTTCGTAAAAGCGCAGCAGCAGCTTGACTAGAGTACTCTTGCCGGAGCCAGTTGATCCCACAACGGCGATGGTTTTACCCGCCGGAATTTTTAGCGACAGGTGCTCAATCACCGGTCTGCCACTGTCGTAGGCAAAGGTGACATCTTCAAAGCGCACGTCGCCTTTAACCTGACCCACAGGCAAACGATGACTGCCGGGGTGGAGCGTGATGGGGGTATCGAGCAGATCCATCACCCGATTGGTAGAAGCCATCGCCCGCTGATACTGGTCTAAGGTTTCTCCTAAGCGTGTCAAAGGCCAGAGCAGTCGCTGGGTGAGAAAGACCAAAACGCTGTAGGTGCCCACGGCTAGCTGTCCGTCTACTGTGATCAGCCCACCATAGAGCAGGGTAGCCGTAAAACCTACCAGAATCAAAATCCGAATCAGCGGAATAAAGGCAGCGCTGAGAGCGATCGCCCGCTGGTTGCTCTGGCTATAGCCCAAGCTCTCTTGGCGAATGCGCTCAGTTTCGTAGGCTTCGGCGGTAAAGCTTTTAATCGTCGTGATGCCAGAAAGATTGTTAGAGAGGCGGCTGTTAAGCAAGCCCACTCGTTCACGGACTTCAGCATAAAGCGGTGCCAGCAGCTTTTGAAAGGCGATCGCCCCCCAAACTACAAACGGCATCGGCAGCATAGCCATCCAGGCGACACTGGGGGCCAGAATAAAAAAGGCTGCCCCGATAATGATGGCGGTTGTAATTACCTGCAAGACTTCATTGGCACCGCGATCGAGGAAGCGCTCTAGCTGATTGATATCGTCGTTGAGTACCGACATCAGGCTGCCCGTGCTGCGATTTTCAAAAAAGGCCAAATCTAAACCCTGCAGATGGGCGTAAGCATTCAGCCGCAGCTTGTGCTGTACGTTCTGGGCCAGATTGCGCCAGAGGCGATCGTAGGCATACTCAAAGACTGACTCCAGGCTCCAAACAATAAACGTCAGCACCGAAATCACAATAAACTGAGTCCGAATATCGGTGATGCCAAACTGGGCAATCAGCGAGTCCTGCTGCTTCACCACCACATCTACCGCCAGACCAATCAGGGCGGGGGGAGCCAGGTCAAAGATCTTGTTGAGGACTGAGCAAAGGCTAGCCTGCCAGATCTGCAGGCGATATTCGTGGCTATAGGCTAAGAGGCGCTGCAGCGGATGGGCGGAAGCCATAGAAGTTGCTTGATAAGCGGGATCTTCAGTCTAGCGGCCAAATGTGCTGTTCGCTACGACATTGTGACTGCATAAATATAGAGAGGATAGGCGGCTTTCGAGTTAGGATGGCTAGTGGCGCTAAGAGATATCCTAACCATGGTTGAGCGACCCATTAAAAAATCAGAACGCGCCGAACGTGGCAGCGATGAACCCAGCAGCCAGCCCCAAGGCCAAGGCGAAGGTCGCAGTGAAGGCCGCAGCGAGGGCCGCAATGAAGGCCGCAGAGATCGAGGCGACGACCGCCGCAAGGGCCGGGGCAAAGGCCGGGGGGATCAAGAAGAGAGAAAGCCCCCTGTACCGCTGGCGCTAATGCGCGGGCCAAAGCCGAAGGCAAAGCCCCCCGAGCCGGAAGTCGTAGAGCCAGAAGTCACAGAATCCACAGCCGACCCCGAAGCACCCACTGAGGCAGCGCCTGAGGAAACACCGTCTGACTCAAATTAGCTCTGTCCCGGCAGCAAACTGCAAGATCCCTACCGTCATGCCGTCAGACTATCGGTGACTTCGCTGTTGGGCTGAACGCTCCATAGCAATCTTACGTGAATCGTGAAAATTCGTAGGGCAGGCGTTTCGCCTGCACGGGCAAGACGCCCGTCCTACCTGCATGAATCAATTCGGATGGCTACATCATCAATAGCCTGAATAACAGCTTGGCTGGCTATACTTTACCTACTGAGCAACCAAGGTTTGTGTGTATGGCTGTATCGGTTAGCGACTCTACCAAATCCCTTTTAGAGCAGGCTCAGCAAGACGGCGTAAATTTTCCCTGCGGCGATCGCTATAGCCACGAACCCCCCTTGGAAACTGAACTGCATCTGCGCCAAATTTTATTGCTGATTCAGTGCCTGGAGTGGCTTTGGAGCGATCGCCAGAATTTTTACGCTTTTGGTAACCTAACCATCTACTACAGTCCCGATCAAAAAAAGTTCGAAGACTTTCGTGGCCCCGACTTTTTTGTCGTGCTAGGGGCAGATCGGCAGCCGCGAAAAAGCTGGGTTGTCTGGGAGGAACAGGGCAGGTACCCGAACCTGATTGTAGAATTGCTTTCACCCTCGACAGCTGAGATTGACCGGGGGCTAAAAAAGCAAATTTATCAGGATATTTTTCGGACGCCTGACTATTTTTGGTTCGATCCGCACACGCTTGAGTTTCAGGGCTTCCATTTAGTAGACGGCAGTTATCAAGCGCTACCGTCTACTGATCAAGGCTGGCTGTGGAGTCAACAACTTGGCTTGTATCTTGGCATCTGCGATTGCAGGCTGCGGCTTTTTACCGCTGAGGGGCAGCTAGTGCTGACGCCAGAAGAGCACAATCAAAAAATGGCCGCTAAGCTCCGGCAGCTCAATATTGATCCCAATGAGATGATTTAATTACTGCTGGTCTTACTGTTTGCTGCTGTTTTGACTGAGAGACAGCAAATTGCAGAGTTTGTAGACAATTCTGGCCCCAACGTTGCCGTCCCACTCTGCACTGCCAACTTCGCACACATCAAAGCCGATAATTTGGCGATCGCTGCTAACCACCTGACGCAGTAGACAAAAAGCCTCTTCTAGCTCTAGACCCCCTGGCACAGGCGTTCCGGTGCTGGGGCAAAGCTTGGGATCGAGGCCGTCTACATCAAAACTAATATAAACCTGGTTTGGCAGGGCTGAGACCATCTGCTGACAGAGGTCTAGCCACGGTACGCCGCCATAGCGCTTTTGCTTCAGCACTGAGTCGTAATGAGTCACCACCCGGCCATCGGAGTTTTGAATCAGAGCCACTTCACCGTGACTAATATCTCGAATGCCTACCTGCACCAGTCGGCTCATCTGCGGCAGCTTCAGCACGTTGTTCATAATTGAGGCGTGAGAAAACTGAAAGCCCTGGTAGGCATGGCGCAGATCTGCGTGGGCATCAATGTGCAAAATGCCAAAGTCTGGATAGTGCTGGGCGATCGCCTGCAAACTGCCCAAAGGAACGCTGTGATCGCCGCCAATCACGCCTACTTTTTTGCCCTGCCGCAGAGCGTTGTCGGTTTGGGTGTAGAGCCACTGGTTGACGGCTTCGCATTCGGTGTTAATAGCAGCGAGGGCGGCGGCTAAGCTGGGCTGATCTAGAATGCGATCGCCGCGTTCGGTCGCCTCGATGATCTGCTGGGCCTGGTGGCGCAGGGCCGTATTTTTTGGCTCAATCCAGTCAGGCGTCGGGGCCAAAAAGATACCCTGCTGCCAGCCATCAGGATTGTCTAAGTCATAGAGATCGAGCTGGGGCGAGGCTTTTAGTACTGCCCTTGGCCCCTGAGCCGTGCCGGGGTGGTAAGAAACCGTTACTTCCCACGGCACCCCAAAAATCACGATACTGGCGCTGTCGTAGTCAAACGGCAGGCCGTAGAGGTTGCCGTTATCCAGCCCAACGCCGCTGGGGTCAAAGCCAGCTAAAATTTCTTGGCGGCTTACCATACTCGACTAGGCACCCACAGTTTCAAACAGCATGTTACGGATAAACGTGGGCAGACAAAAAGCAGCCGTGTGTATATCGGCATTGTAATATTGCAGCCCTTGCTCACGGGCAAACTGAGCCGCCCGGTCGCGCTCAAAACTTTGCACCGGATGGGGGCCATCTTTAGCGCAGTAGTTGAAGCTCCACATGCCTGTGGGATAAGTGGGAATAAACGCCAGATAGCACTGCACCTGGGCTGGGCCAAAAATTTGCTTGAGGCAGGCATTTAGCTCAACAAATGCCTTTTGGTTAAAACGAGGTGACTCACTTTGGGCCGTCATCAGCCCGCCCGGACGCAGACAGCGATGAACCTGCTGATAAAAATTGGCGCTAAAAAGTCCTTCCGCTGGTCCCACCGGGTCAGAAGAATCCACCACGATTAGGTCATAGCTAGCCTCTGGTGCTTGGGCCACAAAGTCAATGCCGTCGCCGATAATCAGGTTGAGTTTGGGGTCGTCTAGGGATTGCGATAGCGTTGGCAAAAATTCACGCGAGGCTCTAACCACCACTTCGTCAATTTCTACCATCGTTACCTGCTGTACGTGGCCATGCTTGAGGATTTCCCGAACGCTGCCGCCGTCACCGCCGCCAATCACCAGCACGTCTTTGATCCCAGGCTGGCTTAGCATCGGCACATGAATGATCATTTCGTGATAGGCTTTTTCGTCTTTCTCACTGCACATGACCATGTTGTCTACGGTCAGCATTTTGCCGTATTCAAAGGTGTCAAAAATTTCTACTGTTTGGTAGGGCGACTTTTCCCGAAAAACCCGCTCTCCTTTGTGCCGAATAGACAGGGCAATATTCTCATTGCGATCGGTGAACCAAACGCTGCGGCTAAATTTGGGCAGCACCAGGGTATTGGTAGCCTGATCGCGCAGTTCGCCTAAATCAATTTCAGAGCGCTCTAGCAGGTCTAGCTGGCCGCGATTTAGCTCAATGGCTGAGCCATGTTCGGCATGAAAAGCCTGCTTCAGCCTGTCATAAGAAATCCAGGGATTGACGCTGTAGCCACAGGTAAATAAATCAACCGCAGCATAGCGATACTCAGGCCAGGTATGAATAGCCAAATGGCTTTCTTGAATGACCACAACACCCGAAACACCAAAGGGTGAAAAATGGTGAAAAACCGAGCTGATCAGCGTGGCACCTGCTTCTTTGGCCGCTTCTGTCATGCTCTTTTCGATTAGAGGAACGTCATTTAAGATCTCTGTAGAGCAGCCATGAAACTCAACGAGAATGTGTCTTCCAAGTGATTTCATTTTAGGCGACAGGCTCCTGCTCTATTCAGAGAATTTATAGCGTAATTTTGACCATGAGGCATTCAGCCTCTAATTCTAATTGATCCGCCCTAGTCTTTGATTTTAAGGCTAAAACGACTCGTTTGCAGCTGAGCGAGTTTGGGGCTGAAATTTTTTACGGTGGCGCTCTGAACCGAGAAAATTAGAGTGAAGTTTGCCGTTCTAATTTCATCCCCAATGAGCCGCTCTGATCTGGCCTTAGTATTACGTCAAGTTTATGCCGCCGTTGCTAGTATCGCCGATGGCCCATCTATCCCTCAGGCGGTAGCCCGAATACCCAGTTCGTCAGCCCCTGCTGAAACGACCGCTGCCCCGCGATCGCCCCAGCCACCTATCCCCAGCAAAACCCTGATTATCGGAGCAGGCTTAGCCGGTCTGGTGGTAGCCTATCGCCTGTGGCAGGCTGGAGTTAACTGTGAGGTGATCGAGGCCAGCGATCGCGTTGGCGGTCGCATTCAGACCTGCTATGACGCGCTCGGCACCGGGCTAGCGGCTGAACTGGGCGGTGAGGTATTTGATTCAGATCACGTTTATTGTCTGCGATTGGTGCGATCGCTGGGACTGCCGCTGATAGACTTGCACCAGCTTGCCCCTGAATGTGAGACTGCTACCTACTTTTTTGCTGGACGCCGCCTTGCTGTTGAGGATCTGGTGGCAGAGTTTGCCCTGGTGGCGCGGCAGGTGGCAGCTGATGTGAGCCAAATTCAGCCTTTTTTGCAGCGGGGGCAGGTCACAGAACGGACAGAGGCTCTCGATCGGCTCTCGATTATGGACTACCTAGGTCGCATCGGTGCGGCCCCAATGCTGCAGTCAGTTATTCGCGTCGCTTGTACGATGAAGTATGGCTGTGAGGCGGCAGAGCAGTCTAGCCTCAACTTTTTGGCCTTTGTAGGGACTCAGCCTCATACCTTTGCCCTATTTGGCAACAGCGACGAGCGGTTTTATATTCAAGGCGGTAATGAGCGCTTGGTTCAGCGCCTAGCTGCACCCCTAGCTGCAATTCAAACCGGAACGGCTTTGGAGGCACTTTATGCTCGACCCGACGGTGGCTACAGGGCTTGTCTGCGATCGGGGCAGCATAGCTTTGAAAAGAACTGCGATCGCGTGGTGCTAACGATTCCCTTCAGTGTCCTGCGGCATATCCCTTTGCAGGTCAATTTGCCGCAGCGTCAACGGCAGGCGATCGCCCAGCTAGGCTACAACCAAAGCGTCAAACTGATCACCGCCTTCAAGCAGCGATTCTGGCAGCCAGAGTCAGCCCTGATTTACAGCGATCTGCCTTTTCAGCATGTTTGGGAAACCACAGCCAGCTTGCGAAGTTCTCAAATGGGTTTGCTCACTAACTACACAGGCGGGCAGCAGAGCTTATGCAACCTGTTAGACTCGCCCGAAACTTCAGCACATTACCTAGTTGAGCAGCTAGAGCAGGTCTTACCCGGCATTCAAGCTGAGCATCAGCCCCAGACGTCCCTCAGAAGTGACTGGCTAGCTAACCCTTACGCTCAGGGAGCCTATACCTGCTACCGGGTAGGCCAGTGGGCTCAGTTTTATGGTGCTGAAGGCCAACGCTCAGGCAATCTCTTTTTTGCGGGCGAACACTGTTCCCGTCAGCATCAAGGCTATATGGAAGGAGCCTGCGAAACCGCTGAGCAGGTAGCCGTCGCCATCTTGCAGGATCTAGACGTCTAACAAAAAGGTGCAACCAGCTGCACCTTGTTTAGAATTTGATTTTCTGTAAAAGCTAGTGCAGCATTAACGCTCAGTTTTAGGGTGATGCCTGAGTTCGTAGTTAGCGCTTCAGCGCTAAAGCACTGACTACCAGCCTAATTTTTAGCTCTGACAATGCACTATTTTGTTCAAACGCGCTTAGCCAAAACGACCAGAGACATAGTCGCGGGTTTGCTCCTGCTGGGGATCGCTAAAGATCTTCTGAGTGTCATCATATTCCACTAGGTACCCAACCTTGCCGCCTTTTTCAGTGGCTTCGGCATTGAAAAAGGCGGTTTTATCAGAGACGCGAGAAGCCTGCTGCATGTTGTGGGTCACGATAATGATGGTGTAATTTTCTTTCAGCTCGTGCATCAGTTCTTCAATCTTCAGCGTTGAAATTGGATCTAGGGCCGAGCAAGGCTCATCCATCAGAATGACTTCAGGCTCAATGGCGATCGCCCGAGCAATACAAAGTCGCTGCTGCTGTCCACCCGAGATAGACAGACCGCTATTCTGCAGCTTGTCTTTGACCTCATCCCAAAGAGCCGATGCTTTGAGCGATCGCTCAATCAGCTCATCCATATCTCCCTGATAGCCATTGATACGAGCACCAAAGGCAATGTTGTCATAGATAGACTTAGGAAAAGGGTTGGGCTTTTGAAACACCATGCCGATGCGACGGCGTAGTTCAATCGGGTCAACCTGCTTGTCGTAAATATCAACGCCGCGATAGGTAATACGGCCTTTGATGTGGGCGCTGGGAATCAGATCATTAAGGCGGTTAAAGCAGCGCAGTGCTGTACTTTTACCACAGCCAGAAGGGCCAATAAAAGCCGTAATTTTGTTGCCTGGAATCTCTAAATTGACCCCCCGGACAGCTAAATTTGAGCCGTAGTAGTAGTCAGTGTTTTGCACATGAAAGACCCGTTCAGTATCGACAACGGGTGAAGATTGAGATGTTTGGGATTGCATAGAGAACAGCCTCTTACTGAGCAGATGAGCAGCAGAATCTCGAAAAATGCGACTGGCTTAAACTAGCGATTGCTTTGAAACTTGTTGCGCAGCCAGATAGCGCTTCCATTCATGACGAGCAGCACCAGCATCAGCACGATAATAGCCCCCGCCGCGATCTCATGAAACCCGTCTTGAGGCCGCGAAACCCAGCTAAAAATTTGAATGGGCATAGCTGTAAAGCTCGACTGTAAGCCCTTAATAGAAAGCTCTGGTGCGAAAGGTACAAAAGTGGCGGCTCCTACCACAATCAGCGGGGCAGTTTCTCCAATCGCCCTAGAGAGTGCCAAAATCGTTCCGGTCATGATCCCCGGTAGCGCCTGAGGGAGTACATGGCTGCGGACAGTCTGCCAGCGAGTTGCCCCCAAAGCCATTCCGGCCAAACGTAAGCTATCAGGAACCGCTCTAAGTGCCTCTCGCGTTGCCACGATAATCACAGGCAAAATCAGCAGTGCTAGGGTCAGTCCCCCTGATAGAAGGCTGCGCCCTCCGGTAACGGGTTCAAAGATGCGAGCAAAAACAAACAGACCCAAGAGGCCGTAAATAATTGAAGGCACCGCCGCCAGATTACTGATATTAATTTCAACTGCTTTGGCAAACAGATTGTCCTCCGAAAATTCTTCTAAGAAAATACCGGAACCGACACCGACTGGAAAGGCGAATAGAGCAGTGATGACTAGCAAACAAATGGTTCCTATCAGAGGAGGCCAGATACCTGCAATCTCGGGCTTTCGAGAAGGCGGGTTAACAATAAAGTCAAAGCTAAGACTCGAAAGGCCGCTTACTAAAATCCCAATTAGCAGCACTGTCAGGACTACAATGCCTGCGAAAGTTGCGATCCAGCTAATAGTTTTGAAGACTCGATCAAAGCGGTAGCGGCCTTTGAGATTGGGATTGAAATTTGCTTTAGTTTCTTGCAGCTGTGGACTTTGTTCCGAGTTGACAGTCATTATTCGTATTTCTCCTGGAACCTACGGACAAACCAGAAGCTGAAAAAATTCAGCACTAGCGTAATCACAAACAGCGTCATACCGACGGCAAAGAGGGTTTTAAATTCAATTGAGCCATAGGGCGCGTCGCCTTTTGTGATCTGCACGATAAATGACGTCATTGTCTGCACAGCGCTACGAGGATCTAGCGTCAGGGTGGGGCTTTGTCCAGCAGCCAGGGTTACAATCATGGTTTCACCAACTGCCCGTGCTACCCCCAGCACAATAGAGGCCACAATTCCTGATAGGGCTGCAGGCAGTACTACGCCTGTAACTGTCTCGCGCTTGGTTGCTCCCAGAGCATAAGAACCCTGTCTCAGACTTAGCGGTACCGCAAAAATAGCGTCTTCACTCAGAGAAGCAATAGTGGGCAGAACGGCAAACCCTAGAACGAGACCCGCACTCAGTGAATTAAACGTAGATAGCCCTGGAATAAACGTCTTCAGAAAAGGCGTCACCATCAATAAGGCAAAGTAGCCAAATACGACGGTGGGTACTCCCGCTAAAATCTCCAACGCTGGCTTTAACCAGGCCCGCAGCGATCGCGGCGCGTATTCACTCAGGCAAACAGCCGAGAGCAGACCCAGGGGCACGGCTACCAGCAGGCCAATCACCGATGTCAAAAAGGTGCCACATAGCAGCACGATAATGCCAAAGCGAGGATTGGCAAACGTAGGCGACCAGCGGGTGCCTGTGAAAAACTCCCAGGGGGAAACCTCTAAAAAGAATTCGATCGTTTCAAAAATAAGTGTTAAAACAATCCCAATCGTGGTAGCAACTGAAACAAACGCGAACGCTCCAAACAGTAAAACGATCAGCTTTTGAGTCAGCTTGCTCAACGAACGGTTGGGCTTCCAGCGATCGCCGCGAGCGCTATCTCCTAATGACTGGGGTAAAACGCTGTCTGTCATGATGACCTTTAGTTTCTATACAGGCGACTAAACCTATTAACAGCAGTTCCTAGAAGCTCTGATACTGAGTGAGCCAGCGCCAGAGCTAAGATTCCTTAGAGCAGGTCTTAGCCCCGACCCTATCCACTCAGAGCGAGTTAAGAGAGCTAATTATTCAGCGGTCTTGACTTCACCTGACTCAAACTTGGTTTGAGCTTCAGAGTACTGATCATCAGCTAGAGGCACATAGCCAGTACCTGCGACCAGCTCTTTGTTAGCCGGGTCAAGGTAGAAGTCAACGAAGGCTTTGACTGCCTCATTTTCTTCCATAGCCTGCTTGCTAACGTAAATGCGCAGCGGGCGAGACAGCGGCTCGTAGGTACCGTCCAAGACGTTCTCTTCAGTCGGTTCCACACAGCCGCTACCCGCATCAACCGCAACCGCCTTCACGCTGTCCTGGTTTTCAAAGTAGTAGGCATAGCCAAAGTAGCCTAGGGCGTTTGTATCGCCTACAACCCCTTGAACCAGCACGTTGTCGTCTTCGCTGGCGGTGTAGTCGCTGCGGCTAGCCCCTTCTTCGCCGTTAACTATCTCCGTGAAGTAGTCAAAGGTACCCGAGTCAGTACCCGGCCCGTAGAGAACCAGGGGCGCATCAGGAAAGCTAGGATCAACTTGATTCCAGTTGTCAACGGTGCCTTCTGCTTCGGGTGCCCAAACTGTATTGAGCTGCTCTATTGTCAGACACTGCGCCCAGTCATTCTCAGGGTTGACAACAACCGTTAGAGCATCAGTAGCCACGGGCAATTCGATCATCTCGATGCCGTTGGCTTCGCAGTTGGCGATTTCTTCCGGCTTCACTTCACGAGAAGCATCTGAAATTTGGGTTTCGCCGTTGCAAAACTTCTCAAAACCGCCTCCTGTTCCCGACGCTCCTACGGTGATTTGCACGTCAGGATTTGCTCTTTGAAACTCTTCGGCCATGGCCTCAGAGATGGGGAAAACCGTGCTAGAGCCATCGACAGCAATTGTTCCAGAGAGGTCAGAGCCTGCCTCGGTGCTAGCTGTATCTGTGGCGTCTCCCTCAGGCGCGGTTGCTGTTTCGCCGCCGCAGGCTGCTAAGCCAGCTAGTAGGGCAACCAGAGAGACAGAGTAAGCCAAACGCATAGAACGAACGCTTAAAAACATTGAGTATTTACTCCCGCACAAAAGCACTATTACACACAATACTTATGATGCAATTTACACCCTAAATGTAAAGGTCAGGTTAAGGTAGACAAAATAGGTCAGAATTAGCATACAGAAGTAGGTGAAAGTGTCTAACCTGCTACGAATTTTTTGGCTGCTGGCCTCGCTATGGGATTCCTATACTCTGTTATGCACTACGTAATCTACGACGGCAACTGTAATCTGTGCGCAAATTTAGTGCAGCTGTTAGAAAAGTTGGATCAAGGAGAGCGGTTTTGCTACCTGCCCATGCAGGACACTGATGCGCTGCAGCAGTATCAGATTACGCCCGATGACTGCGAAATGGGAATGATTTTGCTAGAGGCTAGTAGCCCGCAGCGGCGCTGGCAGGGCAGTGAGGCGGCTGAAGAAATTGGCCGTCTGCTGCCGATGGGAGCAGTTTTTGTTGAGGCTTACCGGGCCTTGCCAGGGTTGAAATGGTCAGGCGATCGCGCTTACGAACAAATCCGCGATCGCCGCTATGAGTTATTTGGCAAACGCGATCGCACCTACAAATCGGCTTACCCGGTTTGTTCAGAGAGTAGCCGCGCAGTCCCCGAGTGAGGCTCAGAGAAATCTCACTGTTTTCCTCACCTGGGGACTCTTTCAGGTCACTACTTTAGAGCGCTATTTCAGGGGGTGATGCTCAGCTAGAATTCGCTCAATGTGAGCTTCATCTACTCGGGCAACCAGCCTGCGGCCTTCGTGCAGGTCGCGGGTAGTTTTAGAAATGCTGATGGTTGAACTGACTGTGAAAGCAAAGCTAATGGCTAGATAACCCTTAGCCCAGGCATCGAGCGGCACATAGACAATGCCAATAGTCGTTGCCGTAATCGCAAACACAAACGATATCCAGGATTGGGCAATCCAGCCAGAACTGTGAGCTTTGTTGTTGTTAATCTGCATAGAATCCTCCTCAAAAGAGCTTGACTTAAAGGTATTCGACACCCTGACGTTGACTTTTGGCTTGGCAGGTTCAGAGTTACTCATTGTTACTGTCTTGATGCCTCAGCTTGGCTTTTGCAACAGCACGATGGTTAGACAAGTTCATGGCAATCTCTAATGCTGTAAGGTCATTATCTAGAGGGAGCTACCGAGGCTGCAATGATCGGGCAGAAAGGGTTACATCTGCAACGATCGCCAAAGAAATAAGACGAACTGATACGAAGAAGAGCGAAGTTTTTGCTGAGAAGATAGGTTAAGGGCAGATTTTATGGCAGTATGCGTTAGTTTTTAGCCGATGACGCCTGAGCAGATCAGCCAGTGGTTTTCCCAACAGCGCCAGCGAGCTTACGTAGAACAGTTGCGAGGACGGGTGGGGCTAACTCGACGGCGGGCAGAATGCTTTGTGCGGCTGTGGGCTTATCTATGCCTGAAGCAGAACTGGGCCAACGGGCTACAGGCTCCCATTGAGCGTCTAGAACCCCTCAGCGGCTGGGTTAGCTGCACCTGTCGAGAGGCGGCGGCTTTGTTTTACAGCGATTGCGATCGCGGTAGCGATCGCTCGGCAGGTCTGATGCTGAGTAAGCTGGCGGCTTTGGGGCTAATTCAAAAAAGCTTCGACGGCAATACGCTAAATTTAGCGATCGCGCCTTTGCCAGATTTGGAGGCAGATCGGCCTCAGACTCAGGTGTCCCCTCTGGTCGTCTTGCAGCCGGATGCTTTTGATCCGCGCTGTGATGCTGTTCCGGTGGCAAATCTGCTGGCAGCTAACTACAACTGGATGAACCGCAACGCTGATGCCGTGCCCTACCGCATTGCGGAACTGCTGCGACAGTGGGCTAGCCAATATGGTCTAGGGATGCGGGTGTTACGCCGCTGTGACAATCTCAACCCGGTAGGCTTTTACCTGCTGTATCCTACTCACCGCAGTTCTGAAATGACTTTCTTTGGCCCCTCCAGCAAAGGCTTACATCTCAGCGCCGTTTCTGAGGTTGATCCCTTTGTAATGGCTCCGCGAGGCGACGAGACCTGCCGCGCCGTTTTTATTCGCAGCTGGATGATTGACTCCGCCTATCAGGAGGAAGCCCTGCTGCCGTTTCTGCAAGACGCTCAGCAAACTCTGCGGGCAATGATACAGGATTTCCCGAATCTCTGCGATTTGCACACAATGCTGATTCATCCCGGCTACGAAAAACTAACGGCGGCTTTGGGCTTTCAAAAAACCAGCGGCGATTCTCAGTCCACAGTCTGCTGGATGTATCTGGCCCTCGATCGCTTTTTGCAGCTTTCCCTAAACGAAGATCTACGGCGTATGATTCAGAGCTGAGCTAGTCATTGTGAGTAGGCAGAGGTTTCCTCGCGGATAGGTCTGCGCCTGAGAGGTTTGAACCAAATCACTCTTGCCGCGATCGCCGCAGTTCTCCAGGCTGAAACCAGCCAATTTTCGGCTATCTGACACATCAGCAATTTAGGCTATTCTAAGGTTTGCCCCTTACTATTAACCTAAACGTAAACTCCCTACAGCTCATGTCTCAACCGATTGATCTCTACTACTGGCCCACCCCCAACGGCTGGAAAGTTAGCATCTGCTTAGAAGAAATGGGTCTGCCCTACAACCCAATCCCGGTCAATATTATGGCGGGGGATCAGTTCAAGCCGGAGTTTTTGCAAATCAGCCCCAATAATAAAATGCCAGCAATTGTCGATCCCGAGGGGCCAGAGGAGCAGCCGCTATCGCTGTTTGAGTCAGGGGCGATTTTGCTGTATCTAGCCGATAAAACCGGGCGATTTATGCCGGAAAAACCGCGCGATCGCTACAGCACCCTGCAGTGGCTGATGTTTCAAATGGGCAGCATTGGCCCTATGCTGGGTCAGGCCCACCACTTTCGTCAGTATGCACCCGAGAAAATTGCCTACGCCATCGATCGCTACACTCACGAAGCCACTCGTCTCTACGGTGTTTTAGACAAGCAGCTAGCCACGGTTGAGTATGTAGCCGGAGACTATTCAATCGCGGATATGGCTATCTTTCCCTGGCTGATTTCCTATGAAAATCAGGGTCAAAACCTGGCCGACTATACTCACGTCAAGCGCTGGTTTGACGCCATCAACCAGCGGCCTGCGGTACAGACAGGCTTAGCCCTGCTCAAAGAGGTGCGCACTCGCGGCAAAATGGATGACACTGCCCGCCAGAACCTATTTGGAACTCAGCCGAAATAGCCAGCTTCACCGGTATGAGGACAGAGCCAGTGGGCAAAATCTGTCACAATCACGGGGATAGATCAAGTCAAAGGAATGTCCCAGTTTCAGCGATTTCTAGAAGCCCTGCACGAAAAATACCAGCCCCTAGCAGAGGGAACTTTAGCCAGCTATATTCCAGAGCTGACCAAGGCAGACCCAGGCTGGTTTGGTATCAGCGTTGTCACAGTAGACGGGCAGACCTATCAGGTCGGCACGGTCGATCAGACCTTCACCATTCAGTCTATTTCTAAAGTTTTTGCCTATGGCATGGGGCTAGAAGATCACGGTCGGGAAGCCCTGCTGCATAAGGTGGGGGTAGAGCCGACAGGGGATCCGTTTAATTCGCTGATTCGCCTAGACGAAGACTCTAAACGCCCGGACAACCCCATGATTAACGCCGGGGCGATCGCCACGACCAGCCTGATTAAGGGGGCCGATCCCACTGAGCGCCTCAACCGTCTGATGGCGATGTTCAGGCGCTATATCGGGCACGACGTGTTTATTGATATTTCTACTTTTATGTCAGAGCGCTCAACCGGGCACCGCAACCGAGCCATAGCGCATCTGATGCTTAACTTTGGCATGCTCAACGGTGCGATCGAAGCAGCTTTAGATCTCTACTTCCAGCAATGCTCTCTGCTGGTGGACTGTCACGATCTAGCGCTGATGGCGGCAACTTTAGCCAACCGGGGGATTAATCCAGCTACGGGTGAACAGGCGGTCAATCCAGACTATGTGCGCGATATTCTCAGCGTTATGTATACCTGCGGCATGTACAACTTCGCGGGCGAATGGGCCTATCGGGTGGGTATTCCAGCCAAGAGCGGCGTTTCTGGCGGCATCTTAGCGGTAGTGCCGAATCAGGCTGGGATTGCTGTATTTTCACCACTGCTGGATAAAAATGGCAACAGCATCCGGGGGCTGCGGGTGTTTGAGGCGCTTTCCCAAAAGTACGGCTTCCACCTGTTTGACTTGTCGATGGGCAAGTGTAGTTTGCTTACAGCCCTGAATGAATAACCCACCCCCAGGACACCGGCGGCGGGGATTAATGTTAAGTCTGTGCTCGGGCTTGGTGCGATCGCTAATAGGCCAGCGTCTCTAACGTTTCACGGAGATAGCGGCGTACCTGCTGATCTAGCATCTGCTGGGATGTTTGGGCATCTTGCTCAGACTGCCAGCGCTGAAAACCGGAGCTGCTGGCGATCGCCCGTTTGAGACTCTGCCAGATTTGGGCATCCCCAGCAGATGACTCATTGCGAGAAAAGGATGAACCTGCCATAAATCTTTAAGTGCTGATGTAGCACCCCTCATAGTAAGACAACTAGCGTAAGTTAAGGCGACTCAGGCAGATCGGCCCCCTAGCTTCAAAGCTTTGATACTGCGCGATCCCCTGCTTTAATGCCTTCAGCTTAACCCACACTCTCCCAGCAGACTGTGATACTCACCACAGAATCTCAGGCGGTCAAGTCCGCTCAACCAAAGACCAGCCCGACTAATCGGTTAGCTTTCTACGCCAGCCTCACTTCCACCTGCAGCAGACTCGGCAGAGGCTGTCTCTGCTGTTTCGCTCCCGGCTACAGGCAGCACCTCCCCCGACTCCACAGGCCCGCACTCTACAGGCCCAGAGTCAGCTAAAGCAGTTTCTGAGCTGGCTATCTCTGAATCTTGGGCTGCTCCCGTTTCATCAGTTTCTGCAACTGAAACGATTTCTGCCTCCCCTTGACCTTCTGAAGGAGAGAGTATAACGGAGCTTTCAGGCGTGGCTGCTAAGGAATTGTCTACAGAGTCTGCTGCATCTGCTGTTGTGCCAGCTTCGGTGTCTGGTTGAGTGTCTATCTTGCTGTCTGCAGGAGGCATAGCCACAGCTTCTACTTCTGCCTGACCTTCCGAAGGCGACAAGACTACGGTGTTTTCTGCAGCGGTTGCCGCTGTCTCTCCTGCCTCTGGTACTGCCTTGTCCATATTTAGTCCTCCTCCTTCTGCCGAAACTTCTTTCTCGGCTTTAGGTTTAACCCCTCCAGCCTTAGACGCTATGGCCGATTCTTCAAAGGAAAGCTTTGCATCAGCAGACTTTTCGGCTTTAAGCTCTAGTTCAAGCTCCGGCAGCACCTGATTCAGTTGCAAACCCAACAGGGTAAAATCTTGGGCGATCGCAGTTTTTGGGTAAGGTTCGACAGTGGCCAGCTTCTGCTCGCTTACCCACAGCACCCGCAGAACGCTCAGCGGCACCTGCAAAAATAAGCTGCCACCCAAAGATGCCACGGCAGCAACACCCAAGCCTGTGGCATGACGAGTAAAGGGCGTCACGTTAGCAGCAATGGGGGCAATTTGGTAAATCTGCCACAAAACCCAGGCCCAAACTACAGCGGCAATACCCGTCAGAAGCTTGACCTGCGGAGACCTGAATAGCTGCAGTATCCGTCGCTGCTCATCAGTGAGCCGATCGGGTTTGACAGCTACCACCAGCAGACTAAAGATATAAAACGGACGCTGCCACTGCATCCACAGCACCGGGCCAACCCCGATGGCTATCAGCAAGGCCATCTCCAGCCAGACTGGAAAAATTGGATACCCTGCCGCCAGTCCCAGTAAGCAAATATCTAAGAACAGCGGCAGTGCAGCCAGTCCGGCAAAATGCACCCACAAGTAGGGATCACGTCGAAAGGAAGCCATCGTGCCCTAAGCCATTGCTAAAGTGCGGCGCTTTGATACCAGACGGAAGGCATCAATGGTGTCCCCCTCCTGCCAAGCATTAAAGCTATCGACGGCAATACCGCATTCAAAGCCAGCATTGACCTCCTTAGCGTCTTCCTTCATGCGCTTGAGGGAATCAAGATTGCCTTCAAAGATGACATCTCCTTTTCTTACCACCCGGATGCGACAGTTGCGGGTGACCTTACCCGACTGGACATAAGAACCTGCAACCGTTCCTTTGCGCAACGGAAAGACAGCTCGGACTTCTACTTGACCCAGCGGTTCTTCCACCAGTTCTGGCTCCAGCAAACCTTCCATCGCCCCTTGGACATCGTCAAGCAGCTTATAGATGACTTCGTAGTCACGCACGTCAACCCCGGCTTCATCAGCAGCCTGACGAGCGCCTGAGGCCAAAGTAGTATTAAAGCCGATGATAACAGCTCCACTAGCTGCCGCCAGGTCTACGTCAGTTTCGCTAATCTCACCGGGGGCAGCTAGCAAGACGCGGATTTGTACCTCGTCTTGAGGCAGCTGCTGTAGCGCGCCTAAAATCGCTTCTAGTGAGCCTTGGACATCTGCTTTAAGCAGCAAATTTAGCTCTTTGAGGTCGCCTTCTTGAGCCTGAGCAGACAGGCTGTTGAGAGTAATACGACGAGAAGCCATTGCCTGCTGCAGGCGAGACTGACGCTGATTGTCGGCGCGGCTGTTGGCAGTAGCCCGGGCGAGTTTTTCATCTCTAAAGACGTCAAACTCATCACCCGCTGCGGGAACGTCATTTAAGCCCAAGACCTCCACAGCAAAGGAAGGGGTCGCCGCTTCAACTCGACTACCACGATCGTCAATCATGGCGCGGACTTTGCCAAAGACAGATCCGACCACAATAGAGTCACCTACTCGTAGAGTCCCGTTTTGAACCAGCAGCGTCGCCACCGGGCCACGGGCTTTGTCTAGATTTGCCTCAATTACCGTTCCCTTGGCAGGGCGATCGGGATTAGCGTTGAGATCTTCCACTTCAGCAATTAGCAGAATCATCTCTAGCAGGTCATCTAGGTTGTCTCCCTGCAAAGCGCTGACGGGCACTGTAATCGTGTCACCGCCCCACTCCTCGGGCACAAGACCATGCTCCATCAGTTCCTGCTTAACCCGGTCGGGCTGGGCTGCCTCTTTGTCGATCTTGTTAATGGCCACCAGCAGGGGCACTTTTGCCGCCTTGGCATGACTAATCGCTTCAATCGTTTGAGGTCTAACGCCGTCATCGGCTGCTACCACCAAAATGGCGATATCTGTAACCCGTGTTCCCCGTGCTCGCATGGCGGTGAAGGCTTCGTGACCGGGCGTATCTAAGAACACGATTTGCTGAGACGCGCCGTTGTGCTCAACATCGACATGATAAGCACCGATATGCTGAGTAATGCCCCCGGCTTCACCCTGAGCCACTTTTGTCTTGCGAATAGAGTCAAGGAGCGTGGTTTTGCCGTGGTCTACGTGACCCATAATGGTGACCACCGGAGGACGGCGCACTAGATTTTCGAGGTCTTCAGCGGTCAGCATCTCTGTCACCTTGCGGGCTTCAGATTCTGCTTCGACGGTTTCTACATCAACTTCGTACTCTTCGGCTACCATCTCAATGGTGGGAATATCGAGTGTCTGGTTGACGTTGGTGGCAATGCCTTTGACGAACAAGAACCGAATGATATCGGTATCAGCCACCATGATTCTGTCGGCTAGCTCATGAACAGTCAGCCCAGAAGTCACCACGATTTTCTCAGGACGCTCCGGCTGGCTCTCCTGCTGGCGCTCACGGCGCTGATTTCGATTTGACTCTCTAGAACCAGAAGTATTGGGCTTTCGATTTTTTGACCCGGCCACGGCTGGTTTGGGCTGACTGGTCGGACGAGTTGACTTGGGCTTGGGCGGTCTGGCTAGAGAGGTACTCAGGTTCGACGAGGCGATTTCAGCCGCCGTCTGTCCGCCCTCGATCACCTCGGCAAGTTCTTCATCCTCGTCGTCAAGCACAGGCTGCGATCGCCGCTTGGCCTTAGTCATCGTCTTCGTGGCGCGGCGCATTTCTAGCTCATCGTCTTCCTCGCCGCGCTCCTTACGCTTGGCGGTACGCAAAGGGGTTGGACGACGCAGAATTGGCTGATCAGAATCTTCTTTAGGCTCTGAGGTGATATCAGAAGATTCGGTGTCAGTGTCTACGTCAGTGTCTTCTGAGCGGCCAGGGCGCTTGGGTACAGGTCGCCTGAGTTCTGGCTTGGGTTTGAGCTGAGCGGATTCTCTAGCGTCACTGCTTTCTTCGGCTACGGCGCTAGCGCGGACTGGAGCTTCTACTCGCCTGGGTCGCTTGGGCTTAGCCGGGGTGAGCAGTTCGACGGTTGAAGATTCTAGCTGGGTAGCAGCAGACTCTGCAACAGCCGCTAGAGCATCATCTTCAGGCTCGTTGTCACCCCGACTAGGCGGTCGGACTAGCTGAGGCCGCTGCCGGGTGGGCTGCTCAGTTCTAGAGGGTGCTGCCGGTTTGGCAGAGGTAGGTGGCGAACTCAGGGTGGGTACTGGGGTGTCGGTCTCGCTGGCCTGACTATCTGTGCTGCTAGCCTGTCTGACCTTTGGGGTAATTGGACGCGCCACCGGACGGCTGGGGGGAGGAGGCGCAGCCGATTCTGATCTAGCTGGAGTAGGGCTGCTGGGAGCGCTTGGCTTGGGTCGTTCGGGGGTGCGAACGTCAGCGGCAGAATGACTAGGCGGTACGGCAGCAGGACGACTCGGGCGGATTTCAAGAATTTGCTGCTTTCGTATTGGCCGCTGGGCGCTGCTCTTTTGCCGGGTGGGCTTGTTGAGCTTTGTGGGGCTAGCAGGCTCATCTGCTGCGGCAGTGGGCGCATATTTACTAGCTGCTGTACGAATCTGACTCGCCTCTTCTTCAGTAATTGTACTGCTGTGGCTCTTGGCCGATACGTTGAGGCGATCGCAGATTGCCAAAATATCTTTATTATCCAGTTCAAGCTCCTTTGACAATTCGTATATCCTAACCTTGGCGTTGTTCATCCAATTCCCTCTCAATAGTCCTGGTTATTGCATCATGGTTTACCGCTCTCTGAGTCCTACAATTGCGAACTAAAAGCTAATTGTCATTCAACTCCCGCATTCCGTTCTAAGGACTTTTAGCATAACAGCCCAGAAGCTCATAAGATAACCACCCCCTCGCTTCATGTCAATAATGAGTTTAGCGGGGGATTTAAAATTTGTTTTAGATAGCTGATTAGAAGAAATCTACACCTGTGAACTAGAACACTAAAAACCTCTGCCCCTGGGTTGCCTGGAAAGCCCCACCGCTGCAGCGGGTCTACCCCAAATGGTAAACGCTTTTTTGCCTGGTGAATCTCTCGCAGGTCAATCTACGCCTCTAATCGTCGTTCCAAAGTTTCGTATATTGTCGATGGAACAGAAGTCCGTAGCGATCGCCCTAGACGATTTTTTTTCTGAGCGGCCTGTAGGCAGGACGCTTGAGGGCAAAGATAAGCCGATCGCCCCATACCCTGATCTAATTGTACCTGGTGAGTGGGGTGTACTCGTACGACCCGCCACAGGTTCTCTCGGGGGGCTATTTGGCGACAGCTAATGCAGCGACGGTAGTTGGGTTTCATGAAGGGTCTTTAGCTAGCCCAGTTGGCCTTGAGGCTTCTGATAGTCAGCGGCCAGTCAGTCAGCAGCAGATCAGCAATCTTTTGTAGATGAGCCAGCAGCACAGGGCTAGGATTCGTCCTCAAAGCTCTCGGCGCTGTTGCCTTCACTGTCTTCTATCGCGTCTGCTGCTTCCGTATTGCTGTCGAGGCCCTCACTTTGAGCTAATTCGTCTGCGTCTGCTTCAGATGCAGTGTCAGCCAGACTCGTTGCCTCGACTGCTTGAGCGGTTACAGCGCTGGCGTCTTCAGCGAGGCTGGTACTGTCTGTATCCTCTGTATATTCGTCTTCATAATCCTCATAGTCTTCGTACTCATCTGCTTCTGCCTGTCTAGCGGCAGCGGCGATCGCAGCTTGTTCTTCTATCTTGAGCGCTTCAGCTTCGTAGTCATATTTGGCTGAGTCTTTGATGTCGATTTTCCAGCCGGTTAGACGCGCAGCTAGGCGCACGTTTTGGCCTTCCCGACCAATGGCTAAGCTGAGCTGGTCTTCAGGAACCAGCACATGGGCCTGACGATCTTCGGGGTTGACTAGCCGCACTTCGTCTACCCGGGCTGGGCTAAGCGCGTTAGAAATATAGGTGGCCGGGTCGGGCGACCAGCGAATCACATCGATTTTTTCACCCCGCAGCTCATTGACGACAACCTGAATTCGAGAACCCCTCGCGCCAATGCAGGCCCCAACGGGATCAACATCTCGCTCTAGGGTGTCTACAGCGATCTTAGTGCGGGGGCCAACCGAGCGAGAAGGGGGGTTGGCCTCACGGGCAACGGCGACAATGCGAACGACCTCGTCTTCAATCTCAGGCACCTCGGTTGAGAACAGCTCAACGACCAGCCCCGCATCGGCTCTCGAAACCACCAGCTGAGGGCCTCGGTGGGAGCCTTCGGAAACTCGCTTTAGCAAGACTCGAAAGGTGGCATTGGCCCGATAGTTGTCGTTGGGCAGCTGATCTCGCTTCAGCAGTTCGGCCTCTACATCAGGCTGTCCGTAGCCGCTGCTGACGGCCATGACCACTGACTGGCGCTCAAAGCGCAGCACCCGGGCCTGCAGGACGGTACTTTCCAACTCCTTAAATTCTTCCTGAATCATTTTGCGCTGCTGATCCCGCAGCTTTTGAGCTAGCACCTGCTTGGTCTGAATTGCCGCCATCCGCCCGAAGTCTCTCTGTTCGGGGGTCACGTCTAGCAGTACGGTTTCGCCTACCTGAGCTTCGGGGGCGACTTCCTGAACTTCGGAGAGGGCAATTTGGTGATCGGCGTCATCTACAGCGTCAACAATGGTTTTAGTTGCAATTACACGAAAGCCTTCGCCTTCGGGATCTAGCTCAACATCAAAGTTCTCAAAATACTCTTCGTCGAACTGAGAGCTGTCCATTTTGAGGGTGCGACGATAGCGCTCATAGCCTTTGAGCAGGGCTTCTCTGAGTGCGTTTTGCACTGCGTGCTTGGGGAGATTCTTGCTGCGACTGATCTCATCGATCATGACTTGCAAGTTGGGTAAGCTGACCATTGACATGGAAGACCTCCAAAAGCTGACAGTTTCAGCGTGTACTGTGGTTAGATGTTGCGAATGAGTGGCCTGGTAGGGCTGGCTCTGTTACGTCTCTAGGCGATCGCTAAGCCTGACCAGCTCAACTAGAGGACGGGGCAAGATAATAGCTTTTCCTTTTTGACTGAGATAAAGAGACTCCTGATCGCGCCCGCTCAGCGTGCCCACCCACTCTTGTTTGCCACGATGGGGCTGGCTCAGCCTCACCTCTACCAAAAATCCCTTAAAGGCAGAAAAATCGCGATCGCTGCAGAGCTGCTCTGAAACACCTGGGCTGGAAACCTCTAGCACATAGGCATCTGGAATCACATCTGTGGCGTCCAAAGCAGCTTCTAAAGCGGTGCTCATACGCTCACAGTCGTCTAGGCCAGTGTCATGCTGCGGATTTCGCACGTCAACCCGCAGTATCGGGGGAGACTGATTGGTTTTGAAGATGGCGCTAACGACTTCTAAGCCAAGGCTGGCTGCAACAGGTTTGGCCAGATCGATAATTTGGGGAACTAAGGGATGAGCCATGATGCCTTACCAATAAAAAAAGTGGGTGACAGACGCCCACTTCCCACGAAATCATGTTGGCCTGGGATGATCAATGCTAGCACCAACCGCAATGCCAACCGCTATGTTAGTTTAGCGTACTGACTGAAGCGCTGTCCCCCTGGCTGAGCTGTTTTAGTTGGGGCTATTTCCGACCCAACTTGCGTGTGGTTTCGTAGAGTTCGTAGTTTCGCTGCTGCATGGCCTCGACATCTTCGTCTGCGATTCGCTCCACGTAATTGACCTTGACTTCGTCCAGCAGCGCGATAGTGAGAGCTTCAATATCTTCTAGCGTGCTGTCTTTTTGCAGTTCGGCCTGGGCCGTTGCCACCAGGTGAGTAATCAGCTTTTGGGTGAGTTTGGCTCCTGCTTTATCTTCGAGCGCCCCGTGAGCGCTTCGTAGGCATTTTTAGACACCTCTGAAGCAATCTGTTGGGTAATCTGGTCGGGCAGGTTCGCCATTCCTGGAATTGACTGCAACCCCTGATAGACAGGGGTTTTGTTCACTGCGTTGGTGATGCTGTGCTGAATGACGTTGTCAATCTCAGGCTTGACCTCGGGCAAGACCTGATAAACCAGCAGCGATGTCAGACGGCTGGAAATAGCCTCTATTTCATCAACATCATTGAGATCAATATATTTTTGCCCTAGTTCGGGCTTGACTAACCACTTGGACACCTCACCCTCTCGAATCAGGTTTTGGGCCTGGGTGACAATCCGCAGCACGATAATTTCTGTCAGCTCTACGGCAATGTTGCTGATCACCAACCGGTTGATGCGGCTGCGCAGCGGATCTAGATTAATTAGATTGGAATGATTGATCCTGGCGATGACGGGGATGACGCGCAGCCACCGCCAAAAGGGCAGCAGCAGGAAGAGATCGTACCACCGCAGCAGAATAGCGTCCAGCCAGCTTGTGCCCTGATAGCGACGCGAAATAATCAGGGTTCTCAGCGCTAGTTCAATAGCAAAGAAGTAAATAAACCACTGGTCTAGGAGCCAAAACTGATCGAGCGGTTCTCCGTCTTCCCAGACAGGGCGGTAATAGTTGGTCTCGATCAGCGGCTGAATTTTGCTGTCGAAGAACGCAATTGAGTCTGCCCAGCCTGACTCTGCTAAGTAGCCCCGGCTCCAAAAGGTGCTGAAGGCTTCTTTGGAAGAATCGGTACTGACGCGCTCTCGCATCAGGTTTTTGATTCGCTCCAGGGTGCCTGTTTTGTCGGCTACCTGAAAGGGATTTTCATCAATGATGGCAACGCTGCGATCGCGCAAGTCCTGCAGCAAGTCCTGTGTAGCTTCTGACTGTAAGCCCGTTTGCGAAACCTGCTCTTCTAGCTGGCTGACAACGTCTAAATAAGCTGAAGTGGTGCGCTCGGGTTCAATGCCTTTGAAAGTGTCCCCGTACCACTGAGTCAGTGCCGGCAACTGCTTTAGATAAAGGTCACGAAAGCGAATATAGCTGAGGTCAAAAGCCACCAGCAGCAGGTTGAGCAGGGCAATGCTAGCAGTGATGCGCTCAAACCAGCGACTGCGTCTGGTGGGGGGCTTTGAGGGACGAATTTTGCGAGGACGAGAAAGCGCGGACATAACTCTAGCCGGAATCTATTGCCTGAATTTACTACATTTGCGCGGTTCGCCCGTAATTTACCGGGTGGGGTTCTCCGTTAATGAGAGAATTTGCCAGACGTTTTACAATTGTTTACAAGCGTAGTTAGAGGTTTTTTATGACAGCAGCGATCGCCTCAGAGACAGGCACTTACTGGCAGTGGCAAGACCATCAGATTTACTATGTGCGAGCGGGTGAGCCTGACTCAGCTCGACCTCCTTTGCTGCTAATTCATGGCTTTGGCGCTTCTACCGATCACTGGTGCAAAAATATAGCAGCGCTCAGCCGCGACTTTGAGGTGTGGGCAATTGACCTGCTGGGCTTTGGCCGCTCTGCTAAGCCCAATATTCGCTACAGCGGCAGTCTGTGGCGCGATCAGCTTCATGATTTTGTGCAGCAGGTAATTGGGCGTCCGGCGGTGCTGGCGGGTAATTCCTTGGGGGGCTATGCCAGTCTTTGTGTGGCGGCGCAGCGATCGCAGTCGGTAGCCGGGGTCGTGCTGCTCAACAGCGCTGGGCCTTTTTCAGAAGATACCGCCAAGGCCAAACCTAACGCTCTGCAGCAGGCGATCGCCAACATGTCACGGACGCTGCTATTGCAGCCTTTACCAAGCTGGCTGCTGTTTCAGTATGTGCGGCAGCGATCGATGATTCGCAGGACGCTGAAGCAGGTTTATCTGGATCACTCAGCCATTACCGATCAGCTAGTTGAGAATATTTACCGACCCTCTTGTGATCCTGGGGCAGCTCAGGTATTTGCCTCAGTTTTCAAGTCGCCTCAGGGCGAAACCCTAGACGCGCTGCTGGGGCAAATGAGCTGTCCGCTGCTGATGCTGTGGGGTGAGGGCGATCCCTGGATTAATACCCGCGATCGCGGGGCTAAGTTTCGACAGCACTATCCGCAGCTCAAGGAAGTTTACCTGCAGGCAGGGCACTGTCCTCACGATGAGGTGCCCGATCAGGTCAATCATCTGATTCAGCAGTGGGTATTTGAGTCTCTAGCTTTGTAGCCTCCGGCCTCTAAAAAAATTGATGGTTTATCATTTTCCATCAGTTTTTTTCATATGAACTATGAAAAATAGTTTTTGTAAAATTCAATACATTTTTCTATCCTATAAATGTATTCAAAAAAGACCCCAAAAGGTCAAGAGAGGTTACTACTTATGACTCACCCCAACGCTTGGACACCTCAACGGCTTGCTAACCTCAGCCAGGATCTCGCTACTGTTTTCTACCCTGGTTGCGATCGCCCTCAGTCTCCCCAGCGCAGCCAGGGCTGGACGTTAGAGAAATTGCGCGCTCTAGGCGAAATCTTAGCCTAGGCTTACGGCCCCAAAGAGCTAACTGAGTGAGATGGTGATGTCAGAAAAGGCAAATGAGGCGAATATTGTGTTTGCAGCGAGGATAGCTTCCTGCTGATAGCTGTCTTGAGTCAGTTTCTGAAAAGCATAAACCTGTCGAGTATTGGCAGTTGAGAATTTATCTCAATAATCTGACCTCAATCGAGGCGAATAGAGAGTGAGAAGTCCATTGGCTATTTAGCTGTTACTCTTTAAGCGCTAAAGCGCTAACTACGAACTTAAAACTTGCCCACCTTCCTACTCATCTACTCCACCCAGACTCGCTTGGTGACGATTGAAAACCATTCCTTGGGACGTCCAGTCGGTAACGGGTCGCTCCAGTCGTTAGGTTCGGCGTAGCCTTGCTTGTGCTGGGCTTTGATGGTGATGCGAATGGCTTCTAGAGAACCAACTATGAGGTGGCGGATTCTGTCGGGTCGCAGGCCAGCCTCAGGTAAACTGGAGTCAGGCAGCACTGTGGACGCTTCGGCGTCCGGTTCAAAGAAATTAAACATCGATTCGGTTCTCCTGTGATTTATTTGAGGAAAACAGAACCGAAAACCCTCGCCATCCCTTCACGTAAACGCATATCAGGATGACCAAGGCTTACCATAAGCGCAGGTTTCCAGACTGGTGTTGTCAGTTTGGGGACTTAGGTGCCTGTAGGTGCGCGAACACCTGCAGGCACTACTAAGGTTTCCAAATTCTGCGTAGTTTGGCTGCCCTTCGAGACAGCTTAGCGATAGACCGTAAGGTATAAACGCGCTGCGGCCAACCTAAAATATTTGCTCCAGATGATGGTTCATGCCATCAGCATAAAGAGCAATAACGAAGCCGGAGTGCAAGCTCTCATTGAACAATTACTTCCACTTTCAGCTCCCTTAGTAGTGGTTGAATCGACAGGAGGTTTAGAGCGTTTGCTGGTCTCAAGCCTACAAGCCGTCTCCATTGCAGTAGCAATCGCCAACCCGCAAAAAGTCAAAGGATTTGCGATTGCGCTGGGGAAAGCAAAGACCGATAAACTCGATGCCCAAGTGATTGCCCGCTTTGCTGAAACGCTCCAACCTCGGCCCCAGCCAGTGGTTGCCCCCAAGGTAATTAGTCACTGCAACAAAGCTGACCTATTGCGAATGGAGCAAATGTTTGTAGCATAAGGGGCATGACGATTCAACCGCATCGAGAACCCAACCTCTCGGAAATTGACCCTGAAGAGCAGGGGGCGAGGTATTGGTTTGAGCGCTACTGCGAGCAACGCGCTGAGAGCGAGCAACTGAAGCAGCGG
>JAAUQI010000011.1 GCA_012032345.1 Leptolyngbyaceae cyanobacterium RM1_1_2 | reverse complement strand
GGCTTGGGGCTAGAAGATTTGGTGCCAGACGCGATGACGCTCTGGCTTTTCCGAGATCAGTTGCAGCAGCATGGCTTGGTCGAGGCGTTGTTCGAGCAGTTTGGGGAGGTTCTCCAAGGGGCGGGGTATAGCGCGAAGGATGGACAAATCGTCGATGCCACCTTGATTCCAGTGCCTAAGCAGCGCAACACCCGTGACGAGCGCAATCGTCCCCTGACGGAAGAACAGAAAACGGCCAATCGAGAGCGCTCCAAAACTCGCGCCAGAGTAGAGCATATTTTTGGGGATTTCGTCACCAGCATCGGGTTAGCCCGTGCCCAGACGCAGTTGGGGCTGAAAAATCTGGTGTATAACCTGAAGCGGTTTGTGTATCTCGAAAGCCAATCCACAGCATTGGCTAAAGTGGCAGGATAATCAGGCTTGAAATCCAAAAATAGTCTCTAACGCGCCCTTAAAGCCTCATCTTTTGCACACAATTGGGGGCCTCTGCCCGTTGTGATGTTAGGGATCCTCTCCATGTCACCTTGATTCTCTCAAATGAGACGCTGCTGCTCAAAAAAATCAATTAATCGAGGTTCCCTTAAGTATGGAACAGAAAAAGGCTCAGATATTAGACACCCGAGCCAGGAGTTGAAATCATAAAACGCATTCTGAGAATACTCATAAAGGGAGTGGACAAAGGGTATTGGAAATCACAACCTCTATAGTCTTTGCGGAAAGATATTAACTTTCCCGGCTGTAGCAAGACTGCTCTGCCTAGCCCTGTCAGCCTAGGCCGTTATTCAAACCGCAATCAGCGTAGACTTATGCATAAAACCATTTTGAGTCACCCGATCTTTCAGCAGTTGATGGTAGACAGCTTCGTAACCATCAACCATGTGCCGAACTCTAAAGTTTGACTCCACATGTTTTCGGCAGGCACAGCGGTCAATCTTGTGAGCCTCAGTCACTGCCTTGAGACAGTCCTCTAGGCTGTTGCAGAGAAAGCCGGTCTTTCTGTCGGCAATGACTTCTGGGGCTGAGCCTAATGCCATCGCAATAACAGGGGTACCGCTTGCCATTGACTCGGTCATCACCAGGCCAAAAGGCTCGGGCCAGGTAATGGGAAACAGCGTGGCCGTGGCTTTGCCAATTAGGTCGTTTTTGACCGAGTGGGACGCTTCGCCCAAAAACTCAATCTGTTTGCCGTCAATATGGGGGGCCACCTCCCGCTCAAAAAACTTTGTGTTTTCAAAGTCGAGCTTACCTGCCATTTTTAGCCGCCAGCCGCTGCGCTTAGCAATCTCGATCGCCAGATGTGGCCCTTTTTCGACTGACATTCGCCCTAAAAAAGCCAAATAGGGCTGCTCATCAGGCTGCGCAT
Source organism: Leptolyngbyaceae cyanobacterium RM1_1_2 (assembly GCA_012032345.1). Classification (GTDB taxonomy): domain Bacteria; phylum Cyanobacteriota; class Cyanobacteriia; order Phormidesmidales; family Phormidesmidaceae; genus Sphaerothrix. The sequence goes on along the minus strand of JAAUQI010000011.1, from coordinate 97,101 downwards.
AGAACCTAATCGAGTCAGTTGCGATCGCGTTGTAAACTGTCGCCACGTAGTTTAGCCCCAGATCTAGCCGCCTCTGAGAGTTAGAAATGCTAACAAAATTTTGCTGTCGGTGCTGGGTAAAAATCTGCTCAGTTGTGGGTGTGAACGGGCCGTGCAAGGTGTGAACCACGGGCGTTTTGCTGAAATTGGCGTAGGGTAAAGCTGTATAGTCCATGTGAGAATGGATGAGGTCAAACTTGTTTGACTGACCGAAGGCGCGGCTGAGCTGCATTTGTTCGTAGACAGCATATTCTGGCGGCAGCAATCCTTGGGGGCGGAGTGCCTTTTCACAGCCGGGTTCAAGCTGCGCCAGTGTGTCTGAGTCACCTGAAGCAAACAGCGTCACTTCGTGGCCTCGGCGAATCAGCTCATCCGTTAGCAGTCCTAAAATAAGTTCGATTCCTCCGTAGGCGGGTGGCGGCACCTGTTCCCAAAGGGGGGCAATCTGAGCGATCCGCATAATCAGTCTCCTAAATTTTTGCTAATAGAAATTGGATTAGAAATTATCAAGTTATGGTAGAAAACAGTAGCGCCGTTCTACTGCCTATAAGATGGCTGATAAAGACTTTGAAGCCCTCTTTCCTCAGCCAGACTTTATAAGTTTTGGCCTCGTCCACAAGTGAGATTGTTTGAGCGTTATGAAGCTTCACTTTGTTGAGTCCAGCATGATTCGTGAATTGATGAGGCGGTAAATTAGGGAATAACAACAAAATGCCTTACCTGTCATAGAGCGCTATGCCACTGCCCACCCAAGATTTTTGCTTTTGTACGCTGGCGCTGCGAGAAAAGTACCGTCTTTTGGCTCAGCAACTGGCTACAGATTTGGCTGAGCAGTCTCCGGGGACTCAGCTAGTTGTCGGTACCGATCGGCCCGAGGCGTTTCAAAGCTGCTCTAATGTGCTGGCGTTTGAGCTGCATCAGCAGGGCATTTTGCACTGCTACCACGACAAGCGCTTTGTGCTGCGGCGGGCACTCACCCAGTACCGCACCGCTATTCAAATTGACGCTGACTCTAGAATTGTGCAGCCGCTGCCTGAGCTGCCGCCGCGATCGCCCGGTGTCTCCAGTCACGTTCTCGAAAACCTGCTAGCCCATGTTAGCCGGTACACCCCAGAGCGGCTCAGGCATCTGCAAAAGCTAGCTGAGAAGCTACAGGTGCCCCTAGAAAAGGTCAGCTTTGTAGGCGAAGCTTTGTTTAGCATCACCAACGACGACGCTCAAATTGCTCTCAGATTCTTAGACTGCTGGGATCTGGTGGCTCGTTACCTAGAGCTACACGGCATCCATGCCGGAGAGGGCAACGCCATTGGCTTAGCCGCCGCCAAGGTAGGGCTAACTGTAGCCCCGGCCTCCTGGCTAGACCCCATCGATCAGGCGCTTAAGCATCTCGATGCCTCGGCTCAGGGACGGCGGCTTAGCCAAGGGCAAAAGCTCCAGCGCCGTCTGCGCTATCACTATCGGCTGAACTTGGCTAGGCTACAGGCGCTGCAAAACTTTGACTTCTATTACCGCTAATATCCTCTCAATACAACATCACTCAGCTACCCACAGCGCTAAGCCGCCCCCGCGCCCCCGCGCTGCAATGCAGTCTGAGCGAACTAAAAATATTTAAAGAAAGCCTGTGTTTTCAGAGACCGTTGCTCAAACTCAGCTTCTCGGCGCTGTCCCTGACGAATAAAGCCAGAGTAGAGCGTTAGCTGGCTCAGCCTTACTGTCATTCGGGTAAAGTCAAAAGCTAAGATTCGCTGCTGGGGCCAGAAGCAGGTAGGGCCGCTAACCGTTAGCACCAAGGGGCCGCACTGGACTCGGTTTTGTACCTGAGCGCGATCGCTCTCTGCTAACCGGGCGGACTCAGCCGCCTCGTAAGTAATCGTAATCACCAACCAGCGGGGCAAAAATCTCCCTGCGCCTAAAGCAATTCCCGCTCGCTGCCGGGTTTTCTGCGTCCCGGTGACAAAGCCTAAGCGCCAGGTACCGCACAGCTCTGCATAAGTCACTTGAGTAGACTTTGCTGACTTTTCTGCCGCTAGCAGCTCTGCTACGACCGTTTCTGCCGGGGGCGGCTGGGTGTTGAGGGTGAGGTAGGCGATCGCTTGGTTAAGAGCAGTCATTATTGCAGGGTTAGCAAAAGGACAAATCGAGCAGGCAGACACTGCAGGCGTCCTGAGTCAGTATAGCCAGACTAGGGAACTGCTAAAGCCTCAAATCTTGGCCGGGGCGAATACTGCGATAGCGATCGCGGCGAATGCCGTCTAGAACTGCGTAGATAGCCTGAGGCGGTTCTCCTAGGGTCTTGAGCAAGTGTGAGCCAAGCTCTAGTGCCGCCTCAAATTCGGGCTGAACCACCTCTTTGGCTCCCATCTGAGTCAGCAGATCTAGTTCCTGATTGCTGTGGGAGCGGGCAATAATGTCAAGCTCAGGGGAGTGTCTCAGGGCGTTTTGTAACAAGAGTCGAGCGCTAGCAGGATCAGGCAGGGCGATCGCTAGGGCTTTAGCCGTTTCCAGATGGGTTTTTCCAGCACCAGTTCGGAGTCGGCGTCGCCAAAAACATAGGGAATCTGGCGCTGCCGCAGGCGCTGAACGGCGGCTTCGCTATTTTCTATGACCAACAGCGGATAGCCTCGATTTGCAAAATATTGACAATTACCTGCCCCACCCGCCCGTAGCCAGCCACAATCACATGATCCTTGAGGGTATCGGGGACGGACAGCAGCCGTGGCTCCTCCCGCTGCTTTAGATACGTCTTCAGCGGCGGCAGCTGCATCAGGCGCTCGGCAAAGTAGGGAGCGCTCTTTAGCCAGATTGGGGTCAGCATCAGCGTAATCGCTGTAGTTCCCAGCAGCAGAGAGTAGCGCTGTTCGCTAATCAGCCCTAGCTCGAACCCCACCAGGGACAAAACAAAGGAAAATTCACCAATTTGGCTGAGGCCAAAGCTGGCGTTTAGCGCCGTTTTGAAGGAGTAGCCAAACTTCAGCACAATCGGCAAAATAATGGCTGCTTTCCCCAGCATCACCAGAGTCACCAAGCCCAAAATCAGCCCCAGATCCTGCAGCAGTACCTGAGGATCAATCAGCATGCCGATGGAGGCAAAAAACAGGCAGGCGAATGTATCTCGCAGCGGCAGCACCTTAGCCAGGGCCTGATCGGCGTAGTCAATCTCGGCAATCATCAGACCAGCGACAAAAGCCCCCATTTCAATCGACAGCCCCAGCGCCGCCGTAATCCAGGCAACTCCTAAACAGAGAGCAATCACAGTTAGCAAAAACAGCTCGTTGTTTTCAGTAGCCGCCACTGCCTGAATCAGTCGCGGCACCAGCCAGCGCCCCGCCGCGATCGCCCCGGCCAAAAAAATCAGCACCTTCAGCAAAGCAGCCCCTAGCATCGGCCAAAGCTGGTCGGGCTGAGTCAGCGCTGGCAAAAAGGCCAGCATCAGCCCCAAGGCCAGATCTTGAGCAATCAAAATTGCCAGCATAACCTGCCCCTGCACCGTGTTGGTTTCACCCCGCTCGATTAGGGTTTTTAGCACCACAGCGGTCGAAGACAGCGACAAGACCAGTCCCAAAAAGATGCCCTGCATGGGGGAATCTGCCCACTGCAGCCCCAGCGCGATCGCGGCCACTAGGCCAGTCGTCAGCCCAATCTGCAGCAGACTGCCCTGTAGCGCAATATTCCTCACCCGCTTTAGCTCCGCCAGCGAAAACTCAACCCCTAGGGCAAACAGCAAAAAAGCGACCCCTACTTCAGCCAGGGCCTGAATCTGTTCAACATCCTGCAGCAGCTTAAATCCGTAGGGGCCAACCAGCAGCCCCGTGCCCAAATAGCCCAAGAGCGCTGGCTGCTTAAAACGGTGAGCAACATATCCTCCCACTGCAGAGGCACCCAGAGCCAGCGTCAAATCTAAGATGAAATTATGCCCAGCAGCCATAGGTGAGTGAGTTAAGAGGTCTAGCTCATGTCCTTGCCCGGATCGCTGACAGTGAGGAAGAAACTCTTTACTGCCTTTTTGTTCGTGCCTATCTCCACTACCCTAACGCCTGAACTCGTCCGGGGGGCCAGTAAATTTTATAGGCTTTGCCTACAATATCTGTATCGAGTAAAAAACCCCAAACGTGAGAGTCGCGGCTGAAGTTGCGGTTGTCACCCAAGACAAAATAGGCATCAGCCGGGACTGTCTCAGGCCCCCAGCGATAGGCAGGCGGCATCAGCAAGTAAGGCTCATTTAGAACCTGCTGATTAACCGCGACCTGCCCGTTGTCTACCTGCACTACCTGACCGGGCAGGCCAATTACCCGCTTGATCAGCAGCCCCTGACGAGCTGCTGGAGTTTCAGCCAGAACTGCTGCTGGGGGCCTAAATACGACAATATCGCCAAGCTGGGGTCGATAGAGCGGGTTTTTGCTGACAAACAGGCGATCGCCGACCTGGAGCGTCGGCAGCATCGATTCACTGGGGATGATAGACTGCTCCACTGACTGCTGAATCCAGCCGGGGACAGCGGCTAGGGTGAGGCGAATAGCAATTAGGCCCACCATCACTACGGCGATCGCCCACTGACGCTGCTGATTGCTGCTGACCTCAGTACGGTAGAGATGATAGCAGGCCAACGCCCAAATCAGCGGCGGCAGTGGTACTAAAACCGGATAGCGATTAGCCATCAACGCCAGCCCCACACCGACTACCAGCAAAGCGCCCCCCATGACTGCCTGCTGAAAATAAAAGTGGCCTAAACCGGGCAAGATCTGAGATAGAAAGACGCCATACCAGGCATTTCGCTGAGTTTGTTTCGACGGCCTAGGGTTAACTGCCAGAGCGCTAGCATAGGTCTGCCACAGCACCAGCAAATAAAAGCTCAGCGCCACCAGCAACAGCAGCAAACCCGTCAGAGTGTTACCCCCTGGAGCAAAAATTGACCAAACCGCGCTGCCAATCAGCGCTATTTCACCCACTGCAAAGCCAACTCCCCAGCCCTGCTTGCCCGCGTAGAACTGCCCTAGGCCAGGAAACAGGGCTGATAGGTTCATGGCAATCCAGGGATCGGGCGGCTTTTGACGGATATAGAGGCGCGATCGCATAGGGCTATGCTCTAGTTATTGGGCGTCAGCCGCTAGATTTTCCAGCAGAAAAGCCCACTTATCAGCGACTTCTTCAATGATCTTACGAGTAGGCTTACCCGCACCGTGTCCCGACTTAGTCTCAATCCGAATCAGTACCGGAGACGTCCCCTGATGAGCCGCCTGTAGTGCTGCCGCAAACTTAAAGCTGTGGGCGGGCACCACCCGATCGTCATGGTCGGCGGTAGTAATTAGCGTTGCCGGGTAGCGGCTGTCAGGTTTGAGATTGTGCAGCGGCGAGTAGGCATAAAGCGCCTCAAACTCGGCCTCATTCTGGGGTGAACCATAGTCTGACTCCCAGGCCCAGCCGATTGTGAACTGGTTAAAGCGCAGCATATCCATGACGCCGACGGCAGGCAGAGCTGCTGCAAACAGGTCGGGCCGCTGGGTCATGCAGGCTCCTACCAGCAGGCCACCATTGCTGCCGCCGATGATAGCTAATTTATCTGAGCGGGTGTATTTATGCACAAGCAGCCACTCAGCCGCCGCCACAAAATCATCAAACACGTTTTGCTTGTTAAGCTTGGTGCCAGCTAGGTGCCAGTCTTCGCCATATTCACCGCCGCCGCGCAGATTGGGCACAGCATAGACGCCGCCTAGCTCCATCCAGACCAGATTGCTGACTGAGAAACTGGGCGTCAATGAAATGCTAAAGCCGCCGTAGCCGTAGAGCAGGGTAGGATTTTGGCCGTTTAGCTCCAAGCCTTTTTTGTGGACGATAAACATTGGCACCTGGGTGCCGTCGCGGCTGGGATAGAAAACCTGCTGAGTTTGATAGTCAGCCGGGTCAAAGTCTACTTGGGGCTGGCGAAGCAGAGTGCTTTCTCCGGTTTGCAGGTCGTAGCGGTAGAGGGTGCTGGGGGTGGTGAAGCTGGTGAAGCTGTAGAACGTCTCGGTGTCTTCACGCTTGCCCTCAAATCCGCCAGCAGAGCCGATACCCGGCAGGTCAACGGTCCTGATCAGGGTGCCATCCAGGGCAAAAATCTTGACGGTAGTGTAGGCGTCTTTGAGGTAGTCCACCACAAACTGATGGTTGAGCAGGCCAACGCTCTGCAGCGTCTCGTCAGTTTCGGGAATAATCTCCTGCCAGTGAGTGGGTGCGGGCCGGGTGATATCAATCGCTATTATCTTGCCTTTGGGAGCCTCTAAGTCGGTGCGAAACCAAAAGAGAGTATCGTCATTGTCAATAAAGCTGTACTCGGCGGCAAATTCTGAAATTAGCTCAATAATTTCGCTACCCTCAGTCTGCAAATCTTTATAAAAGACTAAGTTACGCGGATCGGTGCCGCGCCAAACCGAAATAATCAGATAGCGGCCATCCTCGGTGACGCCGCCGTTAAAGCCCCATTCTTTTTGGTCGGGACGTTCGTAGATCAGATGATCTTCAGATTGGGGCGTACCGAGACGGTGATAGTAGAGCTTTTGATAATAGTTGACAGCTTCTAGCTTACTGGCTGCGTCGGGTTCGTCGTAGCGGCTGTAGAAAAAGCCCTGATGGTCGTGGGTCCAGGAGGCCCCCGAAAACTTGATCCACCTCAGGCGATCGCTCAAATCTTCTCCGGTAGCAATCTCGCGCACCGACCACTCTACCCAGTCTGAGCCTGCCGTAGACAAGCCGTAAGCTAAGTACTCTCCGTTCTCGCTGATGGCGATACCCTGCAGAGCCACGGTGCCGTCTTCTGAGAGGGTGTTGGGATCGAGCAGCACCTCTGGCTCGGCTTCTAGCGTGGGCAGGGTATACAGGACGCTCTGGTTTTGCAGGCCGTCATTTTTGTAATAAAAGTAGCGATCGCCGCGTTTGAAAGGCACGCTGTAGCGCTCGTAGTTCCACAGCTCGGTTAGGCGCTGCTGAATGCGATCGCGCTGGGGTAGCTGAGCCAAGTAGTCGAATGTAACTTTATTCTGCGCCTCGACCCACTGCTGCACCGCTTTAGAACCCGGCTCCTCTAGCCAGCGGTAAGGGTCAGGCACCTGAACGCCATGATAAACATCAACCTGATCGCCCAGAGGAGTTTGTGGATAGCTGAGCGGCTGTTGCAGCATAAAAATTGCCTGTGCTAGAAGGTGAAACGCTTACTTAATTTAATTTATTTTAATTTTAAGAGCCGCTGGAGTAATCGGGCAGCGAGATAGGCAAATCCAGATTTTCACAGACCAAATCAGCCAGTTTATCAGCCGCTCCTGCCTGACCGCGTACCTGCTGTAGTGCCTGACTCATGGCTGCTAGCTTGGCCGGATGGATGAGATAGTCGAGCACGCGATCGCCCACTGATTGAGCGCTGAGGCGACCCCACAGTTCCGGCACAATTTCCTGCGTGGCCCAGATATTCGGCCACGCAAACTGCTTGCCCGATCGCTGCAAAATACCCAGTGCCACCAGATTAAACAGCTTAATAAAGGGGCGGCCAACGCCGGGTAAAGCGCTCAAAAGGCCAGGTAAACCGTCCCAAGAGCGCATCGCATCGAGCTGATGCGTCGGCAGCATTACCACCATCGGCACGGCTAGAGACCCTAGCTCTGCGGTATTGGCCCCAATAGTCGTGACGCAAATTTGGCACCGGGTCAAGACGTCGTAAGCCGGAAACGGTTGCCACAAAAATATCTGAGTACCCGCCTGGGTTTTAAAGTAAGGAAGCCTGCCTGTAGACGGCTGGACTAGCTGAGGCTGGGGGGCCTGGATCACAGCCATCAGCCGGTTGAAGCCGGGGTCAGCATAGTGTGCTAGCGTCTCTAAATCCAGCGTGGGGGCAACCGGAATGACAAACCGCGCTTGGGGACGGGTTACCCGCAGGTAGTCTGCGATCGCTAAAACCAGCGGTACACCCTGCTCTAGCTTGTTGGGTTTAGACCCTGGCAGCAGGCCAACCAGCTCAGTATCTGCACTGAGGCCAAGCTGCTGAGACAGATGCTCAGACTCCTTAACCCGGCGCACATCGCTCATCAAATCACCGACCACCGCTAGCTTACGACGGTAGGGGCGGGGGCTGCGCTCAATTACCGAGTCATTCATAACGCCAAAGCGATCCAACCAGCGCAGCCAGCGGGCTTCCCACTCGGCATAGATGACGCTTTTGTAACCCAATCGCCTGCTAATCACCAGCGGGTAGAACTGATCGCCGCCCAAAAATAAAACCACGCCGCGATCGCGCCAGTCCCAGCTATCTGCTGTTCTACCCCGCAGCAAAAACCGCCAAAAATGTTCAGATCCCTGCACCCGATCTACTTCTGGATAGCTCTGGGCGATTTGGGCTTCCCGGCCACTGGCATGAGGACAGGGGGAAAGCACCACCGAAATTCTGGCCTGCTGGTGATCGGGTAGGCGCTGACGCAGCGATCGCAGCACTGGCTTCACCCAGGTAGTAATTTCCCCCGGCCCGTTCGACAAAATTAAAATATCCAGCGGCTGCATAGCGAAGGGAATAACAGAGATCTTTTCGACTATACCTGGGTATTTGTTTGTACAGAACGGCGATCGCCAAACTCGGTCGTTTTTGCGGCCCCAATCTTGGCTAGAGTTAAAGAGACCCTCTACACACTCTCTATGTCTAGACTCCTCAGCTCTATGCTGCTAGCCGTATTCGGTGCGGTGCTCTATCATTTGGCACAAAAATTTCAGCCAGTCAACGTCAGTCCTTTTTTAATTCTTACCCTAGCCTATTGTGCCGCCGCTGTTCTGTCTTTTTGCCTACACCTGCTAATGCCCTTTGAATCTGCTCCGCTGCGAACGTTTGCCTTACCGGCTCTGGGTTTAGGCGTAGCCGTTGTGGTGATTGAGCTGGGCTTTTTGGCCGTTTACCGGGCTGGCTGGAATATCGGTGTTGCTGGCGTCTGCGCTACGGCTGGAGCCACCCTGGTGCTGGTGCCGATTGGCATAGTCGTCTTGCAGGAGAAAATTTCGAGTGTTAATGCCGTGGGCATGGGACTGTGTCTGCTAGGCTTGCTGCTGACGGCAAAACATTAGCAAAAATTTCTCCTGGCTATGCGAATTTGCTTCGTCGGTGATTCTTTTGTCAACAGCACGGGCGATCCGACTGGTCTAGGGTGGGCCGGACGAATGTGTTGCGAGGCCATGCAGCGAGGATATGACATTACCTACTACAACCTATTCCTTATCTGAACATCTATGACAGCACGGCGCGATCGCCAGTTTGGTTGGCCGAGACAGCGGCTGGGGATGGGGCGCACCCAGGGGTCGCAGGTTATGCTGAACTGGCGCAAGTTGTCAGTCGCTGGTCAGCTTGGCAAGCTTGGTTTAATCTCAGGCAGTGAGTACGAATTCAGCGTTCTTGACGAACATCTGACTCGATTTGACCGCGATCGAGTTTGATGATGCGATCGGCGAGGTAAAAGTAATGGTCATCGTGGCTGATAGCTAACACGGTTTTACCCTGCTGTTTGAGTTCAGCCAAAATCTGAGTGTAGAAAACTTCTCGAAATAGGGGGTCTTGGTCAGCGGCCCATTCGTCAAACAGGCGCTCAGCAGAGCCAGTCGTTTGCGCTGCCCCTGAGAAAGATCTGTAGTCGAGAGCTGCCCGTCTCTGACGGTGACTTTTTGTTCAAGTTCGAGTTTTTTGAGATAGTCTTGTGCCTGATTGTCGAGGGTGAGGGCTGTGGTGCTAATCAAACGCTCAAATAGATAAAAGTCTGAAAAGACGGTTGAAAAATGCTGCCGATACCACTCCCGGTTGGCCTCGACGATGGACTGTCCGTCCAGACGCAGTTCTCCAGAGTCAGGCACGTATAGCCCCACCATCAGCTTCGCCAGGGTTGATTTACCGCTGCCGTTGCCGCCGACAATAAAAACCAGCTCTCCGGTCTTTAGGGTCAGCGTCAGGGGGCCAAGTGTGAAAGCGTGACGGGTTTCTTCGCTGTAGTAAGTGTGCATGACCTGATCTAGCTCTAGCGTCTGCCAGCCCTGCAAAGGCGGTTGGCGCAGAACTGAATTAATTTCCGCCTGTTGGGCCAGGGTAAGTCCCATGTCGCTGATTTTTTTAATCGAGACGTTGGCATTGACGAGGCTGGGTAGCTGCTCCATTAGCTTCTCTATCGGGCCGAGCAGATAGGTGAGCGTCAAAATATAGGCGGGCAGCACCGCCTGAGCTTGGGGAACTATCTGGGGTACTCCAAACAGCAACAGTCCTACCAGCCCAAAAAATAAGCCTTGACCGCCGCTGGTGGCAACGGCTGCAAGTTTGAGAGCCGTTTTTTGATAGCGCTGTGAGGCAGCGGCGCTGATGCTGAGGTCTTGCTCAAAGAAGGTCTGCCGCCGGAGTGAGTGCAGCTTTAGCTCTTTGATGCCTTCGGTGAGGCCGCGAAAGTGCTGAAACAGGCGATCGATTTCTTTACGCCCTAAAGCGATATAGCGGTAAGCATAGCTGATCAGTATCTGCACCAGGGCGATCGCCACTAGCAAAAACACCATCACCACCAAAAACACCCAGCCTGAGAGCCAGCCCAGATAAATCAGGCATCCGGCCATCACAGCTATATCGATGCAGAGAAAGGGGATAATGAACACCGTATTTGAAATCACCTGCACGTCCTCGGTCAAGACAGCCAAAAGCTGGCTGGCTCCCAACTGCTCTAGCTGCTGTAACGGCGCAGCCAGGATGCGCTGACTCAGGCTTAGACGCAGCCGATAAACCGAATCTTGCGCCAGATTAATTAAAACAAACTGAGACAAACTGCCTGTGACCAGAGCCAGTAAAGCCAGTCCGACAAAAGGGGCAATCAGCGATCGCGGTGAGTCTTGAGCGATGGCGCTATTGATTAACGCAATCAGCCGCGCACTACAGCCGCCGCTGACGACACCTGCCACAATCGCAACTGCGACGCTGCTCCAAGAAGCTTTGATTAGCAGCCAAAGAAGGTTCATAATTCTGTCTCAAGGTAGGGCAAGAACTGCTGCGCTTTCACTACAGTGCTAATAACCCAATCATATTTCTACACAAACCTATGCAAACCTACGATGTTGTGATCATCGGCGCGGGTCACAACGGCCTTGTTTGTGCGGCTTATCTTTTAAAAGCGGGCTACAGCGTCCTAGTATTGGAAAAACGCGCTATTCCAGGGGGAGCCGCAACGACTGAAGCAGCGCTGCCCGAGAGCGCACCGGGTTTTCGCTTCAATCTCTGCGCGATCGACCATGAGTTCATTCACCTAGGCCCGGTGGTAGAAGAGCTGGAGCTAAAGAAATACGGCCTGGAATATCTCTACTGCGACCCGGTTGTTTTTTGTCCAAATCCTGATGGCAAAGCCTTTTTAGCTCACCGCTCGGTTGAGAAAACCTGCGCCGAGATTGCCAAATACAGTCCTCGTGATGCTAAAAAGTACGCTGAGTACATGGACTTTTGGCAGCGAATGATTCAGGCAATTAAGCCCGTGTTTAATGCTCCGCCTAAGTCAATTGTGGATATTTTGGGGAACTATGGAGCGCACAATTTTCGGGATTTGCTGTCGCTGCTTGGTGGTGTAGACAAAACCTTAGATCTGCTGCGAACTCTCCTCACCAGCCCCAAATGCTCACTAGAAGAACAGTTTGATAGTGAGTTTCTGATTGCTCCTTTGGCGCGGCTGGCCTCAGAGCTAGGTGCTCCCCCTTCTGAGAAGACAATCGCTATTGGCGCGATGATGATGGCGCTGCGTCACAACCCCGGTATGTCTCGGCCTCGCGGGGGTACGGGGGCGCTGACTCAGGCACTGGTGAATTTGATCCAGCAGAAAGGTGGCGTAATCCGCTGCGATCAGCCAGTGCAGCAGGTTCTCGTTAGTAACGAAGGCCGAGCCGAGGGCGTGAGGGTTGCCAGTGGTGAAGAATACCGAGCGACTAAAGGCGTTATTTCTAATCTGGATGCGAAGCGGCTGTTTTTGCAAATGGCTGACCCTGCTGATGTAGACGCAGCCGATCCTAATCTAAGGCACCGTTTGGAAAGGCGAATTGTCAACAACAACGAAACCATCCTCAAAATTGACTGTGCCCTATCGGAAATCCCTCGCTTTGAGCGCTTCGATCACAAAGACGAATACTGGATCGGCTCAGTCCTGATTGCAGATTCTTTCAACCATGTGGAGGCCGCCCACTCGCTGCCAGCCATGGGCAAAATTCCTGACGAAAATCCTTCTATGTACGTAGACGTACCGACCGTGCTGGATCCCTCTATGGCCCCCCCGGCAACCACACACTCTGGATTGAGTTTTTTGCGCCCTACCAAATTGCCGGAGCTGAAGGCACTGGACTCAACGGCACGGGCTGGACTGATGAGCTAAAGAACAAAGTGGCCGATCGCGTCATTGACAAGCTAGCCGACTATGCGCCCAATCTGAAGTCGTCTATTATTGCTCGCCGGGTAGAAAGTCCGGCTGAGTTAGGTGAGCGGCTGGGTGCCTACAAAGGCAACTACTACCACGTAGACATGACCCTAGAGCAGATGCTGTTTTTGCGGCCTCTGCCTGAAATCTCCAACTACACCACGCCAATCGAGGGGCTATTTTTGACGGGGGCAGGCACTCATCCCGGCGGAGCGATCTCAGGAATGCCCGGTCGCAACTGCGCTCGGGTCTTCATCAATCAGCAACAGCCGCTGCGGCAGAACTTCAAAGAAATTGGCGACTGGCTACAAAAAACCTTCAAGGTTTAGAGTCTGCTGTATCACTCAAGACAAACGCTCTCACCCCAGGCTGGATAGGTGCGGGTAGCTGTATCTATGCAGGTGAAAGGCACTATGCGATCGCCGACTCGCCCATACATGACCTCAGCAAAAGGTTGCTCAAGCTGGAAGATGACTAAGCTCACGGGGGCGCAGTCAGCCATCAGGCGATCGCTGAGGGTATTCATTAGCACAGGGGAACTCATCACTGAGGCTGCTGCTGCTCCGCTCAGTCGCAAAATTACGGCTTGATCTGCTGTGTCTGGATAGCCGTCGGCATAGCCCCAGGCTGCCAGGTCATAATTAGTCGGCAGTACTGTAACGCTACGGCCTGCCTTAATATCGCTAATAGTTTGGGTGAGGCTAGCCGCGCAGTCACGGCTGGCGATAAATTCGGCTGGCGGGGTTTGGGCGATCGCCGCAGGTACAAACAGCAAGGCGATCGCGGTTGCAGCTAACCCCCCATAGATGGAATAGAGTGCCATAGCTTGTTGTTTTATGAACAGGGCTTTGCGGGGCAGCGATCGCCAATACTCTCTAGTTTGTAGCAAACAAACCTGGTTCCTAAATCGAAACGAGAGATAATATCGCTGTAATGCCTTGAGCAAAAGTAGTGTAGGGCAAACACGTGACGCTTACAGCCGATGATCGACGACTGCCGATAGTCGTGCCCTATCGGTGGACTCTTGAACGCTATCACAAAGCTGTGGCGATGGGGATCTTCGAGGGGCAACCGCTGGAACTACTGGAGGGAGCGCTGATCGAAATGTCTCCAGTAGGAATCCTTCATGCTGGCCTGAGTAGTGATGGCGCAGACTATTTGCGAGAGCAACTCGGCAACCAAGTCAAAGTTCGAGAAGCCAAGCCGATTACTCTACCTGGGGACTCAGAGCCAGAGCCTGATATTGCGATTGTCAAACCCTGGGGAGACATTTACAAAACGGAAAGACATCCTCAGGTAGAAGATATTTTTTGGGTGATTGAATACGCAAACACCAGTTTAGCGAAGGATTTGCAGCTCAAAAGCAAGATTTACGCGAGAGCAAATATTCTTGAATATTGGGTGATTAATCTGAGAATAAGAGAGCTGATCGTGTTTCGTGATTCCGTAGAGGGCGAGTATCAATCGCAGACGGCTATGACTAGGGGCACAATTAGCCCCATAAGGTTCTCAACTATTCAACTTGACGTGACTCGGCTGATTTGGTGATAGTGCCGACTGGGTTGTCTTTGGGGGGCGATCGCTGCGTACATTCAATCCGGTCGATTTTGAGTTCTCGCCCAGAGCGAATCTCTGCCATTGGCGACTGACAGGTAGGACATGTGTATTGCGTTCCTATTTGGGGACTGTACTCCTGCTCACAGGCATGACAAAAGGCGACCAGGGGCACCTCTGCGATCGCCAGCTCGGCTCCGGCCAAAAACGTATTTTGAGTTTGCGCCTGAAAGGCATACCGTAGGCTAGCAGGCTCCACGCAGGTAAACTGACCCACAATTAGATGAATTTTAGTCACTGTAGGCGCTTGGGGCTGCGCTTGCCACCAGTCGCGCACTGTTAGAATCAGAGCCTTAGTCATATCAACTTCGTGCATGACCTAAGACCACCGCTGATCGACATTCATATTGGCTTCCGCATGAATATAGGCAGGCTTTTCGGCCCGAGGAATCTGCCCTGAAATCACCAGATGCGCCATCGTATCGCAGATTACCCGCGTCGCCATCAGCGCCGTCATATCGCTGACGTCGTAAGGGGGAGACACTTCCACCACTTCCAGTCCACATACTGGCGCATTTTGGACAATCTTTTTCAGCAGATAGAGCACTTCGCGGGGCAACAGTCCGCCCGGTTCCGGCCAGCCCGTACCGGGGACAAATCCGGCATCAATGCAGTCAATATCAAAGCTAATCCAGACGCAGTCAGTGCCGTCTAGCGCTCGCTCTAGGGCAAAGTCAGCCGCCGCGTCTAGGCCCATCTCAGTAATGTCGGTGACGGTCAGAATATTCGTTGCCCGTTCGCGGCAGACCTTGACTCCCTGGCGAGGCACCTGCCAGCCGCCAATGCCGAGCTGTACCAGATTTTTGGCCGGTGCGTTAGCCATATTGGTGGCATGAAACCAAGGGCAGGTATGCATGCGTTCGTCGAGGTCGGTTTCTTGGGTATCAACGTGGCGATCGAAGTGAATGATGCCTACTTTTTTGTCGCCCAAGTGCCGACACACGCCGCGCACCGTCGGGAAACCGATGGAGTGGTCGCCACCCAAAATAATCGGAAAGGCACCAGAGCTAAAAATGTGAGCAATGCCTTTAGAAATTTGATCAAAAGACTTTTCGTTGTTGGCTGGGATGGTGAAAATATCACCTACGTCACAGAGCGTGATTTGCTCTCGCAGGTCTACCCCTAGCTCAAAGTTATAGGGCGTATAGAGCGCCGAAATCCGGCGGATTCCCTGGGGGCCGAAGCGGGTACCCGGTCGGTAGGTGGTGCCAGAGTCGTGGGGGACGCCGACGATCGCCACGTCGTAATTGCCTACTTTATGCACGTCTTCGACGTAGGGCGCTTTCAAAAAAGTGTTGATGCCCGCATAGTGGGGCAGTTCACCGCGTGAAAACGTAGAGATTGAGCGATCGCGGATACTTTCGGCAGCTTCTAAGCCAAACGCTAACCCTTGGGAAACTTCCTGCTGCCAGCCAGTCATGGGCAGATGGGTTTCTTTTTCTAGAGCCTGAATGGCTTCGCTAGCAGCCGAGTTAGGCTCGGGAACAGGGTTGGAGGCTTCAGTCATGGCGCTTTTAGCTAATAAACGGCTTGATTTGTTAGTTACGGCGATTATCTAACAAAACTTCGACACCCGCGCTATTGAATTGTTTTTGCTAAGAGAATTAAAAAAGCGTTGAACATACCTGAGCATTTGTGTCTGCCCCCCATTAGAATCGAGGGTAGTTAGACGATAGAGGTATGGACACAAATTCCTCTCGAATCAGCGCTGCTGATTATCCGCTGTCAACTCTAGAACGGGCACATCGAGCGATCCGGTGTTCACCCTTCCGGCTGCATCTGCTGGCTGACATGCGCACCCAAAGTGTCTCTATTCGGGCGATCGCAGATAGCCGTGGCATCCATAACAGATACACACTGCGTCCGCTGGCTGAGTTTACGGCAGAGAATGAACTGCTGTGGCTCATCCAAGTCGGACTGCTGCGACGAGAGGTGGATGGACAAGGTCTTACTGATAGCTTTCGTCTGACACCATTAGGACGGCGGCTAGTCGATGACTGGACAGCTCAGGGATGTCCGGATCAGCGTCCGTCTCTTCAGGATCAACTATATAATGCCTTGAATCGCTGGCTGAGGCTGCCAGGCTGGCTACAGTCGTGAAAACGCTGAATGGCTGGCCCAATTCGAGTGTTTTGTTCTGGAGGACTCCGCATGAAGGCAATTATGGTGGTGGGGACAACCTCGCACGCCGGTAAATCCCTGTTGGTGACTGCCCTATGCCGTATTTTAAGCCGTCGAGGTTGGCGCGTGGCTCCCTTTAAGGGGCAGAACATGGCCCTCAATGCTTATGTCACCACAACAGGTGCCGAGATTGGCCACGCTCAAGCGGTGCAGGCTTGGGCTGCAGGCGTAGCACCCCAGGTAGAAATGAACCCGATCTTGCTAAAGCCACAGGGTGACACCACCTCTCAGGTAATTCTCAAAGGGCGGGCCGTTGGCCGCACAACAGCAGCCAACTACTACGAACAATACTTTGATGCTGGCTGGCAGGCGGTTCAAGAATCTCTGGCCCGTTTAGGACAGGAGTTTGATCTAATTGTCTGTGAGGGAGCAGGCAGTCCGGCTGAGATTAACCTCAAGCACCGCGATTTAACCAATATGCGGGTGGCTACCCATCTAAACGCACCAACGATTTTGATTGCTGATATCGATCGCGGCGGGGTATTTGCCCACATTGTTGGCACCCTAGAGCTGCTAGAGCCAGAGGAGCGATCGCTAATTAAAGGCTTTGTGATCAACAAGTTCCGGGGTCAAAAGGAACTGCTGCAGCCGGGGATCGAATGGCTAGAGGCGCGAACGGGTATTCCAGTTTTGGGCGTGATTCCCTGGCTAGATG
This sequence comes from Leptolyngbyaceae cyanobacterium RM1_1_2, assembly GCA_012032345.1. Lineage (GTDB taxonomy): Bacteria > Cyanobacteriota > Cyanobacteriia > Phormidesmidales > Phormidesmidaceae > Sphaerothrix. Next base: position 80,193 of record JAAUQI010000011.1, on the reverse strand, counting down.
AGTCGTTCCCGGCAGAAGATTCTCTGTCTTTGCTTGATCGCCAACCTCAAAGCGAAAACCACGAAATCAACGTAGCGGTGATTCGACTGCCGCGAATTTCTAACTTCACTGACTTTGATGCCCTAGAGGCAGAATCCAGCGTTGCAGTGCGCTATGTCAGCCCTAAAGAAACCCTGGGCTATCCTGATGCGGTGATTTTGCCCGGATCAAAAGCCGCGATCGCAGACCTGATTTTGCTACAGCGCACTGGCATGGCCGAAGCTATCCAAAACTATGCCGCCGCTGGAGGCACCGTAATGGGTATCTGCGGCGGTTTCCAAATTATGGGACAGCTACTAGCCGATCCTGAAGGAATCGAAGGTCACGAAGGCCGCTACAAGGGACTCGGCCTGATTCCACTGCGCACGGTCATTACTTCGCAAAAGATTGCGCGCCAGCGCACGGTCACCTCTAAGTATCCGCAAACAGGACTGCCTGTGGTGGGGTACGAGATTCATCAGGGTCGGACTCAGCTAGTGACGGCTGACAAAGAAGAGGCAGACGCCCCCGTGTATCACTCTCTATTTGACGATCGCAGCCTCGGCGTTGTCGATGATGGCCTCTCGATTTGGGGTACCTATTTGCATGGCATTTTTGACAACGGGCCGTGGCGACGGGCCTGGCTCAATCGTCTGCGCCAGCAGCGGGGTCTGGGTTCATTGCCAACGGGAATTTCTAACCACCGAGAACAGCGTGAAACCATGCTCAATAACCTAGCCGATACGGTTGAAGCCCATCTCGACCTCAGCCCCGTTGTTGAAGCTAGCCCATAGCGGCTAATTGATGTCTGAAATTTTACAAAACCGTTGCGATCGTGCCGCTGCGTCGAGCATCGCCTGCGCCCTCAATGCGTCCGTCAGCATGGGCAATCACGGCATGAACGCCGCCAAAAAACATATTTTGCTGCTGCCACCAGATCCAGCGCTTAACCGGCCAATCTGGCATTGCTTCTAAGCTGGCTCGATCAAAACCCGGTTCCAGGTTCAGGATCCCTCGTTCCCAATGGATGCGGGGAGCGCTCACGGCTGCTTCAACGGGCATGTCAAAATCTATCAGGTTTGAAATTACCTGCAAAATAGCAGTCCGAATCCGGTTCGAGCCACCCGATCCCAGCGCTAAGCGGGGTCGTCCTTCTATCAGCAACAGCGTTGGAGCCATCATAGAAGACAGGCGCTGATTTGCCTGCCACTGATGAAATCCCTGGGGATTAAGGTCTTCCTCACCCAGCATGTTGTTCATCATTATGCCTGTGCCCGGAATCATATAGGAAGATCCCTCGCCGTTGGAAGTTGTGACGCTGGCGGCATTGCCCTCCTGATCGATGACGCTGATGTGTGTGGTGCTGCCCCATTTGTGAGCGGTCTGCTGTAAATCGGGTACGTAATTAGCTAGGTGCTGGGAAGACAGAAAATGCTCGGCAATGCCGTAACGGTGCAGATTGGCATCATAACCGTCACGACGGGCCTGATTGGTTAGCCGCATAATAGCTGCTAGCATCTGCAGATGTGCCGGACTACCGTGTTGAAGCTGGCCAAAGTCTACCTGCTCCAAAAGCTTGAGAGCAAAAGCAATCAGGGTTCCGCCTGAGCTAGGCGGCGGATTGGTCAAAAGCGTGGCACCCCGGTAGGTAATCCGCAAAGGCGATCGCTCAATCACTGCATAGTCGCTCAAATCTGCCGCGCTCAGGTAGCCACCCTGACGCTGAGAGTCGGCCACAATCTGCTGGGCGATCGCGCCTTGGTAAAACTGCTCAGGGTCTTGAACCAGAGTGCTCAGGGCTGTAGCAAAGTCAGATAGATAAAGGCGATCGCCCGCCTGTAGCAAATCTCCCTGAGGAGCATAAATGGCCTGAACCGTCGGGTTTGCCGTCAGTATGGGCCGCAGCAGCCCGTAACAGTAAGCTTGAAAAGCATTGACTACGACTCCCGTTTTGGCCTCGTAGATTGCGGGTTCAGCCACGACTGCCAGAGGCAATCGCCCGAGCTGACGGTGGACGTGAACCAGCCCCTTCAGTACGCCAGGGGTGGCGATCGCGCCTAAGCCAATATGAAACTGCTGCACCGTTTCGCCAAAGTTAGCTTCAATGGGATAAAAGTCAGGCGGCTGAGTCAGTTGCTTTTGCTGGGGGGTTTGGGTAAAAAAATCAAACAGCGTATTGCGTCCAGCCGCCGTATGAGCCAGCAAAAAGCCGCCCCCTGCTAAAGACGTCAGTACCGACTCGCTGACACAGGCAGTTAAAACAGCCGCGATCGCGGCGTCAAAGGCATTGCCCCCCGCTTTTAGCATTTCAGCCCCGGCTGCCGCAGTAACCGGATGACCTGCGGCAACACAGCCTCCAGTTTTTCTGTGGCTCATTATCCCTACCCCCCGCATGTTGCTAGCGAGAGATTAATGGTAGCTTGATCAGAAGCCACAGCAGTTTTTTAATTTAGGCTGTGATGCCACCAATTCTCTCGGCCTATAGAGGCGTGTCAATTCTTCAGACGCATGTTGAGACGCCTAGTTCATAATTTCAATCGATCCTTCCCTTTTTCTAAGCGAGCCTGCAGCGAGCGTTTGGAATTAACTACCCTTCAAGGAGAAACAAAGATGAATCAGCAAGCCTTGATCCTGTTATCTGGAGTGGCTATTGTAGCGGCGTTTTCGGGTGGCTGCACGGCTGAGCAGCCACAGTCCGCTCAGCCTTCAGCGCAGTCAGATGAGCAGTCAGAAACGGTCTCCAAGGAATCTGGAACCCTCGAACTGCGAGCCAATGGTGAAGATTTTGTACGACAAGGATTTGTCACCAAAGATGGCTGGCAGATTGATTTTGAGCATACCTACGTGACTCTGGCAGATGTTAAAGCCTACCAGAGCGAACCGCCGTTTGATGCCAATGCCGACGAGGAGCTAAAGGCGATCGCTGAAGTTCCTCTAGTAGAGACACAAACGGTTGACCTAGCTGAGGGAAATGAAAGCGCTGAGCCGATTCTAGTGACTCAGACAGACGCTCCTTCCGGTCAGTACAATGCGCTCTCTTTTAGGATGGTGCCTGCTGAAGCCGGGCCTGCATCTGGCCAGGTAGTGATGCTGGTAGGTACAGCTGAGAAAGAAGGTCAGACAATAGATTTTACGCTGAAGTTTGATCAGCCCTACAATTATGTCTGCGGGGATTTTGTCGGTGAAACTCGCAAAGGTATTCTCAACACTGACGACAGCACCGACTTGGAAGCGACTTTTCATTTTGATCACATTTTTGGGGACGGTGAAGCCGCACCCGATGACGCGATTAACACGGGTGCTCTAGGGTTTGAACCAATTGCGGCTCTGGCTGAGAACCAGCAGGTTGAAGCCGATTGGGCCACGCTTCAGCAACAGCTTTCGGCTGAGGACTCTGAGCTGCTTGAGTCTGCCCTGATGGGATTAGCCCATGTAGGTGAAGGACACTGTAAAGAAACTGAAATACCCGCTTAGTGGAGTGGCCTCTGTCGTATCTATGGATTCTATGGATTCTATAGATACGACGAAATAGCGTTGAAAAATCTATAGAGAAGGTGAGCGTGAAGAAAAGACTTGTAGTCCCGCTAGCGGCTTTTGCAGTACTGGGTAGTCAAATCCAGGCGATCGCTCACGGGGTCAAAATTGAGTATCAGGTTCAATCGGCGATTGAAATTCAAAGTGCTTATGACAATGGTGAGCCGATGCAAGCAGCTCAGGTTGCGGTATACTCACCCGATAATCCTACTGAGCCATGGTTGACTGGGCAAACGGACGCCAACGGTAAGTTCATCTTTGCTCCAGATCCTCAGATTGAGGGTAATTGGGAAGTTCAGGTACGGCAGGCAGGGCACGGAGAGATCGTTGCTATTCCGTTAAGTTCAGACTCAGAATCAAAACTGCAAGCATCAATCGTCAAAGGGAGTACGGGCTACAGCGCTCCTCAGCTCATCTTGATGGGACTGATGGGGATTTGGGGCTTTGTGGGGACAGCTCTTTTCTTTGCTAAAGGGAAGAGCTGATGCATATTCCTGACGGTATTCTGCCAGCGCCGATTGTTCTGACGGGGTATGCCGGGACGGGGTTGGTGACGTGGTATTCGCTGCGCCGGATCAATCGCCAGGAAAATCCTCAAGCGGGTGTCCCCAAAGCCTCTTTGTTGACAGCAGCCTTTTTTGTAGCCTCCTGGATTCATATTCCGGTGCCTCCAACCAGCGTTCACCTGATCTTAAATGGCCTGCTAGGTACGCTACTGGGATATTTTGCTTTTCCGGCTATTTTGATTGGTCTCCTATTTCAAGCTATCTTGTTTCAGCACGGTGGCCTCTCAACCTTAGGCGTCAATGCCCTAATGATGGGACTACCCGCGATCGCGGCTCACTACATATTTCAGCTTCGTTACCGATTCAAAATTACTCAAGTCAATGGCTTAGCAATTTTAGGATTTTTCTCGGGAGCTATGGGTTTGGGGCTAGCTGTTTTAATCTTCTTTAGCCTGCTCATCACCAATTTACCCGCTGGGCTAGATGTCCGCACCGAGCAAGCTGCCATTACAGGACTAGCACTGGCCCATTTACCAGTCGTCATTCTAGAGGGTTTTTTCACCGCCCTGCTAGTGTCGTTTATCTACCGAGTCAAGCCGGAGCTTTTGCCACAGAGATGAAATTAGGGATCGACGACTACGCCCAACTAGAGTCCCCTATCCATCAATGGCTGCCCAAATACAAGCTAATAGGGCTAACGGCTTTGATTCTGGCTTTTTCGTTTGTGCAAAAGTTAGCCTTGCTACCACTCATGGCTGTTACTACGGCTATGTTCTATCAAACCGCTAGACTCCCTTTCAAGTTCTGGCGTCAGCGACTGCAAATACCGGGTACGTTTCTGGCAGTTCTGTTGCTGCTGCTGCCTTTTATGGCAGGTGAAACGGTCTTAGCTGAGATCGGCCCTCTAAATATCTATCGAGAGGGGCTGCTCGCCGTTGTTCAGATCTCGGTACGATTCGTCTGCATTTTGACATTGGGACTTGTCCTCTTTGGCACAGCTCCCTTCTTTGAATCTATTCGCGCCATGCGATCGCTGGGCTTGCCGCCTATTCTGGCCGATATGACACTGCTAACTTATCGCTATATTTTTGAAATTGGAGACTACTTTCAATCGATGCGAACCGCCATGAAGCTCCGTGGTTTTGAAAGCCACCGCCTAAACTGGCAAACACTTAAGCATCTAGCAGCCCTAGCTGGTAGCCTGATCGTTCGCAGTTATGAAAAATCTGAGCAGGTGTATAAAGCCATGCTGCTGCGGGGCTACGGTCAAAACATGACTGTCATCTATCAGCCGAAGCCGACACGGCGAGACAGTGTACTGTTGAGCCTGACGCTTGGGCTAGCAGCAGGTATTTTGCTAGCAGAAGTTTTCTAAATCAAGCCTGCTCAAATCTTTTTCTAGTCAGTCATTTTCTGGAAATAAGTGTCGTGTTGCGTTATTACTATGCAAAATCAAGCTTCAGAATTGGCCATCAGCACTCTAGCCTCCACAGAGGTCAAACCCTCTTCAACCAGCGCTCTGAGAATTGTCGATCTCTGCTACGCCTATGCGGACTGTCCGGCGGTTTTACAAAGCGTCACTTTCAATATTGCCTCAGGCGAAAGCGTCGGTTTGATTGGCCCCAATGGAGCAGGCAAGACTACTTTATTTCTTTCAATTTGTGGAGTGTTAACCCCTCAAAAAGGGGAAATTGCTCTGTTTGAGCAGCGAGTTCAGCCGGGGAAATTTCGGCCTGAAATTGGTTTGGTATTTCAAAATCCCAGCGATCAGCTTTTTTCTCTTTCGGTAGAAGAAGATGTCGCTTTTGGCCCAGTCAATATGGGATTTTCCCATGAAGCAGTTGAAGAACGCGTGCGTGAGGCCCTACAGCTCACAGGCGTAGCCAGTTTACGTCACCGCCCACCGCATCATCTATCAGGAGGAGAAAGGCGTATGGTGGCGATCGCCAGTGTGCTGGCTATGCAGCCCCAGATGGTTATTTACGATGAGCCAAGCGCCAACCTAGACGTGCGATCGCGGCGGCGTTTAATTCGTTTTTTGCAAGAGGCTTCCCAAACAACATTAGTTTCTTCTCATGATTTGGAGCTAGTACTCGAAGTCTGCGATCGCGTTATTTTGCTAGATCAAGGCCATATCATTGCTGATGGAATCGCCAGCGAAATCATGGCAGATAACGCACTAATGGAAGCCCATGGACTAGAGCGTCCTCATTCCCTTAGCCATTCGCAATAGCTCATAAAAAATCTCTGCCCGTCAAAAATCAGGCAGAGACGAAGTGACATACCCCCGACGCTCATCCTACGGATAGAGCGCGGGCTTCTCTCTTCACTGGCTCGGTATTCCGGTCGCCTCTGAGAGCTTGGACGGGATGACCCACCGCCCTGTGTTTCATATTCCTGGCTGAGTTATGCTAAGCAATCTGCTGAGCCAATAGCTGGCTATTGGCTCAGAGCAAACGACTTAGGTTACTTAATGCTGACCTTAGCGCCTACTTCTTCTAGCTGCTTCTTGGCTTCTTCGGCCTTGTCTTTAGCCACGGCCTCTTGAACCGATTTAGGTGCAGACTCGACCATTTCCTTGGCTTCTTTCAAACCCAAGCCAGTCAAAGCCCGCACAACCTTGAGAACAGCGATTTTTTTATCAGCCGGAAATTCTTCAAGTACCACGTCAAACTCGGTCTTTTCTTCTTCCGGCTCAGCAGCGGCAGCAGCACCGCCGCCCGCCATCATACCGGGCATCATCATCATCCCGCCACCCGAGGCAGAGGCATCCACTCCAAACGCTTCTTCAATTTGCTTAACCAGCTCAGAAGCTTCTAGCAAAGACAGCGTCTTAAGCTGTTCCAGGATTTGATCAGTTTTTTCAGACATGAATAACTCCCTAAAGTAAGTCAAATGTTTAGTTACAAAAAATTTGGTGCAGAAGCTAGGCAGCGTCGGCTTGATCTTTGTCTGCGACTGCTTTGATAGCCCGCGTCAGAGAAGCTGGAACTTCTTTGATACCCACGGCCAGCTTGGTGGGTACTGCATTAATACCCACGGCCAGCTTGGTCGATACGGCATTGAGCGCTCCAGCAATTCGAGCAATGAGTTCTTCCTTAGAAGGAAGATCCGTGATGGCTTTAATGTCATCTTCGTTCAGTGCTCGACCTTCCATAACACCGCCCCGCAGGGTGGTCTTTTTGGTGTCTTTTTGAAAGCCCTGATAGGCTTTGATAGCACCGCCTAGGTCATCTTGAACCAGCAAAAAGGCAGAAGATTCCTTAAGGAACTGCTCCATCGGCTGCCAGGTTTTGTTCCCATCCACAGCAATGCGCATCAGGGTGTTTTTAGTAACCTTACAGACGGCTCCTTTTTCTCGCAGACGATTGCGCAGATCGGTAATTTCGGCTACGCTCAGCCCCTTATAGTCAATGACCAGCGCTAGCTGGGCTTTACTTAAGAGATGCTTTAGCTCGGCTACAATTTCCTTTTTACCTTCTAACGTTCTCCCCATACCGGGTTTCACCTCCTCTATTCGGGGATAGCAAGCTCACGTTCTCTAACTACCAGTACATCAAAGCCCCAGTCATCTGACCGAGGCTAAGCAATCCCAAAAATCTAGGTCTACACGAAGTAAACTTTAGCTTCTTAAAGATTCCAAACCTCGGCAGGCTAATTAAGCAGCTCTTAGCTGCAAGACGCCCCTGCTGTCTCCGGCTGGCTATTTAGTTAGAAAATGGCTCAATGTGGCGTCCTTCTATAACTGGGGCTTTGATGTTTGGTTTTGATGCTTAGTCGTAACCTTAAACTATCTCAGACATCTTGAGATCGCGCAGAGCGGACGTGTCAACCGAAATAGACGGCCCCATTGTTGCAGATACAAAAACGCTGCGCCAGTAGCGGCCTTTTGCTCCCGATGGGCGATTTCGGTCAATTGTCTCCTGCAAAGCTTTGAGGTTAATCAGCAAATCTTTAGCAGAAAAGCTGGCCTTGCCAAACATAACATGAACAATGCCTGTTTTGTCAGCCCTAAACTCTAGCTTACCGGCTTTAAAGTCCCCAATAGCCTGCGCCAGATCGAAGGTAACTGTGCCGCCCTTAGGAGAGGGCATAAGCCCACGAGGGCCAAGCAGACGGCCAAGCTTTGCCACTTTAGGCATCATGTCGGGTGTGGCAATCAGGACGTCAAAATCCATCATACCTTTCTGAATTTCGTCAATCAGCTCCTCAGAACCCGTCATATCTGCCCCTGCATCAGAGGCTTCAGCCACTTTTTCGCCTCTGGCAACTACGGCAACCCGGACTTCTTGCCCCGTGCCTTTAGGCAAAGCTACCGTTGTTCTCAACTGCTGGTCGCTATACTTGGGATCAATACCCAGGCGAATGTGGGCCTCAGCTGACTCAGGGAATTTAGCGGTTGCTGTCTCTTTGAGCAGTTCAAGGGCTGCTAAAGGCTCATAAAAGCGCTCTTCGACCTTGGTCTGAAGCGCTTGAACTCGACGCGAAACTTTTCCAGTCACTGTTAACTCCTTGGGGTGATTACGAAGCTTAGCCTCTCCCCCTAATTTCTTAGTTTTAGCTTTAATTCCGTACTTAGTTGCTAACCGTAATACCCATGTTACGAGCGGTGCCTTCAACAATTTTCATGGCTGCTTCAATGTCGTTAGCATTGAGATCAGGCATTTTTGTTTGAGCAATATCCTGCAGCTGGGCTTTGGTAATAGAGCCGACTTTGACCCGGTTAGGTTCACCAGAACCTTTTTCTAAACCTGCTGCTTTTTTGATTAAAACAGAAGCTGGCGGCGTTTTCAGGATAAAGGTAAAACTTCTGTCTTCAAAAACAGAAATTTCAACCGGAACAACCAAACCAACCTGATCGGACGTTCTGGCATTGTATTCTTTGCAGAACGCCATGATGTTCACCCCGTGCTGTCCCAACGCGGGGCCAATCGGGGGAGCCGGGTTGGCCTTACCCGCTGGAATAGCGAGCTTGATAATCGAAACAACCTTCTTCGCCATTGATTAACTCTCTTTTTGCACTTGATTAAATTCCAGCTCCACAGGCGTGTCTCGACCAAAAATGGACAATAGCGCCTTCAGCTTACTGCGCTCTGGGCTGACTTCAATGACTTCACCTTCAAAATCCTTAAAAGGACCTGAGAGCACAGTAATTTTGTCTCCCGGGGCCATGTCAACCTTAACGACAGCTTTTTGCTCTTGTGTTTGCTTGAAGATGCGCTCAACCTCGGAGGGGCTTAGCGGCATAGGCTTGACGTGCCCACGGCCCCGACCATAGTGCCGTCTCTGCTCAGCCCCTACAAAGTTGATGACATGGGGGGTATTTTTCACCACTGACCACACCTCATCGTCCATCATCATCTTGACCAGAACGTATCCTGGAAAGACTTTTTCGTCAATGTTTTGACGACTACCATCTTTGCGCAGCTTAACAGCAGGGGTCTGAGGAATTTCAATTTGAAGAACTCGGTTGGCTACGTCAAGGGTTTTAGCTCGCTGTTCCAGATTGAGCTTGACTCGCTTTTCGCAGCCAGAAGCCACCTGGATTGCATACCATCGTGCCTTGATCGCAGAAATGCCCTCATCTGAGGAGTCGTATTCTGCCTCCATCGGTTCTTCATAACTGAAATCATCCGACGTGAAAGCCATTTAAAACACCTGTCTAGAAGCAAAACCAAAAAACTTATCAATAAAATAAATCAGCGTCGCTGAAAGACTCACCATTAAGATGACGGCAGCCGATTCGCTAATAAGCTGTTGACGACTGGGCCAGACAACTTTGCCTAGCTCCTCACGAGTTCCCTTGAGGAAGTCAGCAACGCTAAAGCTACTGTCGGATGCTTTAGCACTGACTACCTCTGTGTTTGTCTCGGCTTTGCCGGACTTAGTATCTTTTTTGGCCACGGTTAATCCAGTAATCCTCCGTCAAGCTGGCATACGGGCAAGGTCTCTGCTTTATAAGGCATGAGGACGCTGCTCTTAGTTCCCATCGATAGTCTACTTAGATACAGCAGCCGAGATTACCCCGAATCGCTCAAATAATAATCATACCCGAAGTTTAACCGCCTCAGTACCTTAGTGAAGTACTTCGGTGCTTTGGGGGCTGCTTCGGGTAGCCGTTGATGGATGTAATCCAGCGCGCCCTCGAGGACTCGAACCTCGGACATCAGGTTTTGGAGACCTGCGTTCTACCAGCTGAACTAAGAGCGCATAGGGCTAGGCCAGCGTTTAGCTTTACTAGACTAATAGTAGACCTAAGTGGACACTGAGGAGCAACGACTGCCAAATTTAACCACTCTAGAGCGCCCGATCAAACCGCTGCTTGAGCCGAGTTGCCTTACCTACGCGATCGCGCAGGTAATAGAGCTTGGCCCGACGGGCTTTGCCTCGACGCAGCACCTGAATATTGGCCACCCGTGGGGCGTGAAGCAAGAAAACTCGCTCTACACCCACTCCTTGAAAGACTCGGCGAACCGTAATAGATTCGCTGATGCCGCCGTTGCGCATGGCAATTACGGTGCCCTCAAAAGGCTGAATTCGCTCTTTGCCCCCTTCTTGAATGCGGACGCCGACGCGGATAGTGTCACCGACGTAGATCTCAGGGAGATCGTCTTTTATGTGTTTCGCTTCGATTGAGCGGATAATTGCTTCAGCGTTCATAGAGCCTTAAAAAGCACACGGTCTTTAATCATACTTCTAAGATGCTTAAAAGACCAGCCTTTTTTGAAAAACTCTAGACAAATCTAAAGCGATCGCATTCCGTTTTCGGCTGTTGTGGCTGAGCAAGCTTTCCGCTGCGCCTTGCCTTAACATTGAAAGGAAAGCTTTATCAAGGAACGTTAGGTTTTATCCTCAAGTAGGTCAGACGCTATGCAGCATATCCAGTCGCTTTGCACTTTTTTTAGACTTATTCTCTGTTTGGGGCTGACTATCGGATGCGGATTGGGATACATGGACAACGCGGTAGCGGCTGGGATAATGCGGCAGGAACCCGTTCAGGTGCACGTTAGCCTGGGCAATACGGCCAATGAGCTTAAGTTTGAGCCGGACCATCTGACATTTGCCTCTGGTCAACGCTACCAGATGGTGTTGAAGAATCCTAGCAGCCAGAAGCATTACTTTACTGCCAAAGACTTTGCTGACAATCTCTGGACTCAGAAAGTGCAGGCTGCTGGTGTTGAAGTTAAGGGCGCTATACATGAGCTAGAGCTTCAGCCTGGGGCTGAAGCCGACTGGGTCTTTGTGTCAATGAAGCCAGGGATTTACGAACTGCACTGCTCTATTGCTGGCCATGCTGAGGCTGGTATGGTAGGACAAATTATAATTGAAGCCTCTTAAGTTGCGCGATTGAACGGATCTTCTATGAATATTTTGAGTAATTTGCTCTCCAAGGCTTCTCCTGATTTTCCGGTAATGGATCGGCCCAGAAAGCGAGTCCGGGGCGTAGAGCTAAAGAACGAAGCTGAGCTAGCGATCATGCGTCAGGCGGCTCGAATTGTAGCAACGGTGTTAAAAGAAATTTCTGAGCAGGTCAGGCCAGGAATGACCACCGCTGATTTAGATGCCTATGCTGAGCAGCGAATTCGAGCTTTGGGAGCTAAGCCCAGCTTCAAAAACTATCACGGCTTTCCAGGCTCAATCTGTGCCTGTATCAATGACGAGGTGGTACATGGCATTCCGCGTCGGCGTAAGGTAATTCGAGCTGGGGACGTGCTCAAAGTTGATACAGGCGCTTACTACGAGGGGTTTCACGGCGACTCCTGTATCACTATCGCTGTAGGCACTATAAAGCCAGCCGCGCAGGCGCTCATTCAGGCCGCAGAGTCAGCGCTCTATGCAGGAATTGAGCAGGTGAAGCCAGGCAATACGCTTTTAGACATTGCCGGGGCGATCGAGGACTCGGTGCAGGCGAGTGGCTTTAGCGTGGTGGAAGAATTTACCGGACATGGGGTAGGGCGTAACCTGCACGAACCCCCCTCGGTGTTTAATTTCCGCACTCGCCAACTGCCCAACCTGAAGCTACAGACAGGCATGACGCTGGCAATTGAGCCAATCTTAAACGCTGGATCAAGACACACAAAAACGCTCAGCGATCGCTGGACGGTCGTGACTGTGGATCGATCGCTGTCGGCTCAGTTTGAGCATACGGTTTTGGTAACTGAGTCAGGCTACGAAATTTTGACCGATCGCACCCTGGTCTAGCAGCCTCTAGCATTCTAGACGGGCGCTACAAACAGAATTACAGTCGCGCCGTGTCTGTCTGTTCAGAGGTCGTCGGCTGCAAGCAGCGATCGGGGTCGTAGTCGATAGCCACTTCATAGACATAAGCTCGGGGCTGGGAGGTGTCGGCAAATGTCTGTTCTTTAACTACCGCGATCGCCTTTTCGTTGAGTCCTGCATAGCCTGTGCTCTTGAGCAGAACGGGGTCGTCAGCCAGCGCTCCACGGGCGGTTACCCATGCGCCCACGCTTGCAGGTTTAGGCGCTGCTTCTAGACAAATTTTTAGCGGATATTCAAGCATTAGCTTTGAGGCAGTGGGAGAGGCCACGGGCACGTCGGCTTCGGCTTCAATCTGAGCTGTCCACCGGGCTAAGTTTGCGGTGGCTTCGGCTGGGGTGGTGTCGAGGGGACTGTAAGCATAGGCCCGGCGCAGATAGGCAATATAGCTGAGCAGGGAATCTGAAGCAATCATTGGCTGGGCGGCTAAGGTTTTGGCGTAGGCTAGCAGCGCCGTTAAGCCCTGAGTACGATTAGGGGTTTCTGGTGCGGCAGCAGGGGTTGAGGGATTGCCTGCTGCAGGATTACTGGCGGGACTGTCGGGAGGCAAAGCCGCGATCTCTTCTTCAGCCGAGCGACTTTCTGATTCTGTAGTGGTTTGCCTACGGCTAGATGAGTTGTTTCGCCGCGTATTGGATCTATTTGCTTGATTAGAGCGAGTGGTTCTGGAGTTGGTTTGGGCCGAACGCCCAGATCCAGCCTGAGCCGAAGAACCACTAGCAGATCGGTTCTGAGCAGTAGCAGCGCCTGTCCTGGCAGGGGCTAAGTTCTCTTGAGAGTCTGAGGTTTTTGAGTCTAAAGGCAGACGCGAGATAGTGACAGGTTCTTCATCAGCAGTTTCGGATGCTGGCATTTCCTGAGAAGAGGACAGCGGCACGAAAAGAACCAGACCGTGAACTCCCAAGGCGATTAAAAAGCCTAGAGGAATCCAGCCAATCAGCGATCGCGCTAAAAAATTAGGCTTGTCTGTAGGGGGCATTTTGTTTTCTCGGTTGCTCAAGACTCTAAAGGGTTCGACTGATAGTTCGACTGATATTAGATAGCCTGCTACAGGCTTGACCCATCCTGCAAAAAGACTGACTACTGGCGCGGATCGCTATCCCAGACCAGCACTACTGTCCCCCCTCGGAGATCGACTAAGGACACATAGGCAGCAGGGACGCCGTTCGCATTGTTCAAGGTGTAAAGCCGCTGACCGCCGTAAAGCTCAAACTGGCTTGGGTCAAATACCAGCCCTGCCGCCTCAGCCGTTGGCTGCAGGTCTTCTTGCGCCACGAGATCGACATTGCGGGTGATGTACTTAAAGTTGCTGACCTGAGACACTGGTTCGCGATCGCTACCAAAGAAAAGGCTCTTTTGGGCGGCGTCGGGCAAATACCTATCTATGAGTCCTGAGTACAGTGAACTCCAGTTTTCTGTTTGATCAAAGTTGCCATAGTCCTGCTGATTAAGACTGCCAAAGAAACGTCCCTGCCCAGCGGTGTCAAAATTAGGGGGAGGGGGAGGGCCACCCCCCTGATTCTGTCCTGGATCAGGATCATTATTTCCAGGCGGTGGGTCATTCTGCAAATCCTGACGCTCCTCGTCAGTTAGCGTCTCCTGCAGCTTTTCTAGCTCTTCTGCAGAGGGCGGCACTGGAGGGCCACTGGACGGCTGAGGTGCTTGAGCGGGGGTTGCTGACGGGGGCGGAGCGGCTGGCGGTGGCGCTAGATTGAGAATATCGACTGGGATAATCTCTTCTTCTGGCTCCGGCAGCGGTTCCTCAACAGCTGGCTTTTCAGGATCTAGAGCAGAGGGCACAGGCGCTGCCAGCAGCAGTCCATGTACTGCTACAGAAATCAGTACTAGGGGATGGTAGAGCCATCGCCAGAAACGCAACCGAGGCTGCTTGGGAACTGAGAGGTCGTCCATGAGGCATACAAAATAGCTACTAGCGTAAAGTCCCAGGACGAGCCGTTAAGCCTATCCCAGGACTTTACCCTGACATTCTCTTAAATCCAGCTTAGCTGGGATAACAGAATATGCTGAGAGGCATCGCTAAAGGTAGCCGCCTAGTTGCTGTTAACAGCAGTTTCGAGCAGCGCCACAACACTGCTGTCAGCCGGAGCACCGCTGAAGACAGAACCCGTGATGCCCGCATCTACAAGCTGTTCGACTAGGGCGTAAGCTTCATCAGGTAGAGGCACATAACCGACTTCAGTAATCAGGTTGCGATGCTCGTCGCTGAGGTAGTAATCAACGAAGCTAGCAACTGCAGGCTGAGCCAAAGCATCTTTGCGAACATACATAAAGATAGGCCGTGAGAGCGGCTGATAAGTGCCGTCGTTGACGGTTTCAGCGCTGGGAAGAACCGGGCCGTCACCATTGTCAATCGCAACTGCCTGCAGAGTGTCCTGGTTTTCTTCGTAGTAAGCCAGACCGAAGTAGCCCAGGGCACCAGGGGTACCAGCGGTGCCTAGCACGATGACGTTATCGTCTTCGCTAGCGGTGTAGTCAGCGCGGCTGTCACCATCGATGATGACTTCGCCAAAGTAGTCAAACGTACCGGAATCAGTCCCTGGCCCAAACAGTACGAGGGACTGGTTAGGAAAGCTAGGACGGATTTGGTTCCAGTTGGTGATTGTGCCTTCGGCAGCAGCTTCCCACATGGTTTTCAGTTCTTCTACCGTTAGAGAACTGGCCCAGGTATTGCTGTTGGGAACCACAACTGTCAGTGCGTCGTAGGCGACGGGAACCTCAACATACTCAATGCCGTTGGCGGCGCACAGTTCTTTTTCTGATTCCTTAATGGGGCGAGAAGCATTTGAGATAACCGTTTCACCCGCGCAAAACTTATTGAAGCCGCCACCCGTGCCAGAAATGCCGACGACTACGCTGATATCGGGATTTTCAGCGATAAACTCTTCTGCCATGGCCTCACTAATGGGGCCGACAGTGCTGGAGCCATCAATCAAAACTTCCGTTCTGTCTTGAGCAGATGTACTAGTGGTGAAAATTCCTAACGTGGCAGCTACAGCAGCCGCTCCCAGGAAAACACGACGATTTAACATACCAATACTCCGCAACGCTTAAGTTTTTCACGTTCAAATCAAGCCGAATACCAAGTTACGAGGTGCAGATTAAGAAAAAGTGCCTGAAAAGATTATAGAAACTTTATGTTTTGGTTAAGAAAACGTAAATAAGCCTAGGTTAGATCAGCAAGTAGACTCACACCTCTCTGCCCAATCGCTCTTAAATTTCTGCGATCGCCCGTTCCACCAGACGACGAGCCAGGGTTTGAACACCCGTGTGCTCGTAGTAGTTGGTGCTGATATCTAAAAAAGCGCCGAAGTAATCGAGTTTGTCATCAGCAATATCGACAAATTTTTGAAAGCTGCGGGTAATTTTCTCTGGGGTGATGCCTTTCTGGGCAACAAAGCTGCCCATCCAGTCTTTAGTAGAGTTGAAGCTGGCTTCGATAAACCCTAGCTGCTGCGCCGTGCTTTTGCCGGGAATTAAATCTCGAAGGCGCTGAAAGGCGCTGTTTTCTTCTAGCTCTTTGGGGCCAAGCCGGTTGAGTACGCTGCCTGCCTGCCGAATAAAATTGGGGCCGAGGGGGACTATGCCATCAAAGGATACCAGAGCCGCCATGCGCATGAGGGATTCACCACTGTAGTCGCCTAGCGCTCTGACGAAGTCGCCAATGCTGTCCCCCGGAATGCCGTTGATTTGGCAGAAAGCGACTACTTCTGTGACCAGCTTGAGGCTGAGGTCAATAGTTTGGGCTTTTTCGGCTTTGGGCGTGATTTGGTTGAGAAAGCCTAGAAAAGGCACTTTTTCGCCCACTTTATTTGCCAGCGCTGCGGTACCCAAAGCTCCCCCAGTTTTGTCAATGGTCTGGTAGAGCCATAGCGCCCGCTGGTAGCCCTGGGACTTATCATTAAAAAGCTGAATGGCGCGCTCTCCAATCTGCTGAATCAGCGCTTCGTTGGTTTCTCCGGTGACTTTGCCAATGGTATTTTCAAACCCAATGACATTGTCCCACTCACCCGGCAGGGCAAAATCGAGCGATCGCAGCGCATAGACCGTCATGTTGCGCTCTGGCAGTTCGTCCACGAGTTCGTAAATTGATTTGCTCACAGTCCTGTGTCCTGATTATTTTACTAGGCGCTCTAACCCGGCTAGATCAAACTTTTGAATCCAGGCTTCTCTATCAGTAGCCGTAAACGAACTGTCTCTAGAGAGCACTTTTACCTGAATGCGATCGCCCACTAGGATGCTGGAGGCTGTATCTCCTAAAACCACAGCCGGATATCCGGCAATTGTGCGATTGCTGCTTTCGTATTTGGTCACAGCCGGGGGATTGGCAGCGGTATCTGAAACTGCCAGCATGGCTAAATCAGTTCCGTTTTGCTTAAGCTTGGCTTCTGCAAATCCAGATTTTTCCTGGCTGTAGACTCGCTCATATCCGTTTCCGTCTGGGGGAAAAAACTGATTGAACTGGCTACCCGGCAAAATCTCATCTGACGACACAGTTGTGGCTGGCTGAGTGGGTGTTTCTTCCCAGCGAGACCCTGTCTCAGGCGCACTGCAGGACGAGAGGAACAGAACCACTGCCAGACACAGGGGCGTTAGCAGGGGCATTAGAAATCGAGAGGACTGACGCAACATAGCTTTTTGGCGCATAGCTTTCCACTAAAAACCATATCGAGTTCTGACGGAGTCATCTGAGATCTAAAGATTTTCTACTGTTGTTTAGCAAAGCTGTAGAGATCTGATGAAGACTGTGAAAGGACTTTTCTCTAGGAAGAGCCGTTGCCCACTCTCTCCCTACAGATGACTCAGGACTGCTATAGCAGCTTAAGAAAGGTTATCCAGCGATGGAATTCAGCCTAATAGCGTCTGATTAAATGGAATTTTTAGTCACACCAGCCCATAATGGGGACTGTGAAATTCAACGCAGCTACTGGATATGCCAAGAACACCCAGCGAATATATTATTCATATGCTTATGGAAGGCGGACACCGCGAAGAGGTGCGCTTTACAACGGTTCAAGAATTTCAGAAGTGGTACAGCGGCGAACTGATGCCCAAAGCCCACTCTGACGACTTCATCAGCGTCCCCGTGCCCAAGGTTAATCCGGGAGAGTATATGGTGGTTCGCCCTTCTAAAATTATTGGCATTCGGGTAGAACCTGTCTTTAGTTCCAGCGTCGAACGCTATTAGGAGGGCAACGACCCGTTTTCCGACAAAAATTCTTTGCCGGGAGGGTGCAGCGTTTTTTAGGGAGATCCCGATAAACTCGCTACCCATCTCGCCGTTCTGTAACCAGCGTCAGGCTGCTCCAGGCTCCCCTTTCATCGTAATAACGAATCATCCGCTGGCGCAGGCCGGGTTCGAGCAGCCAGCCGACTTCTAAAAACAGGGGTGTGTTAGTGGAAATAGAAGTTGGCCCCGTAGCCGTAGCCCCATCAGGTAGACACAAGACCTGAGTACTCGGCTCAAACTGAATCTGTGAGCCTTGGACACAGCCTGTAGACTGAACTATTTGGGGCCTTTTGCCCATCTGCAACGTTTGGGTAAGCTGGTTGCGATCGCTCTGTTCAATGATTAAACGGGTTTCGTAGGTATCATCAGGGCGCAGGTCTGGGTAGAGCGTAATGGCTTCGCCCTGCCAGGTGCCCAAAAGATCTGCAACGGTTAGGGGAGGTCGCTCGGGCGCATTTGAATTCGCTCGGGCTTCTCGAATCAGGGTAAGCTGGGCCAGCTGATTGTCTTTGCCGAAAATTTGCACCAGTCGTAAGCGGCGATCGCCCCAAATCAAGCCCAGTTCAGCGCCAAACTCAGAAAAAGGCCCCCACTGAATAGAGCCTTGAGAAAAGGCTCCGTTTTCAAAAAACAAAACGCCTTTGCCCAAGGAGCGATACTCGTAAACCTGTTCTTCCGGGTCTTGGTTAACCGGCAGCTTGCGCACGATTTGGCGCATAGTTTCGCCTTGATTGAGCGCCTCCAGAGATACAATGCTGGGAATATCTTCAAGAACGTCACCTGCTGGTGAAAGTCGCGTAAATGAACCCTGCCAAATACCTTCGTTCTGAAATAGTCTTTCCCACTGCGCTGTCATAAACAGATCTGCTGTATTGCAGTTCTATTGTCGCTGACGACGGGAATAGAGGCTATAGGCAATGAAGGCAATTAATATAATTGAGAAGGAAAAAAGTGTCGTTAGCGTTCCTACCGCATAGAGTGCGGGTGAAGTGACATTTGTGGTCATGCCGAAAATTTCCAGCGGCAGCGTGTTGTACTGCCCTGAGATCAGCGAAGTTCGGGTGAACTCGTCGTAGGACAGGGTAAAACACAGCAGCCCTACCCCCACGACGCTAGGGGCAATTAACGGTAAAACAATCTGCCCAAAAGTAGCAAAGCCGCTAGCCCCCAAGTCTCTGGCTGCCTCTTCGTAAGCCGGGTTGAAGCGGTTGAAGACGCCAATCATAATCAAAAATGCGATCGGCAGCGCCCAGGTCAGGTGCGCTCCCAGCCCTGACGTAAACCAGTTGGTTTGTACCCCCAAAACCTGAAAGACAACGCCAATCCCCAGGGAAATCAAAATGCTAGGGACAATCAGGCTGGAAATCGTCAGATAAAAGATTAGAATTGAGCCTTTGAATCGCCGTCGAAAGGCAAGACTCGCCATCACCGCACAGCCTACCGACAGCACCATGACCAAGGCTCCTAGCAGCAGCGATCGCTGAAACGGCTCAATAAAGTTGCCGACGCGCTGCTCTTGAAAAACCTGACCCAGCCAGTAAAAGCCAAAACTTCTAACCGGGAATGTTAAAGCCCCGTCAGGCCCCTGTAGGGACAGCATAAAAATTGTGATCATGGGGCCGTACAGGAACAGCACAAACAGGCCAAAAAAAGCGGCAAGACTATAAAAAACAGGCGATCGCTGACGGCGCATTGCTTAAAACCTCTAATCTTTTTGTCTATGGGTACAGAGAGAGTATTTCTACAGCTCTTTGCGAATATCTACCACGCGCAAAATCGAAACCACCAGCATCAGCGTCACCACCAGCAGCAAAATAGCGTTAGCGGCTGCCAGGGGATATTGTAAGCTGCCGATCTGAGTTTGAATTAGCTTGCCTACAGAAGCAGCTTGACCACCTCCCATTAGACGCACGGTGACAAACTCTCCCATCACCAGCGTGACGACAAAAATAGAGCCAATGGCAATGCCGGGGGCAGACAGCGGCAAAATAACTTCTTGAAAGATTTGCAGACCCGAAGCCCCCATATCTTCAGCCGCCGTAATCAAGGTGCGATCGATTCGCATCAGGCTGTTAAAAATGGGCGCAATCATAAAAATTATGTAGAGATGTACCATACCCAACACCACCGCAAAGTCTGAGTAGAGCAAAAACTCCAGCGGCTGCTGAATTAGATTTAGCTGTAGCAAAAGCTGGTTGACTAGGCCCCCTTTGCCCAGCAGAGGCACCCAGGAAATCATGCGGATAATATTAGATGTCCAAAACGGAATCGTGCAGACCAAAAATAAAATCACCTGCCAGCGCAGCTCTTCCACATAAAACGAGAGAAAGTAGGCGACCGGGTAGCCAATCAGCAGCGTAAACAGCCACACCAAAGCCACAAACTTAAACGTATTTAGGTAGGTTTTGAGCGTTACCTCTGACTGAAAGACATTCAGGTAGTTTTCAAACGAAAAAGCAGGCACCATTGCATAGCCATTGAACTGCCAAAAGCTAACAACGGCGATCATCACAATTGGAAATAGCAAAAACAGCAGAAATACCAGCGTTTGCGGTGTCACCAGCAGATAGGACTGCACTGCCTTACCAAGCTTTGTCATAGGGCACAATAAATCTCCAGGCACATGTTTCTCAAGCAACTGCCTGGCATGGGTTTAATAAAGTTTCTATCCCCAGTCAGGTAACTAGTCTGTGCTAATTTTGACTGAAAATGCATTTTGGGCAAGGGCAAGATTAACAGCCTGCCCACTGAAAACTCCAGAGATTCCCGACCAAAACCCAGAAAGAGGTACAAAATCCCTTCATGAAGACTATTGCTTTAGTTCAAAATTCGTCGGAGCGGTGGAATCCGAGAAATGACAAAGTAATCAAGTAACAATACCGCCACCAAGGATACGCCCACCAACGGAAAGATAATTCCTAAGACTGCAACAATCGCAGTTGGAACCCGCCACTGCTGCGCATAAGCAGGCATCAAGGCGCGCCCAGACGTTTGGACGGACGCCGCCGCCACCACATCACCAGACCACTTACACACAGCAGAACTAGAATCAAACAGGCAAACAGCATCAAAAGCTGATTGGGTAATCCAAAATACTTACCCATGTGAACGGCTATCCCCATCTCGACGGCTTTGGGCACCAATCCATAGTCATGCCACCGGATATCGGTTAGTACCTGACTGCTGTACTGGTCGATGTGTAAGGTCATTTCTTGGGTTGGATCGTCTGGAAATGCAGAAACCGTGTAGACTCCAGTTTCATCTGTAGGAAAACTGACGCTAAATCCAGCAGGCGCAGCGTTGCTCTGTGCCACAGCAATGACTTCATCCAGGTTTACCGCTGTAGCAGAACGCTCTGCATGTGAGCTGTTTGGCAATTCTGCCTTTTCACCATGCTGATGTCCTGGCTCAGATTTTGGCATAGGCAGCTGCTCGACAGCCCAGGGCACTGTTTGCGTACCTTTCTGATTCAGTGCTCCCGTTAAGATAGTTGACTGGGGGTAGTTATCAAACATTTGGGCCGGGAACCGATTCCAGACCTGGGCAAATGTCTCCCCCCAAAAGCCAGACCAGGGCAATCCGGTCAAAATCAAAAAGCCTATCAGCAACGCACCGTAGAAACCAGAAACAGCGTGCAAATCTCGCCAAAATACTCGCCTGCTCTTGCTTCCCAATCGCGGCAATAAGGTTCCCCAAACCGAGAAGCCATTGCGCCGTGGCAGCCACAGATACAGGCCAGTTATGAGCAATACCAGGCCCCAACAAGCAGCCAGTTCAACCAAAGTGTCTCCCAGTCTGCCCATTAGCAACTCGCCATGTATTTCTCGGATTTGGGCTTGAAAGTTATGATCTTCGTTGCGATCGCCCAACACTTGCCCAGTGTAGGGATTGACAAAGACCGTTAGATTTTGCCCATCTGGCGTGGTCAAAGTCACTTCTGCACTACGCTCGGGAGCCACGTTTGGCGTAAATTTGGTTACGAGTGCATCTCGATAGGCTTGCTGAACCGCCGTTAGCTGCTGGACGTAAGGCAGCATCACGACTGTGGGTTGTACAACCATTAGGGGGCGATACATGACAGCATCTAGCTGGGGTTTGAAAAGATAAATGCTACCCGTAATCGCCAGGATGAGCATGAAAGGAATCACAAACAGTCCAGCGTAAAAATGCCAGCGCCAAACAGTGCGGTAGAAGCGGTTGAGGGGCGGCTCAATCGCAGCGGATGTAGTATCGCTAACTGAACTCGATAGGTTGCTCATACGTGACGTTTGACCAATCACCAAAAGACTGGAAACGAGTATGGCCTGCAGCTAGATGAATGTCAAAAGACAAGCTGTCAAACCAGTATTTCTCAACATTTTGTAGATGGTGACGGGTTCAAGGGCTACCCCCAAACTGGGCTTTGAGTGCTTCGACGCGATCTCAGCCGAACGCAGAGGGCCAATAATTTTTGTCAGCTAATCAGGTTTATAAATAGCTCGTCCTATCTAACTAATGCTATCGAGAATGGCACATTGACACTTTCAGTGATTCAGAGCGACGTTTAATTAAGAATACTCACTTACAGGTATTTTGCAAATTCGGTTTTACTCAGAGTATCCAGGATCTCTTCATGGTTTTCGACTACGTAATCTAGCTTGTCAGGAGTTATTTTTTGATGACTGCTTGCAACCTCAAATGAAGAGACCCCTAAGAAACTGAAAATCTTTTCTCTGTGGTGATTTTGTGATTCTTTGGAACCAAAAAAATCTTCATAAGATATCTGTAAAACTCTATGTTCTGGAATTTGCTCGACCAGCGCCTGATGTTGCCTGAGTTCCATATCAAATGTCTGCAAGTCGTGAATTGTTTCGCCAGGATCTAAAAAAATACGCTGTTGCTTAACTTGCGAATGCTTGTTCTGCAAAGCTATAACGCCGCTGGCTTCCATCTTCTTTAAAGAGATCAGCCTCTTTAACTGATTCTCTCTGTATAAGTTAATAACTAAAATATCTTCTCTGTCTTTGAGATAAGAGGGTATATTTCTCTTGATAAAATTTAGCGAAAAATCCTTTACGCCTGTGGTCTCTACCTGACTCCACAGCTTAAAGTTAACGGGTTTGGCTTTCTGAATATGGGATAAAGCAGAGTAGGCATGAGCCATATAAAAGATAGCCTGACTGCTATAGATATAATCTAGATACTGAGGCACAGAAAAATTGAATGGTTCTGTAGCTTTATAAAGTTTGTAGGGAACTGTCCAGTCTCCCAGTATCTCGCCATAGTTTGTGACTTGAGGATGGGCATTGAGTAAATTGGCAAGATGATTGCTACCACTTCGTCCTAATGTAAAAACAATGTGCTTTTTCATAAAAAAACTTTGGAGAACTAACTACAGCTGTTGTCTAAATCTAGGGTGTAGTGACGGGAAGACAGCTACCAATCATTTACTCATACATCTACGCCCTCATCCACTTAAGGTAATAGCTAAACTTGCGCCGAAGGCTGTTAGCTGTAAGTAGCTTGACACAAATCAATGTTGAGCAATTTCAGGTATCCGAAAAGCAGCTCTACAACTATTGACTTATTTAAAGAGAGACTAAATCTTTAGGTATTAATGTTCCTGATTAAACCAAAAATATTCTTCCTCTAAACAAACACTATAGATATGCAGACTTTTGCTAGTTTTCAGGTATAGATATTAATATATGAAAAGGCTGATGTTACCAAAAAATACTTAAACAGTCTTATGAAATGTTGAGACTTTGGATCCTACTACTTATGTAGTACAATAATAAAGCCCCTCAAAAAGTATTTAAAGCTCCTTGAAGCGCTCTCTTAAATTCTTGTTACTCAAAACGATGCCCTAATCTTTTAGTAGTCTCTAAAATTAGCAATGCAGTAGCAGTAAAATCTTTGTTAATTACATCAGACTAAAGTTTTTTGTTACAAAAACTGATGGCTCTACCGGGTTGAGTATGCCACCTGAAGATAAGGGTTCTTGAAACCCTTGCTTGACATGAGTTTTGTGGCTTTACCAAGCTTTCCAGCATAGTGAGCCCTGTAGACCCAAACTGATGTCAACAAAAGTTCCCCAGCGAAAAAGCTGTGAGAGCTTTTTCCCAAGTAGCCAGAACGATTAGTAATCATTTCTTCGCTATAAAATCACTGAGTCTACCGCGATCGCCTCGCACAGATATAAAACAGCTTAACTAAATGGAAATGGCTACCTCGTAACTCCACGAGAGCTAAGTTTTCATCAAAGCTTGTTGTTGTTGAAGCGCAGATGACTTGACTGCCGCCCATAGCGGAAACGAGCTATTAGTCATTCACTTATCCACCACTGATTTAACTTTTGCCCCCAAACTGGGCTTTGAGTGCTTCGATGCGATCGTCGTCTAGTTTTTGAAATAAAGGTGGGGGGACATCAAAACTTCGCTCTGGCTGCATGACGCTGAAGTCTACAGCCGCTTCAAAGGAACTGGTGCGCTCGGCGGCAGATAGCTTGAGCGCATCGCAAATAGTTTGCGCTGTAAAAGGAATAAAGGGCATGGCCGCGATCGCATAGATCCGAATTAAATTAATGCAGGTGCGAATCACCAGAGCAGCTTCGTCTTTATCTTCCTTGAACAGTGCCCAGGGGGCGCGGGTATCAATGTACTGATTTCCGGCTGTCCACAGGGCATTTAAAGCTTCAGTAGCTTTGCGAAACTCCATTGCCTGGAGATGACCAGCGATTTTTGCCATCAGCTCCCGGCAGGTTACCTCTAGCTGATGCTCTGCCTCAGTCGGTTCTCCACCTGCAGGTACTGTTCCCTGAAAACGAGCGCTGGCAAATTTCAAAATCCGGTTGATAAAGTTGCCCAAGTTATCGGCTAGCTCTTTGTTGACTTTGAGCTGAAGCTGCTCCCAGGTAAAAGCAGAGTCGGCAGACTCAGGCGCTGAAGCCATTAGCGTATAGCGCCAGTAGTCGGCAGGCAGAACGTCTAAAGCCTGATCTAAAAAGACACCACGCTTGGAACTTGTAGAAAACTTACCGCCATAGTAATTGAGCCAGTTAAAGCCTTTGATATAGTCGGCCAGCTTCCACGGCTCCTGGGTGCCCAAAATCATAGCAGGCCACATGATGGTGTGGAAAGGCAGATTATCTTTAGCCATAAACTGGACGTAGTGAACATCTGAGGCATTTTGCCACCAGTCTAGCCAACTGCGCTGCTCAGACTGCTCGGCCCAGGCTTTGGTAGCAGCCACGTAGCCAATGGGGGCATCAAACCAGACATAGAAGACCTTATCCTCAAATCCGGCACGGGGCACGGGTACTCCCCAGCTCAAGTCGCGGGTAATGCCCCGGCTCTGTAGCCCTTCGTTCAGCCATTTCATGGCAATAGACTTAGTCAAGGTCGGCCAGTTATTCTGCTGCTCCACCCAGGTGCGGACTTCGTCGCTGAGCTGATCAAGCCGCAAAAACAAATGCTTGCTGGTGCGCACTTCGAGGTTAGTACTGCCGGAAATCGCCGATCGCGGGTCAAGCAAATCAGTGGGGCTGAGTACAGAAGTACAGTTTTCGCACTGGTCGCCTCGGGCATTTTCGTAGCCGCATTTAGGGCAGGTACCGACTACATAGCGATCGGGCAGAAAGCGGTTGTCTTCGAGAGAGTAGATTTGGCTGATTTCCTGCTCTTCAATGAAGCCGTTTTGATCGAGCTGGTGGTAGAACTGCTGGGTCAGCTCGTGGTTTGCAGCCGAAGATGTGCGGCCAAAGTAGTCAAAGGAAAGCCCAAAGCGCTTGTAAACATCGGCCTGTCGTTCGTACTGCCGTTTGCAGTAGGTAGCTACGTCCAAATTTTCTTCAAGGGCAGCTAGCTCAGCCGGGGTACCATGTTCGTCTGTACCGCAGATATACAGCACGTCCTGTCCCTGCTGGCGCAAAAAGCGAGCATAAACGTCTGCAGGCAACATGGAGCCAACCAGGTTGCCAAGATGCTTAATGCCGTTGATGTAGGGCAGGGCGCTCGTAATCAGGTACCGCATAGTGTCTTTTAACTGTCTGTCTGGTCGCTGGCGATCGCAACTCTATCAGCTTTTAGCCTCTGCCTGAAATGTCAGGAACTCAAAGTGTAGAAATTAGCGCTAAGCTCAAATCCTAGCAGGTTTACAAGCTGGTTTACGGCAGTCTAACGGTATACAAGCGCGGGTGCGGTCTGCCCAGCCGCAGGTAGAGAGGCCAGATCACCTGCTTGCTGTCGCCCAAGTCGCCCCAGGCCCTGGCTAGGTCATCTTGAATGAGATTGACTGGATGAATCTGCCGCCGTCGTAGAAAGCGCTGGGTGGCTGACCAGGTATTGAGATAGCCCAGCATCTGCTCAAAAGTCCAGGTAGCCTCCATTTGAAAAGCAGGTGCCGCGATCGCCCGAAACGGGAAAGTAATCGTCTGATAGCGATCCTCAATCATCTGGCGCTCTGGTGGCCAGTGGGGGCCAACAATTTTGGCGTAAAAGTGCTGCACAAATCGATCGATGGTGGGTGAAATCTGCATCAGCTCGTAACACCAAACAGCAACAATGCCGGTGGGCTTAAGCGATCGCTTGACCTCGCTATAAAAGCGCTCTTGATTAAACCAGTGCAGCGCTTGCGCTGCTACAACCAGATCAAGGGTATGGTCAGCAATACCATTATTTTCTGCTGGAGCTAAACGATAAGAAACCTGGCTATGAGCTAAAGCCTGGGCCAGCTGAGCCGCGCTGACATCGGTGGCAATCACCTGTTCAAAATATTTGGTCAGCGCCACAGCCGCCTGTCCATTACCCGTACCGCAGTCCCAGACTAGCCTTCGTTCAGCACACAGCGTTGAGAGATACTCAAACAGTGAGTCAGGATAGTGAGGACGGTATTGGGCATAGTCGGCGGCCTGATCGGAAAAATAGTCCTTGCTCATCGGCCTGTACTAATCAGCTAGATTAGCTGGTGAATTTGGGCTGCGGTTAGCTGGTTGATGGCCTGTAAGACAATCTCGGCCCCTGCTACTTGCAGCTGCTTTTGATAAGCGACTGCATAATCTGTACTTTGTTGCATATGGGGCGGCAAAATGCCCACAGCAATCCAGCGGCGATCGCCCTGCTGTTTCTCAGCCGCTTTTACAGTCTTCATATCTGCGACCGTATCGCCAGCATAAAGGACAGGCAACCCGTCGGCTAGCCCTAGCTGATGCTCTAGCTGACTCACTGCGGTAAGCAGCCCTGACGGGTCAGGCTTACCGGGGGCGTCCTCCATTGCCACCAGCACTGGCTGCACCAGCCCAATACGACGCTCCAGGATATAGCGGGCCGAACCCTGGGTCGCGCCGCTAAAAAATCCCCAAGCGATCTGATTTTGGGAAAGCTGCTCAAAATAAGTGTGCTCTACTAAAATCGGCTCCTGCGCAATATAGCCGTCCCACCGATCGGGGTTGGCTAAATCACTGCCGCGATAGCGCTGCTGGAAAAAGTTCACTAGCTCGTCGTAGCTGAGCGCCACCTGCGAGCGCGCCTGTCCTTGGGCCTCAAAGTAGCGATAGATTAGCTCTTGAGAACCCTCCCAGTCATTATTCCAGCAGCCTTCGTTTTTAAGCTGATCGATGTCTTCAGAGGTCGGTCGATAGGCGGCTACTGTAAAGTGCTCAACCGTATCTGCCAGGGCGCGACGGTAAGAGCCACTGACGTCTCGAATCACACCGTCAATATCAAAAACGGCGATCGCGCTGCCGGAACTGGGAGAAGGCATAAATGCAGATGTAGACCTAAACGTCCTGATGCAGAGCAGTTTAAAGGAGAAAAGTTTTTGAGTCGAAGAATCTTTATGAATCTAGCTGATTAATCTGCGATACCATAGGGGACTGTAGTGTTTTGGGCTGTATGTTAAATGGAGCTTTCGTTGTCTCGATTTATCTTAAAAGTTCTCTGGCTAGAAAAAGACGTTGCTCTAGCGGTTGATCAGGTTGTGGGTAAAGGCACCAGTCCTCTAACTTCCTATTTTTTCTGGCCCCGCCATGATGCGTGGGAGCAGATTAAAACAGAACTTGAATCTAAAAGCTGGATTACAGAAGAAGAGCGCATTGAGCTGCTCAATAAAGCTACTGAAATCATTAACTACTGGCAAGAAGAAGGCAAGAGTAAGCCTATGACTGAGGCCCAATCTAAATTTCCAGAGGTTGCCTTCACCGGTAGTTCGTGATTACAGCGCCTGTGTAGCTTTTGGCATTAGCCCAGCCTTAATGGAAATCAAATATTTTCATGGCTAGCCCAGATTAAGCTCACAAGAATTAGCGTGGCTAAGAGACAGCTTTGGGCTGTCTCTATTTTTTTGACCCCAAAGGATGAGCGCAAAGTTCACCCTATCGGAATGATCTGGTAGCCTACGGCTAAACTACACCGCCCGCTGCTTGCAGACGTGCTCGGGCACGTTTGAGGGCCTGAGTAGCGCGAATTTTCTCTTGACGATCTTCATCTAAAACGCCCTCTAGACGTTCCTGCGCTTTCTGGAAAGCCGCTTGTGCGTCCTCTTTCTTAATTTTGTCACCCCGTTCGGCACCGTTGACCAGGATAGTGACTTCATTATTTTCAACTTCAGCGAAGCCACCCATCAGCGCGATCGCACCCAGTCTTTTTCAGCTCGAACCCGCATAACGCCGATGTCTAGAGCAGACAGCAACGGGGCGTGACCGCCTAAAATGCCTAGCTGACCTGTGGTACTCGGCAAAATGACTTCTTCCGCTTCAGAGTCCCAAACTGTCTTATCGGGAGCAATTACCCGAACCGTTAATGCCATAGTTTTGCTTTAATCCTCAAACGCTGCCTGCACACTCAAAAACCGTAACCGGGTAAAAAGGTAGAAGCTGAGCAGTTTTTCGCTCAGCTTCTATCCCATCAGGCCCAGTGGCTCACTAGCTCTCAGACTTCATCTTTTCAGCCGTCTCCATTACCTGATCAATACCGCCCTTAAGATAGAAGGCTTGCTCAGGGATATCGTCTAGCTCACCATCTAAAATCATGTTGAAGCCTTTGATGGTGTCTTCTAGCTTGACGTACTGACCTGCTAGGCCCGTAAAGACTTCAGCCACAAAGAAAGGCTGAGACAAGAACTTTTCAATCTTACGCGCCCGAGCTACCGTCACCCGGTCGTCCTCAGAAAGCTCGTCTAGGCCCAGAATGGCAATGATGTCCTGCAGCTCTTTATAGCGCTGTAGCGTAGACTGCACGGCCCGAGCTGTTTTATAGTGCTTTTCGCCAACGATGTCGGGCTGCAGCATCGTAGAGGTTGAGTCTAGGGGATCAACTGCCGGATAAATTCCTTTAGAAGCCAGTCCTCTAGAGAGTACCGTGGTGGCGTCTAGGTGAGCAAAGGTGGTGGCCGGAGCCGGGTCGGTCAGGTCGTCTGCCGGAACATAGACAGCCTGAATGGATGTGATAGACCCTTCTAGCGTGGAGGTGATGCGCTCCTGCAGCGTACCCATATCGGTACCTAGGGTAGGCTGATAGCCTACGGCTGAAGGCATTCGACCTAGCAGTGCAGACACTTCTGAACCTGCTTGCACAAAGCGGAAAATATTGTCAATAAACAGCAGCACGTCCTGCTTGTTGACATCGCGGAAGTATTCAGCCATCGTCAAGGCTGAAAGACCTACTCGCATCCGCGCTCCGGGGGGTTCATTCATCTGACCGTAGACGAGGGCGACCTTAGACTCGCTGAGGTTATCTTCGTCAATTACCTTCGATTCGATGAATTCGTTATAGAGGTCGTTGCCCTCGCGGGTACGCTCGCCCACGCCGCCAAACACAGAAACACCGCCGTGTTCTTTGGCAATATTGTTGATCAGCTCCTGAATCAGAACAGTCTTGCCGACCCCGGCACCGCCAAACAGACCGATTTTGCCGCCTCGACGATAGGGAGCTAGCAGGTCAATAACCTTGATGCCCGTTTCAAAGACAGCTGGTTTAGTCTCAAGCTCGACTAGCTTGGGCGCGTCTCGGTGGATGGGAAAGGTAGCCTCGGCCTCGACCGGGCCTTTTTCGTCAATTGGCTCACCTAAAACATTGAAAATTCGACCCAGCGTAGCCTTACCTACCGGAACTGAAATAGGAATGCCAAGATCGGCAACTTCCATCCCCCGAACCAAGCCATCGGTAGAACTCATAGAAACGGCCCGCACCTGGGAGTCTCCCAGTAGCTGCTGTACCTCACAAGTAACCGAGACTTCTTGCCCAATTGCGTTTGTACCTGAAATTTTGAGAGCGTTGTAGATTTTTGGCAGTTGCCCGCTAGGGAACTGAACGTCCACAACGGGACCAATAACCTGAACGACGGAGCCAGTATTTGTCTTCTCTGCAGTGGTGACCATGCTTGCGCCTATCTCGTGACTAGCTGTTCTAGCGACTTCTTAAGATTGTCTTATGTTCTAAAGTGCCACATTACAGATTATCACCAAGCGGTCTTCAGTAGTCAGCAGCAGGAAGGAATAGGGCTTAATTAGAGTTGCCAATTAAAACAAAGGCAGCCCAAGCTCCGGGGGCAGGATAGCTAGCCTTGGTCTTCAGCATTGCTCGACGCAGAGCCTGAGCTTTATTACTTCCCTGCAGTAGCTGCTGATAAAAGGCAATCATCAGCTCAGCCGTTGGCGCATCGGGTACGGCCCAGAGCGAAACCACAGTACTTTTAGCACCAGCTCCTAGGAGCGATCGCGCCAGTCCCAAAACCCCGTCTCCCGTAATCTCGCCTAAGCCCGTATCGCAGGCGCTCAGCACCACCAGCTCGGCGTGGAGATGTAGGGCAGCAATCTCGGCGGCGGTGAGCCAGCCATCGGCTGTGGCGGAGGGGGTCAGGGCGATCGCCCCTGGAATGTGCAATCGGTTTGGCTCAGTCGATGGCAAATCTAGATCTAGCAGGCCGTGGGTGGCTAGGTGAATTAGCGCTGCCTGGGGCATTTGCGCCGCGATCGCAGTTTCGGTGGCCTGCACCCCAGTCAAAGCCGCTGTGTGAAAGAGCTGAGCGATCGCGGCGGCTTCTTGCTCAGCTCCAGGTAGCGGCGGCAGGATCTGCGGGATCTCACCGGGAGACAGAGCCAAACTGGGCATGGCGGGGTTGCCGACGACGAGCGCCTGACTGGTAGCTGAGAGGGTGACTGTCGGGTCGGTTTGGGTCAGGCCCAAGAGCTGAATTGAGGGGGCGATCGCCAGAGTGTGATGCTCGATGAGGTAGGTTTCATCGGCTGCCTGTAGGGCCGCAAAAGGAACTAAAAATAGATTCTCATGAGGAATCAGAATCACCGGGTCTGTGGCGGCAGCAGGCAGCAGGTCTTGAATAGGGGCGATAAGGATCTCATAGAGCGTCTGTAGGGGATTGCCGGTCTCAGTCACCTGAGCGGGCGCGACTCGAATGCTGCGAAAAATGCCCCGTCCGCCTATCTGACTGCGGCTTTGAGCAATCAGGCTTTCTAGCGGCTGCTCTAAAGAAATTGCCTGCCGCCGAAAGCTGATCTCTCCTGTCGGCTGAATCACCCAGATAAAAAGCTCACTAATGCGGCCCCGCTGTTTGCCCTGAAACTTAAAAGCATCATCGGGCACGGCTGAATACTCTACCAGGGTAGTTTGCTGCTCTCGGGCAAGGGCCTGTATGTCAGCAACTGAGACGGTTATCACCGCAGACTGCTGATTGGCAACCAGGCTAACTAAAGCGCGGGTGCGGCCCTGTTCGGCAATTTCTAGCGCTCTAGCATAGTCAGCCTGAGCCACCAGAACCTGCTGCAGCAGGTTGTAGGTATAAACCTGAGTATCAAAAATAGACACGGTGTAGAGATCGCTGAGGTGCTGGCGCAGTCTGTCCAAAATCTCAATTGCCTGCTGCAGCGTAGCTGCTGCCTCTGCTAGCTGATTAGCGCCTAGCTGAGCATGGCCTAAATTATTGAGAGATTGGGCCACCATCTGCGGATCGTTGCTGAGGCGGGCGATCGCCAAACTTTCACCGTGCAGGGCGATCGCCTGTCTATAGTCTCCTAAATCTTCGTAGGCAATGCCGAGGTTGGTCAGGGCGGCGGCTTCGAGCTGCGGCTGTGACAGGCTGCGGGCAATGATGAGGCTTTGCTGGTAGTAGCCAATTGCCTGGGGGACGTTGTTGAGCGCGTGGTAGGCAACGCCCAAGTTTTTTAGCGTGTAGGCGATCCCGGTGCTGTCGTGAATTGATTCGGCTAGACGCAGGCCAGACTGATAATATTCAATCGCGGTTGAGTAGTTACCCACCGTGGTATGAAGCGCACCCAGATTTCCTAGGGCTGTAGCCTCTAAAGCTGAATTGCCTAAACTTTGAGCCATTTCTAGGCTGCGGGTTTGCAGCGCGATCGCCCGGTCGTAGTCTCCTAGAGCGCTGTAGGCGTTGCTCAAAAGTCCGAGCAGGTGAGCCTCTGTCTCTGAGGCTGCTTCGGGTGTCTCCAAGGCTGCTGGCGTTAAATCTAAGGAGCGCTGGTAGGTTTCGATCGCCTGCCAGTAATTCCCCTGTTCTAGGTAGGCAATGCCCAGATTTCCCAGGGATTGGGCTTGGGCATTGACATCATTTTGAGCTTCAGCCAGGGTCAGCGCCTGTTGTGCCCAGGTAGCAGCAGCAGCGTACTGGCTGAGCTTGAGATGAGCAGCTGCGATCGCATTAGAAATTGCCCCGACGCGCTCTAAATTTTGGGCTTGCTGATAGGCTTCCAGGGCGCTTTGCCAAGATGCGATCGCCGCCTCAAAGCGATTGGCCTGGTAGTGGGCAATACCCTGGCGAAACAGCAAATCTGCATCAGGAACCTCAGGCGTCTGCGGTGAGACGGCTGCGGCAGTTTGAGCATTGCCTGCTTTTGGTGCGATCGCCTGGGTAAGCAAGGCTAGCGGCTGCACCATCAGCCAGCAGGCCACCAGTGCACTTAACAACGCCAGCTTCACCAATTTCAGGCGCATCGCTACTTAGGCTCGGCTGGAACTTGCTCTGTGTCCTCTTCGAGACAGGCTCCGCGCAGCTCAGGCAAACCTTCCGGGTTGAGTTCAATCCGTTGGGCCGTGCAGTTTGTTGGTGGAGTTTCTGGGTTCTCTGGAGTTTCGGTTGGCGCAGAGGCCGTGGCCGAGCGGCTGAGGGAGGCTGCTAGGTCTGCGTCTGGCTCTAGCTGATCGAGGCTGGCGGCATCAAAGTCGGGCACGGGCGGAACGGGTTCGAGTCCGGGCACAAAAGGCTGATTTTGCAGCGACGTGACTAAAGTGGCATCGCTGCCTGCCCCCACCGCGATCGCGCCTACAGTTCCACTGACGGATACCGGAAACTCTGCACTACCCAAAACAAAAGGAGTATAAGTAGCGTCAGTGCCAAGCTGCCCAGGAGCGCTGGGATTATCAACCGATGGGCCTAGGGCAAAAGCTGTGCCGCTGCCTGCAATTACAATCGGCTCACCTGAAGCGGGTTCGCTGGCCCCATTGTGCAAAATGACAACCTGTTTGGCCTGAGCTGAAAACGCTCTGACCAGCAGGCTGACAGGAACACCACTGAAATCAACCGGTGGAATAGTAAAAAATTCTAAGTCACTACCAATCGCCTGAAACAGCCCCGCAGCTTCGATGCGGATGCCCCCTGAACCTGCCTCCAAACTGTCAACGACAATGTCTCCCTCAGTAGCTGTTAAATTAATCCGGCCTGTGCCAAAAACTCCAATAGCACCGCTATCAATCCGGCCAATTCTTAAAGAAGACCCCTGAATGTCTACATTACCTATCACGAACGCATCAGTTTGAATATTGCCAACTAAGATGTCAGCACCGCGAATAATCACGCTGCCGCCGTTGGTCTGAATCGTATCGCCGGGATTCATGGAAAAATTACCCACCCCGTCATTGTCAGCATCGGCAATAAAAGTAATAGAGCCGCTGGTTAAGGGATCAACAGAATTGTCTGGATTTAGATTCGTTTCGAGGTTTAGGGCAATTAGATCGCTGGCGATATTTGCAATCGTAATGCCGTTGTCAGCCTGAAGCACAATCTGAGCAGTGCTGCCAAAGGCTTCTAGCTGCCCCACCGAAATTGTGTTGGCCCCGCTATTGGGCACTGCGGCAAAGAGCTTGTCGTCAGTATCCGGTGTGAGTTCGCCATCGAGCGTACCTGCACCATCAGCAGCGTCAATGATAGTTAGCGTATCAGGATCTAGCAGCAGCGTCCCTGCCGCACCGTTTACAGCCGCCACGTCTACGGTGCCGCGAAACACCAGACTGTCTTTACCTGAAACTTCAACTAAGCCACCGTTGCCTGCTAAAGCGCCGCCGTTAGCCGCGATCGCCCCATAAAACTGAGTCGTATCGTCAGCCCAAACAATCACCCGGCCCCCGTCGCCTTGCTCAGTAGCGCTGGCCTGTAGTCGGGAGTCGGCGCTGATATAGGTTTGGGTGGCCCCCGGCAAACTGCCCCGCCCCTGATAGTCACCGCCGATGCGGAGGGTGCCGCCGCCGTTTTGGCCTGAAGCATTGAGGGTGCTGTCAAGCAGGGCGACGCGATCGCCCACGACCGCGATTTGTCCGCCAGTGACTCCCCCGGTGTCTAAAAGACCTGAGACAATCACCGTTCCTGCTGCGGTAGGAATAGTGACGGACTGGCCCACCAGACTGACGCTGCCGTCTGGATTGACGCTGATCTCGGTCGAGCTGGGCGCGGCCTCACCCGTGAGCAAACCGGGCAAGTCGAAGGGCTGCAAAGCCAGAGCAGAGGTCGCTGGTAAGGGCGCTATCTCCAGGCTCAGCACCAGCTCAGGATGGCTGATGCGAATCAGGCTGGCTCCAGGGACAGCCGCCACCAGCAGCTCTCCGGCGGCGGCTGTTAATGTCCCCGTATTGACTACCGTTGCCGCTATTAGGCTTAGCGATCGCCCAGAGGCTACTGCTAAATCTCCAGCGTTAGCGATCGCCCCTGCCTGCTCCAGCTCAAAGACAAAACCCGTGGGATCGCCCACTAGTGCCGCATAGTTATTGTCTCCAAAGGCGGCAAAGCTGCGATCGCCAAACATCAAGCCGGTTGAGGTTGCTGCCGTAAAATCACCGCCTAAATCTAGTCGGGCATTGGCCCCAAAGAGAATCCCTGCCGGATTTAACAAAAACAAGTTAGCCTGACTGCCGCTAACTTGCAAAAGACCGTCTATGTAAGAGGCACTGCCCCCATTAACCCGACCCACAATATTGCTCACCTCAGCCGGAGAGATAAAATCAGCAATCTGCTCCGACGTCAGCCCAAACTGCTGAAAGCTATGGAATAGGTTTGCACCATCGGCTGAGAGCGTCCCCCCGGTAATCTCAAACTGGTTAGCTGACTGGTTGACCTGAGTGGCTGTAGCTCCCGGCTCTGCCACAATTGACTGTGCCAGAACAGTCTTGTCCGCCAAAAGCAAAGCAGCGCACACCAGCCCAAACTGCTGACAGAGACGGCCTGAAACACTCAGCATTGAACTAGCTCCTAAACGAATCTACTGAGGCGAGTAGACGCTACCAGCTACCTCAAATATTAGAAGACGGAGCGCGTCGCAGATACCGTCTGCTCAAAATACTTGACATTAGCAGCGCCAAAACCGTCGCAGGCTCTGGTACAGCCGTCGGTGTGCTATTGTCTCCGGCATCTGGCTCAATGG
Source organism: Leptolyngbyaceae cyanobacterium RM1_1_2 (assembly GCA_012032345.1). GTDB lineage: Bacteria > Cyanobacteriota > Cyanobacteriia > Phormidesmidales > Phormidesmidaceae > Sphaerothrix. Next base: position 44,975 of record JAAUQI010000011.1, on the reverse strand, counting down.
GGGGACTAACTGGCGGCGGCGAGGGTTCTGTGGGTTTTACAGGTGGAGACGGCTCTGTGGGTTCTACAGGTGGAGACGGTTCTACCGGCTGGGGGGGGACTGGCGGTTCTGCAGGTGGCGAGGGTTCCACAGGCTGAGGAGGTTCTACAGGCTGAGGAGGTTCTACAGGCTGAGGAGGTTCTACAGGCAAGGGAGGCACTTCTACAAAACCAGTCCCCCCAGGGGCAAAGTTGGGCCGCTGACGAATATAAAACAGATTGTTTGCCACCAGATCGGTAATCACATAGCGAAAGCTAACCGTTTCTCCGGGATTGACCACGCCGTTAGAAAAGTTTACAAAGTCCCGCACATCCGTTACTTCGTCCACACGGCTAAAGCGATCAGAGGTGAAAGGGCGCGCGCTGCGCAATCCCTGACCGAAAGAAAGGCCGTCTTGCTCTGGACTGGGGACGCCAAAGACTTCTTGCAGTTCGTGATCGTAAAAAGTCCAGGGAGTACCTGTGCTATTTGTTACCACGGACTCCAAGCGAAAGCCAGCAATCCCCAGATTCCGCATTCCCTGGATAGCAATCGATAGATCTACGTTGGGGCCAAAGACCTCTTGGAACAAAACAGCCGTTCCGTTTTGGACAAAGCCATCAGTCAGGCGGAAGTCTCCTGCGGCCTCGCTAAATCTCAGCCCGCCAATGTTGAAAGTAGCGGCTTCTGCAGCTAAGGGATAGAGAGTAGTCGTCCCTATTGCGATCGCGCTAAAGACCGATATCTGAAGCGATTGAGACAGTGTGTTCAAAATAGACATGGCATTTATAGCAGAGACATCTGTTCAATCTATGACGGCTCAGGCTCCGTAATAGTTCGTAGCTTTGAGTTTCTATTTTAGTCCGGTAAAAATCGTTCGGGAAACCGTACAGCCGCACCTGTTGCAGAGCAGCTACCTGCTTCGATAAATTAGCACTCGGGGAATGAGAGTGCTAATTTTGGGTCTAAACGCGCTATATTTTGTGAGGTTGCCTTGTGTAGACCTCAGGTCTAAGGCGACGGTGCGGAGACAAAGTTGGCACGAATTGCTCAGCTTCCCGCCCTTACATTATTGAACTGTTAAAGCAAGTCTGGAGAGTTTCTATGGCAGCTGTATCTCTAAGTGTGTCTAGCGTTACGCCTCTAGGCGATCGCGTCCTCATCAAAGTGAGCGCTTCTGAGGAAAAAACCGCCGGAGGCATTTTGCTACCAGACTCGGCCCAAGAGAAGCCCCAAGTCGGTGAAATCTCAGCAGTAGGCCCTGGTAAGCGTAGCGATGACGGTAGTCGTCAAGATCTAGAAGTTAAAGTCGGCGATAAGGTGCTTTATTCCAAGTATGCAGGCACCGAAATTAAGCTCGGCAGCGACGAATGTGTGCTGCTGTCTGAAAAAGACATTCTGGCAGTTCTATCCTAGGCTGCTGAATTTAGATTCCTAAACCCAAGCTCCTTTACTCAACACTCAAATTACTGAGGAATTTATGGCTAAACGCATTATTTACAACGAAAATGCCCGCCGTGCTTTAGAAAAAGGCATGGACATTCTCGCTGAGGCTGTGGCTGTTACGCTGGGGCCAAAGGGCCGCAACGTCGTCCTAGAGAAAAAGTTTGGTGCTCCTCAAATCGTCAACGACGGGGTCACCATTGCCAAAGAGATCGAGCTAGAAGACAACATCGAGAACACCGGAGTTGCTTTAATTCGTCAGGCCGCCTCCAAAACCAACGACGCGGCGGGTGACGGCACCACTACGGCAACTGTGCTAGCTCACGCCATTGTCAAAGAAGGTCTGCGCAACGTCGCGGCTGGGGCTAACCCGATTGCCCTCAAGCGCGGTATCGACAAAGCCGCCAACTACCTAGTAGACAAAATTGCTGAGCACGCTCGTCCTGTAGCTGATTCCACTGGGATTGCTCAAGTTGGCTCCATCTCAGCGGGCAATGACGAAGAAGTTGGCAGAATGATCGCCGAAGCGATGGATAAAGTCGGTCGTGAGGGTGTCATCTCTCTAGAAGAAGGCAAGTCGATGACCACCGAACTGGAGGTCACTGAAGGAATGCGCTTTGACAAGGGCTATATCTCTCCCTACTTTGCCACCGATACCGAGCGGATGGAAGCGATTCTAGATGAGCCAATCATCTTGATTACCGACAGGAAAATCACGCTGGTTCAAGACTTAGTGCCGGTGCTAGAGCAGGTAGCCCGAGCAGGACGTCCGCTGCTGATTATTGCAGAAGACATTGAGAAAGAAGCCCTAGCAACCCTGGTGGTTAACCGTCTGCGCGGCGTTCTCAACGTGGCGGCTGTGAAGGCTCCTGGTTTTGGCGATCGCCGTAAGGCCATGCTAGAGGACATCGCCGTTCTCACCGGCGGTCAGGTGATCAGCGAAGACACGGGTCTGAAGCTAGAGAATGCCAAAATGGATATGCTCGGTAAAGCCCGTCGGATCACGCTGACCAAAGACACCACGACCATTGTTGCTGAGGGCAATGAGGCTGACGTCAAGGCTCGCTGTGAGCAAATCCGCCGTCAAATCGAAGAAACAGATTCTTCCTACGATGTCGAGAAGCTGCAAGAGCGTTTGGCCAAGCTCTCTGGCGGTGTGGCTGTCATCAAAGTCGGTGCGGCTACCGAGACCGAGATGAAAGATCGCAAGCTGCGTCTCGAAGACGCCATCAACGCCACCAAAGCCGCTGTCGAAGAAGGCATCGTACCGGGTGGGGGCACTACCTTGGCTCACCTGGCCCCAGACCTAGAAGAGTGGGCCAATAGCAACCTGGCAGATGAAGGCCTCACAGGTGCGCTAATCGTCATGCGGGCGCTGACGGCTCCGCTGAAGCGCATTGCTGAAAATGCTGGGCAAAACGGTGCCGTTATTGCTGAGCGAGTTAAAGAGAAGGACTTTAATGTGGGCTACAACGCAGCAACCAACGAGTTTGCTGACATGTTTGAAGCTGGCATTGTTGACCCTGCTAAGGTGACTCGTTCGGCACTGCAAAACGCCGCTTCAATTGCCGGAATGGTACTCACCACTGAGTGCATCATCGTTGATAAGCCTGAGTCTAAAGATGGCGCAGGTGCAGGCGCAGGCGCAGGCGCAGGGGCTGGTATGGGCGATTTTGACTACTAAGGAGTCATGCCCTGTAGAGGTTTAGTTTTATTAAACTTCTACAAATTATTAAAAAGGGAGCGATTGTCTTAAAGGCGATCGCTCCTTTCTTGCGATCGCGCTAGACTCAATCATCTACAACAGGCATCAACGGCTGAATTAAGTCTAGTAATTCAGGAATTTCGTGTTTAATCACGTTTCACAAAGTGTTTAGCTCTGCTTTTGATAATCCAGCGGCAAAAACAAGGATGCGACGAGCAGCATTAACAACATCGAGCAAAGCTGCTTTATCCCTGCTCATAGATTGGATCTAGCGCAGCGTCAGCACTCAATTTTAGGGTGAATAGATGTCTTTTTTTTCGCTCAGGTCTTTGCTGAGGGTTGTGTTAGAAAACTCAATCAGCCAGAAAATATCACCAGGGTAAGGATGGTGACTGAGGTAAGCAGCCCCCAACGGCTTGACAATCGCTAAGTCTGGAATGGGTTCAGAATCGTTGGGCAACGTAATCGGGTAAGCTTCACGGATTTTGGCCCGAGTTCCTAAGAGTGCCCGGATATAGTCTCCGGCCTCGCTGTTGTAGTAGGCATGAGGTTCTCCCTCAGGTGGCATGACAACCAGATCTCCCCGCAGTAACTCAACCAGGCTCTCTTCAAACAGTCCAGCGGCAACAGCCTGATGATAGTGTTCGATTGTCCACTTGTAGGTCGCAAGAGCCATCAAAACTCAGTCTCAACGCATCGTAAGGTTTACAGGCTTAGAGGCTTTTACTCTAGTGTAAGCTTTGCGCCAAATGCGCTAGCTCAAGACTGTGTGCATCAGAGCGGCGATCGCATTGACCTCTAACTCCGTACGGCTTTTGCTGCTGGGGCTGTGGTACTCTGGCTCCAAACTTCATACCAGGCGTCAGCGCGATCGCTTTATTAGCTGCGCTGAGTCAGGTATTGCCGTAGTTCTCGAATTGCAGCGCTGCTGTTGCGTTCATAAGTCGTTTTTAAGCAGCGACAAATGAGAGCCTGCAAATCCATATCTGGAAAATATCGACTTTGGGTTTGCAGTCCATACTGATTGGTCTGTAGCAGGTAGATCATCAGCTGTTGCTTTTTGAGCAACCAGACTTCAGGTACCTGATAGGGTAGATAGTCTTCAACATTTGTGTAGCTAGTCACATCAACTTCAATGACCAGATCAGGGGGTGGATCAATTCCCCACTGTAAGCGAGTGCGTCCGGCCACTGCTGGCCAGTTCTCGATATAGAAGCAATAGTCTGGCTCAATGCCACCCTGCTCTGGCAGCTCTAGCGTGATGGGTGTAAATGCTTCGTATTCTTGCTCTAGAGAGTCTAACAGCACCTTGACCACATCAGCCATCAAGTTAGCATCACGGCCATGTTCAGCAGAGGGAGCCATCAGCAAAATCTCATGGGAGCGATACTTAATTCGAGGAACAGAAGCATCTCCTCGCTGTGCGGCTAAGCTGCGATAGTCTTGCCAGGTGCCAGGTAGGTAAACGACTGCACCCGGAGGGAGTCGAATTTTTTCGGGTGAGACTAGAGCAAACACCATAGTTTTGTTTTACCAAGATTTGGTTATTACACCAAGCGCGATCGCGTCACATTACTGGCCTTGAACCTTCCTCCGCTCTTTTTCGTACAAAGCGTTCTGCTCTGCTTCCATGTCGTCTACATCGATGTCTTGGTTCTCCGGTGAGAGGAAACTTCCCTCATCCAGGAAATCGCTGTAGATATTGTTTGAGTTCATGATCTCGGCTTCTGCCGCCAATATTGTTTCGTTCAGCTGGTCTTCTGCATATACGGGCCTTTCTTCCCTATGGCCTTCATCGTTATAGAAAAGGATCTTGTCATCGCCCAGACCACCCCATTTGACCAGCATAGACTTCAGCAGTATGACTGGATCTTCCTCCTCCTGCTCTACGCATCCCTGTTCCTCAAGATATTCCTTGCAGTCCTCATAACCTGCTTTCCCTGAGTGTCTCGCTAGCATCGCGTTGTAAGCCATCTGCATACGCTCAAGGCTCATATCTCTGCCAAAGTTGATCCGGCTGCCTTGATCTTTACCTACCTTGAAGTGAGGGCTACCGATGTCAATGTGACAATGGCAGGCAGCGGCTTCGCCAACCATATTTCCGCCGTCAGATGCCCGCGTAATTGCATAGGGCTGGAGCATCTGGTCGCCGACTGTCGCTGGGGATATAGCAGCAACCGTGTACGGCTCCAATGTTTGCTGAGCGGTTGCACCAGTACTATGTTTATCTGCCGCTGCTTCAGCTTCCTCATTTGGACGGCTGGCTTGAATCGCAGGATTTCCCTCTGGAAACAGCCTGACACCCACAGGATCAAATCTAGCTGTTTTGACCCGCTCTAGCTGGACTTGAACATTGGGGACGGCTGTTTGGGTGCTGGGGGCAAAGGGCCGACTGGCAGAAGGGTGAGCGGGTAGCTCAAAGTGATTTGGGGTAGCAAGTTTGAAGGGGCGCGATCGCAACTGACGACCCAACGACTCGAAGGGAGCAGCCTCTGCTGAGGGTGTATGGCTGGCCTGAGGTTTTTTCATCACTTTTCTCATGGCGGCAGAGGCGAAAGCTGACTGCTGTTTAGAGGCGTGCTTGACCATAGATGACTTTGGCATTTGGCGCGACAGATTATCTTTTTTATACTCCAACTTTCTGCTTGCCGCCGTTAAGTTCTGACTTTATTCAGGCTGTCAATTCAGACTGCTAGTGGCGAAGCGACCACGGCAGGCGTTGTTCCGCGCAGCGATCGCGGATGAATTGACGATTTCAGAGCCTTTTCACATACCCGACAAAAACAGTCGGGTATGTTTGACTGCGTTTTTCAGGCCGTGCTACTATCCAGCAAGTCGGTCAAAAAGGCCGCTTCTCCGTTGTTGTCTTGAACCCAGCGCAGCTAAAACTATGACCCAGGCGATCGCAAAGCAGCTCACAGCTAAAGCCACATTTACCCACCTCAAATGTCGTGAGTGTGGTGAAACCTATGACCTCGGAGCCAAGCACGTTTGTGAAGATGTGTGCTTTGGCCCTTTAGAGGTAGCCTATGACTACGACGAAATTCGGCGGCGCGTTACCCGCGAGAGCATTGCCGCTGGGCCTAAGTCTATCTGGCGCTACCGAGAATTTTTGCCTATTGCCACCAACAATCCTATTGACGTCGGCACAGGCATGACGCCGCTGCTAAAAACTAACCGTCTGGCCCGTCGCCTCGGGATTAAAAATCTATACATAAAAAACGACGCAGTTAACATGCCCACTTTGAGCTTCAAAGACCGGGTGGTTTCTGTAGCGCTGACCAAAGCCAAAGAGCTAGGTTTTTCGACCGTCTCCTGCGCCAGCACAGGCAACCTGGCAAACTCTACCGCCGCGATCGCGGCCCATGCCGGTCTAGACTGCTGTGTCTTTATTCCTTCAGATCTAGAAGCAGGCAAAGTGCTGGGAACGCTGATCTACGGCCCTACCGTGATTGCCGTTCAGGGCAACTACGACCAGGTCAATCGTCTCTGCTGCGAAGTTGCCAACACTCACGGCTGGGGCTTTGTCAATATCAACCTGCGGCCCTATTACTCTGAAGGATCTAAGACCCTGGGTTTTGAAGTAGCTGAGCAGCTGGGCTGGCAGTTGCCTGACCATATTGTCGCGCCGCTGGCTTCTGGCTCTCTGTATAGCAAAATTCACAAAGGCTTTCAGGAGTTTGTTAAAGTGGGCCTGGTTGATGACAAACCCGTGCGCTTTAGCGGCGCTCAGGCTGAGGGCTGTTCTCCGATTGCTCAGGCTTTTAGAGCGGGGCGTGACTTTGTCAGTCCGGTTAAGCCCAGCACAATTGCAAAATCCCTGGCGATCGGTAATCCGGCAGACGGTATCTATGCCCTCGACATTGCTCGTAAAACCAACGGCAATATCGAGTCTGTAACGGACGCTGAGATTATTGACGGCATGAAGCTGCTAGCCGAAACTGAAGGTATCTTTACCGAAACTGCAGGCGGTACCACCATTGCCGCGCTGAAGAAACTGGCTGAGTCCGGTAAAATCAGTCCAGACGAGACAACGGTAGTCTACATCACGGGCAACGGGCTTAAGACCCAGGAAGCCGTTCAAGGCTACATCGGCGAACCGCTGACGATTGAGCCAAAGCTAGAGAGCTTCGAGCGGGCGCTAGAACGCGCTCGTACTCTGGAGCGCCTAGAGTGGCAGCAGACCTCAGTTTAGTTCCAGTTTGTCGATGAGGCGAAACGCTAGCGGAACTGATCAGTTTTTGCTGGGTTCCACTACAAGAGGCCAATGTCCTTAGCTAGGCAGTGTGCAGGCAGCCCTGCCAAGGTGCTAAATCTGAGCTAGAGAATAACCGGGAAAGCCAAATCTTTCGTTCTGAATCTTTTGATTAAGCAGGATGTGGGCGATGCCCACCCTACGAATGAACGCTACTTCCCTGGGTGAAATGCAATAAACCTCAATATGCCGTAAACTAGCGCTGATTTTGCGATCGCTCTGCCCCGCTGACAAGACTTCACCCCTTAGATAAAACCTGACGTTAACCTCTTAAATTTTTACTCTCTTCACTATGTCAGTCAAAGTTCTCATTCCCACACCCTTGCAGAAGTTCACCCATAATCAGGCCACTCTGCAGTGCGAAGGCGGCAACATTGTTGAAATGCTCAACGCCCTCGAATCTAACTGCCCCGGTATAAAAGCGCGGCTCTGCGACGACAGTGGCGAACTGCGTCGCTTTATCAACTTCTACGTAAACAGTGAAGATATTCGCTTCCTTGACGGCAAAGAAACCGCTCTCAGCGATGGTGATGAGGTCAGCATCGTACCTGCGGTTGCCGGAGGCTAAGGGCCTGTGGCGCAACTGTGTTTGAGTCATAGCGTTGAAGTCATTCAGCGCTTTTTGGGTAATTTTTTGAGTTTGCAAATCATCTTTTAAGAAGCTGTTGGCCACTGTAAGATGGCCGCAATCTGCTCTGCTAGCTGCATGGCCTTGAAAGGCTTGACTAAAACCGCCGCTACAGCCCATAGCTCAAAGCGATGCTGGTCGGCGCTTTGCACCTTGGCTGTAAGCAAAATCACCGGAATCGATCGCGTTGCGGCCTGACTCCGCAGCGCCTGCAACGTAGCGAATCCATCCATATCTGGCATCATCACGTCTAGTAAAATGGCATCGGGTGGATTTGCGATCGCCTTTGCTATACCCTCTCGCCCCGAGGCTGCTGTTGAAACCTGCCAGCCACCCACAACGCTCAAGGCCACTTCAGCCACTTCTCGAATATCCCGCTCATCGTCAATCAGCAAAATGTGCTTAGTCATGACTCGTTTCTTCCTTGTCTCGGGCGACTCGAATTAGCAGGTTAATCACCTTTTGCTCAAACTCTTCCGGCGTAATCCGCCCTTTTGTTAAGAACAGGGTCTGCTCAAGCTGTAGCCGCTCTCGAATAGTACTGTCTAAATCTGCTGACGTGTAAATGACCAGCGGTACATGACAGAGGCGGTTGTGCTGCCGCAGCCAGTCCACAACAGCAAAGCCGTTAGACTCTGGCAAAACCAAATCTAAAATCACCAGATCAGGTCTAATCTGCTGACTGAGCTGAATGGCTTCCGTACCCGTTTGCACATGATAGGTTTCAACCCCCCATCGCTTAAAAACCGCCATCAAAACCTGAGCCAGATTGAGATCGTCTTCAACAATTAAAATTCTGCCGCACTGATTAACCTGGCCCAAAGCTTGCTCTAGGGCCTGCAACAATCGCCGCTCATCGGGTGGCTTAACAATCCAGTCGCTGATGTCAGGATCAAGTGTTTGCCCAGCTTTGGGGTGCAGGCCGCTGAGAATAATCACCGGAATGCGACGAGTCGTTTTGTTTTCCTTCAGCGCTGTTAGCGTTTCCCAACCGTTCATCTCTGGCATCATCAAATTGAGCAAAAGGACGTCGGGCGGATGGGCGGTTGCTAACGCGATCGCCTCTGCCCCCGAAGCTGCCGTTTGCACCTGATAGCCCTGATGCTGCAGCTTCGCCTGCATCACGGCCAGCACCGACGTATCATCATCACACACCAGCACCAGCGGCCCGCCTGGCTCAGACTCAAGCGGCTGCGATCGCGGCTGTAATACTGGCAGGGTCACATAAAACGTACTGCCCTGGTCTGGCTCACTTTCAGCCCAGATCTGCCCCTCATGGTGCTGCACAATGCTGCGGCAGATTGCTAGCCCTAGGCCAGTGCCGCCCTTTTCCCGCGAGTCTGAAGCGTCCACCTGCTGAAAGCGGCCAAAAATTGTTTCTAGCTTGCTGGGGGGAATGCCTCGGCCCTGGTCGCGGACGGTGATTTGTAGGGTGGGGGAGTAGGAGAGTGAGGGAGTGCAGGGGTGGAGGAGTGCAGGGGTGGAAGGGATGCTTAATAGGGTGGCTTCGATCCAGACGGTGCCTCCCTGGGGGGAAAATTTGATGGCGTTGCTGAGCAAATTGGTCAGCACTTGTACCAGCGATCGGGGTCTGCCTCAATGGCGATATCCAAGGGGATATTCACTAGGGTCACCTGGGCCTGATCTGCTATGTTTTGGGTTAGATCCAGAGCCGTTGTTATTAGCTGTGCGGCATTGCAGGTCTGTTTCTGCATTAGGCTGCGGCCTGACTCAATCCGCTCAATGTCGAGGATGTCGTTAATTAGGCGAATGAGCCGTTCGGCGTTGGCAGCGGCAATGTTGAGCAGGCGCTGGGCCTGCTGGGGCTGGGCGCTGAGGACGCCGCCTGCTAAGAGATCGAGCGCTCCTGAAATAGAGGTGAGGGGAGTACGTAACTCGTGGCTGACAACAGAGACAAACTCATCTTTGAGTCGCTCAATTTCGCGGCGATCGCTGATATCAATGCAGGAGCCAATATAGCCCTCAAACTGGCCCTCCGGGGTAAAGCGAGGCACTCCGGTATTAAGTACCCAGCGATACTGAGCATCAAAGCGTCGCAGCCGATATTCTATTTGAAAAGGCTGGCGGGTCTCAAAAGCCTGCTGATAGCTATTGAGACAAAACTCTAGGTCGTCTTGATGCACCCCTGCGACCCAGCCGCTGCCTAGCTCTTGGGACAGCGATCGCCCAGTGAAATCCAGCCAGCCCTGATTGAAGAAGCTGTAGAGCCGATCGGTTCCCGACATCCAGAGTAAGACCGGGGCGCTGTCAGCCAGGGTGCGAAATCGGGCTTCGCTCTCGCGTAGGGCTTCGACTAGCTGGCTTTGGGCTAGGGCAATGCCTACCTGATCGGCAAGCTGCTTTAGCAAATCAGTTTCAAACTCGCTCCACTGGCGCGGCTGGCTACACTGATGGGCAATCAGCAAGCCCCAAAGCGTCTGGTTCTGCAAAATCGGTACGACCAGATTAGCCCTCACCCCAAACGGACGCAGCATTTCAACATAGCAGGGGGCAATATTACCGGCTTCAATGTCGGCCATCTGTCCAACTCGGCCCTGGCGATACTGCTCTAGAAAATCGGTGGCAAAACAGGGATCGGCAATTTCCTGACCTAGAATAATCGGCCAGTCAGAAACGACAGCTTCTTGTACCACAGTCCCCCCCGACTGGTTGAGTCGGAGCTGAAAAATTAGTACCCGGTCGGCGTGTAAAAACTGTTGTACTTCAGTCACCGTGGTTTGCAAAATAGTTTCCAGCCGCAGGGACTGGCGAATCTTGAGCGCAAGTTCAGCAAAAAGCTGCGATCGCCGGTGCTGTCGTCGCAGAGCAGTGGTGTCCCGCTGCTGGGCCTGACTAGCCTGATCTGCTGCGATGAAGCGGCCAATGCTCTGAGCCATCAGCTCGATAAATTCCTGCTCGTGGGGAGCAAAGGCAACCTCACGTATCTGCGTAGATGAAAAGTTCAGCGTGCCATAGACTGCGTCGTTGACAAAGATGGGAGCGCCCAAGTAAGCCTCTAGATGCAAATTTTGATAGACCGGGTGAGCCTGCATCTCAGCCTCAGCGCCGACGTGGCTATAAGTAATCGTGCGCTTTTGGCTGACAACAGTCGCACAGTAGGTTTCAGCCAGAACAAACTCTAGGCCGGGGCTGAGAAAATCTAGATCAGACTGCACGGCACGTACCGTATAGGTCTGGCCTACAACCTGGCTAATAATGCCAGTGGGCATCTTTAAAATTGCACAGCCCGTCGTTAAACAGTCGGCTAAGAGATCTTCAAAGACTCTGTAGTTGGTTGTATTAATTCGGTGCAGGTGCTTAAGATTAGTGCTGAAGGTTTCTAGTGCTTGCGTATGGTGCTGCAGCGTTGCTTCAATTTGCTTGCGCGCGGTGATGTCTTGAAAGTAAACCGACAGTCCTTCCTGAGACGGATAGGCGTGAACAACATACCAGGCGGCTAGCGGCGGATAAAATGCCTCAAACTGAACGCTGATTTGCCGCTCGACTGCTAGATGGTACTGCTGATAAAAAGCAGACCCGACCGCTTCTGCGAAAACATCCCAGATGTTTTGACCTAAAATTTCCTGCCGCTGTTTTTGTAGAAGCGTCTCTGCCTGAGCGTTGACATAGGTAAAGCACCACTGCTGATCTAAGGCAAAAAAGGCATCCGTAATGCTTTCTAAACTATTGGTCAGGCGGTTGCGCATGGTTTCAGCCTCTGCCCGAGCCGTTTGAGCCTGCTGCATTGCCTGGATGCGATCGCTAATATCGCGGCCTATCCCCAAGAAGCCAACAATTTGCCCCTGCCGATCGCAGACAGCAGTGACTGAGAGCCGCACCGGGAAGCGGCTGCCGTCTTTGCGAATGTACGTCCAGTCCCGTTCGTCAGGTTCACCTCTTTTAGCTTTGGCCACAAAGACTCCAAACCCTGGCTCAATTTCAGTACCCAATTCTGCGGCTAGCTGACGCGATCGCTGCTGCATCTCTGCCGCATCGTGAAAGACTGCTGGGGTGATTTGGTCAATTACCTCTTCGGGGCTGTAGCCTAACCAGCTAGCGGCGGTGGCATTAAATGTCGTAATGATGCCCGTCGCGGTGGTAGAAATGATGCTGTAGTTGGCGCTGTCTAAGATCGCTTGTTGCAAAGCATCTGCTGTCGTCATCTTATTGGCTCCTGCTTGGCGATCGCCCCTGGGTTGGCCCTGCACCCAACGGCGACAACTTTAGGGGTGCAAGTTGTAAGCGGGCTGCTGCAGTTTGATAAAGTGCTTCGAGGCTGCTGCCGTCGGCGGGGTAAGCCGCCATGCCCACGTTGAGGTTCACTGAGTCCGTCAGTTCGACCGCCGTTTTCAGGGCAGTGCTGACTTCGCCTAGTCGCCTGCGGCCTTCTGTCTGAGTTAGTCCGTACAGCCCGATCACAAAAGTGCTGCCGCCCCAGCGCCCAACGGCGTCTTCTCCTTGAAAAATTTGCCGTAGCTGTTGCCCCACCGTTGCTAAGACCCGATCGCCTGCGGCATATCCCTGCTGCTGATTGAGCTGCTGCAGGCCCACTAGACTCAGCACCGTCAGGCAAAGTGGCTGCTGCAGGCGATCGCAGAGCTGCAGCAAATCCTGTAGTGCCTGAGTAGACCTGCGGCGATTCGGTACGCCGGTCAGTCCATCAATTTCACTCAGCTCGTGGCGCAGCCGGGTGCGCTCCAGGCGATTGAGTACCCGCGTCACCAGCTCAGGCACTACAATAGGCTTACTTAAATAGTCATCTGCACCCACCGTAAACACCTGCCGCTTGGTTTCTGCATCAGTGTGAGCTGTAAGAAATAAAACGGGCAAATCTGTCCAGCGGCGATCGCTGCGCACCCCCTGGCACAGGTCTAGACCGCTGATACCCGGCATCTCCACATCCAAAATCAGCAGGTCGGGATTGCTGGCCTCCAGCTTTTGCCAAAACTGCTGCGGATTGCTTAGCGTCATCACTTCTAATCCCCAAGGCTTAAGCCAGTAGCACAAAATTTCTAGCACTGTGGGGTCATCGTCAACCGCCATGACCCGAGCCGCCACCGGGCGCGATCGCTGCAAAACCTGCAAGACAGCCTCCACCACCTCTACTGCTGACTCGTGGCTCGACAGCGTCCGACCGCCCAGCCGTGCTACCTGCACTCGATCTACGAGTCCTTCCTGCGGCGTCATGACCAGAACCGGGATCGGGGGCGCATACGCCTTTAGCTCTACTAGCAGGGCTTGGCTCTCTAGACATAGCCAGTCATGGGGGCGATCGCCCTGAGGTGGCGGTAGCTTTAGCAGCACAATATCAGGACGCTCAGAACTCACCTGAGAGCGGGCCGTAGCAATGTTGGTAACTATCTGAGTCTGTAGATTTTGCTGCTGAGCCAGATCGGCGATCGCCTGTAAATCTGAGTTTTTAGCACCTACCAGCCACAGCAGCGCTCTGGCGCGATTTTGCCAACTGTGCTGGGGTAGCATCATCGGCAGCATCTGACTGGGAGCCTGCTCTAGCAGCGCTCTTAGCGCAGTAGTGCCCTCCACGAGCTGTCGCTGCTGCTCAGGCGAGAGGGAAGGCAAAGCCTGCAGCCAGTGCTCAATCTCACGGGCCAGAATGGAACCTTGATCTAGCTCAAACATGCCCAGCGCTCCCGCCAGTTTGTGGGCAGCCTGTTCGGCCTGCTGCTGCAAAGCTGGGGTAATCTGCTGATTGATCAGTGCTGTCACGGCCTGCTCAATTAGAGTAATACGCTGATTGAGAATGGCCTGGGATCGCTGCCAGGAGCTGTCTAATGCACTCAAGACCTGCTGCTCTGGCTCAGCAGGTAGCAGGGCAGGCGGGGGCTGAATATCTGCAACTGGGGCGGCGGGTTCCTCTGGTTTTAGCCGATAGCCAATGCCATAGACTGTTTCAATAGGCTCATCCGGTACCCCAGCCGCCTTCAGCTTTTGCCGCAGGGTGCGAATATGCACAGTGACAGTTTCTTCACCCGGTATTTCTTCAAACGACCAGAGATGATCGATCATGTCGCTGCGGCTAAATACCCGCTGTGGATTGCGCAAAAACAGCTCTAGCAGGCCATATTCCTTGGGCGTCAGATGTAATGGGCGATCGCAGTAAGCCACCTCATGGGTGCTGGGATCAAGGTATAGCTGCTGCCAGTGCAGCGCGGGCAGGAGGACGACACTCCCCCGCCGCAGGAGCGCTCGAATTCGGGCCAAGAGTTCCTGAAGATTAAAGGGCTTAGTCACATAGTCATCGGCTCCGGCATCTAAGCTAATAATCTTGCTTTCGCTGTCTTGACAGGCCGTCAAAATCAACACGGGCACCTGAATGCGCTGCGATCGCAGGCGACGACAAAAGCTAATACCGTCTAGCTTGGGTAGGGCAATATCGAGCAAAACCAAATCGTAGGGAAAGCTATCGATTAGATCCCAGGCGGTTTTGCCATCGGTAGCAACATCAACGGTATAAAGCTGCTCGGAGAGGCTTCTGGTTAACGGTTCGACGACTAGCTCATCGTCCTCAGCTACAAGTATTCTCATTGATAGGGGCTGCTGAGAGAGCAGCTAGCACCAGCGGACATGTTACAGGCGCTGGCAACGTCATCTCCCAGACTAGCGCTGGGTCTGTGAAACCGTTAACAGACAGTTGCAAATTGATACCTGAGCTTTTCAGTTCTTTACTTGTTGCTGGAGATCACCCGTTCGGCAGCGAGCTTCATCGTATACTCGCAGCAGCGGCCCTTGAATTCTATCTGTAGCGCATGTCTTCTAATCGTAATGAAACCCCCGCCCTGCTAGTCTCTCTGTTGGTGACGGTGGCTCTGATAGCGGCTCTGGGTACCTGGCTATGGCCCCGATTATTCCCCAGCACTTCATCCCCTACTAGCCAGCCTAACTCTGGCAGCAGCCAGCCTAACTCTGGTAACTCGTCTGAGAGTAGCCCCCCTTCAGGAGACAGAAATCCAGCCAGCGGTCGGCTGAGTCGGGGAGAGCAGATCCTAATTTCAGAGAACGCCTCGGCGCTGAAGCAAACAGGTGTAGAAGCGATCGCAGCAGCAGATTATGGACGAGGGGTTTCTCTTTTGGAGTCAGCTCTCAAAGAAAACCGCAATGACCCAGAAGCGCTGATCTACCTCAGCAATGCCCGCATTGCCACCGACCAGGCTTACACCATTGCCGTAGCAGTGCCCATCGAAACCGCCCTGAATCCGGCTTTGGAGATTTTGCGCGGCGTGGCCCAGGCTCAGAGCGAGATTAACCAGGCGGGCGGGATCAACGGCATGCCTCTGCGAGTGGTGATTGCCGATGACGGTGAAACTTCAGCGGATACTGAGCAGATCGCCAACGACCTGGTGAGCGAATCAGATGTCTTGGCCGTGATTGGCCATTTTGGTAGCAGCGCTACGTTAGAAACAGCCCCTACTTACACCCAGGGAGAGCTACCGCTAATCTCGGCCACTAGCACTTCGGTAGCGCTCTCAGGCGTCAGCAAGTACGTGTTTCGCACCACGCCCAGCGATCGCTTCGCAGCTACGGCTCTGGCTCGCTATATGCTAAACGACCTGCAGCAGCAAAAGGCGGCGGTGTTTTTCAACTCTGAAAGTGACTACAGCAATTCACTCAAAGACGAGTTCACTACGGCGGTGTTTAGCGACGGGGGGCAGATAGTGGGTGAATTTGATTTAGTTGATGCTAATTTTGATGCGGCTGCAGCTGTCAATCAGCTCAAGTCTCAAGGCGCAGAAGTGATGATGCTAGCGGCCAACACGCCGACGCTGGATCTGGCGATCGCCGTAATTGAGGCCAACGATGGCGATCTGGCCATGCTGGGCGGTGACAGCCTTTACAACCCTGAGGTTTTGTCAGTTGGAGCGGCAGCAGCAGATTTAGTCGTAGCCATTCCCTGGCACATTTTAGCCAATCCCCAGGCAGACTTTGCCCAAAGCTCTCGCAGCCTCTGGGGGGGCGATGTCAGCTGGCGCAGCGCGACTGCCTACGACGCCACCAAGGCGATCGCAGCGGCTTTAGCAGCCGATGCCGCTCCTACCCGCCAAACCCTACAGGCCGCTCTCAGCAGCGGCACGTTTAGCGCCGAGGGGGCCACTAGCGAGGTACGATTTTTGCCCTCTGGCGATCGCAATCAGGCGTCGCAGCTGGTGATTGTAGAACCGGGCACGCGATCGGGCCGGGGGTATGATTTTGTTCCGGTTACTCCGTAGAGCTGGTCGTGTTCCGATTAGGCTGGACTGTTTAAGAGCGATCGCAGGCTAGTGCAGCGTCAACACTTAATTTTAGGATGATGCATAGTTCGTAGTTAGCGCTTCGGCGCTAAAGCACCGACTACCAACCCTAATTTCTAGCCGTGACAATGCACTAAAAGCAAACGCTAAACTAAGGCATTGATAAAACCCTAATTTTTATCTGGCTAGCCGTGCCCCAAGCCATCACCAAACCGCTTAGCTTTGTAGAATTTCTGGAGGCTGATCCAGATGATAGCAAACGCTATGAACTCGTCAATGGTCAGTTAGTTCAGCTCATGGCGACGCGTGCTCACGATGATGTGGCAGATTTCATCTATGATGCCTTTCGTGATCAGGTAAGGCGCGATCAGCTCAGCTATAAAGTGAGTCGCTTTGCCTCAGTCAAAACGATGAGAGACGATGGTCTAGTCCAGGGCCGGACTCCAGATGTTAGCGTCATCGACAAAGCTATCTGGACTGCAGACCCCAAGGCATACGCTGCCCTAGAGGGGCCGATTCAGCTAGCAGTTGAGGTCAGCTCAACCAGCTGGCAAGACGACTATTTGTACAAGCTGGCAGAGTACGAAGCCTTGGGAATTTTGGAATATTGGATTGTGGATTATCTGGCGCTAGGAGCCACTCGCTATATTGGCTCTCCCAAAACGCCGACGCTCTCGGTCTACTATCTTGAAAATGAAGAATACCAGCTCCGGCAGTTTCGCGGCGGCGATCGCATTGTTTCCAAAACGTTTCCGCACCTGCCCCTGACGGCTGCAGAGATTTTTGAGGCTGTGGGTCGTTAGTTTTTCTGCCAGAGTATCTGCTCAAAGCAGGCAGTGGCTATTGCGTCTCGTTAATTTAGTGGCGATCGCCACTAAACTCCACAGTTTTAGCCATATCGCACCCTGGGATCAAGCCACCCGTAGAGCAAGTCAGCCACCAGATTGAAAATCACTACCAGAATGGCGTAGATAAACGCGATCGCCATCACCACAGGCGTATCACCGCGATAGATAGACTCCACCAGCAGCGCTCCAATTCCTGGCACCCGAAAAACCTGCTCAGTTACCAGCGACCCGGTAAAAATAGTGGGAATATCCAGCGCTACCAGCGTCACCACCGGAATCAGGGCATTGCGCAGCACATGTAGGTTAATCACCCGAAAAGCCGAAAGTCCTTTAGCGTAGGCTGTCTGCACGTAGTCCTGCGGCAGCTCCTCTAGCATTGCCGCCCGGATGAAGCGCATCAGTACCGCCGTTTGAAACAGCGCTAAGACGCAAATTGGCATAATAGACTGTCGCATCACAGCCAAAAAACTCGACCACCCTTGCACCGTTAGCGAACTGTTGTAGATAAAAGGAAACCAGCCCAGCTGAACGCTAAAGACAATAATGAACAGCAGCCCGGTGAAAAATGTCGGCAGCGAAAAGCCCATGAAGGCAAAAGTTGTAGCCAGACGATCGAAAACCGAATGTCGCTTAATGGCTGAAATCATCCCCAGCGGCAACGCCAGCAGCACACTTAGAGCGTAAGCCACTCCAACAATCCACAGCGTCGTCGGCAAGCGCTGCAAAATCAGGCCGCTTACAGGGCTGCGGCTGGTAAAGGAGTAGCCCATATTGCCCTGCAAAAAAGCCCAGGCCCATTTAACGTAGCGAATATAGATGGGCTGATCGAGTCCTAAGGTGCGGCGAATATTCTCCCGTACTTCTGCGGTAATTGAAGGATTTGAGGCTAGATCGCCCAGCGGATTTGTCGGCGCGATCGCCAAAATTGCAAAAATTATCAGGCTAATAGCAATCACAGTCGGAATCGCCGTTAGCGTGCGCTGCAGCAGATAACGAGTCATTGAGTCCAGTCAGTACGGAGTCTGCTCACACAGTAGTAAGAGCCTCTACAAACGATTGTAGCTATTCTACCCAACGCCCCCTGACGCTTTTGGTTGAGTTCCTCAAACTGCACTCCCTAGCTCAAAGAGTGCAGCCATTCTCAACAAAAATTGGCGCGATCGCTATCTGCACAGCATCACAAAAAACCTAGGTATGGGCTATGCCACCAAGCGGCGCTTTGTAAGTGCGGCTGACTGCGGCCAGCGGCGCTAGCCCCACTCGAAAATGGCAGCGCCCCAGGTCAGACCCGCCCCAAACCCAGAAGAGGCAACTATGTCTCCAGGCTGAATACGACTGTCGCGTACAGCTTCGTCCAAAGCAATAGGAATGGAAGCTGCTGAGGTGTTGCCATGACGGGCCATATTGCTAATGACGCGCTCTAAGGGCACCTGCAACCGCTGAGCGACAGCCTCTAAAATGCGCTGGTTGGCCTGATGGAGCAGCAGCCAGCGAATATCGCTGGTAGACAACCCGGCATGAAATAGCGCTTTCTCAATCACTTCTGGTACTTTGCTGACGGCAAAGCGATAGACCTCGCGCCCGTTCATAGTGATGGGGGCAAAGCGGCCTGAGTGCACGGTGATGTCGCCTGTAAGCGGCTGCGACTCGCTGTGGTAAGTCAGATTTAGGCAGTGGTTGAGGGTGCCATCACTGCACAGCTCAAACCCCAACAGGCGATCGCGCTGATCGGCCTGAACTACCACAGCCCCCGCACCATCGCCAAAAAGAACGCAGGTGCGGCGATCGCCCCAGTCAGTCCAGCGCGAGAGCAAATCTGCCCCAATCACCACGATGTTTTTATAAACGCCAGTACGAATATACTGAGCCGCCGTCACCAGCGCAAAAATAAAGCCCGAGCAGGCCGCCGTCAGGTCGAAAGCCGCCGCCCTGAATGCACCAATTTCTACCTGCACCTGGCTGGCAGTGCCAAACAGATCGTCTGGCGTAGAGGTCGCTAGGATGATCAAGTCAATATCCACTGGCGCTAGATTAGCCATTGCGATCGCGTTTTTGGCCGCTTCAGCCGCCAGACTCCGTAGCGAATCTTGAGGGCCAGCAATGTGGCGCTGTCGAATTCCGGTTCGAGTTGCAATCCACTCATCCGAAGTTTCAACAATTTTGCTCAGGTCGTCATTGCTAAGGGTAGTTTCTAGCTTGGCCGAACCACTACCAGTGACCGAAACACCGCTATCAAACTGCTGCATTTATTCTCCGTCTGTTGCAGGGGCAGCCACCTTCTGGTACTGCGCCTTGATTCGCTCTAGCACCTGGTTGTCTACTGCCTCCTTCGCTAAACGGACAGCGTTAAAAATCGAGGGGGCCTGAGAGCTACCGTGACTAATCACTACAATACCAGCCACACCGAGCAGTAAACCACCGCCGTGTTCAGCATGGTCAACCCGCTGCTTAATTCGTCGTAGGTTGTTTTTGAGTACCAGGGTGCCAAGCTTGCCGCGCACGCCCTGAGGCAGTTCCTCACGCAGAATCTGCAGGATAGATTCACCCACAGCTTCAGCAAACTTTAGCAGCACGTTACCGACAAAGCCATCGCAAACCACTACGTCAAAATCCCCTGAGAGAATGTCTCTACCCTCAGCATTGCCGACAAAGGGAACCGCCGGGTTATCGCTGAGAGCCTGATGAACCCGCAGAGCCAAATCGTTGCCCTTGCTGGCTTCTTCACCAATATTGAGCAGGCCAACGCGAGGCTGCTCTACCCCCAAAACATACTGAGAATAGACTGTGCCCATGACGGCAAACTGCTCTAAGAACTTAGGCCGACAGTCTACATTGGCCCCAACATCTAAAATCAGCACCGACTTATCGGCTCTAACGGTCGGAAAGACGGCCCCAATCGCAGGCCGATCGATGCCCTTAATTCGTCCTAGCCGCAGCAAAGAACTGGCCATCGCCGCGCCAGAGTGACCTGCTGAAACCACGGCGTCCGCGCGACCCTGCTTGACTAGGTTCATTGCCACGTTGATCGAAGCCTGTGGCTTGCGGCGCAAGGCACTCAGCGGCTCTTCATGCATCTCAATCGTGCCCTCTGCTGGAACGATTTCTACCTGAGATAGGTTCTCAGGGTGGGGCGTAGAAGCTCGGATCGCCTCTGGGTCGCCCACTAAAAGAATATCCACACCAAGCTCAGCCGCAGCTCGGATAGCTCCAGAAACAATTTCGGCGGGCGCGTAATCCCCACCCATCGCGTCAATTGCGATTCGTGCCTGAGTCAACCCCATTGATTGAATCTGTAGAAACTTTAAGAAATTCTATCAGACTACTCTTCCCCTGGCTCGACAATTCGCTGGAATAGGTAGCCAGTCCCCCGCGCTGTCAAAATCAGCTCTGGATTGCTGGGATCATCTTCTAGCTTGGCTCTCAGCCGCGAAATATGAACATCCACTACTCGCGTATCAACGTGGCGCTCTGGAGTATAGCCCCAAACTTCTTGTAAGATTTCAGAGCGGGAAAAGGGTTCCCCAGAGCGGCTTACCAGCAGTTCTAGCAGGCTAAACTCCATGCCCGTTAGCCGAATCCGCTCGTCACCTTTGTAAACCTGGCGCTTGTTGGTGTCGATGCGAATATTGTTGACCTGGATGACGCCTGAGCTGGGGATGCCTGAGGTGCCGTTTTTCTCAACCCGCCTTAAAACGGAGCGAATGCGAGCTTCTAGCTCTTTGGGCGAGAAGGGCTTGACGACGTAGTCATCGGCCCCTAGCTCTAGGCCAGTAATGCGATCGGCAACATCCCCTAGCGCTGTCAGCATGATAATTGGAATATCTGACTCTTTGCGTAGCTCTTGACAAACACCATAGCCGTCTAGCTTGGGCATCATCACGTCTAGCACAACCAGGTCAGGAATCGTGTTGCGGAAGGTTTCCAGGGCTTCTTCTCCATCAGCCGCAGTGACCACATCGTAGCCAATCATGGAGAGGCGAGTTTCAAGAATTCGGCGGATACTGGCTTCGTCGTCAACCACTAATATTTTTTCTTTTGCGTTTTCCAATTCTTTCTAAGCTCCTGCCGAAATTTTTGTACCTGAGTCAACAAACAGATTTCTGTTGATAAACTTTAGTACAGTGATATTAAAGATAATAAATCATTCTGTCGTTATTAAACTATTTGTAACCCCCAGCATTAGGTGTTTTCAAGCTTTTTTAAGATTCTTCAACTTACGCTCTTAATCCGGCAAAGGTGGCTCTTAGCACCGCTAGTTTTTCTTTAGGAAAAGCTCAGGATTTCCTTTAGAAAATCTTTTATTTCTGTAAACAAATGTTTCTGTTTTGGTTGAACAAGAAGTTATCCAGTAATCAGGCTCGATAGCCTATCTCTTAGCCCATGCCCAAAGCTCGTACCGTTTATGTCTGCAACGAATGCGGAGCCGAATCTTCTCAGCATTTTGGCCGCTGCCCTGTTTGCAGTAGCTGGAATTCTCTAGTAGAACAGGTAGCGCCTGAACCTGCTGCTAGCTCAATGACTAACGTGCGATCGCGCGTTGCCCGCAAGCCTGACTCAGCTCCCCAGCCTCGCCTCGCCCAAACCCTAGATCAGGTACAAGATCACCCCCAGGCACGGCTCAGCTCCGGCTATCACGAACTCGATCGCGTCTTAGGCGGCGGCATTGTCCCTGGCTCTCTGACGCTGGTCGGCGGCGATCCCGGCATTGGCAAATCTACCCTGCTGCTGCAGGTGGCCAATCAGCTGGCCCGGTTTTTCCCGGTTCTCTACGTCTGCGCTGAGGAGTCTGGGCAGCAGGTCAAGCTGCGATCGCAGCGCTTAGGCATTGGGCAGGGGAGAGACGTCACAACGCAAGGACACGGAGGAATAGAGAGACCCAAAGCGGAAACAGACGCAGCAAATTCAAAACTCAAAACTCAAGACTCGTCCCACCCCTCGCCCATCCCCCCACCCCTCGCCCTCTACCTCCTGCCCGAAATCGATCTCGAAACCATCCTGATGGAGCTAGAGTCTCTGCGGCCCCAGGTCGCCGTGATTGACAGTATTCAGGCGCTTTACTACAGCCAGCTCATCTCAGCACCGGGGTCGGTAGCCCAGGTACGAGAATGCACGTCGGCGCTGATGCAGCTAGCCAAACGGGAGGGGATTAGTCTGTTTATCGTCGGGCACGTCACCAAGGAAGGGGCGATCGCGGGGCCAAAAGTGCTAGAACACCTAGTCGATACGGTGCTGTATTTTGAGGGCGATCGCTTTGCCAGTCATCGCCTGCTGCGCTCGGTGAAAAACCGCTTTGGGGCCACCAATGAGCTGGGGGTGTTTGAAATGGTCGAGAGCGGCCTGGAAGAGGTGCGCAATCCCTCTGAGCTGTTTTTGGGCAATCGAGATGAGGTGGTACCGGGAATTGCCACAATTGTCGCCTGTGAGGGTACGCGGCCCCTAGTAGTAGAGCTACAGTCTTTGGTGAGTCCCACTAGCTACAGCTCTCCCCGGCGATCAACTACGGGAATTGAGTATAACCGTCTGCTGCAAATTCTGGCGGTGCTAGAAAAGCGGGTGGGCATTCCCCTCTCGAAGCTCGATGCCTATGTAGCCTCGTCGGGCGGTCTCAATGTGGGAGAACCTGCAGCCGACCTAGGGGTGGCGATCGCCGTTGTCGCTAGTTTCCGCGATCGCCTGGTAGATCCCTATACGGTCTTGATTGGTGAGGTGGGTTTGGGCGGTCAGGTGCGACCTGTGGCGCAGATGGAGCTACGGCTGCGGGAGGCGGCTAAGCTGGGCTTTAAGCGGGCCATTATTCCCAAGGGGCAGGGAATCAAAAGTCAGCTAGAGGTCATTCCGGTGGCGCGGGTAGTAGATGCGATCGCGGTGGCCCTAGCCCAGCAGGATGACTGACGGCACAGCCTGACGCCTCTTGGTTAAAGTGAGTCTGTTTTGCCAAGGGGAATGGCCTATGAGTCTGAGGATATCCGATAGAACACCTTCCCTATTTATCAGTCTATGCAATCTAAGTTCAAAGCCAAACTGCGCGCTCTAGCCTGGGCTGGCCTCAAGCAGGTAATTCGCTGGCGCTTTCCCGCAGTGCAGCAACTGTCTCCGGCGGATTTAGCAGAGCGCCTGCAGTTAGGCAGTCCTCTGCTGCTTTTAGACACCCGCTCCGCTAGTGAATTTGCCGTCAGTCATCTGCAAGGGGCGCAGCATAGACCTACGCTGGAAGCAGCTCTGCAACAGATCTCCCCGCATACCCCAGTTGTTACCTACTGCTCTATTGGCTACCGCTCTTCCCGGGTAGCCCAGCAGCTTCAGGCTCAGGGCTACCCGTCTGTGTACAACCTGGAAGGCTCAATTTTTGAGTGGATGAACCAGGGCTATCCGGTCTTTCAGCAGGGGCAGATGACTCAGGCCGTTCATCCCTATAGCTTCCTCTGGAAAGGCTTGCTCAACCCGACTGTAGGGGCCGCTACTGAACCAGCCAAGCCGTCAACATAAGCGCGATCGCCTAAACTTGCAAACAGCGAATCGCCTCCAGCATTCCTCTGGCCTTGTTGAGGGTTTCCTGGTACTCCTGCTGCGGGTCTGAGTCGGCGACCAGTCCTGCTCCTGCCTGAACGCTGACCAGAGAGCCGCCTTCTGGCTGCTGCCGGACAACCATCGTGCGAATGGTAATGGCCGTATTGAGCTGACCTTCAAAATCGTAGTAGCCATATACGCCCGAGTAGGGTCCCCGACGGCAAGGCTCTAGGTCGTGGATAATTTGCATAGCTCGAATTTTGGGCGCACCGCTGACGGTACCTGCTGGGAAGCAGGCTTTGAGCAAATCCCAGGCCGTTTTGTCGGCAGACAGTTCGCCAATGACGTTGCTGACAATGTGCATGACGTGAGAGTAGCGCTCAATCACCATGAGCTGATCAACCCCGACGCTGCCGTTAACACAAACCCGGCCCAGGTCATTACGGCCCAAATCGACCAGCATCACATGTTCAGCAACTTCTTTAGGATCTTGCAGCAGGTCTTCAGCTAGGGCCGCGTCTTCCTGAGCGGTTTTGCCGCGCGGTCGGGTGCCAGCAATCGGCCTGACGGTGGCAAGCATGGGAGACTCTGAGCTGCCGCCGCGATCGGCTTTGACCATCACCTCTGGGCTAGAGCCAATAATCTGCCAGTCGTGAAACTGAAAATAGGCCATGTAGGGCGAGGGATTGATCAAGCGCAGCGAGCGATAGAGACTGAAGGGATCGCCCGGATACTGAGTTGAGAGCCGCTGCGAAACCACAACCTGAAAAATGTCGCCTGCTTGAATGTGGCTTTTGGCCTTTTGGACACTGCTGCAAAACTCGGCCTGGGTGCGGTTGCTGGTGTAGCTCAGCGACTGACTCTCGCCGCTGCCGGGGGTGGCCCAAGACAGCAGTGAATCTTTGCGACTCAGCGGTAGCTGTAGCTTATCGACAAGCTGATGAACGCGATCGCAGGCTTGCTGATAAGCCTGGGCCAGATCTTGAGTCGCTCGAATGTCAGCGTAAGCAATCACCCAAATTTTGCGCTTGACCTGATCGAAAATTAGCAGACTATCGACCTGCATCCACAGGCCATCGGGCAGATCCTCGTCAGTGAGATCGTAAATGGGAACTGAAGGCTCAATCCAGCGAATCAGCTCGTAGCCCCAAAAGCCAAACAGTCCGCCAATACCCGGTGGCAGCTGCGGCAGCTTCACGGGCTGATAAGGCTCCAGGCACTGCTGCAAGCTTACAAACGGATTACCTGCAAAGACCTCAACTGTCCCGTCCCGGTGGCTTTGAGTGGTGCGATCGCTCGGCTTTCCAAAACCCACAGCGGATCGCAGCCCAATAGGCTATAGCGGCCTAGAGTTTCTTCTCCTTCAACCGACTCTAGCAAAAAGCTGTAGGGCTGACCCGCACAGACTTTATACCAGGCCGAAACAGGTGTATCCAGGTCAGCGGCCCATTCCTGGTAAACCGGAATAAAGTTTCCTTGCTGAGCAAGCTGAGTAAACTGGTTCAGATCTGGAAAAATCATGATCCCTTGTAGCTAAGAGGATGTTTTGAAAGTCTTCTATGAGGTGCCGCTATATTCAATCCCCTAAATCCCCCCTTAAAAAGGGGGACTTCCAATCTGATCCCCCCTTGGAAAGGGGGGTTAGGGAGAATTCCGAGTGCTAAATATAGCAAACTGCAATTTGGTTAGGACAACTCAGATCGCTGAATCTTTACGTGACCAGCATCCTATTCATCCTTCATCCTTCATCCTTCTGCCTTTCGCTATATGACAGCATATTCCTTTTCAGACAACCTCTAGAGCAATAAGGGCACGGCGATGCCGTGCCCTTGGGGTGACTTGAGCATAAGTCAG
Organism: Leptolyngbyaceae cyanobacterium RM1_1_2; assembly: GCA_012032345.1. Taxonomy (GTDB): domain Bacteria; phylum Cyanobacteriota; class Cyanobacteriia; order Phormidesmidales; family Phormidesmidaceae; genus Sphaerothrix. Next base: position 19,471 of record JAAUQI010000011.1, on the reverse strand, counting down.
TTTAAGCTATGGGCAAAACTAGACTTCGTAAGTCGTTTTGCCGCTGAACTTGATCGTGGCCGGATTGGGGTTGTCGCCAATCTTACGCTCTTTCTTACCGTAGTAGTCGCGGCCTTCGTTGACCTTCTCCGGAAAGACGCCGTCAGCCGGGTGCAGATACTGGGTTTCTCCGCTGGGATAAATCCGGTAAATTTTGTAATTGTCCATTTTGGGCTTGAACTTGGTTCGTAGCTGCGCGCCGAGCGCTAGGCACTGCTCTTTACGAGACAGGTAAAGCAGGTTCTCGCCTTCGTTCATGATGGCAGCCCCGCCTGTGGGCATTTCAAAGACTTGCTCTTTGGGGCTAGTCCACGTAATCGCGTACTTTTCTTCAACTTCCGCTTTGGTTAGGAGGCCGCCAGTGCTACCGCCGAATATAGGAGTTTTTCCAGTCAGTTCTTCTGCCATTTGAATCCTACTCTCTCAACCTTTTGTTCGGAATCGTATCACCCGGTGCTGCTCAATTTATCGACTTTGTGACGAACTTTTACAGAAATTCTGATAATCTGCGGCAAAACGATCTCAAAAGCTGTGAAGCCTACTGTCAAAAAACGGTTAACCTGACGTCAACAGCTAGAAGTCTTGTGGCTGCTGTGGCTATAGTGGGGAAATTATTGGTGCTGATGGGCCATGCTTGTTAGCTGTGAGCCTTATGTGAAGCAGCATTCAGAGTCGGGAGTAGGTGTGCAATGAACGTTTTGGTGACTGGGGCGGCGGGTTTTGTTGGATTTTTCCTGGCTCAGCGACTGCTGGATGAAGGCGAAACCGTCTACGGCATTGATAATCTCAATGACTACTATGACGTTCAGCTCAAAAAAGACCGTTTAGCTCAGTTGTTGCCTCATGCCAGCTTCACATTTCAGCCGTTAGATCTAGCCGATCGCCAGGGCATGATTCAGCTCTTTGAGCGGCAGCGGTTCGACTACGTAGTCCACCTGGCAGCGCAGGCTGGGGTGCGCTATTCGATCAAGAATCCCTACGCTTACTCTGACAGCAATCTCAGCGGCTTTATCAACCTGCTAGAAGGCTGTCGGCATACAGAAGTGGCTCACCTAGTCTTTGCCTCCTCTAGCTCCGTGTATGGGGCCAATCGTCAGGTGCCCTTTGCCGTTACCGACAATGTCGATCGCCCGGTATCGCTCTATGCCGCCACCAAAAAAGCCAATGAGCTGATGGCCCATGCCTACAGCCACTTGTACAGCTTACCCACCACGGGGCTGCGGTTTTTCACCGTCTATGGCCCTTGGGGAAGACCAGATATGGCCTACTTTAAGTTTGTGCAGGCGATCGCCCATGACCAGCCGATTGAGGTCTATAACCACGGCAAAATGAAGCGCGACTTTACCTATATCGACGATGTAGTAGAAGGCGTAGTGCGGGTCATGCACCAGCCGCCCCAGCCTCCCACTCAGGCGGCAGCGATCGCCGCTGGCCTCAACACCCAGGCCCCGTACAAAATTTACAACATCGGCAATCACAACCCGGTTGAGCTGATGCGCTTCATCGAGGTGATTGAGACAGCTATGGGCAAACCTGCCGAAAAAATCTTCCGCCCGATGCAGCCAGGCGATGTGCCCGCCACCTACGCCGACGTTGATGACCTGATGGCAGATGTTGGCTTCCGGCCCGATACGCCCTTAGAGGTCGGCATTCAGAATTTTGTCCGCTGGTACCAAACTTACTACAGCTGAAAACGAATCCGCTAGAACTGATCCGGCTTTGCTATGGCGAAAGGATGAAGGCGGAAGGGTGAAGGATGAATAGGATGCTGGTCACGTAAAGATTCAGCGATCTGAGCTGTCTCAACCAAACTACGGTTTGCTGTAAGGCCCCGGCTGAATTCAGGCTTCGTATCCGGTCTGCTGGCCTAATCTCCGGCTAGCACCCGGACAATCTGCCACTGGCCGCTGACGTTTTCAAAAACGCCTCTGGGAGAGAGCGGCGCGTAGGTGTAGCGGTTATGAACATAGCCTTGGACGTCATTGGGCAAGACGACGGGTGTCCAGCCTTTGAGCGCGCCGGGACGCTGATCGGCAGACTGCTGGTAGAGACGGGTGGCGGTGGGCTGATCAAAGGTGACGAGTTCGTTGGTGAGGATGCCGACGACAGGGGAGTTGGTATTGGGGGCGGCTCGGACGTTGACGTTTTTACCCATGACCATAATGATCTCAAACTCATACTCAATGCCCTCGGCCTCTGCCGGGGGCGGATACTGCCGGTAAAAGGCTTGAGTGGTGTTGGGGCAAACCCAGGTCTGATTGCCTGCTTCGACAGCGGGGTAGTCGCTGGGTTCGCAACTGTCGAGGGCCATCATTTTTTCCAGCTCTTGCCAAAACCAGCTATCTGCGTCTCCTAGCTCCATATCGGCGATCGCTAGAGGCCCCCCAAAGCCGTAAAACAGCCCCTCTGGCGGTATCAGGGCGCGAATAAAATCTGCGTCTCGGTCTTTGATTGCTTTTTGTAGGCGATCGCGGAACTGATCAAATTCGCTGCCTGCGGAGACTTCGTCGCTTAGCTCCAGCCGCCTGTGGGGAAAATCCGAAAGTTTGGGGTCTGGCTGTGGGGGATTGGGGGATGTTTCTGCTGGGGTATTGTCACTGCTAGCAGAATTGTTTTTTACCGGAGCTTCTGTAGACGTTGACGGGCTGAGGGCTACTGGGTCAGGCTGTGGCAACTGCGCAGGCGGTGACTGCATAACGGCGATGCTGCCTCCGGCTACTGCTGCTGTGCTGACGATGCCAGCAATCCATAGGTAAGCCTGTTTCATAAGATTTCGTGAGTGACTTCAAACATGAGCGAAAAACATGAGCGAAAAAGCTGCCAGATCTTGCATGTCGATCTGTCGCGCATTGTTGGTCGTAGTCGTGCCTGTGCCTCGACGGCCAGCGCTGGTGTGCAAGTCGAGCAGCAGATTATCGGCAAGATCTAAAAGGGCGGGATCGCTGGTGGCAGGTTCACCGTCGCGCAAACCTCGCCGCGTCCCTAGGGCACTCAACACCTGCAGGGCATTTCTCAGGGGAGCAGCACTGGCGATCGCCAATACTTCCACCATACCAGTGGGGGCTTCAACGATCAGGCTGAAGCGATCGCGGCCTGGTTCGGGAATCCGCAGGCGATCGCCAGCTCCCACCCGCGCCGCCTCTGTGGGGGCAGACCAAGTATTGGGATAGAGCAGCAGCAGGTCGGCCTCTGGCGTGATTACCAGCAGGCTGATAAACAGCTCTCTAGGTTCAAAGTTCTGCACTTCAAACTGAATCTCAGCCCCAACCGGAATTTGTAGAATCTCCGAGTTTGATCCCGAAGTCAGCTCAGCCTCAGCGCCTCCCCGGCTACGGACGGTGACGGCAGAGGCGATCGCGGCTCCAGTACCATCTACCCGCCGCAGCGACGTTACCACGTTCAGGCGAGAGGCATTAGCATTGAGCAGCAGCTTGAGGATGTGGGTTGCCAGCAGCAGCTTAAATTTGGGAGCCAGCCGGACGATCGCCGCCTCTACTGGCTCATCTACCGGGCCAAAGGAATTGGGAATCAGGTCTTCACCCGGTAGAAACAGACCGATGACCCCAACAGGAGCCTGATTAGAGCCTGACTGTCGCTGCTGCCGGTCTGAGGTCATGGGGCCCAGGTAGTAGTCGTGAGGAGAGTCAGCGGCTACTGGCTCTAGTCGGGCTAGCTGCGAAAACGGCGATCGCGCCGCTGCTAGCCAATCAGCCTCGATGCCAATTCTGAGACGGATGCCTGCGGGAATGGCGCGAACAGTTTCTTGTAAAAACAGTCCTGGCTGTTCCCCCCGAACTTGGCGACTGCTGAGCAATTCTCCCCGACCTTCTAATCCCTGTCGAGACAGCAGTTTCACCTGGCCTATTGTTTGTCCAGTCGGATCTAAGGCTGTGAACAGGGTATCGGCTCCAAAAGCGTCTAAGCTGCGGGGATCAATGCCGCCCAGCCAAACTTTGACCTGATTGCCCTGAGCTTGGGTAATTACGGCTTCAGCCGGGGGGGTTTGGTGGCCAATGAAGTAGAGCGGAGCCGTCATTTTATCGGGCGAAACGTTGGCCTCAAACTCAGGCTCTTGAATGATCCGCGATAGATCCATGGCTAAGCTCTGGGTGCTGCGACCAATATTGGCGATCGCCTGCTGCACTGGCTCATTGCCCACCTGCTGCCAAAGGTAGCGGGTCATCAGGTAGGTAAAAGCGCCCGCATAAAAGTCATCAAAGCTAGCGTCTACTGCTAGCTGCTCAGGCCCAGCCGCCGTGATTACGAAGCCTTTGGCCACTCCAGCCTGACGCTGCTGGGCTAAGGTTGCTGGCAAGAGTCCGAGCTGAGTCATCCAGCGCTCCTGATAGTCCAGTTCTAGCTGACTGGGATGCGGAATCTCAGGGCTGTTGGGTAAAGAGCGGACGGTGAGGCTGCCCCGCTTGCCGCCGCCGGAGTAGCAGCTATCGAGTACTACGGTGACGTTGTCAGTAGGAATCGCCTGCATCAATAGAAACAGGGTTTGTCCGGTAATGTCAGGGACGGTTTCTCCCCGCAATTGCCCCCCGGCTGGATCAGGGCTATCAATCGGTACCAGGGTGCTGTTGAGGGGCTGATTGGGTAAAGGGTTGGGATCGATGACTTTGGCCCCGTGGCCGGAATAGTGAAAAACCACGACATCTCCAGGACAAGCCTGCTGAATTAGGTGGGTTTCAAACGCGCTGAGGATACCTTCGCGGGTGGCGGCTTCGTCGGTGAGGACTTTAATGTCGGCTGGAGCAAAGCCAAAACGGTGAATCAGCAGCGATCGCTGTAGCTCTACATCCGTGACGCAGCCCTGTAGCGGACTAGACGGATAGCGATTGATGCCGACTAGCAAAGCCAACTGGCGCGGAGAGTCTGCCACCGCCGGAAACTGTTGCTGGCGCAGAGATTCTAGCCCCAACGTCGTTAAGGCTGTCCCTGCTAGCTGCAGAAATTGGCGACGCTTCAGAAACACTCTCACAGATTCTCCCGTCCTTCTCTTAAAAACTAGTAAAAACCAGAATTGTCCATACAGCACATTACGGCGAAAATATAGCTAACATTTATTATTGGCGAGATAGTTACCAAACATGTGCCGAAGACTTCTAGGCTGGCAACCGCAGCCTGAAAAATTTGGGGACATTTGTTTTCTTTCTTCACAAATTCCCAGGCCCTTTTCCGGAAATGGTTACGCTTATTCACGTCTAAGATTCGCCCCCTGACAAAATCTTTGCTAGATAGCCTGATTTTGTCAGCCAGCTTCTGAAGTTCTTAACAGAGTCTTTAACAGCGATCGCGTCTGTCTCAGCAGCAGGTGCCTCTTCTAAAACCATGTCTTCTAAAGAATTAACCCAGTCAACTCCAGCCAGTGCTCTCAGCCCAGCGCCGCTGGAGAACAGTCTGCAAAGCTATCTTGACGCCGCTAACGATCTGGTATTTGCTATCGATACAGCCGGGCAAATTTGCTACATCAATGCCTATGGCGCTCAGCAACTAGAAGCTGCTGCGGAAGACTTGTCAGGCCAATCTCTCTTAGACCTGATTCCCCCGCGCTTTAGGCTACAGTCTCAGCAAATGGTTGTGCGCCTGTTGACAAAAGGGGCTTTGCAAAACCAAACTCTGCGGCTGAGGACTGCCTCAGGTCAGGTGCTGACCTTTGCGGTCAATGCCAGCCTGCTACGCCAGAACCAGGAGATTACCGGGGCCGTTTGTACTGGTCGCCTTGAGCTAGGTAAGCCTGAGACAGAACTCTCGCTGCCCGAGAGTTCCCCCCCGTCAGCAACTGAGACTGAGACTCAAATTCCAGATGACCTGTTTCGAGCCTATGTAGAGACTGCAAACGATGTGGTCTATACCCTTGATCTAGAAGGTCGCTTCACCTTCATCAACAGCTATGGCACCAAGCTCTTTGGCGGTGAGGAGGCCGATATCATTGGCAAACCTTATTTAGAGTTCGTGGCCCCTGAATATCAGGGGGCTACCAGCAAAGCTTTTAGAGATCTGCTGCTGACAGGGGAGCTACGAGATTATGAGTTCATCCTCTTGAAAAGGGCGGCAGTCGGATCTGCGTCGAGGTGAATGGCCGATTGCTCTACCGTGACGGTCAGCTGGTGGGGGGCTTAGGGATTGGCCGCGATATTACCGAGCGCAAGCGGTTTGAGCAGCAGCTACAAATGTTTTCTAAAGCCTTAGATGCCGCCAACGACAGCGTCGTTATTACCGACCTAGCTGGAAAAATTCTCTACGCTAATCTGGCAACGCAGCGGGTTTTGGGGCGATCGCCAGCCGTGCTAATCAACCAGTCCGCTGAGGTGTTTTACCCAAATGCAGCCCAGTCAGGCTGGCTGATTGAGCAGGCCCAGCGCGGCGGCTGGAGCGGTCAGGTCGTCTGCCAGAGAGCCAGTGGTGAAACCTTCACCGCCTTGGCGTCAGTTGGCCCCGTTTGCAATGAAGACAATCAGCTCACAGCAGTCTCGCTAATTTACCGGGATATTACCCAGCTAGAGCAGATTAAAGCGGAGCTGGCCGCCAAAAATCTAGAGCTAGAACGGGCCAGCCGCATGAAGTCTGAGTTTTTAGCTAATATGTCTCACGAGCTGAGAACGCCTATGACCTCGATTCTGGGCTTTTCTTCTCTACTAGAGCAGCAAATTTTTGGCCCCCTCAATGAACGTCAGCACCTCTACGTGCGGCAAATTCTTCAGAGCGGTGAGCACTTGCTGAGCTTGATTAATGAGGTGCTGGATCTCTCTAAAATTGAAGCTGGGCAGATGATTTTAAACGTGGCTCCGGTTGCAGTCGCAGGCGTCTGTCAAAATGCGCTGAGTATGATTAGCGCCCAGGCAGCGGCCAAAGAAATCAGCATCGAGTCAGATATTGAAGCTGATTTGCCCCATCTCAAAGGCGATGAACTGCGCATTCGACAGATGCTGCTTAATCTGCTCTCTAACGCAGTCAAATTTTCAGAGCGAGGTCAGCCGATTGGCCTAGTGGCAAAGCAGGTCAAAGGCCAGATTCATCTGGCAGTTTGGGATCGCGGTATTGGCATTGCCTCTGAGCAACAGTCGCTGCTGTTTCAACCCTTTCAGCAGCTCGATAGCTCATTGTCTCGGCGGCATGAGGGCACCGGGCTGGGCTTGGCCTTAACCTATAAGCTATCAAAGCTACACGGTGGCGATGTCAGCGTGGTTTCTAGACTGGGTGAGGGCAGCTGCTTCACTATCTATTTGCCCATCGGGGGCCTTTCTGAGGCCCAATCTCGGCTACAGCAGATTGAGACAGGCGATCGCGCTATCATCAATAATTCTCTGGCTATGCCTCCGGCTGGCAACTGGACTGGGGAAGTGCTGCTGGTTGAAGACCATCCCGTCAACGCCATGCTGCTAGAGCACATGCTCAAGTACTGGGGCTACAAGACCCATCACGTCCTCAACGGGCAGATTGCCCTAGACTGGCTGCAAGATCATCGACCAACCCTGATTTTGATGGACATTCACCTGCCCAAAACCGACGGCATTGAAATTACCCGCCAAATTCGCCAAAATCCGGTTTGGCAAAATATCCCCATCGTGGCGATGACGGCGCTGGTGATGGCAGGCGATCGCGATCGCTGCCTCGCCGCTGGTATGCAGGGCTATCTCAGCAAGCCCATCAACTCGGCTGAGCTGGTGTCAGTTTTAGCCAAATACACCTGGCAGACTCCGGCCTGATATTTGCTGCCAACAAAAAGCCCCCAGAAGAACATTGAGAACTTCCAGGGGCGGAATCAGGGTGCATCTACCATTCCCTTATGCGGTCAATAGAACGCTTAAACCGGAAGATGCGGGCGACTTCATCTCTTTTTTACAGGAGGCTCAGCTGTATTAAGCTCTAATGAGGCGCTCTCCTCTGAGATTGAGAGTCTGCCTGGCTGGCAAATACCTTTTTAGGACTTACCTATGTCCTCCATGACGCCCTCAGCTAATCCCTCAGCTCACATTTCTACTTCAGTCTCTCCTATAGCCCAGCCCGCCCTCTCCCCCGCCGTTTACATCGTAGGGGCTGGCCCTGGGGATCCAGAGCTGCTGACGCTCAAGGCTCAGCGGCTGCTAATGCAGGCGGATGTGATTCTCTATGCCAATTCTCTGGTGCCCAAACAGATGCTGGAGATGACCCGGCCAGAGGCTGAGCGCATTGGCACCGCCAGCATGACTTTAGAGGCTATTTTGCCACTGATGATTGAGCGAGTACAGGCGCACAAATCAGTGGTACGCCTGCACTCAGGCGATCCCTGCCTCTACAGTGCTATTCATGAGCAAATTCAGGCCCTAGCCGAGGCTGAGATTCCTTTTGAAGTGGTTCCTGGCATTAGCGCCTTTCAAGCCGCCGCCGCCAAGCTCAGCTTAGAACTCACCATTCCTGGCCTGGTACAGTCCGTCATTTTGACCCGCATCAGCGGTCGCACCCAGGTGCCTGATACCGAAGAACTGGCCACCCTAGCCGCGCACCGGGCTAGCCTCTGTCTCTATCTCAGCGCCCGCCATGTAAAAGCCGCTCAGTCCAAGCTGATGGAGCACTATCCGGCTGAGACATCGGTTGCTATTTGCTTTCGGGTCGGTTGGGAAGATGAAAAAATCTGCCAGGTGCCGCTACACCAAATGGCCGCCGTGACCGAGGCTGAAGACCTGATTCGCACCACCCTTTATATTATCAGTCCGGCCCTAAACGCTAGCGCGCAGCGATCGCGCTTGTATAACCCCGATCACACTCACCTGTTTCGTCCATCTGCCAGGTGATAGCTGCCTGTCAGTCAGAGGTAGGATTTAGGCTTTTGAGCTAGCAATTTGCTCTCCGACGCAGGATGGATGTCTCAGTTTGACACACTTGTAATACTCTAGTAGTGCAAGCAGTTGCTTTTGCCTGCAACCACTTATCCGTCAATAGGAGAGCTATATGAAAAGACTGTTGCTAGTGCTGCCTCTTTTTCTGGGTTTAATGGTAACTACGGTTGCCTGTGGTAGTGATACGACTGCGCCTGGGGATGCTACTACTGACGAAGCACCCGCTGACGGCGAGGCAATGGAAGAGGATGGAGCAATGGAGGAAGCCTCAACTCCTCAGTAGAGTCTGCCTTGCTTAAGCCTATTTGGCTTGACCGATTTTTTTGACTACGATTAGCCCACTCAGACTCTGAGTGGGCTAATCGCTTTGTAGAAGGTCACCTAGCGATCGATGGAGCCTACTCTAGCAGGTGCGAAAGCTGATCTTTAAGCTGGGCTATCTGCTTACTATCTTTAGGCATTGCCAGCAGCTTAATCTCAACTTCAGCTACGTTTTCGAGCCGTGTGGTCTTTTCCCAAAGCCGCTTTTCGTCGTTAGATTCATGCTCGTAGCGAAACGTTACGACCTCAGAATTCACGTCCAAAATGTGAACTTCCTTAAACCAGCCGCCGCTGCTCTTGAGGTAAAGCCAAACATTGGGCTGACCGACTAAGTCTTGAAGCTTTTGTTCCATAGGTACAATCACTATCTGCCAATATTTGGCACTATCTGGAAATTTTAGTAACCTGCTGTCAAGCAGCAAGTTAAAAAATCCTAGCATTTTCAAGCAAGATAGACAAATCTCTCTCCAAAGACAGATGCACTTTGCTCCTACTATTGATGGATAGTTATTCATTTCTGAATACCTTTACCCGCATTAATGTAATTTTTGATCTCAGCAATGGCGGCTGGCTCAGTATTGGTAATCATCAATCTGTGTGGCTACTGTGCCAGTTTAAAGAGCCTGCCCTCAGACTAGATTGGTAGCTTGCAGGTAGACAAAAATTAATTGGAGGGTAATCAAGAATCCGTATTTTCTCAGATCGGTTCTACTATTTAAATCAACTAGCGTTGTGGAGACTGCTTCTATACCCCTCCCTCGCCTCTAGTGACAGGAACTGATGCCACAGCGAACCACCCAGTTGAGTGTCACGATTCGCAATACCCTCCAGCTAAAACTCCACCAGGGGTGTCTTTCGTCTATGTCTTTGCGGCGTTTAAGGCGATCGCTCTCGATTAAAGCTTTTTGGCAATTTCTGTGTCACCTCACCCCCTCTACAATCCGCGAGGTAATTGTCTGCACTTTTGAGCAGCGCTTGCCAGGGCTGGCGGCTGAAATGGCCTACTATTCAATGCTGGGCTTATTTCCCTCAATTCTGGCGGTTTTGACCGCCATTGGCTTAATTGGTACACTGCGCGAAACCTTTGAGCGACTAGCATGGCAGCTGAGCGAAATCGCCCCTCAAGAAGCCCTGCTCCTGATTCAGAACTTTGCAGGCGAAATTAGCAACAGCCAGAATCGCAGCTTATTTTCGATCAGCTTTTTAGTGGCACTGTGGGCTTCTTCGGGGGCGATCAGTGCCGCTATGCGAGCGTTAGATCAAATTCATCAGATTCCCAATCGACTCACCCGTCCTTTTTGGAAGGCCAAGCTGGTTTCTCTAGGACTAACCGCAGGCACTATCCTGCTGATTATTATTGCCTCTAGTCTCTTTCTAATCAGCGAGATCATCATCTTTAAGCTGGCCTATAAGAGCGGCGCAACAATTGAATATTGGGTTTTAAGAATCTGGCGCTGGCTCAGCCTGCCCACAGCCCTTGGTATTCTCTCAGCAACAATTGCTTTTATCTATCGTTTTGGCCCCAGCCGTTGGTCGCCAGGTAAACCTCTAATTCCAGGCGCAGTGCTGGCGGCGCTGGCTTGGGCGGCGCTGTCCTCTGCATTTCGCCTCTACGTCTCTCAGTTTGGCAACTACAACAAGGTCTACGGCGCAGTGGGGGCTGTGATTGTGCTGATGCTGTGGCTCTACCTGAGTTCGCTGGTATTGCTGATTGGTGACCAGCTCAATGTCTCAGTTGGCAAGGCAATGGGCATAGATCCGCCCACGGGCAAACGAAAAACCGGCAAAAGTACTTCGCCTACTCCGCCACAGTCGCTACCTCGCTAGCCATTTGACCAGCACTATTAGCGTAAGCGCCGCAGGAGCAGAAAGATACCGCTGCCAAAGCACAGCAGCAGCAGCAGCCACAGCACAATGCCGGGTAAAAAAGCCAACAGCGCGAAGCCGCGCAGTACCCAAACAATGAGCGTGACGGTTAAAACGCCTAAAAAGATCTGGGTGTCAAACTGGAGGCGAGAGATCATAGGAACTTTATACTTGCAATCGAGGTCGAACAGATTTACATAGAATAGCCTGTAGATCAAGAGCTGACCGATTTTAGGATCGTCTCTGTTTGTTAACTGCCTCGCAGTCCGCCCAAGATGCCAATCCCTACGGCAATTAGAACCAGCGCCCAGATCACATACCCTGGAATTTGGCTAATCACACCAAACCCGCGCAGCAGCAAGATAATCGCTACTAGAACCAAAATGACTCCTAGCGTGGTTAAAAAAATTCTAACGGCTAAATTTGAGGAGGAATTCATATAGATAGGGGGTCAAGATTACGAATTTTGCTAAAACTTAGAGCGTTTTTATTCTGGCATCTATTCAAAGTTCATTGAAAATTTAACGATAAATCACGCTAGCCTGATGGTTCTGGCTGTGAGGCTAGAGATAATACGGCAGAGGTCTCTGTAGGGTTTATCTAACTATCAGTGGAACTGCTGATAATAACGTTCCTGATATAAAGCTAGATGATGGTGTAGGAGGAATTGCTTTGTATGGTTAGTACTTCTGAAATCTTTGCGCCCAATGGTTCTCACTATCAGGTTTTACAAACAGCGGAGCAAGCGCTGGTGGCAGGGGAGGTTTTAACCCAAACTAGGCCCTATCGCCTCGGTGGCGGAGCCGTTGTGGCTCAGATGTATTTACCGCTGTCGCAGGATCAGGTTTGGAGTAAGCTGACTGACTATCCTCGTTGGGTTGAGTATTTTCCAGAGATTGTGCAAAGTCGAATTTTGGAATCTTCTGGGGCTGCGGGTATGCGGCGACTCTATCAGGTCGGGCGTAAGCATTTTCTGATGCTGACGGCAGAGGTTGAGGTTTATCTCAAGGTGTTTGAAAAGCGATCGCAGCAGCTCCAGTTTCGCTTAGAGAAAGGAACTTTTTCGGATTTCTCAGCCGATCTAACCCTACAGGCTTTTGATCAGGGGACGCTGCTGACCTATGCGGTACAGGCAGCAGCTTCGATTCCGGTGCCTGGTTTTTTAATTGAACAGGCCATGAAGCACGATTTGCCAGGCAACATGAAGACGATGCGCCAGGCCATGTGTCGTTAATTCACTATGTCAAGCAAAACTCTGAACCTGACTGATTCGCTCTATCGCTACCTGCTCGACTGTTCGCTGCGGGAGCCTGAGGTGATGGCTCGGCTGCGACAGGAAACTCAGCAGCACCCAATGGGGCAAATGCAGATTTCGCCAGAGCAGGGGCAGCTGATGGCGCTGCTGGTGCAGCTCATGGGGGCTAAAAAGGCGCTGGAGATTGGCGTGTTTACAGGCTACAGCACGCTAGCAGTGGCCTTGGCCCTGCCCGCTGAGGGCCAGGTTATTGCCTGTGACGTCAGTGAAGAATATACCGCGATCGCCCGTCGTTACTGGCAGCAGGCAGGGGTGGCTGGCAAAATTGATCTGCGTCTGGCTCCGGCCCTCGACACCCTCGATCAGCTGATTGAGACGGGGGCCTCAGAAACGTTTGACTTTGCCTTTATTGATGCTGACAAAAGCAACTATGACAGCTACTACGAGCGATCCCTACAGCTAGTGCGCCCTGGGGGACTAATTGCCATTGACAACGTGCTGTGGTCGGGGCGAGTGGCGGCACCGAACCCAGACAGCCGCACCCAAAAAATTCAGGCTCTCAATCAAAAGCTGCACCACGATCGGCGTATCGCCTTGAGCCTGTTACCCATTGGTGACGGGCTGATGCTGGCGCTGAAGCAATAGGCTATTGCTTCAGACAGCGATCGCAGTGACCACACTTTCCTTGCTGCTTGGCTTCGCTGCGAAAGCCAAATTCTGTGAGCAAAAACTGCCAGCGGCAGCCGCGACCGTGAACATACTGGTGCATTTTTTCGTAGCCTGATGGGTTTACGGATTTACCCGCAGGCAGCGATCGCAGACGATAGTGAAACGGATCGAGCCAGTCGAGCTGGCCCAGGCTGTGTAGATAAGACAGCGCGATTGCGCCCTCTCTAAACGCTTCTGTTACTGACTTCAGCGATCCCTCAGGGGGAATCTGCTGCGCCAGCTTTTGGGCCTTTTGCCGTAGCTTTTGGGCCTGCGTGGCAAAAACTGCGATCGCTGCCGATCTGAGGAATCGAGCCAGCCCGTCGGTTCGCTAGCCAGCATCATGGCTTGGGCTGGGGCACCGTCTCTGCCAGCTCGACCCACTTCCTGAATATATTCTGAGAGCAGGCAAGGGCTGTGAAAATGCACCACCCAGCGGCAGTTGGGCTTGTTGATCCCCATGCCAAAGGCGTTAGTGCAAACAACAAACTTCAGGCGATCCCTCAGCCAGTCTGCTTCAATCTGGCGGCGATCGCGGGGGTGAAGTCCGGCATGATAGGCGGCAGTGGCATAGCCTGATTGCTGTAGCCAGTCAGCTAAAGTCTGGCTATCGCGCCGGGTGCGGACATAGACTAAACCTGCCTGCTGCGATCGCTTCTCAACATAGTGGCGCAGAGCCTGTCGTCGGCCCCTCGGCGTCCAGACTGGCTGCACCGACAGATGCAGGTTGGCCCGGTAAGGGCTAAGGCGAACCGCTTTGGGCTGTTCTAGCCGCAGGACATCTTTGAGCAGGCGCTGGGCTACCGGGTCAGCCGTAGCGGTAAAAGCGGCGATCGCCAGGTGAGTACCAGGGGGCTTGTGCTGCAGCAGGGCTGGCCGGACTGCGCCTAGTCGTCGATAGGCCGGACGAAACGTGTCTCCCCACTGAGCTAGACAGTGAGCTTCATCTAAAATCAGGCCGTTGATTTTTAAGCTGGGCTGACAAAGCCGCTGCCACACGGCTGGACTCAGCAAAGTTTCAGGTGAAAGATAGAGCAGCCGCAGCCGCTGCTGTTCTAGCGCCCATAGGGTCTGTCGGCGCTGATAGGCAGAGAGTTCACCGTGCAAGGCAGCCGCAGGCAGCGATCGCTCTCGCAGTTCCTGCACCTGATTTTCCATTAGCGCCACCAGCGGCGAAACCACCAGCGTCAGCCCGGTTTGTAGCAGCGCTGGCAGTTGAAAGCAAACAGACTTGCCGCCGCCTGTCGGCATGATTACCAAAGCATCCCGCTGGTTGAGCAAAGCTGAGACAACGTCTCCCTGGGGTGGACGAAACTGAGTGTAGCCCCAAATTTGCTCAAAGGCAGCTTGAACCCGCTGCCAGTCTGCTGTCGCTGTGGTTGCCGTCATGCCCAAACACCCGGATATAATCCTTAGCGTGCCCAAGACTACGGTTTTATTGACTCAGCCACTGTTCGAGCTTCTCAATTAAAGTCTGTGGGCTGAGGGGTTTCGCTAAGTAGTCGTTCATACCCGCTTCAAGGCACTTTTCTCTATCGCCTTTCATCGCGTTTGCCGTCATTGCAATAATGGCAATCTCCTGGTTATACACACCTGCTGTACCCTTACGAATCTGGCGACTGGCCTCATAGCCATCCATCTCAGGCATTTGACAGTCCATAAAGACCAAGGTATACGGCTCACTTTTAGCAGCCTGTTCTAGCTTTCGTAAAGCTTCTAAGCCATTGCAAGCCAGATCTATTTTCAACCCCAACTTTTCAAGCAGTCTCTTGACGACCATCTGATTAACCCGGTTATCTTCTACCAGGAGCAAGCGGGTTTTTCTGGCCAGACACAGGCCGTAGCTGCTTGATGAAGGTTAGGTAGAGATATCTCAGACCGAGAGAGTGACTGCATAGCCTGGCCGTTTCTACCCACCGCCAAAATATCCAGTAAATCAGAGGGGATAATGGGTTTGGCAAAATAGGCACTGACGCCTAAATCTGTTAAAAGCTCGGCACTGCCGTGATTGTTAATGGCAGTCATCATCACCAGTGACATTGACTTAAAGCGACTGTCAGCTTTGAGCCACTGGCTGAGCTCAGCACCTGTCATATTGGGCATTTGCATGTCTAGCAGAGCAATGTCGAAAGGGGAGGGAGAGCGCGTGCTGTCTGAGCGCACCTGAGCTTCACACAGAGCCAAAGCGCTAGGGCCATCGGTAGCTTCCAGCACCTTGATGCCCCAATCTCTGAGCTGACCACACAGAACGTCCCGATTGGTGGCATTGTCGTCTACAACTAGCAAGGTCAGAGCTGATATATCTGCTATGCCCCTTGAAGGCAAAGCCGACAGTGATTGTTTGCTAGGCTGCAACAGAGCCGTAAATTCAAACTGACTGCCTCGGCCTAATTCGCTCTGCACGCGAATACCGCCGCCGATTAGCTCACAAAGCTTTTGGGTGATGGCCAAGCCCAAACCCGTACCGCCGTATTTGCGAGTGGTGGTTACATCTACCTGGGTGAATGGGTCAAACAGGCTGGCGACTTGATCGGGAGGAATGCCAATACCTGTGTCGCTGACCGTCCCTGTAAACAGCAGTCCTGTGTCGGCTGGTTTGAGGCTGCAGCGCACCACAATTTCTCCCTGCTCGGTAAATTTGATGGCGTTGTCTACAAGGTTGATGAATATTTGCCGCAGCCGCCCCGGATCGCCTCTGACCTCAGAGTGCTCAACCCCCCGCAGATCCAGGACTAACTCTAGATCTTTCTCTTTGGCCTTTAGTGCCATCGTCTTGGCAAAATCTCCCAGATGCTGGTGCAGGTTAAAGTCTAGAGTCTCTAGCTCTAGCTTGCCAGCCTCTACCTTAGAAAAATCGAGGATATCGTTGATTAAGGTCAACAGCGACTCGGCGCTGGACTGGGCAATATTGACCTGCAAACGCTGATCTTGATCGAGTTTTGTGCCCTGCAGCAGACTCAACATGCCAATGACACCGTTCATGGGGGTGCGAATTTCGTGGCTCATGCGGGCTAGAAAATCGCTTTTGGCCTGAGCCGCCGCTTCAGCCGCTTCTTTAGCCTCAATCATCGAGCGCTCGGCCTGTTTGCTATCGTCAATGTTGACGACAACGGCGAGAGCTGAAAGGATGTCGGCACTATGGTCGCGCAGCGTTGAGATCGCAATTTGTACCCAGAGGTAGTGTCCGGCTTTGTGGCGATAGCGTTTTTCGTGGACAGAAAAGGGAATCTGCCCGGTGATGAGCTGTTCGTATCTGCCTTGGTGTTTGACGACGTCATCAGGATGGGTGATATCTCGAAAGGTGAGCTGCAAAAGCTCTGTTTTGCTGTAGCCCAGCATGTCACAAAAAGCCTGGTTGGCGCTGACAAAACGCCCTGAGGGATCGGCCTGATTGATACCGACGGCTACCTGATTAAAGATGGCCCGATAGCGGTTTTCGCTGGCCTGTAAGTCGGCTTCCGCCCGCTTGCGATCGCTGATATCAATGTGACAGCCAATCATACGCAAGGGATTGCCAGCTTCATCCCATTCGATTACCTGCCCCGAACAGATCACCCATACCGTTGAGCCATCCTTGTGATGGTAGCGGACTTCGTTGTAATAAGGGATCTTCCCACGACTTTGAACATGGCGATTGAAACACTCAATCACGGTTGGCAAGTCTTCTGGAAACAGCAGTTTTTTCCAGGTTTCTAAGGTATTGAGCAATTCATGCTCGCCATAGCCAAACATGCGCTTAAAGCCGGGACTGATGTATTTTTTGTCGCTGCGAATATCCCAATCCCAATAGCCAGCCAGAACAATGTCGAGAATTTGCTCTAGCAGCTTTAACTCTAGTCGGAATCTTTCTGCCTGTAATCGTTCGGCTTCGGCCCGCTTGCGATCGCTGAGGTCAATAGCCACACAGTACATTTCCGGCTCACCCGCCGTGTTAGTCAGCATAATGTGGCTGGAGAAAACCGTGACGCTGGAGCTGTCTTTGCGCAACAGCTCCAGTTCACCTGCCGGAAACGGTTGTCCTTCTAACCAGGCATCAATATCCTGAATCACCTGCTGCTGGGTTTCTGGCGGCAAAATTAGATTTTCTAGCCGCTGCCCAACAGCCTCGGTTTTGGTATATCCGTAAAGCTGCTGACTGGCATCATTCCAATAGATGACTCGGCGCTGGCGATCGTAGCCTTGAACGGCGATTTGCGGAGTTGACTCAAACAGCTTACGAAAGCGCCGTTCGCTCTCTTGTAGGCGAATTTCAGCCTGTTTGCGCTCGCTGAGTTCTGTCTGTAGCTGCTCGTAGGTAGTGGCCTGCTGCAGGGCGATCGCAAGCTGCACTGAGAGCATTTGCAACAGGTCTACTTCTTCTGGCTGCCACTCGCGGGCGTACTGGCTCTCGGTAGCATTGAGCAAGCCCCAAAGCTGGTCGCCGCACATTAGCGGCACTAAAAGTTTGGCTCGGGTCTGCAACTGGATTAGCAGCTCCCGGTGGCAGTCAGACATTTCAGCTGTGTAAATGTCTGAAACAATACGAACCCGCCCTTGACGGTAAGCTTCGACATAGTCTTGCAGACAGCCATCATAGACTTGCTCACCCACTAGAGACAGTGATGAGTGAGTCGATTCTGCCACAGCAATCATTTGACCATCAGCTTTGAACCGCCAGATATTGACGCGATCGCACTGCAAAAGCAACCGAATTTCCCGCACTGCCCTATCTAAAATAACCTGCAAATTCAGGGAAGCCCGAATTTGGGCCGCCGTGTTTGCCACCAGCCGCTCCCGTTTAGCGAGAACTTTGAGTTCTTGGGTGCGTTCCTCAACTTTTTGCTCTAGAGAAGCATTGAGGGTTTGCAGCGACTGATAGAGTTCTGCCTGCTGCAGGCTAATCGCCAATTGCACTGATAGCTGCTGCAGCAGCCGAATATCGCTTTCTTCCCACTGGCGCGGAGCCGAACACTGGTGCGCAATCAGCAAGCCCCACAGGGGGCGAGTCTCAGCGTTGGGCAGCAGAATGGGCACGACTAGATTTGCCCGCACCTGGAACTGCTCTAGCAGGTCTAAATAGCATTCTGTCAGATTAGCAGCATAGAGATCCTCGATTGCAGAAACTCGGCCCTGCTGATAGGCTCCGCCTAAATTGTCTCGAAAGCAGGTATCAATCACCTGTACGTTCAGGCAGGGTATCCAAGGAGAAACCACGGCCTCTGCTACGATTGTGCCGCTCATGTCTGGGTTGAACTGGTAGACAATGACCCGATCGGCAGCCAAAAACTGGCGGACTTCCTGCACAATCGCATTGGAAATATCGGTTAAACCCACATGCTGCCGAATCCGCAGCGCCATCTTTGCCACTACTGCTTCTTGCTGTTGCGATCGCGCTAGCTGATGAGCAAGGGCAGCTTGGCGCAGGCTCTCATAGGTCACCAGCCCCAGTAGGCGATTTTGCGAATCTAAGATAGGTAAGTAATGAATAGAATGCCGCAGCAGTAAATCAATAGCAGAAAAGGCATTTGTAAACTCAGACTGGTGCAGCACAATCACAGGAGTCGTCATTATCTGCCGCACGCTCAGGCGTTCGAGGGACTGCTGCTGGGCGCTCAGATTCATGATGGCTCGCTCGGTCAGAATGCCCACGACCTGAGCCTCTTCTACGGCTAACACGCAGCTTGAGCGAATCTCTACGCAGAGATCATCTAGGCAGGCAGATGCTGTCAGGGAGCTTAAGTCCGTGTCTCTAAGACTCATACAGCGCGCTCGCGCCTCGTTCATCTGGGCGATCGCATCTATTACACTTGTGTCAGGCGAAACTACCAGAAGATCCCGAACGATGGCGGAGCTGAGTTCTGCTGGAGTGAGAGCTGCGGCGCAAGTCGACATGTGCTGCTAATTTTTGTTAAACCCGTATTTCCCATAGCATAGACAAATTCATTCAAGATCCAGGGCTTTATCTGCCTAAGGATGGAAAAACTTTCCATAAAGACGTAAATTCTAAAAGCCTGACTGATCTAAGCGAATGCGATCGCCGCTGAGATCGCTGCGATAAATCCCGTTTCCCGGATTGCCTGAGTGAGCAACTTCAAACTGCCAGCCTTCTACCAGCGCTTGTGTACACAGCTCATCTGCTCCTGCTAGGCCCAAACAGCCATCAGGCCAGGTTGCACGGCTGTAGCGCACAACTCTCAGCTCGGCAGCGGCCACATCAGCCGTCTCAGCCGCCTTCTGGATAACGCGATCGATCAGTTCAGCCGATGGGCTATCAGGGGTTGGGGTCATGTCGGGCGGCACGGTCGGGGCTGAGCCATTGGCCACGTCACCTGCGTCAGCTACGCTAGCTACAGGCGGACAGGCGATCGCTGCCGACCCGTCATATAGCCAAAGCTAAACACAACTAGGCCAACGCCAATCAGCACGAGTCGCTGCCATACTTGTCGCTGCCGTACTTTAGAAGATGCCATTGAATCGTCCC
>JAAUQI010000063.1 GCA_012032345.1 Leptolyngbyaceae cyanobacterium RM1_1_2 | reverse complement strand
TGTTCGGCTAGCAATGACCAACACGTTGAAGAAGCCTGAAGGCCCGCTCAAGGGTAGCTCGAAGATGTCAGTTGATTTGGGAATTTCAATACTTTCACCCGGCCCCAGCTCCGCTTGAATCTCAGGCGCATTCCAATCGCTGGGATGGTAGACATACATATCACCGTCATCTTCGGTAGCAATCACTGCGACAAACAGCGATGCTGATTCCTGATTTGTAACAGTCAGCGACAGATTTTCGCCAGCGGTAAGGCGCGGGATGACCGGAGCTGTGCTGCCCCGAGTTTTCCCGCTGGAAACCACAGCCACCCCACCCCGCTCAACGGTGCCGATTGCCATATCAATGGCTAACCCTGTGGAGTTGGTGTTTACCATGCTTTGCAGCGCTTGCTGAGCCAGCAATAATCTGAAACGCGAAAACAGCCGGGCGATCGCTTCCCCGGCACTTTCAAATCCGGCTCCAAACGTATCGCTCAGGGGCGTGAGATCTTCTTTGAATAGGCCAAAGCTCCCGGTTTCCAGTGCCATAATGTCGGAGCGATCGCGAATCCCAAGATTTTCTAGCTGTGGCTGTATGCTGGCATCAAAGCGACCCATCAGCACATCGGCGGCACTATCAGGAATTGTCACCGGAGTCACGCGATCGATTCGCTCTAGCTGTCGGCGAACCGTCTCTGAATCATCTCCAAGTGACTCATGCAGTCCTACCTGCAACGAGAAATCAGTCGGAATACCGCGAATTTCTTCTTGCAGTAAAGTTCCTGCTGTTAGATTGGCAGGCAAATCAAGCAGGTTACCCTGCTCGTCAATACACTGAGCTTTGACTTTGAGTCCATTGAGCTGACCTTGCTGCTGCAAACGGGCGATGACGTCTCTGTTTGAGTTCAATGCTTCATAGATCGAATCTTTAGCCCTCAACGCATTTGGAGTCATCCCACCCAGCCATAGCTCTACAGTTTGGCCATCAAGGACTTCTCGCACTACTGCATCGGCAGAGGAGTGAGCGGGTGTCATCAGATAGGGTGGTTGCTGGTCAAGGGAGGTTCCAGGTTGGACAAAGTAAACAGGATCTTGGGAGCCACCTTCATCAACGGCACGGGTAATGCGGGCTAAATCTACAAACATGCTTTCCAGAGATTCTGTTTCACCAACTTGCCAGAGATAGCGCGTGAGCAAATAGGTAAAAATTCCGGCCTTGAAGCCTTCGTGTTGCTTTTCGGCGGCAAGCTGATTGGCACGGGCTGATCCCATTGCAACGCCCCTGGCAATACCGGCTTCGCGGAGTTCTTTCAGTGCAGTCTCCGTCAGTCCTAGATCTTCCATCAGCTCCTCTTGCAGAATACGTTCGGCCTGACTTGGATTACGAGCTTGTCCAGCAGCGCGATCGATAGCGCGGTAAACCAGGTTGCCTCGCACCCCGCCGCCGGAGTGACAGCTATCTAGAATTGTGGTGAAGTTGTCTGTCTGCACCAGTTTGCTGAGCAAAAACACCGTGCTGCCTAAAATATCGTTGACGGTGTCGGCACTCTCGGTATCTTTTGTATCGACAGGTACCAAGGTGCCGACAAATCCCTGAAATTTGCCATAGCCGGAAATTTGCAAATATTCGGACTCTTCATAATCGAGCGGCTGCGGATCGTTGACGTAGGAGCCATGTCCTGAATAGTGAAAAATGGCCACGTCGCCTGGTTTGGCCTGAGCAATGAGATGGTCGCGGAACGCATCTACAATAGTCTGGCGGTAAGGGGTGGCAATAATTTCACGAGCAGGTAGATCCAACGCCTCGGCAGAATTGGCATCTGTCACAATCAAGATGTCTTGGGGGTTGAATCCATAGCGATGCACCAGCAGCTCATACTGTAATCTCACATCGTTGGCACAACCTGCCAGAGGACGCTCGATGTAGCCGTTGATGCCAATCAGCAAGGCGAGTTTGCGCGGAGTTTCTTGGGCTAGGGCGCGATGGATGCGATCGCCCTGCCGCAAAAAGTCCAACTGGTTGAGGCCGATGGCCCCTAAACTAGCTCCGGCAAGCTGCAAAAAGTGACGACGACGCAAACGAGACATAAGGCATAAGCTCCCTTTAACAACTCGGAATTGCTGATAAATCTACTGAGAGTTATTTCTAGCCCAGCGTAGCTTATTCACTTTCACCAATCAGCGTAAAAGCATTTCAGGCAAGGCTACTTAGCATTGGCAAAGTTCCATCTCACCGTGGCTTTTCACAAGATCCTCGAAAAGTTTCATCCAAACTTCAAACAATCGAAACTTTCCTGGGTAAAAAAAACTGCGGTTTCAGAATAGTATCTAAGAATGCCCCAAAAATTGTAGACATAAGAAAGGTTGGCAATGTTCAGGAAAAAGTTGATCGCCATTTCTACTTCTTCTATAGCCATGTTGGGCATGTCAGCTCTGCAATTGCCTCAGTCTTCCATCATAAAGTTGCCAGTAGCTATCAGCGAATCTTTGGCAGCAGAGCCTCCGCAAGCCATTAACGGAGTCGAAGTCGATGAATCAAAACGTTTTGCTTTGGTAGTAGGTATCGATGACTACCCTGAAAGCCCCTTACGTTTGCCAGTGCGTGATGCGGAAGCAGTCAAGCGACAGTTGGAGTCAGTTGGTTTCGAGGTAACGCTCCTTCTTAACCCCTCACTTGGCGAGTTTCTGGATGCAAGAGACGCTTTTGTCAACAAGATTAATAGTTCTGAAGAGAACACCACTGCTCTTTTTTTCTATGCGGGGCATGCAGTCCAGTTTGATGGCCATAACTATTTAATTCCGTCTGGATCTAGACTTCTTCCCTCCCCAGGGCAACCTGCTGATGCGCCCAGCAAATCAGCTTTTGTCGATCAGGCTATAGATGCTCAGCTTGGTATTCTAAATTACCTGAGCGACTCCAATGCTTCACAAGTCATTTTTGTCTTGGATGCGTGTCGTACTAATCCTTTTGAACCTGATCATCGGGCTGGTGCAAGGCCTTCTGGACTAGCACCGATGGATGCTCAGATTGGAGGTGCCGATACCTTTATTCTGTTCGCTGCATCTCCTGGTCAGCCTGCTTTTGATGGAGAGCGTGACGCTTCTAATAGTCCCTTTACCCGTGCTTTCGTACAAGCAATATCACAACCTGGTTCTTCCTTAGCTGCTGTATATAGAGATATAAACAATCGAGTAAGAGAAATCACAAACGGCAGTCAGCAGCCTTACCAAGAAGGAATACTATTTGAATTTCACTTTATTGCACCTATCCTATCTCCAGTGGCGGTTTCTGGTCAGGCGTCTCTGCTTGATACAGGGGTTGAACGCAGTCAATACGATGTTGCCAGAGATGGATATCAGCTTTTAAAGCAGACGCTAGCTGAGCGACCCATCGGCGAAATTGAAGCTGCGGCTGAAGAAGGAGATGCAGAAGCACAGTATCTCCTTGCTATTGCACACTTGAGGGGAGAGGGCGTTGCTGAAGATACAGAACGTACAGCATACTGGTTGAGACGCTCAGCAGTACGAGGTTTCAGTCGTGCTCAATTTGCTTATGGGCAGCAACTTTATTACGGTTGGGGAGATGAAGAGCCTGACGAAATAGCTGGATTTGACTGGTGGCAAGTGGCTGCCGAGAACGGCAACGCCTCCGCGATGTTAGAGATTGGCTCCGCTTATCTCTACGGCAAAGAAGGAGTTGCCGGACAAGACTTGGCCAAGGCGGAAGCATATTTTAACCAAGCCCTATCAATTGGATCAGTAGAAGCTGAAACAGCTCTAGGCAACCTTCATACAACAATTGCGACGCAGGCATATCAGTCTGGCAATGCCGAGGCGCTCAAACTCGCCAATGCACAAAGGCTAGCCTATTATCAAAGCGCTGCTCAAAAAGGCTCCGGTCGTGCCATGTACTTCCTTGCTGATATGTATCGGCATGGAGACTATGTCGAAGCTGATCTACAAAAGGCAGTCGAGTGGTATCAAGAATCTGCAGGCGCTGGTGATATTGATGCGGCACTCAGACTAGCGCAGCTCTACGCAGATGAAACCGAATCAGGTTTAGGTGAAGCACAGCCAGAAGAAGCCGCTAAATACTTCCGCATTGCAATGAGCTTGGGATCCGAAACAGCCGGACTAGAACTGGCTGACCTCATTAGAAAGGGAAAGCTTGGAGTTAGCCCTGAACTTACTCAAGAGGCAATTGCTCTTTACGAGCAGGCAGCAGCTGATGGTTATTTGAGAGCTGCGGTAGGACTGTCAAATTTATACATAGATGGAAAATTAATAGAACCAGACTTCAAAAAAGCCGAACAATATGGATTAATGGCTCTTGAACTTGAGAAGACTGTGCAATCTGATAGTGAAGATGCTTGGCCTATGCATGTCCAGAGCGCCTACCATAATCTGCTAAAGCTTTATCAACAGGAAGGATTGCAGCCAGCTAACCCTCAGTTGATTTCAGTTCTTGAAGCTCGCGTAGGTTCTCTCGATGGCGGCATGAAACGCTTCACAGTTCCTAGTATCTGTGGAACTCTTGTGGCTCCTTTTCAGGTATATATTTGGGATTGGGGCCTAGATGAATCTCCGACTGATGCACAATTTACCTGGCTTGAACAAGCTAGAGGCTGTGAAGTTCCTGATGATGTGGTTGAATCATTTCAAAAGCTCTATACAATTGCTCGTGAGAACAGTGTTTCTTTTTCCGAACTTGCAGTTTATGCTCTTAGCAACGCAAACAACAGCCAAGAGCAAGATAGCGGCGGTACCGAAAATTGATGTGGCTAAATCTTAATGATTAGGAGTGACAATTACGCCTTTGTTAGCGATCGCAGAAGTCTGAGGTCAGCGATCGCTATTCTTCCACCAGCTGCAATGCTCGGTTCATCACGGCATCTGATAAATACATGCCTGCTTGCCGCAGCTGATGCAATACCGTTCGCACCGACGCGATTTCACCTCGCTGCTTGGCCATAGCAAAAGGCAGAAGGATGAAGAGGATGTCGGTCACGTAAAGATTCAGCGATCTGAGTTATCCTAACCAAACTGCGGTTTGCCATACCAGCACCAAGCCTATTCAACCACGGGAAAGTTCTTGTTCTAAATCATCAAAGTCCACTTGAAAGGCATCCACCTGCTCACGAGCCAATGCCATCAGAAAGTCAGTGCGATCCAGTCCCGCGATTTGTGCGGCTTTCTCCTGTGATGTTTGCTCGAAAACGTACTGTAAGCCAAACTCACGGCAGATTCCTCAGCATCGGATAATACCGTGTCCTCTCCAGAATTTTGCTGGATGGCTCATGCAAGCTGCTGACTGACGATATCAACCGACAATCCTAATGCCGTGGCGATTTGCTCCACCGATAGCCCCATCTGATCGAGTTGAGAGACTGCTGCTAAGCGCGCCTGTCGCTCCTGCTGAGCCTGCTCCTCGGCTGAGAGGTAACGCTTCCCCTGCTGATCAAACCAGGATAAAATTTCGCGCTCAATGCCCCCAATCACACTGCGACTACGCCCAATTGCCAGTCCCACTTCGGGCATCCAGTAGGGTTCACCAAGCTGTAATTGGTATTGTCCCTCAGTGAGTTTGTGTACTTCAAAAGGTTGATGTCTGTCGCGCTGCCAATATTCCAGATTGTAGATAACGTAGTACAACACCCCTAACTTTGCGTAGATATTCTTTTTATCGTCGTACTCCCCCCCCGGTGTCCAGGACACTATCTCTAAAACCAAAGTGGGCGCAATGCCCTGCTCTTCCCAGGTGATATAGCTCTTGCGAAAGCGCTGCTCCGGTTTGCAACGCAGCACCCCCAAGCTCAAAAATCCATCGGGCACGACGGGCACACGCGGATTTACGCCGGTGAGGTGATAGATGCCCATGTCTACACCAAAGTACCAATCGTAGCGATCTTTCCAGATCAGCTGCAGTAGGAACAACAGATAGTTAGGCAGAAAATTCTGGTCTTCATTATCCACGGGCAATCCGTCTGAGTCGGGCAGCTCGTCACTGGTAGGCAGGGTTTTGTAAAGATCAGATTGAACCATCGGCTGGAACCTCCTACGACCGTGCTCTTATGATAGTGCGATCGCGGCTAACCCTCGTTCGGTTCCTGATGACGCCAGCAAACCAACCTTAGTTAGCTTCGCCAATCAGCGCAAAAGCAGCCCAGTCTTTAGGAGCAAGGTGGCTTTGCCTGGTGATCAGCAGGGCCTGCCGCGCAGCGGTGAGCCAGCCATCTTCGCCACTGCTATAGCAAACCGCAGTTTAGTTAGGACAACTCAGATCACTGAATCTTTACGTGACCGACATCCTATTCATCCTTCTGCCTTCATCCTTCTGTCTTTCGCTGTTGAGCCTGACTTAGCCATTGTGAAACCACTAGGAAACGAATATCGTTTTCGTCGTCCTGAGTCAGAAGACATTTTCTGGGTGGTTGAATTTTCAAACAGCAGCTTGGCAAAAGATCTCGAAATTAAGCGGCGGGTTTATGCTACAGCAGAGATTTCTGAGTATTGGGTCGTGAATCTGAAGACGCAAACTATCATTATTTTTAGAGATCCGGCTGGAGGTGACTACCAAAGTCGGCAAACCCTGACTGAGGGTACAGTTTATCCTGTAGCCTTTCCAGATATTGCTGTCTCCGTGGCCCAGATTTTGGGTCTGAGCAGGCGCGATCGCGCTAACAATACCTTCAAGTGCTATCCCTGCCTGGTGGCTGAAGTGCTTTCAGCAGGGGCATGATCGTCTCTACTCAGCCAGCGATCGCCATCACCATCAGGGCCATTAAACAGCTCAGCTGCATCGCCAGACAGAAAACGCGAAAGCGCGGATCGAGTCCGGCCATGTGAATAACGGAGTGTAGCAGCCGCGCTGTCATATACGCAACAGCTAGAAAATTGACCGCCGTCCCGGAGACGTCTCGCACCGTCAGCAGAAACACTGCTCCGAGGTATAAAGGCAGGTTCTCAACCAAGTTGGCCTGTACCCGAAATAGCCGCCAGAGCAGGCTCTTATCATCAGGTCTGCCAAAATCCTGGGGCAAACCGCCAGCGGCTAGATGCCGAATTCTGACGGCTAGCAAAAAAATTACAACAGCGATCGTCCAGCCAATAAAAATCACCAGCCCCCAGAGCGGCGGGGACATCGGTTCAGCTTGTGTCATCTTTTTTCCAGTAAAAATCACTGCCCATAGTTTAGGAAACTGGCCAGTCAGAACTCTAGAAAAAAGCTGCTGAGTTTTGGGACAGGCTTGCGCTCAGATTTGTAGAAACTGTTTTGGCGTCATCCCCAACAGCCGCCTGAAGCAGCGAGTCAGGTGGCTTTGGTCACAAAAACCCGACTGAGCCGCAATGTCGGCAATGCTCAAATCACTGTGGCGGAGCAGATGTTTTGCTCTGTCAATTCGGCTCTGCAAAACGTACTGATGGGGCGTCATGCCTAGGTTCTGCTTAAATAAGCGAGAGAAATGAAACTGGCTGATTTGGGCGATCGCGGCCATGTCAGCTAGCTGTAGCACTTCGTTTAAGTGAGCGTTAATATAGTCTTTGACTAAAGCAAGCTGAGCTGGCGACAACCCACCTGCATAGCGAGAGCGCTTAGGGGACGTCACACAGTAGTTTCTGAGCAGATGAACTGCCAGGGTTGTTTTAAGACTGTCAACCAGTAGCTGCCCGCCTACTTTGCCAAACTCGAGTTCGTCCTTCAGGGCAGAGATAATTCCCTCTATCAGCCTGTCCGGTCTGTCCATAAACTGGGGAATCAGTTCGATGCTCTCAGCATTGACCCAGTCTTGAGCAACTCGTTTGAGCAGGGCTGGCTCAACTGCCAGAATGCCAAACTGAACTGACGCGCTCCAGTTGCAGCGATGGCAAATACCGGCAGGAATAATGGCAATGTCTCCTGCATTTCGGCGCTCTTTTCTGAGCTTGCCGTCTAGCCAGCGCTCCCCGAGCGCATAACCCGAGCCGCCAGCATCTAGCCCCCCCTCTGGAGGTAGCCCATACGCAATCACGTGCATCGTATGCTGATGCTCAGGAATCTCAAACCTGGGCTGTTGAAAAATTTCCAAATGCATGTCCTGCCACCCTGAGCTAGAGAGCACCGATGGCTGAGGCAGCAGTGAGTCTGCTGCCTTAAGCTGGCGGTAGTCAATCGTTTTGGCTGACTCTTCAGATAAACTCACAGATTCAGATCGCTGATGATAAAGTGGCCGCTCAGCACCGCTACCGGTGGGAAAAAATTTCGCAAGGCTCAGTCGGCTTCTGGTGCTGGCGGTTTAGATAGACGTCCATCTTCCATGTAGACAATTCGGTCGGCAATGTCGAGAATGCGGTTATCGTGAGTGACTAGCAAAATTGTACAGCCCTGTTCTTTAGCCAGGTTTTGCATAATATCAACGACATCTCGGCCTGATTTTTTATCTAGAGCCGCAGTTGGTTCGTCTGCCAGCACAATTTTAGGATGGCTGACCAAAGCACGGGCGATCGCAACTCGCTGTTTTTGCCCACCCGAGAGATCTGCCGGATAGTAGTTTGTGCGCTCTTCTAGCCCTACCTCTGCCAGCATTTCACTAGCGCGGTAGTAGCGCTGCTGCTTTGAGAGATGCCCGTGCACCTCTAAGCTCATTTGCACATTTTCTAGCGCTGTTAAGCTACCGTGCAAATTATGGGCTTGAAAAATATAGCCATTGTGTCGTCTGGCCCTAACCAGCTGATTTTCGCTAGCCCCACAAATCTCATGGCCCACCACCTTCAGGCTGCCTGACTGCGCCGAACGCAATCCGCCTATGAGCGTCAGCAAAGTCGTTTTACCAGACCCCGAAGGCCCAGTCATAATGACAATCTCGCCTGCTCTAATCTCTAAATTGATATTGAATAGCGCCTGTTTGCGCAGTTGTCCTGAGCCAAAATAGTGGTCAAGCTGGTGAACAACAATAGCAGCCTCTTTGGACATAGCGGGTTAGCCTCTAGATGTCTAAAAAATATCAGCCGGATCAGCAGCCTGTAGTCGGCGGGTAGCTACAGCACCAGAAGCTCCACACATGGCGAAGGTTAGTAGCAAAACGGTAGCGGCCCGACTCGCAGGCATGGCTAAGGGTAAAGCTGTGGCGGCGGCAGTAATCTGATAGGCACCTAACGCAATAATCAGGCCGGGAATAAATCCCAACACCGACAAGATCAGCGCCTCTTCAAAAACAACCCCTAACAGATAGGTGTTGCGATAGCCCATTGCCCTGAAGGTAGCGTACTCTGCCAGGTGACTATTCACATCGGTTGAAAGCACCTGATAGACAATGACCACCCCAACGATAAAGCCCATTGCCGAACCCAGCCCAAAAACAAAGCCAATGGGGGACTCAGACTGGATATCGTTGAGTTCAAAGTCGATGTAGCCCTGATGAGTTAACACTTGGACATCATCCGGCAAGCGCGCCGCTAGACTTGCTCTCACCTGCTTTGGGTCATACCCTGGTTCTAAGCGAATCAGTCCCAGGCTGACAGCACCTGCCTCGCGCCGAGGAAATAGGCGTAAAAAATTTTGATCGCTGGTGATCAAAGCGCCGTCATCCGAAAAAGAGGCACCCACTTCAAACAGTCCAGTCACCGTCACCGTTCGGAGGCCTATTTCTGTAGTGACTGGCTTTCCCTGTTCGACTTGGACAATCATCTCGCCATAGTCGCCGCGAGATGCCCGGTCAAATAAGACCGTATCGGGTAGCTGAACGGCATTGAGCTGCTGGTTGATTTCAGGAAGCTCAAAGGCGGGCTGAGCCAGGTTTTGGCCAACTAGCAGCATAGATGTTTGTTGGCGAGTTTGGGGGTTACGCCATTGCACCGACCCCAGATACAAGGCATCGGCAGAGAGCACACCAGGGACGTCTTGCGCCTGATAGAGTCGCCGTCTGGCAAATGTACGCAGTTGACCAAAGTTTTTGGCCTGAGTGCTGAGGATGACTAAGTCAGATTGAAGGGCACGGGGATATTGAGTGTTGCTTTTGTAGAGGGCGTCGGCAAATCCTAGCTGCATAAAAATTAAAATGTCAGCAAAGGTAATGCCCGCGATCGCCGTCAACAGCCGCAGCCGATCGTGCTTAAGCTGAAGTAGTCCTAGAGGGGTGCGATCCTGAAGTGTTTTAAGCGTTTTAATGAAGCCAAGCATGGTTTGAAGTTAGAAAATTAAAGATGAGTGACTGCTACAGCAAAATATGGTTTGCAATCAGTCAGTCTGAATCGTGGCGGTGACCTGCAGGTTGGTGAGTCCGTCTACTTTTTCACTGGCCTTTGCATCTAGAGCGATGTGAACTTCAACCACTTTGGCATCAATATTGGCAGCGGGATCTTCATTGACTACCTGCTGCGGCTCTACCTGGAGGCCAATTTCCTCAACGGTTCCCTGAAGCATCTGAGGAATTGCCGATGAGGTGATCTTAGCTATCTGTCCCACCTCAATCTGGCTGATATCGCTTTGATAAACTTCAGCAATCACCATCATCTGTTGGGTTTGACCTAGGGTAGCAATGCCTTCATCGGCAATCTTTTCGCCGGGACGGGTGTGGATTTTGATAATTTGACCTGCTGCGGGCGATCGCACTAAAGTTTGAGCTAAATTGGCTTTGGCCTCGGCTACAGCAGCGATCGCAGACTCGACCTCCGCCTCAGCAGCAGCGACGTCTACAGGGCGCACCTCAGAGATCTGATCTAGGGTGGCGCGGGCTTGGGCAATCTGCTGAGGGCCTGTGTTTTGGATTTGCTCTAAAGTGGCGCGAGCTTCTTGTAGCTGCCGCTGAGCTGTCGTGTAGGTGAGCTGTTTGGCATCTCGCTCTGAGGCAGACACCGCCCCCTGCTGATACAGCGATTCGTATCGCTGGTATTCAACTTGAGCATTTTCTACTTCAGCCTCTAAGCGAGCGATCGTCGCCCGCTGACTGCTCAAGTTGCCAGCTTGCGCTGCCTCTAGTCTGGCAATTTCAGCCTGCTGCGCCCCAATTTCACCTGATTTTGCCCCGGCTCGCACCTGCGCTAGCTGAGTGCGGGCGATTTGTACCTGCTCTTGGGCTTTTTGCACAGCTGCCTGTAGACGATCGTGGTTATCTAAAATGGCAATTACCTGCCCGACGTCTACGCGATCGCCCGCCTCAACCAAAAGCTGATCAATCCGGCTTTCCTGAGTAGCCGTTGGTGCCGTCAGATCAATCTTCTCGCCTTCTGGCTCTAGCCGTCCCAGGGCGGTCACGGTAAAAATTTTGGGGGCAACCACCTCAGACTGGCTCTCTATTTGAGCAGCTCGAAAACTCCAAACGCGCCAGGTGGTAAAGCCAATCAAACTCAAAATTACGACGCTCAGCCCTGCCAGCCAGCGACGCGGCAGCTTAGCCAAAACAGTCTGATGACTCGGCATATCAAAATTCATAAAATTTTCTTTGATCAGAAAGGTCTTGATATTTTTATATTACTAAACCGTTTAGTAAAGTCAATACTCAAGCCCACAGTTTAGTAGGATTAAAGATAGAAATAAGCTCTATTTCCTTTTCACAGACTTTACGGATCTTTTAAGTGAATTCTCCAGCACTGCCCAAATCAGCCTCGCTACCCAGCAAAAACAAGACAGATAAAGTAAAAGTGATTTTGGCAGGTGCCCTAGAAGTATTTACAACCCACGGGTATGCCTCTGCCAGCATGGATCGCATTGCTGCGGCAGCCAACGTCTCTAAACCTACGCTGTACCGCTACTTTCAAGACAAAGAAGGGTTGTTTGTAGCCCTGATTCAACAGCTTACGGCAACCAACAATCAGATTCTCTTTGATTTGTCGACGGAACCTAACTCCCAAAACCCACCTGAGAAAGCACTACGTCATCTGGCAACTTCTGTTTTAGAAAAATTTTCTCGCAATGAGCCGCTCTCAAACCTGATGCGGCTGATCATTGGCGAGTCTGAACGCTTCCCTGGGCTGGCTCGTACCTTTGTGCGCGAAATTCAAAAACCTCTGCTGAGCAGGCTCTCTAGCTATCTGGCGGCTCAGCCCCAGCTACATCTGCCTGACCCCCCGGTCGCTGCTCGAATTTTTGTCGGGTCGCTGGTACACTACCTGCTCGTTCAAAATGTTATGCACGGTAGCGACATTGTGCCTCTAGAGCGCGATCGCATGATTGATGGCCTGATTCATTTGATCATGGCTGCAGACAAATCGTGATCAAAGTACGCTAAATGGCGGGTTCAAAGTCATTGGAGCTTGGAAGTGAAGCATGGGTACGCGGCTGATTATTCTCTTTGTCGTGTTTGTCAACTGGCGAAGTATTAGCCGCTGGCTGACGCCGCCCAAACCGCCAGCACCTGCCGAGAAAATTAATACTGGCGAGTTTGTGCTCTTGAAACCACCTGGGTTCGTGGCGGTTTCTGGAAACTCCCACCTGTTTGCCGCAGAAATCTATTCAGAAAAAAAGGCGGGCGGCGTGGGTGCAGTCGATGGAGAAATGGTGAGAGAGGAGTTTAACCACGCCTGGGCCGTTGTCAGCGTCACGCCGGGAGACGCTCTGCAAATCTGTGAAGCAGCGGCCACCGAGAATTGTGAAGCAGTCCAACTCGAAACAGACTAGAGCATAGGCAGCGATCGCATTCGCACCCTGAGCGTCATTAAGCGCTCTGTCCACTTCAAAATTCGGACTGTTCACACAATAATTGTCAGCGGCGATCGCCCAAACTACCTCGCCTCATGACCCCATGCGACGGCAGGCGGCGCTGGATGCCGCTCTGCCACAGCACCTCAACCGAGACGTGATGGCGCAGCTTGTGGGGGAAGCTGACGCCGAAGCTTTGTTTGACTGGCTGAAGGAAATGCCGTTTGTCATTTGTCAGCGATCAGGGGGCGGGGTGGAGCTATCACACGGTGGTGAGGGCGCAGATGCTGCGCTGCAAGCGGCAGGTGTCTCCGCAGAGCTGGGCGGAGCGACATGGTGCGTTAGCAGATTATTACGAGCGCTTGCGGGAGGGGTTGCAGCTAGCTGAAGCCAAGCAGCCCCGCGACCCAGACTGGCAGTCTCATACGCTCAGCGCGCTCTATCACCGCCTCTGTCAGGCTCCTCAAAAGCATCTGTCAGCAGCGCTCAACGGATTTTTGACCGCTCTCAAGCGTCAAAGATCCCTAGCAGAGCGCTGGAGCGAGGTAATCTTGCAGGCAGGTGACGCCGCCGCTGCCAACGAGACTAGAGGCTAGGGTGAAAAGCTAGTCGAAGGGCTAAAAGCCTACGAAGAAGATCGCTATGAGGTCACAGTCAGACTGTTCTCTGATCTGCTGAACTGCTCAGATATCACCGCTCAATCGCAGCCGATTGTTTTTGCCTGGAGAGGCGAGACATATCGGTTAATGAAGCGATATGAGAAAGCGCTTGAAGATTTCAGCAGAGCCATTGAAATTGATCCTGAGTATGACTGGGCGATCGCTAGTCGAGGCAAGACATATCATTCAATGAAGCGCTACAAGGAAGCACTTGAGGACTTCAGTAGAGCTATTGAAATTGATTCTGAGTATGAATGGGCAATTGGCGAACGGGGAGAAATTTATCGTCTACTAAACCGTCATGAAGAAGCTATAGCCGATTTTAATCGTGTCACTGAGATAAATCCTGACTATAGCTGCCACAACGAATGGGGGTTGGTTTTAAGTTATCAAGGAAAGTACTCTGAAGCTATTGAAATTTACAGGCAGTCTCTGAAAAAAGATTCAGATTCTTACTCAATTATTTATAACATTGCCATTGCTACAGTTCGCTGGAAAAGCTTAATCAATGCACAGCTACAAGTAGATATCGCTTACCGAACTTTATCGAAAATTATAGCTACTGAGCATCGTGGTGCAGCATTCTATGGTTTAGGCGGGTTGAAAGCTGTAGCAGGCAAGTCTGATGAGGCTCTCGATTTGTTAAAGCAGGCTATTGCATCAGATAGGAGCGCTTTGATCTGGGCACGACAAGACATAGCTTGGCTCGATCTGCGCTCTGATACTCGTTTTCAGGAATTAATCTCTTAGTAGCTCGTAGAATTGGCACCGCTCATTGCTCACAGCACGAAAGCACTCGTAGGATGGGCACCGCCCACCCGTTAAGGTGCTAAATCTGAGCTAGAGAATAACCGGGAAAGCCCAATCTTTCGTTCTGAATCTTTAGATCAAGCATGAGGTGGGCGATGCCCTACGAATGAACGCTACTTCCCGCCAAGCTCTAATAAATTCGTGGCCTGCCTTAACAGCATGATGTGGGCGATGCCCACCCTACCGATGAACGCTACTTCCCGCCAAGCGCAGCTAACCGCAAACAACCCCCCATAACCTCGTTTCACCGCTCACCACGAAAGCACTCGTAGGGTGGGCACCGCCCACCGCTTGTAGCTCATAAAACCGATCCGGGAAAATCAGCAAAAGCTTTGTCAAAGCACCGCCCACCCTACCGATGAACTGCCTTAACAGCATGATGTGGGCGATGCCCACCCTACCGATGAACTGAAGTGCAGCCTCAATTTCCCGGCGTACCCAGTCACCTTCCTGGTCTATTCTGCGGAATCCAAACTTATCACTAATCCGCAGCCACTCTGGGCCGATGATGACTATGACAATTTGAGCCGCATCCAAAGCAGTTTCTAACTCCTTTGACCAAAGCGCCCCCAACTCGATCGCAGAGGTATCCATGAATACAGAGTCTTCACCCAGATCTCTCAGGATGGTGCTGTGCAGACGACCCGCTTCAGCCGCAGCATCGGCCCTTCGATAGCTGATAAAAATAGGTACGTTCATTGCCAAAACTCATATTGGAAGTTTGAAACTGCACTGTGGTCAAATTCAAGCTGTGTGACTACATCTCCATACATGATTACCTGCCTCATAGTCTGACTCACGCTTACGAGTTGTCTGTAGTGTATGCGCTACTTTTATCAAAAAGCCAGCTTTTTACGTCCAATCTTCGATAGATAAACCTGAAATTTTTTCAAAATCAGCACTGTTTCTAGTCAATAAGACTGCCTTGTTTACTAGTGCAACTGATGCGATCTTCAGATCCATACTGCCAAGCTGTCGATATGCTTTCTTAAGACGCTGAAACTCCTGGGCAGCTTGTTGGTCAAACTCAAGAATTGGGATCATACAGTAATTTTTTAACTGTTGCTTTAGTCGCTTGTAAGCTTCAACTTGCTGTTCAATATTCTTGACTTTGTTGACATAACTTAGCCAACCTCGCATTTGCTCTTCATAGCTAATAATACTGACTGATATTTGGGTAGAATCAATGCTTTCCAGTCTTTTTCTCAATCGCTCAGCATTGGTTCCTCCACGTTCTAAAACGCTAAGATGATCAGTATCGAAAATGTACATTTCAGCAATTTGATAACTCTGTAAAATTTGAACGCGGCAAGTTTTTCTGAATATTAATATCGAAATATTGTCTATGAGCACTTAAAAGTTGAGGCTTCCAAGCAGAGATCTGCGCAGTGTGTATCATGATCTACTCTTCTCCTAAAACCCCAGAGCCACGCAGCGAACCCCGGTACTCACGACCTAAGCGTATTGATTCATCGTATGCTGAGTTATCAGCGAATGTTCCAGCAATTTGATTCCACCAGGGACTAGCGGTAGTAGAAAAATCAATCTCTGTTTGATTTTTAGGCTCTGTGATTGCAGCTTCCAAAGTTGATTTTGTATCCTTAAGATGCTTCTCAATCTTTGATGTAAGGAGGCTACTATAAGCTCTAAGCTGAGTAACCAAGTTCGATAGCTCTAAACCGTTCTCGAAGTACTCGATTGTATCACGGGTGGAAACGGAGGTAGCATTTGTAGCACCCTCATAAATTTGCTTTAGTTCTGAGGGTGAGAAAAAGTCTATGAAGACATCAACAATCTCAGAAAGTAAAAGAAAACCTGAAACAATTCTTTTGAGATCTGTCTTGTATTCACCTGTCCTACCTTCATTGATATGAGAAAGACTGAGGCATAGATAAGAATACGCCATAGAGTAATTGGTCATACGATCAAGCGATCTAATCAGATCGATCGCTTCCGGGGTATTCTTGTAGCGATTCCATACATTAAACAAAGACTGAGTTAGTTTGTCAAAAATATCGTGTCTTTCTTGGTAAGTTTTTGAGGCATCCTTAGCTGCTTCTAAAGAAAACTCTGTTTCTTCAATAAGGTTCTCAATCAAAGTTTGGTCTGAGCCTAAAAGAACGTTATCAAGATGTTGCTTTAGATACTGAACGTCCTCTGAAACAACCTGACTGAGGGTACTATTAACTCCTTTCATCTGAATATTGTTCATAACAGATCATCCCTAAACTTAAAGAAAACTGAGAGGGCGGCTGAGATGCGTCTTTTTTATTATATGGAACAGAGCAGTACATCTATTAGGCTGAGAAAATTTGCCTATTCTCCAGAATTAGACGAATGGAGAGAATCTTTCTGCATGACGCGCTGGTCTGGGTGGAGCAGCAGAATCTTTGAGGCGCTTCAGGAGGTGCTGCTTGCCAAACTTTGGAGTTGGGGTAGTGGAGCGAGGGCAGCATAGTCTTAACAGGTGGTGAGATAAATTTAGTGGTTGACGGCGATCGCTTATATGCGTATCCTTGTCCATTAAGCCGTCTGAACGGCCTACCAACAGCAGAACTCGGGGACCTTCGGCAGTGCCTGCTGGTGTTCACACCACCAACAGACACCTTACCCGCAACCTGATAGCACCAGATTGACGGGCTAGTGGTCATTCTTAGTATGCACGTCCTCGGCTATGCTGAAGCTACCGCCTGGAGCAGGCCCCAGCCCACCGGCAAGCCCAACGAAGTTGTGCGCGTACTGATTAAAACTCAGCTAGTCGAGTAGGGTCAAAGCGTCGAAATGCCAGAGCCGGGTTGTTGAGAAACCCAGCTCTGGCAGAAATAAATCTGTTCAGGCCCGTTCTGCCCAGAGCTGCAGCGTCGCCCTGGCCCGTTCTGAAATGGGGGCTGCCAGCCCTCGGTGCAGCAGCTCAGAATCGTGCTGCTTGGCGTGCCATAGCTCATACAGCTCGACGATGGTGGGAAAGCCATCCGCCGTCGGCAGCATCTCCACCGGATCACCCGCCTGTAGCTCACCTGCTGCCAACACTCTGGCGTATGCGCCGGGGCGCTGGGCTTCGACAAAACGTTTGACAAAAGCAGCCCCTTCCATCCGTGCCCCCAGCGTGGCGCAGGGAATGCGGGGAAATGTGACTTCCAGCAGGAGGCTGTTGATTTGGAAGCGATCGCCGACTCTCAAAGGGTCGGGGCCAAAACTGGAGAGCGTCAGATTATCCCCAAACGTTCCCATTGACACGTCTCGCTGTAGCTGATCTGCCCACCAGGCATAGTCTTCGGCGCTATAGAGATAAACCGCCTGATCCAGACCACCATGATACTTTTTGTCAGCAATGGTATCGCCCGCCAGCCCTTGGGCGCTAACCTGAACTTTTCCAGCAACGGGGTGCTTAAAAATGCCTGTGGTGACGACTCTGCTATTGATTTTGATCGCTTCTGGTTCGCTGATGTTGACCGACACAACGTGCATAGACCCTGCCTTCGCCACGACTGCGCTTTTATTTTATCGAGTTGATTCTGAAGCGATCGCCCAATTTTGCTGCGGTTCAAAAGACTGCGGCGTCAGGTTAGCCCGATGGCAAGCTAAACCTCTCTTAGGAACTGAAACTCTGGGACTGCTCATCCAAATCTCAGGTTGCTTCAGCAGCTTCTCAGGCAGGTCTCATTCACTGATGGCGCTGGGGCAGTATCGTGCCTTTGGAAGTCAGAACCTGCTGCAAAGCACCAGCTGCACGGCTGTTTAGACCCTGACGAATCTGCGCTAACTACTTTGAGCAACTGAGGTTTTCAAATGCTTAATAAGCTTTATAGCATAGCGGCTATTGCGGCTATCTTTTCTGCTGTGGCGATTACTCCTAAGGCAATGGCTGCTACCTTTCGAGTGTCTATCGAAAATTTGGCTCCTACCAGCGGCAATTTTCTTACCTCGGTTTGGGTAGGCTTTCACAACGGCGAGTTTGACATCTACAACCGAGGAGAATCGCTAGAAGCTTTTCCCGGTACCGAAAACGTAGCCGAAGATGGTGATACAGGCCCAATTACAGCCCAGTTCTCAGCGATCGCGGCGGGTACGGTTCAGGGCACGCTCCCTGGCCCTAGCGGCCCAATCGCGCCGGGGGAGATTGCCAGTTTCGACTTTGACTTAGATCCAACTGACATCGACAGCCGCTACTTTAGCTATGCTTCGATGATAATTCCGAGTAACGACGCCTTCATTGCTAACGGCAATCCCTTGGCGCATCAGATCTTTGATGACATGGGCAACTTCTTGGGCGCAGATTTTACCGTTCTAGGCTCTCAGGTGTTAGATGGCGGCACCGAGGTGAATGATGAAGCCGAATTTAGCACCGCTTTTCTGGGGCAGGCTACGCCTGATACGGGCATCGACGAGAACGGTGTGGTAGAGCTGCATCCCGGCTTTGTACCCGGCGGGCGGATTTTATCAACCCCCCGGTTCGCCGAGGCTGACTTTACCACTGCTGGCTATGAGGTCGCCCGCATCAAAGTGGAAAAAGTCCCTGAGCCTGGAACTATAGCCGCTCTGATCGGGGTAGGAACTGCGCTAATGGCCTCTAAAAAGTTCAGACGATTTGGGGCATCTGCCTAAGATAGCCTGACTGTCGGGCGATCGCACGAGTCTGGGACTTTTAGCCCCAGACTCAAATAGTCCGCTTCAGCGGACTATTTGAGCTGCCTAGTACATTGTCACCGCTAGAAATTAGGGTTGGTAGTCAGTGCTTTAGCGCTGAAGCGCTAACTACGAACTAGGCATCACCCTCAAATTGAGTGTTGACGCTGCACTAGTTTGCTAAAGTCGGGTTCTGATGTGAGCTGGGCAATACTGGCCTGACGCCAGATTCTAGAGCAGATCTTTATTCTTAGTCTTAACCCGCTGATACAGCTCCTCCATTGTCTCGATAAAAGAATTATCTCGCGTCCAAAATACCGGAAAATCACCCTGTTTCTTGACTAAAATAGCTGGCACCACTGCTGCCGTAGCAGGGGCAACCGTCTGCGGCAGCCGCTTCTCACCCTGCCAAAAGTGCTTGAGATCGGGGCTGGCGGACACCGTTTGAGGCTTAGTAAAGTAGCTGGCTGACGGCAGTGGCTCAGACTGCTGCATTGACAGTTCTTCTGCTAGGGCCTGACCCAGGAGCGACTTTGCCAGCTCAGCCTGGAGCGCCTGCCGTGACAGTCCCCGCAGCTCAAACAGTAAAAACGGGTCACTGTCGAGTTCTGCCGCTAGCAGATAATGCACCCCGGCAATGTGCTTACAGGGATTGCTCCAGTCTGGGCAAGTGCAGTCAGTGGCAAAATCCTTTTCGCCATAGGGCAGGAGATGCAGACCCAGCGTCGCAAAGCTGTCTTCCAGGGTTTCTGGCATTTCATTCAGCATCAGCCTAGAAATCAGACTGGCCTTAGACGCCATCAGCGCTACTACCGCCGCCCACTTGGCCTTGCTGATGGGCTGAAACTCAATACTGACGAGGTATAGCGGCTCTGTGTAAACGCCGAAGTAAGGGTTGACTGAGCCGCGCACCTGAGCTGTTACCCTTTCTCCATCAATCTGAAAGTCGATGACCTTGCCGTTGCGGGCATAGGTGCGTCCCCGAGCCAGACGATTAGTATCAGAGATCTGCTCCAGCGCCGCAATAAACTTTTGTCCCCACCAGGTTCGGCTAAACTGGGCCATGTCACCTACTCCAAAATTGCTTTCTGATTCAGGGCAATCAGCTGCTTAAAAGAATTGTTGTCTAGCTCCGTCAGCCAAGACTCGTCAGCCCCCACGATCGCTCCGGCCAGCTTTTTCTTATCTTCAATCATTTTGTCGATGCGCTCCTCCAGGGTGCCGATCGCCACAAACTTATGCACAAACACATTTTTCTGTTGGCCAATCCGAAAAGCGCGATCGGTGGCTTGATCTTCAACGGCGGGGTTCCACCAGCGATCGAAATGAAAGACGTGATTGGCCTTAGTCAGGGTAATGCCGACGCCGCCTGCCTTCAGCGACAGGATAAAAATGGAGGGATCTGTCTCGGGATCTTGAAACTGAGCAATCATCTGCTCGCGCTTTTGCCGACTGGTGCCGCCGTGAATGTAGTGAGTCGGGTAGTGGCAGGTCTGGCGCAGATAGCGCTCTAGGGCATTGCCAATCTCTCGAAACTGGGTAAAGACCAGTGCGCTCTCGCCCTCAGCCATGACTTCGCTCAGCATCTCCAGTAGCCGACTGAGCTTGTGCGATCGCCCAGGGGTAAACTCGCTCTCATCTTGCAAAAACTGGCGGGGATGGTTGCAAATTTGCTTTAGCTTCATCAGCGTTGCCAGCATCATGCCCTTGCGCTGAATGCCTTCAGCCGCTTCGAGCTGTCCTGAGATATCTTTGATTACCACCTCATAGAGGGAAGCCTGCTCCTGGGTGAGGTTGCAGAAAAGCTTTTGCTCGACTTTGTCTGGCAGGTCTTTGATAATGGACGCGTCGGTTTTGACCCGTCGCAGAATGAACGGCTCCACCAGCTTCTTCAGCATGGCAGAGCGGCTGAGGTCGTTGTTTTTTTGAATTGGCAGCTCAAACTGCTTGCGAAACTGCGTCTGCTTGCCTAAATAGCCCGGATTGAGAAAGTTGAAAATTGACCACAGATCCATCAGGCGGTTTTCAACCGGGGTACCCGTCAGCGCTAGGCGATGATTGGCCGCAAGCTTGAGAATGGCTTTGGTTTGGGCCGCTTTGGGATTTTTGATATTTTGGGCTTCGTCGAGTACCAGTCGGTGCCAGGTGACCTGATTAAACAGCTTGGCGTCTTTACGCGCCAGCGTAAACGAGGTGAGCATGACGTCATGGCTGCGACAGGCGGCCTTGAAGTCTTTGGTTTCTTGGGGGCGATCGCTGCCGTGATGCACGACCGCTTGGAGGTGGGGCGCAAATTTTTGCAACTCATGGTACCAGTTGCCGACGACAGAGGTGGGGCAAATCAACAGCGTTGGCGGCACCTTCTGCCCGTCCTTGGTGGCTAGCTCCCGCTCCTGCACCAGTCGCGCAATCACCTGCACGGTTTTGCCCAACCCCATATCGTCAGCTAGACAGCCGTTAAGCCCTAAACTTTCCAGGTAATGTAGCCACGACAGTCCCCGCTTTTGATAGTCTCGCAGATTGCCCTGGAGCCGTGCGGGGTCAGGCGTTAGAGAGAGGCGGCTTTTGTCATTGAGCTGGGTGAGCATATTGCTGAGCAGGCTATCGCGCTCAAACTCGACTTCCAAATCGTCCTCACCCTCGGCTGAGAGCTTCATAATTTCCAGCAGGCTCAGCTCTGGATTTTCCTGCTGCTGTGTCTGCCAAAAGGTCAGCATCTGCTGCATTTTATCCTGATTCAGCTCCATCCACTGGCCGCGAAACTGCACCAGCGGCACCTTGGCATCGACGAGCTGCTGCCATTCCTGCTGGCTTACAGACTGATCGCCAATGGCTAAATCATACTGATACTGCACCAGGGTATCGAGGGAGAAATAGCTTTTAGAGGGGTCTGAGCTGCTCAGAGATTTGCCGCTGGCTTTCAGGCGCACTTTGGCCCGCTGCCGTCCCTGGGGCGTCCACCAGGCCGGAATAATCACCTTATATCCGGCGTCTTCCAGCACCCAGGCCGACTCTTTGAGAAACTCAAACGCGGTTTCTAAGGTTAAAAAAATGCCCACAGGCTGGTCGGTTTCCAACCCCTGCCAAAACCCCGGATAGATCCGGGCAGCATAGCCCAGATTCATCAGCAGGTGCTGCTCAAAATCTTCGCCTAGATGCTGCTGTAGGGTACTTTTCTCAGTGCCCTGCATTCGCCAATAATCGAGTAGTGCAACCCGCAGCGACGGATCATATTTTGGCGCTACCTGAAACTGAATCTCCCAGGCATCTCCTAGCTGCTGAGGTTCCTGTAGCTGAAAGCACAGATGAAACGGCGTGGCCGTTTGCGATCGGCTAATGCGATCGCGCCATCCCTGCCATTGCCGATATTGCTCCAATCGCTCAGCCGAGTTCCAAGGGGCACCATTGGCACCAGGCCGCAGGCAGCTTTGCAGGAGCGAGTCGGCAATCTGCTTGTCAAACCCCACCGTTGAGGGCGTATGGGTAATCAGATTGTGCAACAAATATTCCGAAAAGTGGCGCAGCAGCGTCTCTGGCTCATAAAATTCTAGCTGCTTGGTGGGTTCTGCAAACCCGGCAGCACACAGCACCGGCATGTACTCCACGTAGGTTTTGAGATTCTGCTCGTAGCGATCGCCAATGAGTTCCCAACCGGGGTGGATCTCAAAGGCGGGAGTTTCTGTTTTTGGGGCTGATTTTTTGCCAGTGGACTTTTTGCCAGTAACTGACTTTTGGGGAGACGGCTGGTTTTCTAACTGGCGATACTTGAGGGCTGGAATGTACTGGTCTTTTAAGATCACCTGCTTAAAAACCTGACTGTAGTAGTACCAAAACAGCAGGTCAGATCCTAACTGCACATCCGCTAGGTTGTAGAGCGCAATGAAGTGCAGATCGCTCAGCAAGCGGATAGCGTTAGAAACAGAAGCATAGCCCGAGTAGGCGATCGCCGGGTAGCAGTCTACCTGCCAAAACTGCCAGTCAAACGCCTCTGGCATGTCTGTCTCCAGGTAGCGAGACAGCTCCAGCGAAGGCAGCGGTGCGCCCTCTGCAGTTGGCAGCAAAAAATACCGGGTCGTAATCAACTCTTCTAGCTTTTTTCTGCCGGATGGATTGATATCCAATTCAACCAAAAAAGTAGCCAGTTCCGGCTGCGTTAGATGGCATGGATGAGGACTGCCTGATTTGCGCAGATGCCGACTCTTTGTCTCTGTCTCAACCCAGATATAAAAAGCTCCGGCTTGAACAAAACCCGCATTAGCTTCAGGTATCCAAGTTCCGTGGAGAATTTTCATACTTTCTGCCACTGCGTCCTTTTTCAAAACTTTATCAAATTCAGAACAAAAAGGGGCAGAAGCACTCAAAAGATTTGAGGGAGACTGGACTAGCTACTGACTGACAAAAGCTCCTCTTGTAGATTGGGTGGAACGCAGTGAAACCCAACGCCAGCAACGGTTTCGCCGGGTTGTGCCCAATCTTCACCCAGCCTACGGCAGAATAATGGGTTCAAGGGTTTTGTCATATCAAGCGGGGCTAGCTGACTGAGAAATCTCCTAAAGCCTGTCACAAATAGAGAGACACGAGCGATCTGCCCGTGTCCAGGATGGGATTAACAGTGCTGCTAATGAAGCCTATCCGCCTATCGCTTGCTGAGCTTGCTCAATTTCACTTTGAGAACCTTGAATCACTAGACGAAACTGGCGGGAAATTTCTGGGTCTGCTTTTTGCTTTTGCTCAATAGGCTGAGCATCGTAAACCTGCTTTCCGTAAATCGCCCCGACTACTGCGCCTGCCACTGCAAGCCCTAAAATAGTCAGGCGATTAAAAGCAGAGTTGTCGAGGGTGCCGCCGTTGAAAAAAGACAGCACGGCGGCGACAATGATACCGATGACGCCACCATAGCCCAACCCCAGCCAGATGCCGGCTGCTCCGCCTGCCGTGGTGCCAAGGGCAGCTACCTGCGCTCTAGGTTTCGTATAGCCATCAATAACAACCTTCTGGCTGGAAATACCGGCTGCTACGATAGCTTCTTTTGCTTTAACAGCTTCCTGGCGATTATTGAAAGTAGCAATAACACCAGAATCTATAGTTTGACTAGTCATTACTAATGCTTAGAAATGTGTCAGTATTTTTATTTTGACACTTAAAAAAGCACAGTTTCTCTACATAGCGACGTATTTTAGTGGGTTCCTATGAGACTGTCGGCTCACTTGCCTACATGCCAGTTGTATCTTCACTCATATCATCTGAAGCAGCATCAGGAGTAGAGCTGCCTGATGCGGGAGTTTGATTACCTTGGCGATCGCTGGCTGCTGGACTGGAAAAATCGTCTGCTGGCGGTGCAGCATCTCCGGCAGTGGTTGGCGCAGCGTCCAAGGTGCTGTCTGTACCGGGGGTATTATCGGCACTAGGAGTGCGGTCTGTAGCGGGAGTTCCATCTACGCTGGGGGCAGTGGGGGCAGCAGGAGCAGTGGGGGCAGCAGGAGCAGTAGGGGCAGCGGGAGCAGTAGGGGCAGCGGGAGTGCTCTCAGCACTAGGAGTTACTCCACCACCGGCAGGATCCCTGCTTTCGGGCTGACTGGCAGGGCTACCCGCAGGTGCGGTAAGTGCTTCATAGGGAGCTATTTCGCGGATGATGGTCACCCCTGTAGTTGTAGGCGCACTGTTTTCAGCTGATGTTTCAGAGCTGCCTGCTTCTAGCTCCGGGAGGGGAACCTGCTGGGCAGTATTTTGCTGACAGAGCTGATTCAAGTTGATCTCACGGCCATTGCCATCAATCATGTAGCAAACATTTTCAGCCCTGCTGGGAGCCTGCCAGACGGCAAGTCCAGCGATCGCGC
Organism: Leptolyngbyaceae cyanobacterium RM1_1_2; assembly: GCA_012032345.1. Lineage (GTDB taxonomy): Bacteria > Cyanobacteriota > Cyanobacteriia > Phormidesmidales > Phormidesmidaceae > Sphaerothrix. The sequence continues at coordinate 1,389 of JAAUQI010000063.1, read as the reverse complement.
AGAAACTGCTTAAAGAAACCCAAAAACCTAGCTTCATGATGCCACCGTCTGAGTGCTGTTTCTAAACGGTAGCAAAGCCTTTCAAAAGCGAATCATTTACTGTTAAAGTTCCCTCTAGCGATATAGGCTCAAAGTGAGAGTTTCTGCGTTTGCAGCCAGACAGTTTGAGTTTTGAGCTACATAGCTATCCCTGTGCTGCTGCCTGCTAGCGATGATTGCCCCTGTGCAGAACCTACCTAGTCTGGCCCAGCAGCAGCAGCCGCCGCGAATCGAACTTCAGCAGCCAAGGCAGCGGCTTTTCCTTGAGGGTGGCCCATTTTTCTTTAAAGACCTCTGCTTGGACGTGATAATCTTCAGAGTCAGTGGCTGGGGCCCTGAGCTTTAGGTGAAGGGTCATCCGGTGAGGGGTCTCACTGGTCATAGCTAGCCAGCAGGGGAAGGTATTAGCAGGGGTTGAATTGAGATCAGAAGACGGTGACAAAGCCATCGCTTCCTCAGGCGGAACAGACGGAAAACCAAACTGATGCGCCCGCATACCAACATGGGAGAGGGTCGGCGGAATGGGTGTACTCACCTCTAGCAGGCAGTTCCAGTCTAGGGCGTGAACCCTGTGAGGACTTACAGCAACCGCCCGAGAAATATTTTTGCACCCTGTCAGACGAGCAGCGCTCACCGTTTGGGGATGCTCTAGCACCTGGTATTTGGCATCCTGCACGCTGATGCGACCCTGATCTAAGACCAGCAGCGTGTGACAGAGGCGGTAGGCTTCCTCAATGTTGTGCGTCACCAGCAGCGTCGTCCCCGCAAAACTCTCTAGCCGCAGCCGCAAATCTCGCTCAATCAGGTAGCGCAGATGGGTGTCTAGAGCCGAAAAAGGCTCGTCTAGCAGCAAAATCTCTGGCTGGCTGGCTAGGGCACGGGCTAGGGCAACCCGCTGCTGCTGGCCACCAGAAAGCTGAGACGGTAGGCGATCGCCCAAATTCTGTAGCCTTACTGCCGCGAGTTCTTGAGCGATCGCCTGCTGCTGCTGCTGCCTCGACAGGTGCTCAGGCAGCCCAAAGGCGATGTTTTCAGCTACTGTCAGATGCGGAAACAGGGCGTAGTTTTGAAACAAGATACCAGCTTTGCGATCGCGGCTCGGCACGTTTATCCTCGCAGCAGCATCAAACAAAACGCGACCGTTCAGCACAATTCGTCCCGCATCCGGTGTTTCAATACCGGCAATGCAGCGCAAAATCAAACTCTTGCCTGCCCCTGAGGCCCCCAGCAGCCCCAGGGGGTGCGATCGCAAGTGCAGGAAATGTTGAGGGTGAAGTTGGGGAAGTGTTGGGTGAGGGTGAGGGTGAGGGTGGGAGGAGTTTTGAGTTTTGAGTTTTGAGTTTTGAGTTG
>JAAUQI010000062.1 GCA_012032345.1 Leptolyngbyaceae cyanobacterium RM1_1_2 | reverse complement strand
CAGTCGGCGTTTAAATCTCATTACCCCGCAAGGGGACGGAAACCCGTTACTGTCATTGTTTCCGGCGGCCGATGAACGGTTTAAATCTCATTACCCGCAAGGGGACGGAAACTCCTGTAAGGCACGGGGTGCCTTTTCGTAACCCAGTTTAAAGTCTCATTACCCCGCAAGGGGACGGAAACCAGTAATTGGTTCTGGAGAGATATAGATTATCTCCATGTTTAAATCTCATTACCCCGCAAGGGGACGGAAACACATAGATGTCGCGGTATATTAGGCGCAGGGCGCGCGTTTAAATCTCATTACCTCGCAAGGGGACGGAAACCTTAGCCAAGGTAGAAGTTAGAAGGCAGAAGGATGAAAGGTATGGCTTGCAAGATATTGGAGTCAATCAATAAGAAGTTTGCGACTCTGTGTGTGCGATCGCCCTTGAACCTCCCTTCATTTCTGCCCTCTGCCCTCAGCCTTCTGATTTCGACAGAACTGCAAAATCGGCTGGTGTCGTGTCTGGTTCATAAACATCCGGGAGCCTTTCTTCCACTTGCTTCACTCAAGTTGTCACTTTAGTGCGATGTGCCTATGATTTGCAACAATGGTAGAGGCCGTTTGTAAACAACCTTCACCATTGTTGTTCATGTAATGTTCATGAACATGCTTACAGATTGTTTGCGGTTTTGTCCCACCATCTGCAAATCATGTCCCTAGCCATCTACAACAGCCTGACTCGTCACAAAGCCCCCTTTGAGCCAATTGAGTCGGGCAAAGTGCGGATATACTGCTGCGGTGTCACGGTCTATGACTACTGCCATTTAGGACATGCCCGCTCCTACATTGTCTGGGACACTGTGAGACGCTACCTGCAGTGGCGCGGCTATGACGTGCGCTACGTACAAAATTTTACCGACATTGACGACAAAATTCTCAATAAGGCCCGACAGGAAAACTCTTCGATGCAGGCAGTGGCTCAGCGCTTTACAGACGCCTACTTTGAAGATATGGCGCGGCTGAGTGTTTTAGAGGCTGACGAATACACATACGCCACCCATACGATTGACGGCATCAAGCGCCTGATTCATCAGCTAGAGCAGAAGCAGTTTGCCTACGCTGCGGGCGGAGATGTGTACTACAGCGTGCGCAGCTTTGCTGACTATGGTAAGCTCTCGGGCCGCAGGCTAGATGATATGCAGGCCGGGGCTAGCGGTCGCGTTGCTGCTGACGCCGAAGCCAGTCAGAAAAAAGACCCCTTTGACTTTGCCCTATGGAAAGCAGCCAAAGCCGGAGAGCCTGCCTGGGAGTCGCCTTGGGGGGCAGGCCGTCCGGGATGGCACATTGAATGCTCGGCAATGGTGAAAGAGCGCCTTGGTGACACTATTGACATTCACGTCGGTGGCGCGGATCTGGTGTTTCCCCACCACGAAAATGAGATTGCTCAGTCAGAAGCCGCTACAGGTAAGCCCCTAGCCCACTACTGGATGCACAACGGCATGGTGAATGTGGGCGGCGAGAAAATGTCAAAGTCCTTGGGCAACTTCACCACGATTCGTCAGCTTTTAGATGCCCCCGATGGGCCAGACCCGATGGCGCTGCGGCTATTTGTTTTGCAGGCTCAGTATCGCAAGCCGATAGACTTTACGGCTGAGGCGATCGCCTCAGCTCAAAATAGCTGGCACACGCTAACAGAAGGGCTGCTGTTTGGCTATCAGTTTGGGGCCAATCTGGGCTGGGTGGATACTGAAAACCCTGAATTTGGCGATCCGGCAGCAATGCGAATTGAGTCTGATAGCGCTGCTGTCAGTCAGTTTCAAACTTCAATGGATGACGACTTTAACACGCCAGGGGCAGTGGCGGTACTGTTTGACTTGGCTAAAGAGCTACGGCGTCAGGGCAATGTGATCACGCATCAGGGCCAAGCCGACAGCGACGCCGAAACCCTGCAGCAGCATTGGCAGACGCTGGTAGTGCTGGCAAAAGTCTTGGGCCTAGAAGCCAAACCAGAAATTGCTGAGTTGCCTGCTGATAGCCTGAGTGATACTGAGATTGAGACGCTGATTGCCCAGCGCCAGGCGGCTCGTCAGGCTAAGGATTTTGCCCAGAGCGATCGCCTACGCGACCAGCTCCAGGCCCAGGGCATTACCCTAATTGACAAACCGGGGGGCGTTACTGACTGGCACCGTTAGCGGCTGGCACCGTTATGGAATAGTCGCAGTCCCAATCACCTCGTCTGAACCCTGAGGGCGAATCACTACCGTGTTGTGCAGGCTGATGTCGGTATTGGCGGGCAGCGCCAGCTCAAACGAACCGCTTTTTTGCGGCAGTTCGCCCAGCTCTACCACGCGCTTGGAAAAGTTGCCGCGAATAGTTAAATATGCCTGCAAAACATCAGCCTCAGCATCGGTCTGAAAATCCTTAAAAGCTAGGCTGGCCTCGCCACCGCCAAAAATAGCCGCTCCGACGCTGCCGCTGGTGCTGTGCTTGTCTGTTCCTGAAAGTGCGCCCATGATCTGTGCTGTCTTACAAACGTCAGTTTCAGGGTACTGCTTTGAGACGCGGGTTAGCCCAGTTTAACCAGAGGTTTCAGACAGAGTTGGCGGGATGCTCCAGGTCAGGGTAAGCGCCCGCAGCGCCATCAGGCAGGTCAGGGCCAGCCAGAGAAGCTGAACGCTTTTGAGCTGCAGGGCCAGCCCCGCCAGCGGCAGAAAGCCCAAAGCGGCCAGTAGCGTGGAGTTCCGCAGCGCCACCCCAGCGGTGAGGCCCAAAAAGTAGCCGTCTAGCATGAAGGCGATCGCGCCAAAGCCCAAAACCGGCAGCAGCCACCACACATAGCTGTTGACCTGATTAATTAACTCTAAATGGTTGGTCATGATGCCAAAAAGCGTCTGCGGAAACAGGGCAAAAGTTAGCCCAAAGCCAATGCCCAAAGCCAGACTGCTCCCCCCTGCCAGCCCCATGAGAGCACGTAGCTGCTGGCGATCGCCTCGAACGTAAAATTCTCCGGCAAAGGTTTCTGTGGCAAAGGCGATACCGTCAATAAAGTAGGCAGCCAGGGTAATAACCTGCAGCAGCAGCGCGTTAACCGCTAAAACGCTCTCTCCCAAAACTGAGCTGAAGTTGGTAAAGACGGCAAAGCTGATCACCAGGGCAAACGTGCGAATCAAGATATCCCGGTTGAGTAAAAACAGCCCTTTCAATGCTTGGGTCTGCCACAGGTCTGGCCCCAGTGCTTTGATTTCACGGCCAGATACTTCAGTAGCGACCAGACCCAACCCTGCTCCCAGCATGGCATACTGGCTCAGCACCGTAGCCCAACCCGCGCCTGCACTGGCCCAGCCCAGCCGATTAATAAACCAGTAATCTAGAGCCACATTGCCAAAATTCGCAATCATAGACAGTATCAGCACGGCTCTCCCCCGCGATCGCCCCAAAAACCAGCCCAGCAGCACATAGTTGAGCAGCACCGCCGGAGATCCCCAAATTCGGGCGTTGTAAAAGTCAATGCCCGCTGCCCGCACCTCTGCTGTGCCGCTCAGCAAGGCAAAACCAACCAGACGCAAGGGTACCTGCAAAAGTAAAATAGTTAGGCTCAAGGCCAGAGCAATCAGCACATTGCGCAGGCCAATCAGCAGCACTTCCTGGCGATCGCCGCGCCCGATTGCCTGCGCTGTCATTCCGGTTGTGCCCATCCGCAGAAAGCCAAAGCTCCAGTAGATGACGTTGAAGATCAAAGTGGCTAGCGCCACCCCCGCTAAATAGTGAATATCTGCCAGATGCCCCAAAAAAGCAGTGTCTACGATTCCCGCTAGCGGCACCATCAGATTCGAGACAACATTGGCGATCGCCAACTGACTAAACCGCTGCGTGAATTTCATTTAGGTTATTTTTATTGTCTTTGATGATCTAAGCAAGTCAGCGAGGCGGGGTTTGAACGTTTTCTGATTCATCAATAAAAGCTAACTCCAAAAGCATAAGCATTAGTTTAGTCAATATTAGACCTGCCAATGAGTTCCCCAATCCCTGAGCGGGATTGCTAAGGTTAGGAAAGAATTTCTTAACATTTTGAAATCTCACCGGCCCTATGCTTAGAGAGTCTGTCCTCAACCCTGCTCAAGTCCGCCCCGTCGATTCCTTGAGGCTGCCTTTTTTAGATCCGGGTGGTGTCCTTTTTTGTGATTTTGACGGCCCCTTCGTTGACGTTTCCGATCGCTACTACAGCACTTATAAGCTAGGTCTAGCCGCAACTAAGGCTTTCTACCAGAGTCAGGAAATAACCCCCTCTATCTGCCCTTTAAGCAAGTCGCAGTTTTGGCAGCTCAAGCAAAATCGCACCGCTGATGCAGCGATCGCCCGCTGGTCAGGGCTAGAAAAGGAGCAAATTCCCTTCTTCTTGGGTCAGGTGCAGCAGATCGTCAATCAGCCGACGCTTTTACACCAGGACTCGCTGCAAGCCGGCCTGCACCGTGCAGTGCATTTGCTCAAACGTTACGGGGTGAGCCTGGTGATTGTAACCCTGCGGCATTCAGTTCAGGTCAAGCAGATTTTGCGAGAGGCCAACCTGGAACCGTTAATCAGCGGTATCTATGGCACATCAGATGTGGATATGGCCTATCTAAATCATAGTGAGCATAAAACAGCGCTCTTAGAGCAGGCGATCGCAGACCAAAATATTCAGCCGCACCAAACCTGCATGGTAGGCGATACTGAAGCAGACCTGCTAGCGGGACAGGCCCTCGGCGTGCCGACAGTCGCCCTCACCTGTGGTATTCGCAGCCAGTCTTACCTGCAGTCGTTTCACCCGACCTGCCTGCATCCAAATTTGCTAACGGCGATTGAACAACTCTTTTGTCCCTACGCAGGCTGGCAAACTGCCTGAGTTTTAACGGGCTTCCAAGCATAAAACCTGGCTCTGACGAAGAGACTTTGCGGCGACGGTGTCTCTATCAGAGGGCGATCGCGCTAGATATAGGTGTGGTCATTTTAGTTAAGACACGTCAAGCAGCTCATAGAGCAAGTACGGCATTCTGAAAATGTCCTAACCTACAGGGCGATCGCTATATTTACAAAGGTCTGGATACTCTCGATATCCTCAATTATTCGCCAGTCCAGAATAGGTTTGGTGATTGGATGGGTACCGCATTTTCAAGCTACTGCACCCGGTCTAGCACAGCCACCTTAGGATCAATAATCTTTTGGCCGTGCCCCGGAAACTTGATCGCCAAACAGATTTTATTACCTGCGCCAAAGATGTGAGTGACCTGGCCGGGGCCAAAGGCTTTGTGCATCACCTTATCGCCCACCGTCCAGTCATCCTCATGAATGTCAGGACGATTGTCGGCCACCGCATCGGCCTTGGCCGACCGCATGGTTTTGGCCCAGCGAGTGGGAATAGCGGCAGCGATGTTGGTGTCAATATAGTCGCGGGGTAGCTCCCCTAGAAACAGCGAAGGGCTGGCAGGTTCGCGGCTGCCGTAGAGACGGCGCATCCGGGCATGGGAAATAAACAGCCGCTCTTGGGCACGGGTGATGCCCACATAGCAGAGGCGGCGTTCTTCTTCGGTAGCGGCGGGGTCTTCGAGAGAGCGAAAGTTGGGGAATAAGCCCTGCTCTAGGCCAACTAAAAAGACTACCGGAAACTCTAGCCCTTTGGAAGAGTGTAGCGTCATCAGCGAAACTTTAGTCTGCTTTTGCTCATCGAGGTCATCGAGATCAGACGAGAGTGAAGCATTGGCGAGAAATTCCTGCAGCGATTTGTCTTCGCTTTCTTCTTGAAACTGCAAAACGGCGTTGTAAAGCTCCTGTACGTTTTGCACGCGCTCGAGATCCTCGTCGGTGCCTTTAGCTTTGAGATCGCGGATGTAGCCGACATCGTCAATCACCCCCTGCACAACGTCAGAGGCACTGGCGGTTTCAATCTGGGCCTGCCAGGTTTTAATCACTTCGACAAAGCTCAGAACCGCCTTGGCCGATCGCCCTGCCAGAGTTTTTACCGAAGTTTCGTCTTTGAGAATTTCCCACAGCGGCACCCCTAGAGTTTGTGCCCCCTGCTCTAGTTTTTCAATGGTTGATTTGCCGACGCCGCGACGCGGTACATTGATGACGCGCTTCAGGCTGACGGTATCTGCCGGATTGATCACAGTGCGCAAGTAGGCCAAGACGTCTTTAATTTCGCGGCGATCGTAGAAGCGCAGACCGCCGACAACCTGATAGGGAAGGCTGTAAAACGTCAGCCGCTCCTCAAAAGTACGGGACTGGGCATTAGTGCGGTAGAGGATAGCAAAGTCGCCCCAGTTGAGTTCGGGGTGAGCGCTTTCCAGGCTGCGAATCTGGCTGACGACAAAGTCGGCCTCGGCCTGTTCGTCTTCGGCCCGGTGACAGAAAATAGTCTCGCCCTGGCCGCGTGTGGGCCGCAGTACCTTGTCGATGCGCTCGGTGTTGTTTTCGATTAGAGAGTTGGCGACGTGGAGAATATTTTCGGTGGAGCGGTAGTTTTCTTCTAGCTTCACCATAGAGCGGGTGTCATCATCGGGCAGGCCGTCGCCAAAGTCGTCCTGAAAGTTCATCAAGATGGTGAAGTCGGCGCTGCGGAAGGAGTAGATTGACTGGTCGGCGTCGCCAACGACAAAAATAGAGCGATGATTCCAGTCATTGAAGCGATCGATCGCTGCGCCGTTGGTTGCCAGCAGGCGAATCAGGTCGTACTGGGTGCGGTTGGTGTCTTGGTATTCGTCTACGAGGATATGGCGAAAGCGCTGGTGCCAGTAGGCTAAAACCTGCTCGTTTTGCCGAAAAAGCTGCACCGGAATTAAAATCAGGTCATCGAAGTCGAGGGCATTATTTTCGGCCAGCGATAGCTGATAGTGACGATAGACCTCGGCAATAATTCGGCCCCGATAGTTGGGCTGGTCTTTTTCAACATCCTCGGGCGATAGGCCCTGATTTTTAGCATTACTGATGGCATAGCGCACCGATCGCGGATTAAACTTTTTGTCATCTAGGTTCATCTGAGAGACAACAATATTTTTGACTAGGCTCTGAGCGTCAGACTCGTCAAAAATTGAGAAGTTCTTCTTCCACTGGTGGCCCTGGGGACTCTGATATTTTTCAATGTCGAAGCGTAATATACGGCAGCAGAGGGCATGGAATGTGCCAATCCAGAGATGCTTGGTGATGTTTTTATATGCCTGCGATCGCAGCTTGACTTGATCGTAAGCAGGCAGTGCCTCTAGCGGCTTACTAAACTTCTCCCGCGCTATCTGCTCAGCAAACAGCTTCTCAATCCGCTCCTTCATTTCTTTGGCGGCTTTGTTGGTAAAGGTCACCGCCAGAATATTTTCAGGATCAACCTGATGAGTCAGCACCAGGTTGGCAATGCGAAACGTCAGCGCCCGCGTCTTGCCGGAGCCAGCCCCCGCTACCACCAAAAGCGGCCCGCAGTAATGCTCTACGGCGCGGCGCTGAGAGACATTGAGTTGGTTGAGGAAATCAGTCGCAGGCATAGTAGCCGTGATAAGGCGGTCTTTTAAGGTATCACACCCAGGGCAGGCAGGCTTAGAGACAGACGCAGACCGAAAAAGATTTGCTGCACTCAGCCCGGTTGCACAGGGCGGGGTTAGTTTGGCCAAGCGGGGGACAATCAACTGCCAACGAGGCTCCGCTCGGTAACGTTAGACTCAGCCGACTCTACAAGTCTTGAGCTAAGTAGTCCCACAGCTGGCCGTTGCTCTATGAGCACATATGAAGCGTGACGTCACAATCTCTAGTTTAACGGCTTAGCCTCAGAAAAAAACATCACAGCTCAAGGAGCATAGCCTGTGAAGCTAAGGCTGCTAAAAGCTTACCCATCAGGTCAGCGTAACTGTAGGTTGAAGGTCTGTTTCCATTGTGGCTTGATCTTTAAAGACATGAGCAGCTCGGTTTTGTCTGAGCAGTGTTTGAACTTGAGTTGTGTTCGGCAAATGTTTATTGGCATGTCTAGCGTCGAGAACAATCTCACGATTGATACCACTCATAGGCGAAGCGTTTGTTATCTGAGCATCTCCTAGATAAGTGAACTCTCTGCGCTGCAAATGCTGTGTTCATATGGGTGTCCTGCGCCAGCGGGAAATATTCTTACCGTATCTTTCTGACTACGTGATTACTTGGGCGCTCACTTGGTCACCGTCGCCCGGCGGGGAGACTTGAGGGCACGAGCAGAGCGGCGGCGGCGGCGGGCAGGCAAGAGACGGTGGGGACTCTACTGGTAGGGCATTTGGCTCACGCGGCGACGATCGCTGGAGGGCACAGTAAAAATCAAGCAGCGCCAGAGCAACGCTCAGCAGCATACCGCCTGTACCCAACACAAACAGCACCAGCGCCAGCGGAATCAGCCAACCCAAGTTGAGCAGCGTTCTAGCCGCCAGAGTAAAAGTGCTGGCCACAAACAGCAGCACCACATAGTACATAATCAGATGACTGCTGGTGGCTAGACGATATTGGTGCTGCAGCTGCTGCCGCTGCGATCGCAGCAGATCTGCCGTTCCCCAAGCTCCCTGAAGCGATCGCTGCACGTATAGCTGCTGCAGGCTCTGAAGCTGATGAGTAACCGCACTGTGCCGCAGCCGCAGCCCGCCGAGCAAGCCAATGCAAACCGCAATCATCAGGACTGAATTTAAGATGAGCTGAATGAGCTGACTGGTCTGGGCAATGGTCATAGCTGACCCCGGGGGTGACAGATTGGGACTGGAACTGGCAGCGTAAAGCTAGAAGCGCGATCGCCCATCGCCTTTATAATACAAATGTACTAAACTTTGGCCAATTTCTCAACCTGTTCAGGAACCCACCCCAACGTAGAAATTTTAAAAAAACAGGGCAGTCTGATGACCACCCTGTAACCTTTAGAAAATGATATTAAGCCTGTAAGCGCTAGTAGCGGTAGCCGCCGCTGCCACCGGGCTTGTGGACAATAAAGCTCAAAATCTGGCACTGCTTGACGTTGTCAAAGCCGACAACGCGAACGAAGCAGTTGGGATATTCAGAGCGGCAAGCCTGGACTTCATCTAGCACTTCACGGGTGGAGTTAGCCTTAAACAAAGGCAGCTTCCACATAGTCCAGTAGTAAACTTCAGGGTCAGAGGTTTCGTTAAACTCAACTGCCGGAATGTAGCCCATCTTGAGAATGTAAGCAATTTGCTTCTCAATTTGAGCATCTGTCAGCGGTGGCAGGTAAGAAAGGGTTTCGTAGCGACGCTCTTTTGGCAGAGTTTTCATAGTTTTCAGTAGGTGTTGAATTGAAAAGGGTTGTCAATATCAAGAGTCAGACAGGCAGGTTATCTAGCTTAGAAAAACGGGCTGATTGACGCCTTATTCGGCTGAATTTTCAGACTCAGGCTGAGCTTCTGTATCAGATAAGGTCATCTGCGTAGCTCGTTCTAGATACTGGCGACGATGCTCTATATTGGACTGCTGAATGCTGGTATTGACCATCTCTGGAAGAAACTCACCAATCTCTTCGACAATGTGCTGACGAACAGTCATAACGCGGACGGCTAAATCAGGCTGTGCCTGCAGTAGCGCTTTCAAAAACGCTTCTCCGTCCTGGAGCTTCTCACGAGTGGCAAAAGCATTGAGCCAGTGCGATCGCGGTAAGTTGGTTTCTCGTAGCTGACCGAGGACTGTCCGCACTGCTTGGTAAGTCAAGTAGCTTACCATCACCTTGGCGGTGTCTCTGGCGATTTGCTTTAGATCCATCGATTCACGAAAACCTGGGCTATGACTCCCCGCTAGAGCATGGCCTGCAGGTTAGTCTAGGTTAGAGACTAATCTAACGGCTGCTAGTTGCTGTGGATAGCAGACAATCTAACTGCCATCCACACCGACTTGCTCGTCGCCAAAGCTGGAGACTTAAAGCTTGTCCATCGTCTCGAATTCAAACTTGATTTCCTTCCACAGCTCACAAGCTGCCTGTAGTTCAGGAGACCACTTGCAGGCTTCACGAATGATGTCGCCGCCTTCACGAACCAGGTCACGGCCTTCGTTACGGGCCTGAACGCAAGCTTCTAGAGCGACGCGGTTGGCCGTTGCCCCTGGTGCATTGCCCCAGGGGTGACCCAGGGTGCCGCCGCCAAACTGCAACACGGAGTCATCACCAAAGATTTCAACCAGCGCTGGCATGTGCCAGACGTGAATACCCCCGGAGGCTACCGCAAACACGCCCCCCATAGAGGCCCAGTCTTGGGTGAAGTAGATACCGCGAGACTTGTCTTTTTCAATGTAGTTTTCGCGCAGCAGGTCAATAAAGCCCAAGGTGCTTTCGCGATCGCCTTCTAGCTTACCGACTACTGTTCCGGTATGAATGTGGTCACCGCCGGACATCCGTAGGCACTTAGCCAAAACGCGGAAGTGCATCCCGTGGTTGCGCTGACGGTCGATGACCGCGTGCATGGCCCGGTGAATGTGCAGCAGCATGCCGTTGTCGCGGCACCATCTGGACAGCGTGGTGTTGGCGGTGAAGCCAGCGGTTAAAAAGTCGTGCATGACGATGGGCATTTCGAGTTCTTTAGCGTACTCGGCCCGCTTCATCATTTCTTCGCAGGTACCTGCGGTGACGTTGAGGTAGTGACCTTTGATTTCACCCGTTTCTGCCTGGGACTTGTGGATAGCATCTGCTACAAACAAGAAGCGATCGCGCCAGCGCTGGAAGGGCTGAGAGTTGATGTTCTCGTCGTCCTTGGTGAAGTCTAGACCGCCGCGTAGACACTCGTAGACAGCGCGACCGTAGTTCTTGGCTGAGAGACCTAGCTTGGGCTTGATGGTGCAGCCCAGCAGGGGACGACCGTACTTGTTCAGTTTGTCCCGCTCAACGGTAATACCGTGGGGCGGGCCTTGGAAAGTTTTTAGATAGGCAACGGGGATCCGCAGGTCTTCTAAACGTAGGGCACGCAGGGCTTTAAAGCCAAATACGTTACCGACTAGAGAAGTCAGCAAGTTAGTAACGGAGCCTTCCTCAAACAGGTCGAGGGGATAGGCTACATAACAGATGTACTGATTGTCTTCGCCGGGGATAGGCTCAATGTCATAACAGCGACCCTTGTAGCGATCTAAGTCAGTCAACAGGTCTGTCCACACGGTCGTCCAGGTACCTGTGGAAGATTCTGCCGCCACCGCAGCGGCGCACTCTTCGGGAGGCACACCGGGCTGAGGAGTCATTCGGAAAGCCGCAAGGATGTCTGTGTCCTTAGGCGTGTAGTCCGGGGTGTAGTAGGTCAGTTTGTAGTCCTTTACACCGGCATCGTATCCAGCAGCTTTTGACTGAGTTTGTGTCTGAGAGTAGGACATATCTCCTCTTCCTGTAAATCTAAATAAACTTCAAACAAAGCCTACCCATCAGCTCAGCTATCACTTTGGGCTAAAAACTGAAAGTGGGCACAGGTGTTTGAAGTACGTTTGTTGACAGCCGAACACTGGAACAAGTGTCGAAAACACATGTCGCAACGATTGCTCACACTGATACTTCAGGCATTGCCAAATTCCTATGTTTTAGAATACTACCAGCGTTCTGATAAGTTTGATTTTGAAAGATCTGTATATATTCATAACTTTTGTTTATGAATACAGGTGACGTTAGATATCGCTTTTTCTCGGAGCGTAAACAGTGGGTTTTCTGTTGTTGCGATCGCTGCTATAAGCCTAAAAGTCTGCGATCGCCTAGCTGTGTATTGACATTTGGGTATTAACATTTGGGCATTGACATTTGAGCCCAGGCGAGGTATCAAGGCAACATCAAAATTTCATCACATTTTATGAGGTATGGCGTGTTAGCACCTTCACTCAGGCGCTCAGGAATTTTAGTTGGCGCGGCCTTGTGGCTGGCATTACCCGGTCGAGGGCCAATGGGAGCAGCGATCGCCGCTTCGCTGCCATCCTCACCACAAATAGATGCTGCCGCTAGCAGCACTGACAGGGCGCAAGGACTTTCTGTAGAGTCGCCCGTCGAACCTCTGGCTGAACCTCTGGCTGAACCTCCAAGCAGCTACGAGATTTCGCCGCCGCCGCCGCGTCGTGAACCTTTGCCGCCGCAGCGGTTTTTAGAAGGCCAAGAAGCCGACTACCGGGTGGGCGCACTCCAGCAGGACTATACCGGCAGTCTGTGGGTAGGTTCCTGGCAGGGACTGGCTCGAATAAATCCCAACACCGGGATTGTGCAGGCTCGGGTCACGCTGCCTGATACTGTGATTTCAGCCATGTCTCAAGATCGAGTCGGGCGAATTTGGGTAGGCACCTACTCAGGGCTATCACGCGTTGATCCGCGCAGCAACGAAATTACGGCGCAAAACTTTTTCTTACCGTCCAATCGGATTTTGTCACTGCTGACAGATAATCGCGGTTTTCTGTGGGTGGGTACCGATCGCGGGCTGGCGATGATCAGTCCCGATCGCGGCTTGCTGATGACCACGCTCCGAGACTTGCCGGGGGTGAGCGCCAATGCGCTAGCCCTTGATGGCGACGGGCAGCTTTGGGTCGGTACCTTAGACGGTGTTGTCCGCATCAATACAGGTAGCGCTTACCCAACGATTCGCAATAGCGAGGTTCCAGGGGATGTCGTCCAGGCGCTAACAGTTGGCCCCCAGGGGCGGCTGTGGGCAGGCACTCCTGACGGCGTTTTTGTCTTTGATGCCCGCAGCGGCGAACTTATACGCGCTGTAACCCAGCTGAGAGGGCGCAATGTCACTGCCCTTGCCTTTGACACCACCACTAGCCTGTGGGTGGGCACACAAGATGGCCTGCTAAAGCTCAATCCTTACAACGGAGCCATTATTGGGCAGGTGCCAGGTTTGCCTTCTGGCTATGTGCTATCTTTGTCGCCAGATACAGGCAACAAGCTCTGGGTGGGCACTCGCCGGGGCTTAGCCTGGGTTAGCACGTTTACCGGAGAGGCAAGATCCCACGGAGAGTTTGTCAGCCTGGATGAGTAACCAACCCAGGATGAATATCTAGCTGAGTTGTTGAATAAGCAGCTAGCTGGACTATCTACAATTCGCCGCGAATTTCTTCGACGACGCCGTCGCGCAGCAAAATTTCAACCTGCATCTTACGAATCAGGTTGTCGCCGACAGCTACCCGAAAAAAGCTCTCCACTTGCCCTTGGGCAACTTCCTGATTAAGCTCTAAGGTTTGAACCTGTTGGAGCTGCTGGAGCGCCTGATTCTTTTGCTGTAGCAGCTTGCTTTTCTGCTGGTTAAGCTGGTTTTGCACATTGCCAATCTGCTGCGCGACTGCTGGGCTATCGGGCTGGGGGCTTTGCTTTTGAATTTCTGTGGCCGCCCGCTGCCCTTGCATTTCGAGCTGTTGGAGTTGACTATCAAGCTTGTTGAGCTGGGCCTGTAACTGTTTCTGGGCTTCTTCTTTCCAAAGCGGGGTTACGATCGCCTTTATATTGACGACCCGCTTCATGAGCAAGTTAGTTTGGGAAACATCCATAGGAATCTGGTCGGCTGAGAAATTCATTTGAACGCATGTTTATGAGGTAGACACCCCGCCTGCAGTCATTACCCACTCGACTAGCTGCCGACTGGCGGCGATCGCGGGAGCTATGAAAACATCGCGTCAATCATACCGCGATACCGCTCCATAACTACGGCTCGGCGAATCTTCAGCGTTTGCGTCATCATGCCGTTTTCAGCGCTCATTGGCTCAGTCATAAGCTCAAAGGGGCCAATGCGCTCATCCGGGCGATAACCAGGACGCCCTTTAACTTCACGATTTAGCTCTTGGCGGTAGAGTTCTTGAACTGAGGTATGTTCAAGGGTTAGCGCTCGGCTATCGGCTTCGCTCTGAAAAGCTAGGGTTTTTCCCTGAGCGGCTGCCCACTGCTCTAGGGCTTCTGTGTTAGGCACAATCAGAGCACCCAGCATTTTTTGATCCTGCCCGACCAGCATAATTTGATCGATGAAAGGGCTGCGCTGACATGCATTTTCAATCGGCTGAGGCTCAATATTTTCGCCGTTAGTCAAAACGATGGTATCTTTGGCCCGTCCGGTAATAATTAGATCGTCTGCGGCAGTCACTTTGCCCAAATCTCCGGTATCAAACCAGCCTTCGGGGTTAATGGCTTTGGCGGTAGCTTCTGGATTTTTATAGTAGCCCTGCATCACCTGTGGCCCTCGCAGCAGCACCAGCCCCTGCTGGCCAGTGGCTAGATCTTGACGAGTTTCTGGGTTGACGATGCGAGTTTCGGTACCAGGAACCGGCTCTCCGTCTGCGCCGCGCAGGTTGTGCCAAGGGCGGCGTACATGGGTGATAGGGGCCGTTTCGGTGAGGCCGTAGCCCCCCAAAATCTGAATGCCGACGACTTCGTAAAAGTCTTCTAGGTGTTCAGCAATGGAGCCGCCGCCGCTGACGACAAATTTAATCTGATTGCCCATCGCTGTGCGCACCTGTTTGTAAACCAGGCGATCGCCGAGCTGATGAATCGGCCAGAGAGCGATCGCCTGTGCTAGAGCTACCAGCTTGTCTATCAGCGTTGGCTGCAAGTTCTCTAAATTCAGGTTTTGTAACGTGCGGCGGGCATAGATGTAGCGATGGCTCTGCTGTAAAAAGAACTGTACGAGTTTTTGCTTGTTCGCTGGCTGTTCCCGAAACTGCTTTTGTACCCCTTCGTAAATGGACTCCCACAGTCGCGGCACCCCTACCATGTAGCGAGGCTGAAACTGCTTCAGGTCTTTTTTGACTTGGCGAATGTTGGTGTAAATCTGAGTGCAGCCCTGGGAGAGAACAAAGTATTCAAAGGTGCGCTCGTAGCAGTGCCAGATCGGTAAGATGCTGAGAACGCCTTCACCAGACTGCGGACGGACGACAGCGCAGGCGGCTGTAATTTGCGACAGCAGGTTACCGTGGCTGAGCATGACCCCTTTGGGTCTGCCGGACGTGCCCGAGGTGTACATTAGTGTCGCCAAGTCTGTGCGCTTAGAGCTAGCAGTCTGGAGCTGAGCGCCCTCCCCCAAGGCCATAACCTGGGAAAAACTGAGCAGCTTGGTTGCCACTGAAGGAGCCGGCTCGTCTGTCAGTAAAATGATAAAGCGTAGCGATCGCTCTATTGGCCCTTCTATTGACCTAACCGTCAACTTCTCTAGCGTCGCTAAGTCTTGCACAATCAGCGCTACGCTATCGCTGTGCTCCAGAATATAGAGCAGTTCGTCAGCGTCAGCCTGAGTGCCGCGTACCGCATCGACTGCCCCAGCGTCATCAGCCCCTGGTCGGCTACCATCCAGCGGGGACTGTTGTCGGCGAAGAGGGCGACGCGATCGCCTCGGCTCAGCCCTAACGCTTGGAGTCCAGCCGCAAACTGACGGATTTTTTGATTCAGCTCTGCAAAGGTCAGCTTAATCGGCGGCTGGCTGTGGGGATCGTGGAGGGCAGTGGTAGAGCCAAACCGCTCCGCCGCGATCGCCCATATTTCGGGGATGCTTGAGACGGTGCTGTAGTCTACCGACTGCTGTAAATTTTGCCGTTCCTGCTCTGAGCGAGGATGAACGCTAGAAAGGGTCATGATCACCTCCATCCGGTGAAAGTTGCATCATGCGGACAATAATACCGCAGCTACTGCTAGCCTACTCAATTTATAAGGTACGAGCTGCTTTGGCTCAGACAGAATCTTAACTGGTGCGGCTGCCCCCGGTTAGATGCGCAGAGGTTGAGAGTTTTGTAAAGTAGAGCAGACCCTGAAAAACGGCGTGTTGTTAAGCGCATCTGCTACCCGTGCGGGCGCAAGCAGTAAAGCGTTGATGGTTCTTCGATAGTTCTCTGGGGTTCTCTAATGGAGCCTGGAGAACTGGCAAACCTGCAGCCTGTCTTTTATTCATGTCTCATAAAAACTATAGGGAGTAACCCCATGCCCAAAGCTATCTGGAATGGAACCGTCTTGGCCGAAAGCGATCACTGCGAAGTCGTCGAAGGCAATCAGTATTTTCCCCCTGACTCGATCAGGCAGCAGTACTTCAAATCCAGTGACAAGAACACTTCCTGTCCTTGGAAAGGCACCGCTAGCTACTACACGATTGAGGTAGACGGCGAAACCAACCAAGACGCTGCTTGGTACTACCCGGAACCCAAAGACGCTGCCAAAAATATTAAAGGCTATATCGCCTTCTGGCGCGGCGTCAAAGTAGAAGCCTAGACTTTGGTAATTTGAATAGCTACAGGGCACTAGCCTGTAGCTTTGACTAAGCTAGCTAGCTCAGACGGAGCGATCGCCCCTTGCTCCGTCACAATGGCTGTAATTAACGCCGCAGGGGTGATATCTGAAGCTGGGTTGTAGTATTCGGCCCCAGCAGGGGCAACTAGAGTCTCTCCTATTTGATAAATATCAGCAGACGGGTTTTCGCTGACGGAAACGGCTTCTGCTGTTTTTAGCCAGATGTCTACCGTCGAAAGCGGCGCAGCCACAAAAAAGGGAATGCTGTGGGCCTTGGCTAAAAGCGCCAGCCCGTAAGTGCCAATTTTATTGAGCGTGTCGCCGTTGACAGCGATGCGGTCTGCGCCTACGAGCACCGCCTGCACTAGGCCCTGCTTCATGCAGTGGGCTGCCATACTATCGGTAACAATAGTGACCGGAATGCCTTCTTGGACGCACTCCCAGGCGCTCAGGCGCGATCCCTGCAGTCGGGGCCGGGTTTCTCCCACATAGACCCGCTCCAAGCGCTCGCTGTGCCACGCAGCGCGAACAATGCCTAAAGACGTGCCGTACCCCGAAGTTGCTAGCGCACCGTGATTGCAGTGGGTGTAGACAGAGAGCCGCTCAGGAATCTCTGGCAAAGCTTTTAGGCCATAATCACCAATGGCGTAGCAGGTTTGTAGGTCTTCGCGCTGTAGGGTCTGGGCTGTCTCAAGCAGCGTTTGGATCAAATACTCAACGGTGCCCGGCGTATTGCAGACTTTTTTGAGAGAGAAATCAACCGCCCAGCCCAAATTGGCCTTGTCTGGGCGAGTGTTTTTGAGCTGTTCGGCAACGGCTTCTAGCCGCTCTATGAAAGCTTGGCGATCGCGAGTTGGAATTTCTTTAGCGCCCAGATAAAGCCCATAGGCAGCAGCGATGCCAACAGCCGGGGCACCTCGCACGATTAGGGTCTTGATCGCCCTCACCATATCTTCAAATCGACTAATGGAGACCAGCGTGTAATCCAGGGGTAGCCGATTTTGATCAACCAGCAAAACATGCTCGTCTTGCCAGATGACCGGGTACACATGGGTCTCGGAAATCTCAGCCATTGCGATCGCCAACCTGTTATAGCAGCGTGCCCCTAGTCTAAAAGCACGCGAGCCTGTGAGTTTTTAGTCTAGCAGACCTCTCCTAATTGTTCAGACTCTGTTCAAATGCTGCCTGAAATACTAGAAGCAAAACCGCTGATCAAGGCAGCGGTTCTGCTTCTGGATCTCTTCACCTTAAACCCTCACTGCTGACTGCTCCACCCTCATTGAGGCCAAAATCTTCTCGGCCATTTGGGCAGGCGTTAGACCCAGCGTGACTTTAGACTCATCTGGTTTAGCGTGATCGACTAGCATATCAGGAACCCCTAGCCGCAGAACCGGAACGTTAATTTGGGCGTCTAGCAGGGCTTCTGCGATCGCGCTGCCAAAGCCACCCATGAGGCAGCCTTCTTCAAGCGTGACGACGCGGCCAATTTGCTGAGCCAGGGGTAAGATCAAATCTTGGTCTAGGGGTTTGACAAAACGAGCGTTGACTACAGTCGCGGCTACCCCATGTTCGCCCAAAATTTCTGCCGTTTGCATTGCCGGGTACACCATTGAGCCATAGCCAACCAGCAGCACGTCGTTTCCCTGGCGTAAAATTTCGGCTTTGCCTATCGGTAGGGCCTCTAGCCCTTCGTCCATCAGGGGAACCCCGTAGCCGCTGCCGCGCGGGTAGCGTACAGCAATGGGGCCATCAGTGTATTTGACGCCAGTGACAACCATACGCTGAAGTTCTGCTTCGTCTTTGGGAGCCATCAGCACCATGTTAGGAATGCAGCGCAAATAGGCAATGTCGTACAGTCCCTGGTGGGTAGGGCCATCGGCCCCAACGATCCCAGCTCGGTCTAGACAGAAAAAGACGGGCAGCTTTTGAATGCAGACATCATGCACAATTTGATCAAAGCCGCGCTGCAAAAAAGTGGAGTAAATAGCCGCCACAGGACGCATCCCCTCACAGGCTAGACCTGCTGCCAGAGTAACAGCGTGCTGCTCGGCAATGCCCACGTCGATATACTGTTTGGGCAGCTTTTCTTGCAGCTTGCTTAGGCCGGTGCCGATTGCCATGGCTGCTGTGATGCCAATAATTCTAGAGTCATCCTCAGCCAGCTTAATCAGGGTTTCGGCGAAGACCTTAGAGTAGCTTGGCGGTTTGGGCTTTGTCGGAGGAAGACCTTTACCCGTAGTCAGATTGAAGGGCGACTGGGCATGATAGCCAACTTGATCTTTCTCGGCCAGACTATAGCCTTTACCTTTGGTCGTGGCCACATGCACCAAAACTGGGCCAACGTGCTGATGGGCTTCTTTGAAGGTGCTAATCAGCTCGCTCAGGTTGTGCCCGTCTACTGGCCCCATGTAGGTAAAGCCGAGTTCTTCAAAAACGGCCCCCACTTTAGGAACTGCTAGCCGCTTCATGCCTTCTTTGACCCGGCTGAGTTCTGGTGAGAGCGAATCACCAACAAACGGCAGGTGCTTAAGCTGCTCTTCTAGGTTGTCACTGATGAACTGTACGGGCGGACTCAGGCGCATTTTGTTGAGGTATCGTGGGATCGCGCCGACGTTGGGAGAGATAGACATCTCGTTGTCGTTCAAGACCACCAGCAGATTAGTGTTGGGCAGGTGTCCGGCGTGGTTAATGGCCTCTAGCGCCATGCCGCCAGTCAGGGCACCGTCGCCAATAATGGCCACCACTTTGAAATCTTCACCTCTAGCATCCCGCGCCAGCGCCATTCCTAAAGCGGCTGAGATGCTGGTTGAGGCATGTCCTGCCCCAAAGTGGTCGAAGTTACTCTCGCAGCGTTTGAGATAGCCAGCGACGCCGCTCTTCTGCCGCAGAGTGTGGAACTGATTGTAGCGTCCGGTAATCAGCTTATGAGGATAAGCCTGATGCCCGACATCCCAAGTCACTTTGTCCCGATCAAGATCTAAGGTTTGATAGAGAGCTAGGGTTAGCTCAACAACGCCCAAGCCAGGTCCCAAATGGCCACCGCTCGTGGCTACTGTCTGTAGGTGCTTCTCTCGAATCTGACGGGCAATTTGCTCAAGCTGGTGAATGGAAAGGCCATGCAGCTGGTTGGGGTGAGTTATTTCACTCAGGTGCATATTGAAATACCCTCAAGATCACGTAAGTTAAAGTTTGAGTTACCCTTTCACTGTAGTTGTTTAGGGCGGAGGCGATCGCTTAGGGAAATCAAGGGGTAAGCCTAAATCTAGATTAGCGATCGATTGATTGGCTGTTGTTAGCCTAAATCGAGTTGTGTTAACTTCACGATACGCTTTTAATCAAGCGATATAACCCGTAATTTTCTGTTATGGTTCATTTTCATCCGCGATCAACTTCCTTCCGGTTGCCTGTGATCCAGTTTGCGATCGCAGGTCTAATGGCAGCCTCCCTGCCGCTAGCTACCCCCCATGCAGCCTTGAGCAATGATTTTCAAACCTGCGCCACCGGGCTTTTGGCGGCGGGTGCTGAGAGCGAAGTGGCGGCGGCGGCTTGCGCTTCGGCGCTCAACCCAGACTATCTGGCAGAGTGCGTCACTGATATCAAGGCCCAGACGCAACTGGTACTCTCAGACATTGTTTTTGCCTGCCGTCGGGTAAGGCGTCCTCAAGAGCTAGCTAGCTGCACAACCGATATTCATCTGAGCCTGATGCTGGATGATTCAGCCTCAACCCTGGACTCCTGCCGCCGTAGCCTGCTGCCTTTGCGTTTTTCTGACTGCGTGGTGGGACTGAATCAGGCGGCAGGGCTAGACTTGGATGATGCCTTAGATCGCTGTATTGGCGCTGGCTATGAGCCAAGAGATATTAGTCCTACGTTTATTCCCAATCGCTAAAGCGCTCCCAAGACTACTTGGAAGCTCTCAAGACTAAACCCATACCCAAAACCAATCCCACCAGAGTAGGAAGCCAGGCCGCCATCACGGGCGATAGCACACCGACTTCTCCTAGAGCGTTGGTAATGAAAGAAAGCAAATAATAGCCAAAAATAATCACGACGCTGACGCCAAAGCTGGTGGCCTTGCTTGTGCGCTGGGGACGGACGCCCAAGACTGACCCCACCAGCCCAAATACCACACAGACAAAAGGCAGGGCGTACTTCTGCTGAATCCGAATTTCTAGACGCCGGATGCGCTTGTCGTCTCCGGTTTGGCGGATCAGTTCCAGGTATTGATTCGCCTGCACAATATTCATTTCGCTGTCGTCTGGAGAGCGTGAAGCTAAATCAAACGGCGTTCGCGGCAGCTGTATCTGCTGATCGTTGAACTTGACGATATTACGAAAAGCTCCGTCTGAGGAAACCACGTAGATGGTACCGTTGCGAAAATTCCAGAGATTTTTGCCAAAGTCCCAAGTTGCCGATTCAGCACTGACGATTTGCTCTAGCCCCTGCTGTGAAAAATCAATGACGGTCAAACCCTGCATACTTTCGCCATCAAACCGACGGGCATAGAAGAGGCGCTTGAGTTCTTTTTCTTTGGTATCGCCGACGTTCTGAAACTCTTGGTAAAAGATATTGCGTTCCTGAAAAGGAGGGCGTTCAGAGATCAAAGCCCGCTCTAGGGTGATGGCGGCTCGATAGTTGGCGGCTGGCGTAATCAGCTCATTGAAAGCAAAGGTCAGCCCCGTGACCAAGAGGCTAAGAGCGATCGCAGGGGCTATAATCCGCCGGATACTGACACCACAGCCCCGCAGCGCAATCAGTTCGCTATCGCTAGAGAAGCGGCTATAGGTCATCATTGTGGCCAGCAGCACCGCAGCCGGAAACGAAAAGACAATAAACTCCGGCAGCTTCAGGACAAAAATTTCCATTGCCAGGTACAGCGAAAGCCCTGATTCAGTGACGCGACGAATCAGGTCAAACAGCGCCCCCACCGAAATGCCGATTGAGGAGAATGCCCCTACCCCAAACAGGAAAGGGAGAATTAGCTCTTGGATAATGTAGCGATCCATGACTGAAACGCGCGGAATCAGCCAGCGAGACAGATAGTATCCTAAAGATGGCTGGTCTGAAGCTGTTGCCATGACGTTAGAGGTGAAGGATATAGTGTAGAAGACGCTAAGCTCCCTTTAGAGCTTGAAACCTTCTCCTAGATAATGCTGCCGTACCAGAGGATTATTGTAGAGGTCTTCGGCATTGCCTGCAGCTAGAATTTGCCCTTCACTCATGATGTAGGCGCGATCGATCACCTGGAGGGTTTCTCGCACGTTGTGATCGGTAATGAGAATACCGATGTGGCGATCGCGCAGCTCAGCAATGATGGTTTGAATTTCTGCAACCGCGATCGGGTCAACCCCAGCAAAAGGTTCGTCTAAAAACAAAAAGCGCGGCCCGTCTTGTCCTGCCGCCAGCGATCGCGCTAGCTCTGTGCGCCGCCTTTCGCCCCCAGAGACCTGAACGCCCAGGGTTTGGGCCACCGACTCTAGCCGAAACTCCTTGAGCAAGTTTTTGATCCGCTGCGATCGCTCATAGGCCGGCACCTGAGTTTGCTCCATCACTAGTCGCAGGTTATCTTCGACACTCAGATTTCTAAAAATGCTGGGTTCCTGAGCCAGATAGCCAATGCCCAAACGTGCCCGCTGGTGCATAGATAGCGTCGTGATATCGATCTCGTTCAAAAAAATTCGCCCCTGATCGGGCTTTTCTAAACCCGTTGCCATATAGAACGTAGTTGTTTTGCCTGCCCCATTGGGGCCGAGTAGCCCCACAATTTCTCCCTGTGCCACTGACACGCTGACGTGTTTTACAACATCACGCTTACCGTAAGATTTCCGTACATTTTCCAGACTGATTTTGAGCGGGCTGGTAGGCTGAAAATCTTTGAGGGTCGTGAGATCAGAATTAAGCAAGGGAAGCTGCATGAATAATGCAAACTACTTTATAACGTTTACGTCAAATCGCTCAAGCCACCCGTGCAATCCAACCGCGATCGGGCAAGGCTTTATGACTGACTGCTGGACTTTGAAGATTGTGATTACTCAGCCACATTCGGGGTATTTAAGGGCGGTAGCTCAAGCGTAGCAGGCGGTGCCTCGGAACTGGGTGTAGGTGTTGTCGCCCCGGCTGGTAGGTTGTAGATAGTTTCTACCTGCTGGCTAGGCTGAGGCAGGGCCACAAAACGGCCTTCGTCAATTAAATAGGTTACAGTTTCTGCCCGCAGCGTGTTGCCTTCCTGCCGAACCAGGACGCTGCCGCTGAGCACCATCCGGTTTTCCTGACTGTAGTATTGTGCCTGGGCCGAGGTGGCATAAATCTGCTGCAGCGGATAGTCAATTTGAACGTTACCACGAGCTGTGATGATCCCGGTATTGGTATTGGCCTCTTGGACATCAGAGCGTAGGGTAATCGTGCCGCCTCCGGTTTGGGCACCCGCCTGGCTAGAAAACACATAAAACGCTAGCGCACTGCCCACAAAGTAAGCAACCTTGGGCAAGATATTGAGCTGAATAAAGCGAGGACGGTGCAGGCGAGACATGGCGATACCGACGGATATAATAATTGAGGAGTTTGCTAGCAGGCAGCAGTGTCAAGCAGTATTGCTAACCCAGAGATAGTTCCCAGAGATAATGGCTGCTCCCTTCTCTAGGATAATCGTCATTGTTACAGCTATACAGCTAGCTATATCGATTAAAAAGACGTCTACTGTGCCAGCTAGGTTTTACAGGGCGTCTAACTCCACAGCAGTTAGGGGCAGCTAAGGGGAAGATTTAGGGAAAATTCAGGGCAGAAAGGGCCAAAGTTGCTTATCCTGATTAAGGTCAGGAAATGGTTAAACGGCCTAATTCATGGATTTACAGACTATTCGCGATCGCATTGATTTGATTCGAGCTAAGCGAGACACCTTGGTTCGCCTGCTAGAGCAGCCTGATTTAGGTACGCTTCGTATCGACGTCAACCAGGCTCTAGAGGAAATGGATGATTTGCTAGAGGAGTTTGATCGCACCTTTAGCCCGGAAGTCGGCTAGTTTGCTCTTAGCTGAAAGACCTCTCACCTGTTTGTTCGTCTAGTAGATTATGCCTAAAGCCTACACCGCTGAAATTCAGCATCAGGGGCAGACTCATACCCTTACAGTCTTGGAGAATGAAACTGTTTTGGCTGCTGCCCAAGCCGCAGGCCTAGACCTGCCCTCTTCCTGTAGCGCTGGGGTCTGTACGACCTGTGCGGCCAAAATCCTGTCTGGAAGCGTTGAGCAGAGCGAGGGTATGGGCCTCAGCCCTGAACTCCAGTCAGAGGGCTACGTGCTGCTCTGTGTGGCCTATCCTCGATCTGATTTGCAGCTAGAAACTGAACAGGAAGACAACGTTTATGAACGTCAGTTCGGCCAGCCTAAATAGAGATGCAGACTCGCCTAATCACACTTGAAATTGAACTGGCAGGATCTCTCAAAGATTTACAGCAGGCGATCGCCTCTGCTCTCACGTCCCACGGCGAACCGCTGCGCTGGGCGATCACTCGGGTGAACCAGCAGCAGGCCAGCATAGAAGCTGTAGTGCTAACCGATGACTAGGGATTGGGGAGACTGCCCGCCCTATACGGCGGTGCTCATTGTTCCAACTGGCATTGGAGCCAGCATTGGCGGCTATGCTGGCGATGCCCTGCCCGTGGCGCGGCTTTTGGCGCAGGCCGTAGATCGACTGATTACTCACCCCAACGTTTTGAACGGCGCTCAGCTTTACTGGCCGCTGCCCAATGCCTACTATGTTGAAGGCTACGGCCTCGATCGCTTTGCTGCAGGCCACTGGGGACTGCGCCCGGTACGACAAAATCGAGTGGGGCTGCTGCTGGACTGTGCCATTGAGCCGGAACTGCGCTGGCGACACCTACAGGCGGCGAACGCAGCTAAAGCAACCTTAGGACTGGTTCTAACAGACTACGTCGTCACAGATGCGCCGCTACAGGTCGAGCTGCAAACCGCTGCTTCTGGAGCTACCTGGGGCACACTGGGAAACCCTGACAGCCTGCTGCGAGCCAGTGAAAAACTGCTGCGGCAGGCAAAGGCAGAAGCGATCGCGGTGGTTGCCCGTTTTCCTGATGACTCAGACAGCCCAGAACTACAGCAGTACCGTCAGGGCCAAGGCGTAGATTTGCTGGCGGGGGCCGAAGCCGTTATCAGCCATCTAGTTGTCAAAACCTTTCAGGTACCCTGTGCCCATGCGCCGGCCCTGATGCCCCTGCCGCTCGATCCTACAGTTTCCCCCAAATCAGCGGCAGAAGAACTCGGCTATACCTTTTTGCCCTGTGTTTTAGCCGGGCTGAGCCAGGCTCCGCAGTTTGCCACTCGCGCTGGTCAATTGAGTCAGGCTGGGGCCAATATTTGGGCAGATCAGGTAGACGCGGTAATTATTCCAGCAGATGCAGCCGGAGGCAGCGGAGTGATTAGCCTCAGCCAGCGAGGTGCCAGGGTGATTGCCGTTGAGCAAAATCAGACGGCAATGCAGGTAAAACCAGAAGCCATCGGCATGTCCTCAGTCCGGGTTAGCAGCTATCTGGAGGCAGCAGGTCTGCTGCTGGCCGATCGCGCTGGCGTTGACCCAACTGCCCTACAGTCAACCATCGCGCCCTTACAGACGCTAGCTGACAAGTACAAACCTGATATCATACCCGGTCTGGCAAATTCCTCAATCAGGCTTTAGAAAGCGGGGCTAGCTGGTTAGAATGTGAGGAATTCGTGATTTAGCTCAGGCAGGCAGTCGTGAATCGACCCGGCTAAAATTGTGACTTCTGTAGATTGGCGTGGAACGAAGTGAAACCCAATATCGGCAATAGTGCTGTTGGATTTCCTGGATCAAC
Organism: Leptolyngbyaceae cyanobacterium RM1_1_2; assembly: GCA_012032345.1. Taxonomy (GTDB): domain Bacteria; phylum Cyanobacteriota; class Cyanobacteriia; order Phormidesmidales; family Phormidesmidaceae; genus Sphaerothrix. The sequence continues at coordinate 1,036 of JAAUQI010000062.1, read as the reverse complement.
CTAGGCTCCTATTTTTAGCTAGTTCAGTCTAGCAGGCTAAAGCGTGTTTTCTAGAGCTGAGTAACAGTTACCGATAGGTCAAGGTGAATAATCAACGTCCACAAGCCCCCCAGTCTGAACCCCTCAGTCGAGTTCAAATTTTAGCGGCGATGGGCGTCACAGCGTTAGTCCTATTGCTGGCAGCTCGTTTTTGGCTGCTCTTTGACACCGTAGCTGTTTTACCTTTTCGCTGGATACCCCAGGCCCTTTTGGGGGGAGTCGGCTTAGGACTGGGGATCACTTTGGCCAGTGCCCTGGTCTATCAAATCTGGCCTGCCTATCGACGCAGCGCTGACGTCTATCTGGAGTTTGTGCTGAGGCCGCTGACCTGGCCCGATTTAATCTGGTTGGGGCTGCTGCCCGGCCTGAGTGAAGAGCTGCTATTTCGCGGTGTTATGCTGCCTGCTCTGGGGCTTAACAATGGAGCCGTTGTGGTTTCGAGTCTTTGTTTTGGAGTTTTACACCTGAGTGGCCTGCAGCAGTGGCCCTATGTGTTGTGGGCAACCCTGGTCGGTTTGTCCTTGGGCTTTAGCGCTTTAGCCACAGACAACCTGCTGGTGCCGATCGCGGCCCATGTAGTTGCTAACTTAGTCTCTAGCCTAGTTTGGAAATTGCGTCAAACCTGAACCTATTGACTACGGCTGTCAGCTTAGCAAGGCTCAGGTAAGCCAATAAAAGATCAGTGTCAACCACAGGGGCAGGCTTGGCTATACTGTAGGCGATCGCTGCTCAGACTTGATGTCTTTACCAAATATTTTGCGATTGCGTACCTATCTTTTGCCAGATGTTATCGGGTATGCTTTTGTAAACATAATTGAAGCAAACGCTATATTTTTGTGACTAGATAGCACGAGTTCAGGCATAGCAAAAGCTGTAGCCCTCTCTGCTAAATAGCTCAGTAACTGCTCATAAGTATTAAGTTTTTTAAAAGGGACTGCGCGATCGCTCAACTTTCAAAGTGCAAAAATCAGGAGGCTACTCCATGAAATCTTCTTTA